>DAIQBS010000036.1:0-41578 GCA_036781025.1 Sphingobacterium sp. | reverse complement strand
ACAACAGCAAACAAGTTGATTTAGTCGTTGGAGCGAAAGGTTCTCCTCTTCAACTCATTTTAAGTGCATTATATCATGTAGATAACCCAACTGGAAATATTCTCTTATCGGAGGCGGATCAATTGAAAGGTAATCCAATGATTGATATGGCAGTGCCAATCTCATTAGGTGATAATTTTAAAGGTCATCGAATTGTAGGGACTGATAGCACCTTCTTGACCATGTATGAACTGGAAATAGCTGAAGGTAGAATTTGGAACAAGAGTTATGAAATTGTACTTGGTAGTGAAACTGCTAATAGAAATAATTTAAAACTAGGTGATCAGGTTTTAGGCGCTCATGGACTTGCTGAAAACGCACATATCCACGATGAACATCCATTCACAGTAGTTGGTATTCTAAAACCTTCTGGCTCTATCGTGGATAAATTGATTTTAAGTAATTTAGAAAGTGTATGGGATGTTCATGGAATTGCCCATGAAGAACATAATCATGATGAGCATAATCATGACCATGCAGACCATCAGGAGCATAATCACGACGCCCACAATCATTCGAACGAAGAACATGACCATGCGGAACACGATCACAAGCATGAGCACGATCATGTACATGAATCTTCTTCAGCATCGTCTGCTACTGAACCTTTAACTGAAAATAAAGAAGAAACTTTAGTAACAGAAAAGCCAAGAGAAAACGGTTTTGTGAAAAGCATTGCAGATGATGTGATGCAAAATAAAGGATTAGAAATAACAGCTTTATTAATAAAGTATAGAACCCCAGCGGCGATCGGCGTAATTCCTAAAATGGTCAATCAATCTACAAGTATGCAAGCCGCTTCTCCAGCATTGGAATCTGCAAGGTTATTTTCTTTATTAGGTGTAGGTATAGATTCATTAGAAATATTGGCTTATGTCATCATGCTGATTGCTGGCTTAAGTGTTTTTATCAGTTTATATAATGCTTTAAAAGACCGCCAATATGATTTAGCCATTATGCGTGCTATGGGTGCTAGCCAATTTAAACTATTCAATTTATTGATTGTCGAAGGCTTAGTGATAACTTGTATTGGAGGTTTACTTGGACTTTTACTCGGACACATTGGACTTTATTATATAGGTACTCAAACGAGTCAGAGCGGTGATTTCATCAATGCATTTAATGTATATCCAATGGAATGGTTAATTTTATTAGTGGCTTGTTTGATAGGAATAATCGCATCAATTTTACCTGCCCTAAAGGCATATCAAACTACAATTTCAACAATCTTAGGTAATAAATAATATGAAGAAAATAATTTTAGGAATTCTTTTCCTGTCCCTCACCTGTACTTTCGCACATGCTCAAATAGGCAATTACAATGAGCAACAAGTTCCTGACCATACTCCTATGATGAATGATACTTGGGAAGCTATTGATAAAATGATGTATAAAGTAACCACTCAAGGAAATAAAAAGATTTATACCCCTTCTTATCCGCCTGTATTAAAGAAATTGGAAAATACCATAGTAGAATTACCAGGCTATATTGTTCCCTTGGTAGCTGGTAGAAATCACAGCACCTACATGCTTTCCGTATTACCCATCACGCAATGCCAATTTTGTGGAACGAATGGTATTCCACCCATGGTAGAAATATTCATGAAAAAAGGAAGCGTAAAATATACAGATGAACCGATAAAAATTAAAGGTAAGATGGTTTTTAACCCTGAACCTCTGAAAGGAAACTCAGAAATTCAAATCGTTGATGCAGTAATAATTAATTAACGATTTAAAAGCGCAATTTCTAGACAAGCGTATAATCCTGCCGTTTCCGTTCTCAAACGTGCATCACCCAATGAAATAGGTACATAGCCCATTGATAAGGCTAATGCTATTTCTTTGGGTGAAAAATCACCTTCTGGCCCAATCAAAATTAAATACTCCTTTTGCTTTTGAAAAACCTCTTGAAGGTATTCTTTCTTCATCCCCTCTTCACAATGAGCAATTGCTTTTAATGTAGTTGACTTGTCTGCAAATCTAGTTAAAAATGAACTTAAACTTATTGGTTCATTTATTTTAGGAATATAGGCCTTTAGAGACTGTTTGATGGCAGATATAACAACTTTATTTAATCGTTCGACCTTGACATCTTTTCGTTCTGAATGATCGCAGATTATTGGCGTAATTTCATGGATACCAATTTCGGTAACTTTCTCCAGAAACCATTCTATCCGGTCTATATTCTTTGTTGGGGCAATAGCAATATGCAAATGATAATTAGGTTTTTGATAATCCCCCTGATAATTTAGTATCCTCAATGAGGTACGTTTGGGATGAGCATCAATTATTTCCGCTTCATAATACCCTCCTACACCATCGATCAAATGAACTTGATCACCAACAGTCAATCGCAATACACGAACGGCATGTTTACTTTCCTCTTCGGAAAGTTGGTAAGCTTCTTGTTCTGCCTGTATGTCTGCTGTGTAAAATAAATGCACTACACCTAAGTTTAATCAGTAGATATATCGTTTGGTGTCTCAATTAAGTCCAATTTGACAAACTCGATATTTTGCTGCGTTTTCTTAATGATCGTAAATCGATAACCCAATACTTCCGTTGAATCTCCCACATCCGGTATTTTCTCGAATAAATGACTAACCAAACCGGCTACAGTATCATAGTCAGAACTTTCCGGCAATTCCAATGGTAAATATCCATTTGCATCATGAACACTAGCACCTGCATCTACCATAAATTCTGTTTCAGATATTTGTTCTACTACCGGTGTTTCTTCATCATATTCATCTTGAATCTCCCCTACCAGTTCTTCAACAATATCTTCCAAGGTCACCATACCTGCTGTTCCGCCAAACTCATCCAACACAAAAGCTATTTGAATTCGCTTTTGTTGAAACTCCGTCATTAAATCATTGATCTTTTTAGTCTCAGGAATAAAATATGGCTTACGCATGATGTTACTTAACACAACCTCCTTGCCCTTTACAATTAAAGGCAGTATGTCTTTTGTATGTACCACACCAATAATTTGATCTATGTTTTCACTATAAATCGGAATCCGCGAATAACCTTCTTCAGTAACTGTATTAATAAAATCTTCCGCAGAATCATCTTGATTCACAGCAACAATTTTAGTTCGAGGAACCATGATGTTTTTGACTATACGTTCATTAAAATCAAACACATTTTTAATTAATTCATGTTCAGAATTATTTAAAGCTCCACTTTCCTTTCCCTTTTCCAATAAATATTGTAATTCCTCAGAAGAATGGTTCGTTTCATGAGAATTCACTTGAATGCCAATTAATTTTAATAAAGCATTTGCGAATCCATTCAAACACCAAATGATAGGTTTGAATATATAATAGAAAAATTGAAGAGGCAAGGCAATCTTCATGGTTGTTGCTACAGGCTTTTGGATAGCAATTGATTTTGGAGCCAATTCACCAAAAACAATATGAAGAAAGGTAATGATACTAAAGGCGAGGACATGACCTAAATTGGTCGCCAATTTTCCCGACAATTCAATATTAAAAACCCCGAAAATTTCATGAACTATTTGCGTCATCACCGCTTCACCAACCCAACCAAGAGCCAAGGACGCTAAGGTGATTCCCAATTGGGTAGCGGCTAAATAACCATCCAGATGATCTGTTATGTTTTTTGCAATTTTTGCTACCTTACTACCAGATTTAGCTTGTAATTCAATCTGCGATGCCCTGACCTTTACTATAGCAAATTCAGCAGCAACGAAAAAACCATTAGCAAGTACTAGAAAAATGGTCCAAAATATGTCAATTGCCATGTTTTTAGGTTATTATATTTATTCTTTGTAATGTTATTATTTATTAAATATACTTTAACGATATTAATATGTCAACAACTCCCTTTTTACTTAATAAGTTAAATCTTTTATACTAACTATATCCTATTCTAGATAAGTATTAAAGTTATAAAAACAGAATAAACTTTTTATAGTTTTATTATTAAACATTCTAGAATATGAGGCCGCTTCTAAAAATTATTTTATAAAAGTGGCTAATATCCAATTTATAAGGATGATCTCAAACGATCAGTGAAATCAACTTTTGACTATAAGATTAATCCCTATTGTGGTAGAAA
The DNA here is from genome assembly GCA_036781025.1 of Sphingobacterium sp. GTDB lineage: Bacteria > Bacteroidota > Bacteroidia > Sphingobacteriales > Sphingobacteriaceae > Sphingobacterium. The sequence continues at coordinate 37,453 of DAIQBS010000036.1, read as the reverse complement.
CTATCATCAATAGGGACTAAAATATTTTAAAAAAATGGTAGAAATTATTTATTTCTTATTTCGTTATTATATAACTCCACACTCTCCATAATCACTTTTTGAGCATAATTACGACCATATAGATTTTCAATCGACACGTTTTTACCTTCTAAGGCTTTATAGTCTTGGAAAAACCTTACGATTTCTTTCATCGTATGAGGGGGAAGTTCTGACAAATCATTGATATAATTTACAGACATATCATTTTTAGCAACTGCTATAATTTTATCATCTTGTTCACCTCCGTCAATCATGTGCATGACTCCGATTACTTTTGCTTCAATTAATGTCATTGGATATACATCCACAGAACATAGCACTAAAATATCCAATGGATCTTTATCATCGCAATAAGTTTGAGGTATAAATCCATAATTTGCAGGATACATGACAGATGAGAAAAGTACCCTATCTAACTTAATTAACCCGCTATCTTTATCAATTTCATATTTCGCTTTAGAACCTTTTGGGATTTCTATAATGGCATTTACGGAATTAGGTAGGTCATCTCCAGGAGAGACTTGGTGCCAAGGATGTTGTGTACTCATTAATTTTTTACAGTTTGTTTGTTTCGTTTTTATTTGTTTTTCTATTTTTAAGCCATCTCTTGATTAAAGCTATAACAATAGGTAGAAAAGCAATGGCTATTAATCCAATAATAATAAATTCAACGTAATTAATTATCTCAGGAAATTTAACACCTAAATAATACCCTGTCAATGTTAATAAAGAAACCCATAATAAGGCTCCCAAAATATTATATATGACAAACTTTTTAAAATTTAGTTGTACAACTCCTGCAAATATGGGTGCAAATGTACGAATAATAGGTACAAAACGACCTATTATTAAAGCTGTTCCTCCATATTTTTGATAAAATTCTTCCGCCATAATCACATATTTACGTTTGAAGAGGAAGGAGTCTTTTCGTTTAAAGAGCATTGGACCTGCTCGATTCCCAAACCAATATCCCGCAAAATTGCCGAGAATACCAGAAATTAATATCCCGAAAAATAGCGTAACAATATCGACATCAATTTTATTTAATGCACAAAATAATCCAGCTAAAAACAACAAATAATCTCCAGGTAAAAAGAAACCAAAGAACAATCCGGTTTCCGCAAAAACAATTAAACAAACAATGTAGAAGCCGCCATGGCTTAACAGGTATTCCGCATCTAGCAATTGTTGAAAAGACAACAAATATTCTTGCATATTCTTAAGTAATTTTCCTTAATTGTTTATAAATAATATCTCTCTTATCGTACTTAATAAATTCCTTGATAATAAAAAATTAAGGATTGGTAATGGAGGAAATCGCTTCACGGATATGATCTGCAATCTCTTCTAGTACGGAAGATTCCAATGTTAGTTTAGTTTTTTCAAAATTCATATCATGAACATGATTAATTGGCAACAAATGAATATGCGCGTGAGCGACTTCTAAACCAACTACTGCTACGCCAACTTTCTTACATGAATAAGCTTTCTTTATTCCTTGGGCTACTATTTTTGCAAATACCCACATTCCCATGTATTCATCATCTTGAATATCGAAAATATAATCTGTTTCTTTCTTAGGTATTACTAAGACGTGACCTTCAGTTAGTGGATTAACATCCAAAAATGCTAAATAATCGTTACTTTCAGCTACTTTATACGCTGGAATATCTCCAGCAACTATCTTTGAAAAAATTGTAGACATAAACTACTTAAACAATCGTGTGAAACAAAGATAACAAATTTCTCTACATCTGTGACGCATTTTAAAAGCTTCATCCGTCTTAAAATAATCCTCAAGCTATTATACAGTTATATACCAAGCCAGCATACGAAAACTTATTAAAAACTTTACATTTAATAAATAATTTAACCCATATATTTTGACTCATAAATTAAAAAAGCCCCTTAAAAGGAGCTTTATAACTTAAATGCGGTTATGGCATACCGCACATAACCTGGAAATCTTATCGTGAAACCTCTAAAACTTCAAATTCTATTTGACCTGCTGGTACTTCAACTGTTGCTACATCTCCAACCTTCAAACCTAATAAACCTTGAGCAATAGGTGATTTCACTGAAATCTTACCCGCTTTAAGGTCTGCTTCGGTTTCTGAAACCAATTGATAGCTCATTGTAGCACCTGTTTTCTTATTTTTTATTTTAACAAATGACAAAGCTAAAACTTTGGAAGTATCCAAGTTTGACTCGTCAATGATTCGGGCTGATGCTAAAACTTCCTCCAACTTAGCAATTTTAGCCTCATGTAGACCTTGTGCTTCTTTGGCTGCATCATACTCAGCATTCTCCGATAAATCTCCTTTATCGCGAGCTTCAGCTATCGCCTTCGCTATATTCGATCTACCTTCGGTTTTTAAATATTGAAGCTCTTCTTTAAGCTTATTCAACCCTTCTTCTGTGTAATACGTTACTTCTGCCATAATATTAACCTTTTACGCTTTACTGTATTTTTTAAATAATTTTTTAATAAACAAAAAAAGACAAGACCACACTATCCAATAAAAGGACAACATGGTCTTGCTCTTCTGACGAAGATAACAAAATACTTCTATAAAAACAAAAAATTAACTTATATTATCTTCTGTCTCATTAATAAATTTATAGCCTAATCCTCTTACCGTTTGTAGGTAATAAGGTTTATCTGGATTTGCTTCTATTTTTTTACGTAATCGGACCACATGCATATCCAATGTACGCGTATTGACATTCGAACTGTAGCCCCATACCACTTCCATTAACTCTTCCCTAGTAATATCTCTGCCTTTATTTTGAAGAAAATGCAGTAATATTCTATTTTCTAAAATCGTCAATTCTATTTTCTTGCCATCACGAATTAAAGAATGTACATTCGGATGGTGCTCTGTTTCTCCAAAATGGTAAACCTCATTCTGAGATTTTGGAACAAAAAATCGAACTTTATTTTCAATCATCGCGATGAGCACATCCATATTAAAGGGTTTCGTAATATAATCTGTTACCCCAAAACTATAGGCATCAATTTTATCAATATCTTGTGATTTTGCAGTCATCATAATGATAATATTTTCAAAACCTGCCTTTCTCACACTTTCACAAACTTCGATTCCTTCTTTTCCAGGAAGCATCCAATCCAATAATACAATATCTGGTTTCTCTTCTAGTATAATACGTTCCGCATCAATTCCTTCAGCACATTGAATTACTTGAAAGTTTTCTGTTTGAAGTCGATGACTTACTAAAAAGCGTAAATTATCATCGTCCTCTACTACTGCTATTTTAATATCTTTATTCATAGTACTCTATTGGATTATTTAGGAAAGTATAAAGTAAATGTAGTTCCCTCTCCTCGTATACTACTTACTTTTATTTCACCGCCCATAAACTCTGTAATCTCTTTGCAAAATGCCAAGCCTAAACCTACACTTCCTCCCTGATTAAATTGATTCTTGACTCTATAAAATTTCTTAAAAATATGTTTTAGTTCATGTTTGTCGATTCCTATACCTTTATCTTTAAATTCAATTACGATATATTGTTTAATTTGATGTACACTAATATCAATAAATTTTCTTGAAACTTCGGAATATTTATATGCATTATCAATCAAATTCTGAAACACAGAGTTTAATAATATTTTATCTGTATATAATTTATAATGATCCTCAATATGATATGTCAGGTTCAAATCTGGATATTTAATTTTAGCAGCCTCGATTATCTCTAAACAAAAATCATCTAAATCTATATATTCACCTTTAAATTTTAATGATTTATTTTCTATCTGCGTAAATGACAACAGCTTATTCATCAAATTATTCAACTTATCAGCTTCTTGATCTAAGATTTTGCCATACATTCCACGTTCCTGGTCCGAAATTCTTTCAGCACTTTTTAAATTATTTCCCGCAATCTTAATAACACTTAAAGGTGTTTTAAATTCATGAGTCAAATTATTTATAAAATCGTATTGCAATTGAAATAATCGACTATTGATCGCAATATTTCGATACATTAAATACACAATCAATAATAAAATCAAATAAACCAAGGATACTCCAAATAATGCCGGAAGAAATCTTCTGTTAATTTCTCCTTTCAAAAAATCCTCAGAGGAATCAAAACGCAATTTATAATCTGACAATGCTCCAGGCAAAGGCAATTCCGTAGTATAAAACGCTTCCTCTTCAATGACATTTGGATCAGTAATCGATAAAATACGAACTTTCTCATACAACTTATCCTGGGTGTTAATAATTTTGATTTTTTGAGGATTAATTTTATAGACAAATAAATCCTGATCAAAAGTTAAATCTATAGCGGTGGTATCTTCCATTAATACCTTATAAGATTTTAAGGTATTCACCCTAGGAATATTCAGATAAGTAATTTTACCGGGTACAGTATGATAAAATATTCTATAAATATCATTTTCGGTTAGGGATGTTGAATCATCTAAAATATTCAGAAAATTCACCATTCGAATCGCCATGTTATTAAAGTCATCGGAAGAGGGTTTGTTTACACTCTCCGTTACCTGCTGTTTCACTAGCTTATGCTGATCATCCAAATGATAATTAAATATGAATCTGGGTAGTATTTGTAAATTTTGGAACCGAACGCCCTGAGATAAATCATTGACATTGGTAAAAAGAACATCGTAAAAGTTAATTTCCTCTACAAATGGATTTTTCCGCAATATCTTTTCCGCATAATTCACCGAATGTACCGAATCCAAATATCCTTGGTAATTCGAAACTTCTGCTATTTCATTATTAAAAAAATAATTGAATTGTTTTAAAGTGGCATCAAATACATCTGCTTTCCTATTCGCAAACTCAGACTCTATATAATTAGACATCATAGTCTTTGCCAATATGACTGCTATAACATAAAGCACTGTTAAAAAGGCTAAAAAAGCAATTAATAGTCCTATGTTCTTCCGATATTTACTTGGCCTTTTCAGCATCTTGTTTCTAGTTCATATATTGAGCCAAAAAACTTTCGATTTCTTGATAATATTCTACAACATTTTCTTCGTTGCGAAATCTTTTCCCTTCCTCTTTCTTAAACACGTAGCGAACAGGATTTTTCTGACTTCTCAATTTACTAACAAATTGGTTTGCATCTGTCACCGAAGTATATTTATCTCGACCACCCTGGAAATATAAAACAGGAATACGAACCTTGTCGGCATGGAAAATAGGCGAAATAGCCTGAAATAAATCAGATTCTTTCTCGGGGTTACCAATGATTCGATAATATAACTGAACATAATGCTTTAGATGTGGTGGAATTTCTCTAAAGTAAGTGAATAAATTACTATATCCTGATGAGGAGATGGCGCATTTATACAGTGTCGGGTTGAATGCTGCCGCATATAATGCTGAATAGCCCCCAAATCCTGAACCCATTATTGCAATTTTATCTTTATCAGCTATACCTTGGTGTACCAACCAAGTGACACCATCGGTAATATCGGATTGTATTTTCCCTCCCCATTCTTTAAATCCAGCTGTCCAAAATTCTTTCCCGTAACCAATTGAACCACGATAGTTAATCTGAAATACAGCATAGCCCCTATTGGTTAAAAATTGAACCTCCGGATCAAATCCCCAATCACTCCGGCGATTAGGTCCATCATGAACTAAAACGACCACTGGATAACTACTCTTTTTAACATTCGGATATGTTAAATAAGCATGAATTTTTTTATTATCTCGAGACAAGAAACTCACTTCTTCCATTTTGTTAAGTTCCTTGCCCTTCAACTTAGGGTTTTCTTCTGCTAATAATTTTAACTCTTTTTTGGATCGATTGAAATAATAGGTTTCCCCTGAATGAATATCGCTATACAACCTTAAAATAAATCCGTTTTGTGTATTGTCGGTATCTAAAAAAGCAACCTCGGTATTTGAATAGTGCGATTTAACGTAATCATAAACTTCTTTATAGCTAGAATGGAAAATAGTTTTAGCGTACCTGTTGACAAAAGAAGAGGTATAAACCATTTCCTGAAGCGAATTAGAATATCCTTCTGTCATCAAATCACCTAAACTATCTTCATGGATTTTCTTTAATTCACGACCTTCCTTGACATCAAACTCTGTCAATGCTAGACGGTCACGATTAATATTTGATAAAGCATATATAATTTGATCCGAGTGTTTCTTAAAACCTAATGGCACAAATATGGTTTCAAAATTATTTTTAACAACCTCTGCAAAGCGATCTTGCTCGGTTTTTCTATACAAGATAGATTCTTGAACACTATCACTCGTTAATGCTATTCGAACTACTCCATCCAAAGAACCCATCCAATTAACCACATTACCAGGATTCTCATAAATCATTTCAGGAGCTTTACCATCTAAATAAATTTTATGCAAATCAAACAGGGAAGAATCTCGGGTATTTAAACCGACAAGTAAAGCTCCCTGATGCTCTTTAATAGGATGAATCCATCTCAATTTGGCTTTCATCGGAGGAATTAATCTTTTCCTTTTTTCTGTATGAATATTGATATGAAACAACCTTAAACTATCTGATGGCGATTGTGTATTGGAAAAGATAATTTGATCATTATTCAACCAAAAATAACTTTGCACATTTAAATTTTGTTGATACGTTAATTGTTTGGAGGAATCAGGTCGAACTAAATCTAAAATGAATATATTTTTACAATGATCATGAATACCCAAATAGGCGATTTTACTGCCATCAGGAGAAATACGATAAGAGGTTTTCTCGGGTTTAACAAAAAAGTCTTCTATAGGTATAAGGGCTTGATCCTGTTGATTTTGTTTACATGAAACAAGCACAAACAGAATAAAAAGTATATATATCCATCCTTTTATCATGTCGTCTGTTAAAATAGCCCTTTATCAAATATTAAAAAAAAAATCGTAAAGTTCCATTTGCAACCTTAATTTTACAGCAAATATTATAGAATACATATGTTTTTATACAATTTATCGATTATCATTGAAGAGTCTGCTCATCTAGATGTATTAATTTTTATTAAAGAGTTAATACAAAAACAGGAAGCAAAAGAATTAAAACTTTTAAAAATGCTGCATTCCCCACACGAAGGATTCACCTATTGCCTTCAAATAATTGTATCTAATGAACAAGACATCATTTCAATTCAATCCAATTTGATGAGTGAAATACAAGAATTTATCTCCCTAAATCATCCCCAAAAAGCCTTTTTATTTGATAGTGTTATGCAATATATAAAGCACAATTAATGGGGCTGCTGAGCAGAATCGCTTTGATATTTTGGATTGAAAGAAACTTTTGGAGATAAAAAGTGAAGCAAAACCAGCCTGGAATATCGATAATTAAAAGGTGCAAATAGAAAAATTGCAAAAAATAATACAGCGATGTATAACCATGGAGACTCACTTTTGGTAATCAATGCGGTAATAAATGCCATTCCTAGAACTTCAGCCACTGAAAACGCATAACTCACATACATTGCTGCATAAAAATATCCCGGTTCAATTTCAAATTTGAATCCGCAATGTGGGCAATGCTCATTCATCTTTTGCCTAGAAATACCATAGGCATATCCATTAAACATATTTCCTTTGCGGCAACGCGGACATTTACTTTGAGCAACCGCCTGAATTTTAGAAATAGCCATAAATATATTATTGTTTTGGAAAAGGAAATTCCAAGTTATTCTTTGAATTTGGTGTCCTAAATTTTTTATACCAAAGGAAACCTATCCCTCCAGCAATTAAAAATGGCATCGCTAACAAAAATAAAATTCCATCATTCAAACCTTTGCCTTGGGTATTTCCTTCTTGCGTACTATTTTCAGCATTCAGAGAACACATCGCACATTGGGAAAAACTAGGGGTCGGAGAACCTACTAAACAAAAGCCAACGAAGAGGTAAACAATAAACATCCTCACACCGAAATAATTTTTCATAATACAAAATTAAGAATTAATCCTTACAAACGATTACACTTCTTCGCTCAATAAACGATTGAATTTATCCCAAAAACCATCTTGAGGCAATGGTGCTTTAATACACATGATTTCTTCTTTCACAGGATGTTGAAACTCCAATGACCTGGAATGTAAACAAATGGTTCGATGCAAACTCCCTCTTGGGTAACCGTATTTATTGTCGCCAACAATAGGACAGCCCATATAGGCCAATTGACTTCGAATTTGATGTGTTCTACCTGTAATTGGATTAACTTGAAGTAAATAAAATCCATCCAAATTCCCCACTACTTCATAGGATAGTTCTGCGTAACTGCCATTTTTCACCTCGCGATCATAGGCTTTAGTAATCATTTTCTTCCGATCACGCAACAACCAATTTTTTAAGGTGCCTTTCATCGATTGCGGTTTTTCTCGAACAACAGCTAAATATTTCTTTTTAACTTTCCGATCATGGAACAATCGATTCATTCGATCTAAACCTTTACTCGTTTTCGCAAATAATATCATCCCACTGACAGGCCTGTCCAATCGATGAATTACTCCAATAAATGCCTCATTAGGTTTATGATACTTTTTTGCCAAAAACTCCTTAACCATCTCTTCCAATGATTTGTCACCAGAATTATCTACTTGCACAATATCCCCTCCACGCTTATTAATCGCTATCAAGTGATTATCTTCATACAAAACATCTTTCTCTGTAATCATGCTATTAAACTAGGTTATGAAATTTTATGGGTAATAAAAAAAGAGTTGATAAAGCCATTTGTGAGAAAAATGCCTTATCAACTAGTCCTGTTATTTTAAAGTGGTTAATCCACTAATCATTTTTTGAATTATTCGCTGCCTCTTCTTTAGCTTTCTTTTTAAAGAATCCCCTCAACAAGAAATTGCTTTGTAATGCTTCCATATTTTCATCCAATTTGGCTGAACTCAAATTTAAATTCTTCAATATTTGTCTTATTTCTTCAGCAGCCGCCGGATCATTTGTAAGCACACCTATCGCATTGTCTTTATCATTCAATCTAGCCGATGTTGCATTTAAATTGGACATTAACGCCGAAGCAGTCTGTGTAACTCCTTGTAATTGTGCAGCAGATTCCTTTAAACTTGCAAAAACAGCTGTATCTGTAGTCAACTCATGTATTAAGCCTTGGTCATTATTTAATTTTTGTGTTAATAAAACCAAATTACTGACAGCTTTATTTGCTTCATTCATCGTACTTCCTAGTGAATTAACTGAGGTTTTTAAATTCTGAGCAATCGCATCATCTGTCAGTAAAGCTCCGACCGTGCCCTTGCCATCAACCAATTGTTTTGATAAAACAGCAAAGTTCTTCGTTATCTCTAATAAATTTTCATTATTTACTTGTAAAGTCGCTAGCATAGCGTCCATTCCTCCAGAAACTCCTGATTTGATAACATCATTATTCTCTACCTGAGGGGATTGGTCTGTCCCTCCAACTAAACTGATAATGGCATTACCGATAAGCCCATCTGAACTCAATGTAGCAATCACATCTTTACGAATAAATTTGCTGGATTTCTCTTCAACACTCATCACTACCTTAACATTCTCTACACTTTCAAAACTAATCTCTTTAATGATACCTACCTTAACTCCTGAAAACCAAACATTATTACCTACTTTCAAGCCTTTTACGTCTTTGAAAAATGTAGTTAATGCTAAATTTTTACTGAATTTATTCTGTTGAGTACCCAATACTAAAATACCCCCTACCAAAATAATTAGGCCAATAAAGGTAAATAAACCTACTATTATCGATCTTTTTCTATCTGTTGTTGCCATATATCCTGTTAAACAATAAAATTATAATCATAAAAGGGTTTCACTCGATCATCCTCGGTATCAAAAATCTCCGAGAATTTACCAACCCGTTCAAATTTCCCATCCAATAACATTGCTACTCGATCTCCAACCATCTTAGCACAAGCTAAATCATGGGTAATAATAATGGACGAGGTGCGATAACGTTCCTGAACCTCATTAATCAAGCTATTAATATCTAAACAAGTGATGGGATCTAATCCAGCGGTAGGTTCATCATACATCATGATATCCGGACGTAAAATTAATGTCCTAGCAATACCAATCCGTTTACGCTGACCTCCAGACAATTCAGATGGCATTTGATTTATTGTTCTCAATAAACCTACTCCATCCAACACATCTTCTACCTCTCTATTTATTTCCGCTCTTGTCAAATTGCGCTTATTTCGAACCAATGGAAACTCCAAATTCTCACGCACGGTCATACTATCATACAATGCGCTGTTTTGAAAGGAAAAACCAATGCGCAATCGCAATTGTCGAAGTTCTTTTTCTTTCAGTAAATTTACCGTCTCCCCTAGCACGTGAATTTCTCCAGAGTCTGGTTTAAGTAATCCTGAAATCAGTTTAATTAACACTGACTTTCCAGTTCCAGACCGACCTAAAACAACTAAGTTCTCCCCATTGTAAAGCTTCAAATCTACATTTCGTAATACATGTAAATCTCCAAAAGATTTACTTACTTGATGTACATGAATAACTTCGTCATCGTAATTAATCTGCGCTTGTTTTTTTTGCTCCATGACGTCTATCCTATTAAAGCTAAAATTTGGACAATTAACAATTCTTCAATAAACACGATGAACATCGAGGCTACTACCGCACTATTCGCTGCTTTTCCCACACCTTCTGTACCTTTTGAGGAATAATATCCTACATACGTACTGACAAACCCTATTGTAAATCCAAATACTATTGCTCTAAAAACCATCGCAAAGATATCCTTAGGCGCTATAGCTTCAAATACTTGATTTACATAACTTAATACACTTAATTCATCCTTCGAGATTATACTCAAATAACCTCCTGCTAAGCCTATACCTGCAACGTAAAAACACAATACGGGAATCATAAAGGTTGTAGCAATGATTCGACTGACAATCAGAAATTTAAATGGATTTGTTCCAGAAACTTCCATCGCATCTATTTGCTCCGTCACATTCATGGAACTTAATTCTGCACCTATCTGCGAACCTACTTTACCAGATGCAATAAGAGCTGTAACTAGTGGCGCCAATGCCCTAACAATAGCAATTGAAATTAATGCAGGTAACCAAGAACTCGCTCCAAACTCCTCTAATGAAGGTCTCGATTGTTTGGTAAAAACAAATCCGACAATAAAACCAGTTAAACTAATTAACGGAAAAGATTTCCATCCAACCTCATAACACTGCCTGATGATCTCTTTAAACTCATATGGAGGGCTCACCACTTCACGAAAAAAACGCATCAAAAACCGATGCATACTTGCAAATTCCAGTAATAAAGCCTCAAATTTCTTTGCCATTAATAAAGCTAATTTATTGAATTAATTGATTCAAAAGTCAAAATATCTGACGCAAATGTACAAACTTTTCTTTTATGGATTAAGTTTCACCATGCAATTATCCTTTATACAGTAATCAGGCCAAAAAGTTTGACATTTTTATTATATGATTAAACCTTTCTTTAATTCTTAAGGTCATACCAACAAATTAAGGCAAAAACTTAAATAAGTTGGCATATGAAAAATTTGAAGACATCCACAGCATTTGCACTAGGTATATTCCTTTTAATATCCGTTTTTAGCGTGAAGAATGTCTCCGCTCAAAACTATCAAGATATAGAATTCGATGATTTTTACGATGAACTAGGTCCTTATGGTGATTGGGATAGAGATCCTGAATATGGAAATGTTTGGTATCCTAATGAAGGTCCTGATTTCAGACCTTATGGAACCAATGGATATTGGACCATGACTGAATATGGTAATACATGGGTTTCAAATTATGATTGGGGTTGGGCTCCTTTTCATTATGGACGTTGGGTGCACCGTGGTCATCGCGGATGGGCTTGGATTCCAGGATACGAATGGGGGCCTGCTTGGGTAGATTGGAGAACTGGTGGAGGATATTATGGATGGGCTCCAATGGGTCCTAGTATCAATGTATCCGTTAATATAGGTATACCATTAGATTTCTGGATATTCTTACCGACTCGTCGAATTTACGATCATCACATGCCAAGATATTGGTCATATGGTCACCGTAACATCTATAATAGAACTACGATTATTCACAACACGTACATTGTAAATAACCACCGTTATTATGGTGGTCCCGCTCGCCGCGATATTGAAAGACATATTGGTAGACGTGTAGACGTTCGCTCAGTAAACTTTGATAACAGACGTGGTTCTAGTAGAGTGGATAGAAATTCGGTTTCTATTTACCGCCCTGATCGCTCGAGCTCCAGATCGGAAAGAATAAATGACAATAGAAATAACCGTGATGCAATAAGTAGATCTAACCGCTCGAATCAAGACCGCGCGACGGCATCTAGAGGTTCTTCGAATGACAGAAATACGTCTAGTCGTTCGAATCAGGATCGAGTTTCTAGAGGTACTTCGAACGAAAGAAATACTTCCGGCCGCTCGTCTAGAGAACCAGTAATCACAAGAAATGCTAATGGTCAACGTGAAATGCATATTGGATCTGGTAACTCTAGAAGTTCATCCCAAGGTTCTAGATCGAATGAACAAAGAAACGTAAGTTCTAGATCAGAGCGATCAACCAATACAGGTATTTCTTCAAGATCGAATGAGAGAACGCCAACCGTTTCAAATCGTGGAAATGTATCTAGAGAGTCTAGATCAACTTCATCCACTTGGAACCGCAACTCAGAAAGCAGAAGTGCTAGTTCATCTCGTTCAAATGTGGAAAGACCTACTAGAAATGAGTCTGTGGAGAGAAGCAACCGTTCGTCTAGATCTGAATCACGAGTGGCACCTCAAAGACAATCTGCTCCAGCACAACGTCAGCAATCTGCTCCGCGTAGTCAGGAGTCAAGATCATCAAGTCGAGTTTTTCAAACGAGCGCTCCGCAACAACGTGCTGAATCTAGACAGCCGAGCAGATCTTCCGTAGAAAGAAGTAGCGGAAGTTCCAGATCGCAAAGCCGTCAATCTGCACCTGCGCAACAACGTTCTGAAAGAGCATCTTCAAGATCTAACAGAGGCTAATACATACAATTGAAATAAATTTGGAAAGCGGGTTGATTCAATTCAACTCGCTTTTTTTATTAATTTTTTACGAAATATAAATTTGTTAATCGAGCCCAAACGATACTATCGTATTGGTTTATTAATTTCGGAGGATGTGCTACTTCTTGCTCTAAAATATTAATGCTATATAGCCGTTGGTCTTTAGATACAAGGAATACAGAATCTTGACCTCCAATGGAATGAATAAAATTGTATATAGGCCCCAAAACGATATCTCCCCTCTTATTCACCATGCCTACAAATCGATCTAAATTAATTACAGTCGTATTTGGATTCAATCTGCTTTCCATCAATTGCTTTTCCCTTTGTTCTTCAGTATTATTTTTTAGATGATCACCTAACTTACAAGAGGCGCAAAAAATCGCATGGCCATTTTCATTAAATACTGATACGGATGTAAACCTCGGTGATAAAACTATTTCACCTGCTAAATTTGCAAACCCAATTAAACCATTTTCATCTTCCATCATTAGCAATCCTTCATAAGGATCCATGGGATAGGGTTCATTAGTAACTACTTTAAATAATTCTTTTCCATTTAAATCAAGTGCAACCACACCTCTACCTTTGGTTTTAGAAATACCAAAATATAAGGAGCCATGGTTTACATCGAATAGCATGCTATATTTTCCAAAAGGAACAATCATTTCACCATATTCATTCTCAAAACCATAATCTTCCTTATTATTTGTGGTATCCATAACCATTATTAATCGTTTACCTTTATTTACCACTTCTCTCTCTATAGAGGAATGGCATGACAGAAAAAAAATAAGCAGAATACCCATAAATTTAGAAATATTCCAATTCATCATTTAAAAAAGTTAGACTGGTAAAAATTGATAAAAATTTGCTAATACATAAATATAGCGATTTAACCAATCAACACATTGTAATTCAATTAAATAAACCAAAATGAATCAATAAAACAATAATTCAAACAAAATATTTAATCTTAACTGTTTTTTGTTTATGCTAGGCTGATTTGGTTAATGTTTGTATTTCTAAAGGATCTTCATCGGATCTTCTTTGAGTTTTTCCGATAGAGATTCATTGGAAATTCGATGAATGTCCGAAGGAGATCCGCATGAGAGTAATAGATTTTACAAAAGCACCATCTTATTTTACAAAGAAAATTATCATTATCATGTTATTTTTGATGGTAAATTTTACCCACTTCATTGTCGCTAAAATCAGCTTATAAAAAGAGAGCCATATTAACATGGACTGCATTCTCTTGGGCTAAAAACAGCAAGAATTGATCTTGGCATTTTGTTTGAACCACAGAAAAACACATTTTTGTATTAACATTTTCTTAATTTCATTGTTGTCAATAGCAACAAAAGACAAACGAATGGCAAAACTAACATCCATTTTAGATAACGATTTTTACAAGTTCACGATGCAATATGCTGTGGTGAAACTATTTCCAAAAGCTAAAGCTCGCTATCAATTTATTAATAGAGGAAAACATCAATTTCCAGAAGGATTTGCTGAAAGATTTCGCGAAGCAGTGAAAGATATGGCAAACCTAAAATTGAGCAAAGCGGAAAAAGTATACTTCTCCAAAACCTGTCCCTATATTGATCCTACTTATTTTGATTTTCTTCAAGGTTATCAATACGACCCAGATGAGGTAACTATAGAACAACATGGTTCAGAATTATCTGTAAAAATTGAAGGATATTGGTACAGAACAATCCTTTGGGAAGTTCCCTTGATGGCATTAATTTGTGAACTTTATTATGAAATGCAGGATGAAAAAAGGGTTTCCGATGAGGAAGTGAAACTTATAGTAAACCAAAAAATGGACAAATATGATAAGCTTCAAATCACCATTGCAGATTTCGGAACTAGAAGAAGACATTCTTATGCGGTACATGATTTAGTATTAAATGCGTTGAAAGATCATCAATCTAATACATTTATAGGCACCAGCAATGTTCATTTTGCCATGAAATACCAAACCAAACCTATTGGCACGCATGCCCATGAATGGTTTATGTTTCATGCTGCAAAATATGGTTATAAAATGGCAAATCTATTGGGTTTAGAAAATTGGTCTAATGTGTATAGAGGGGATTTAGGAATAGCACTTTCGGATACATATACCACAGAAGTATTCTTCAAGCAATTTGATAAAAAACTAAGTAAATTATTTGATGGTGTACGTCACGATAGTGGTGATCCAATTGAATTTGCTCAAAAAACCATTGCTCATTATGAAAGTAAGGGGATTAACCCGCTAAATAAAACTATTATTTTTTCTGACGGTTTAGACTATAATAAAGTGGAAAATATAGTCTCATATTGTCAAAACAAAATCGGGTACTCTTTCGGAATAGGTACAGATTTCACCAATGATGTGGGGCTAAAAAGGATGAATATCGTCTTGAAAATGACCGAAGCTTTACCAGAAGATGCGGAATGGACTCCTGTCATCAAGTTATCCGATGAACCTAATAAACATACAGGTGATCCAGAGGAAATCCTAGTCGCAAAACGATTTCTTAATATTGTTGATCATGCATAGAGATGTTTATGGGGAAGCTCTTTTTGATTTTAAGGAGCATGGTGAAACGTTGGATCCTCTTTTATTGCACAGTAGTTATGGAGATATTGAAGAAATGCCTGTTGAGGTGTTTTTTCGGGAAGAAGAAGATTTGCCTGAATTAGAATTTATTGCACTTTCTTTATGCGATGGAAAAGTGTTGGATGTAGGTGCTGGCGCCGGTGTTCATGCTTTATACCTTCAACAAAAAGGATTTGATGTTCATGCTTTAGAAATATCTGAAATCGCTTGTAACATCATGAAAGAAAGAGGTGTGCAACAGGTGATTCATCAAGACTTTTATGCACTTCAAGGTCAAAAATATGACACCCTTTTATTCCTTATGAATGGTATTGGCATCTCTAAGACATTGGATGGATTTAAAGAACTGCTGAAACATGCGAAATCGCTACTAAATAATCGAGGACAGCTTATTTTCGATAGTTCAGATATTTCTTATTTATATAAGGAGTATAGACTTCCAAGGCCCGATTATTATTTTGGGGAAATTAATTTTCAATACGAGTATAAAGGGCAAAAAGGGGAACCATTTAAATGGTTGTATATTGATCAGAAAACACTTATTAACATTGCGCATGAAGAAGGTTGGGTGGTTCAAGTTCTTTATGAAGATGATCAAGATCAATATTTAGTACGCATGGAACCAAGAACAAAAGAATTTGAAGTTCAGGAAGAACTTACTGAAGTATAAATACAAAAAGTCCCAATGTGATTGGGACTTTTTAATAATTTACTGATTGTTTTAGATTAATCTATATATTCAAAACCAACATAAGGTACTAATACCTCAGGAATTTTAATTCCTTTTTCCGTTTGATTATTCTCTAATAAGGTAGCTACGATACGAGGTAAAGCTAATGCAGAGCCATTCAAGGTATGTGCTAATTGTGTTTTACCTTCTTCATTTTTGAAACGAACTTTTAAACGATTGGATTGAAAGGTTTCAAAATTCGATACAGAAGATACTTCTAACCAGCGTTGTTGTGCTGCACTATAAGTCTCCATATCATAGGTCATTGCCGATCCGAAACTCATATCTCCACCACACAATCGAAGGACACGGTAAGGAAGATTTAATTTTTGCAATAAAGATTGAACATATAAACTCATTTCCTCCAAGGTATCGTAAGATTTCTCCGGATGAACAATTTGCACTAACTCTACTTTATCAAATTGATGTAAACGATTTAATCCCCTAACGTGCGCACCATAAGATCCAGCTTCACGACGGAAACAAGCGGTATAACCGCAATGCTGAATTGGAAAGTCCTCTGCTTTAACTATGGTATCTCTATAAATATTGGTAACTGGAACCTCTGCTGTCGGTATTAAATATAAATCATCGTTCGTTACATGATACATTTGCCCTTCTTTGTCTGGCAATTGGCCGGTAGCGTAAGCAGATGCTTCATTTACAACCAAAGGTACTTGAACCTCACGATAACCAACAGCAGCAGCTTGATCTAAGAAGAAATTGATTAATCCTCGTTGTAAACGAGCACCTTTACCTTTATAGACCGGAAATCCTGCTCCTGTGATTTTAGTTCCTAATTCAAAATCGATGATATCATATTTGGCAGCTAATTCCCAATGTGGTAAAGCATTCTCTGGCAAAGCTGGCTTTTCTCCATGCTCTAATACTACCTCATTATCTTCTGGTGTAATTCCTACTGGAACTAATTTATAGGGAAGGTTGGGCAACTGAACAAGCTTATTATGCAGCTCTTGCTCGATGGCTTCCAACTTATCGGTCATTTCTTTAATTTGCTCTTTATATGTTGCCGATTTCGATTTAATGGCTTCAGCTTCTTCTTTTTTACCTTGGCGCATTAAGTCTCCAATCTGCTTAGCCGAGGAATTTGCTTCAGCTGCGATGGAATCCGATTCATTTTGAACCTTACGACGTTGCTCGTCTAAGGAAATAACTTGGTCTACCAATTCTACCTGCTTAAAATTCTTCACGGCTAGTCTTTCAACTACCTCATCCCTGTTTTCACGGATATAATTTAATTGCAACATATAATTTATGTTTTTATGTATAACGTCGACAAAGATAAGAAGACCTATCCACTTTATAAACCAGAAATTAACCGACAGGCTTTTTTTCAATCCAACCTATTTTTGTATCATTGCATCATGAAAAACCGGATTAAATATTGCTTTATCTTTTCTTTCTTACTTGCTGCAACTTTTTCCTTAAAAGCTCAACATATCCAAATTCAGGATTTTTCTGTCAAGGAAAATTTATCACAGAATGGTAAACTGGCAATTATTGCCTTAGATTCTTTAGAAAAAACAGATAATGGTATTCGAGGGACTTTTTTATTTACAATCAACGGATTTCAACAGGATTTACAATTTACTGATGGTGTGGCTGTGACCAGTCAGGCGATAAAATCATCGACCTTCGTATTCTTTAAGCATGAAAATGCAAAAAATGACATCGGGAAACTATATTTTTTACGCGTAACGGACAAAGGAATTACCCCTTATAAAATCAAAGGTATTCTCTTACTAATCCTCCCATTAGCTATCCTTTTTATAGCATATGTATTTAAACGCTTTTTAGTCACCCTAGTAATTTTGGCCATTGCTTATTTCTACCTCAACTACAGCAAAGGCCTAGATATCAAACAACTCTTGGAAAGTATTATTATGGGAATTAAAGACTTTATTTGAGACAATTGATTTGAGACAATAGATTTAAGACATTAGATTTGAGACAAAACTCGGCTGAAGAAATACCTCAGCCGAGTTTTTACTTTTCTAATATCAAAACGTCTCATTTCACATTTATCTAACGTCTAATGTCTCATATCTAATGTCTAATATCTAACGTCTCAAATCTAACGTCTAATAACTCAAATCTAGATATTAAAAAGGCATACCCACTCCGAAATTATACTGAATAAAACTATAACGATCTGGTTTATTACTGCTATAATACGTATCTCTAAATTCTCTGGAGTTGAAAAGGTGTTTGATGACCCATTGATTTGCTCCTGAGAATTGAGGGTCTTTCAATTTTAAACCTGCATCTAAACGTACCGTAAAATAATTCATATCGACGCGCAATCCGAATCCTGTTCCTAAAGCTATTTGAGATAAGAATCGATTTCCCTGAAATTCTCCATCGATATTAAACTCGTTTTTTCTTAATCGCCAAATATTACCAGCATCAAGGAAAGTAGCACCATTCAACTTGGCTCCAAAAAAATTATTAAGCATACGGAATCGGTACTCCACATTTGATTCTATTTTTACTTCTCCTAGCTGATCCAGATTTCGAAGGTTTAAACGGATGTCCTCCGGCTTACTCGCTCTATTATATCCCCCTGGACCTAAAGTACGTGCTTGCCACGCTCGAATACCATTCATACCTCCCGAGAAAAAACTCTTTTCAAAAATCAATAGGGAGGAGTTATTTCCGTAAGGAACAGCAACTCCCGAATTAAATCGAAAGACCAATTGCCTGTTTCCTCCTAAAAATTTATAAAATCGGTAATCTACTTCTCCTTTAACATATTGTAGATAAGGAACACCAAACAGTAGTTTTTCACCGTTATCGTTGGTATCAAATGGTATCACCTGACTTGCTAAACCCAATAAATTACCACTAATATCTCCCGCTCCTCTAAAGTAGTGAAATGACTCCTTACTGGTCAGTTTAGGTGCATTATAAGTAAATGCATATTGAGAACCTAAACCGAAATACCTCCTGTCATTACTTTCTACATACAAGGTATATCCACCATCTATCAAACTTTGCTTGAAATTATCATCCAATCTTCCATCTCGATATTCAACGACAATAGGAGTAAAACTATGCATTTTATTAGTCGCCTCGTACCACAGGTAATTCAAGCTATTAATAAGATACCGATTGGCGTAGGTTTGATCTTGAAAAAACAATTGCAAACTGGAAGAAAAGGTAGTACGTGGCAATCCATATTTTCCAACACTGCGAACTGCAAAAGGACTCAAAATCCTCGGAAAAGAAATGTTTACACCTACTTGAAAATCATTATTGAATATTTTATCGGCCAAACTACCTTTCAAGCGGGAGTCAAAAAGTACTCCATAACGTAATTTAACCTCTATCGTTTCGGAGCCACCAAAAATATTACGATGTGAAAAGGTATTCCCGACATTGAATCCACTCATTCCTGAACTGAATGTAAACTCTCCCTCCATTTGATTGCTCATAGCTGCTCGAGGTATCAGATTATAGAATACATCCAACTTGGCTGAATCTTTCTTTTCATAGTTTATCTTGACGGATCGGAAGCCATTCATTTCATACAAGCGGTCATAGGATAGCTCTTCATTGCTTGCACTGAACTTCTGTCCAGAACGTAAATAAGCATATCTCGCTAAAGGCCGCAATCTGAATTTCTTTGTCTCATCCGTATAGACAATACGGGTAATGCTATCTAAATAGGGAGTAGAGACTTTCCGCAAACTAGGATCCGCTGCTTCAATATTAAAATATACGCTATCGATATAATATACTTGATGTGCAGCTGAATCTTCTGGATTGGTCACTTGAATACGTAGGTTCGCCCGATTATTTAAACCGATGGTATCGACTCCTACTCGCATATACTGTCGAAGATAATCATAATACCCTGCATTACGCATATAATAATAAAGATTTTCACGTTCGCTGTACAAATCTACAGCATCGTAAGGTTTTCCTTTTTTTATCACACTTTTAGAGACAATTTCTTTTTGATAAAGCGAATCTACCTGTGGATCTTCCACCTTTCGTTGGATTGAATCAATTAAATAGGGTTCACCGAGTTCGGCTAAGAAATCTATTTTAGCTTTCTTTTTATTCATTTCTATGAGCGGAGTAACCTTGGCATTAAAATACCCTTTCGTTTGTAGAAATCGCTCTATTTGATTGGCAGACAATTCCACCAGAGCAGAATCAAGGATTCTTGGGGCTTCTCCTACATTTTTAATATTCTCACGCTTATAACGTCCTTTGCGGGTATTAAATATATTATAAATAGTTAAATACAGTGGAGAATTTGGACGTATTTCATTATCGACATATAAGGAAACTGATTCTTTTAACGCAGGATTAACACCCTTGATATCCACATCTGTAACTAGCGCTTGATTGTCTTCCAAATATTTTGCTGAACGACAGGAAGCAAAAAATAGCAACAAAAATGTTATACTTGCATAATATAAAATACTACTTTTTTTTACGTTCATCCGATGTTGTCAAAAGCTCAAATCAGTTTAATTACCTCCTTGCAGCATAAAAAATTCCGTGTACAACATAATCTATTTGTTGTTGAAGGAATAAAATCTGTCTTAGAATTCATTCACTCTGCTTACAAAGTACAAAAATTATGGGCGACGGCAGAAGCAGTTGCAAAATTGGGTAAAATACCGCAAAATATAAAACTTGAAGAAATTTCATTAAATGATTTCTCAAAAATCAGCACGTTAAAGAATCCTCAAGGTGCTTTAGCACTTGTAGAAATCCCAGACAACAAATCCCTTGACCTATCCATATTAAGAAATAAACACACGTTAGTACTGGACGATGTGCAAGATCCCGGAAATTTAGGTACCATCATCAGAACAGCAGAATGGTTTGGAATTACCCATATCGTTTGTTCTATAGGTACTGTAGATGCGTTTAATCCAAAAGTAGTGCAAGCCACTATGGGATCATTATCCCGAACATCAATCTACTATGTTGACCTGGAAGAATGGCTTCAAGATAATCCACTACCTATATATGGTGCCTTATTAATTGGGCAGTCCATCTATCAAACAAATTTCAATCATGAGGGTTTGATATTAATGGGAAATGAAGGAAATGGTATTCGACCAAGTTTAATTAATAAAGTGACTCAAGCTGTGACTATTCCAAGAATTGGAGAAGCAGAATCACTTAATGTAGCTGTTGCAACCACTATTTTCTGTGCAGAATTAACCCGTCAAAAATTGAATCAATAAATGGATAATCAGCTTCCAGAAGATAATCGTCCCTTATACACCTTTCAGTTTGCCCTATTATGTTTAAGCTCGCTCCTATTTTCGGCAAGCTTTAATATGATCATCCCCGAACTTCCTAATTATTTAACGGCATTAGGTGGGGCAGAACATAAAGGATTGATCATTGCACTATTTACCTTAACAGCAGGAATATCTCGTCCATTTAGCGGTAGGCTAACCGACAAATGGGGTCGAGTGCCTGTCATGGCTATTGGATCCATTGTTTGTGTCGTTTGTGGATTTTTATACCCTATCTTATCCAGCATTGCTGGTTTTTTTATGCTCCGTTTAGTCCATGGATTCTCTACTGGATTTAAACCAACAGCAACCTCAGCTTACGTAGCAGACATTGTTCCGTCCAACCGATGGGGCGAAGCCCTTGGTATGCATGGCCTTTGTTTTAGTATTGGAGGAGCAATTGGTCCAGCCATCGGTAGTTATGTAGCGGCCGATTATGGTTTGAACAACATGTTCTATTGCTCCTCAGGATTTGCTTTTCTTTCGATCATCATCGTGATGAACATGAAGGAAACCCTGGCAAATAGCTCCCGTTTTAAGCCCAATATGTTGAAAATATCACGTCGAGATATCATTGAGGTCAGAGTCATTCCCGCTGCCATTGTTACCCTCTTATCTTATACCGGTTACGGAGTGATTCTTACGCTAATACCCGATTGGAGTGAACATTTAGGCATTAGCAACAAGGGCCTATTCTTTACCGCATTCACATTAGCTTCGATTGGTATCCGATTTTTATCAGGTAAAGTTGCCGATCGATATGGCCGTATTGTCGTCATGAAAGTAGGTTTAATCATCATCGCATTTTCTATATTTTATATTGGCATTACCCATTCTGTATTCCATTTGCTTGTTGGAGCTTGCTTATACGGTATCGGAACAGGCATCTTTTCCCCAGCAGTCAATGCCTGGACCATAGACCTTTCCTTACCACAATATCGAGGAAAAGCGGTGGCGACCATGTATATTGCGCTCGAAGTCGGAATTGGAGCTGGTGCATTATTTGCAGGATATATTTATCACGATGTTATATGGAGAATCCCTTATATTATGTATGGCAATTCGCTGATTATTTTTTCAGCTTTTATTTACGTAATTTATTGGAATTCGAAAAACAAAAAAATACATAACCTGTTATAAGCTTTATATGGAAAAAAATCAAACCAAAAGACCGTACTCCATGGAATTGGCAAGTAGCCTATTTTCGCTAGTACTGATTGTAGCTTTAATGTATGTAACACAGAGTGTTTTATTACCACTGTTATTTGCTATACTAATATCCATCTCCTTATTCCCATTAGCGCGTTTTTTTGAACGTTTACATTTGGGAAAAGCTTTTGCTTCTATTTTAGCTGTCCTCATTGCTATTACCCTTATTTCCGGTCTTATTTGGTTTATTGTACATGAAAGTATCATCATCGGAAAAGATGCCACAGCCATCACCGATAAAGTACTCTCTGTTCTGGAACGCGGACAAACTTGGCTTCAAGATCAATTCGGAATTGAAAAAACTGAAGTCATGGACAAGCTTAAAGAGCAAGGAAATAAATCCTTAGAAAATATCGCTGGCACAGTAGGCTCGACTTTCGGATCCATTGGCAATATGCTTGCCAGTGCCATTTTAGTTCCCCTATTTAGTTTCTTTCTCTTGTATTATCGCGATTTCTTTAGAGAATTTTTCTTTAAAGCATTGAAATCCTCTCCTCAACATAAAGTGAATGAAGTCCTGAACAAAATTTACGAAGTTGTTCAGAGCTATTTAGTTGGACTCATTACCGTCATGGGTATTGTAGCCATCCTCAACACTGTTGGACTCATGTTCATGGGCATTGATTATGCTTGGTTTTTTGGATCCTTAGCCTCATTATTAATGCTATTACCTTATATAGGAATTGCCATTGGATCTATTTTACCAGCCTTATTTGCGCTTGCTGTAAAAGATAATGCCTGGTATGCTGTTGGAGTAATCGCCTGGTTTCAGGTCGTACAATTTTTAGAAGGAAATATCATCACTCCAAATATCGTAGGCAGTAAGGTCAGCATTAACCCCTTAATGGCCATCATTGGAATCCTTTTAGGAGGTATGCTATTTGGTTTAGCAGGTTTGATTCTTGCTCTCCCATTAATTGCTACCCTAAAAGTTATTTTTGATGCTTCTCCTGGAATGGAATCCATCGGATTCTTAATTGGTGAACCTGAAAAAGAACACCTCAAGAAAAACTCCACTCAAGAGTTACTCATGAAATGGGGAATCGTACGTACTCCCAAAATCAAGAAAAAAATTGATATTGATATTGAGGTTCATACCGAAAAAGACAATCAAACCCCTCAACAAGAAATGCACTATAAAGAAATATACGAATCTAAGGAACTGCCCTATCAGGATTTAAAACAGGAGGATAGTAAAACAGATAAGCCTGAATAAAAATAAGAATATAAAGGTTGTAATTTCATAAAAGTTACAACCTTTTTTCATTTATGATTCCAACTTAAACCCGAGTTTCTTCATACTCAGCACTTCTAAACTATACACCCCAAATTCTTCCATTACTCTTCCGTATAACATATAAAAACCACTCCCTTGAAAAGGATACTGCTTCATGATTGGAGGAAAATGAACCGTATCCAACCAATTCCCTTCATAATCCAAAAATGTCCCAAAGCACATACGATCCATTTTAATGGTTCTGGTTTCTTTAATGGTAACCAAGCGACCAATGATTTTAATATGCTGACCTATTCTATCATTCAGACTAGCCGCTGATACTGTACCGTATAGATACTTCGGATCCAGAAGTTCGAAAAAATCCCCAACAACAAACCCCAATAAATCGATTTCATCTTTCAAATCTTCCGCTCTACTTTCTTCAAAATGAGGCAGTGTAAATTGCACTTCTTCCCGACCAAAAAGATCTTCCGCAACCATTTCTTCCACTCGTTTAACCCTAAAGTTCGCTTCCCACAACAATGTCTTCTTATCTAAACCTGTAAATCGAAGCGCAGAAATACGAATCAAAATATTCAACTGTTCTGGAGAGGGCCTCAGACGTTTCAACACATCATTCAAATCTTGGTAAGGACCATTGCGTTTCCGTTCTTCGGAGATGGACTGTCCAAAAACCTGCTCTAGTCCTTGGATATGAATAAATCCTACATACACTTGGTTCCCATGTATATTTGTTAAGTATTCACTATGATTTAAACAAGGCAACTCAACTAAAGCTCCATGCCGTTGCAACTCGTGAAAATAAAACTCCGTACGGTAAAAGCCCCCAAAATTATTAATGACAGCCACATAAAACTCGGTAGGATAATAGGTCTTAAGAAATAAACTCTGATAACTTTCCACGGCAAACGAGGCAGAATGCCCCTTAGCAAAAGAATAACCTCCAAAACTTTCCATCTGCCGCCATACCTCTGCAGTCACCTGATCATCATATCCCCTCTCCTTACAATTATAAAAAAATTTCGCCCGCATTAACTCAAATTTATTCTCCGAACGGTATTTACCACTCATCGCCCGACGCAAAATATCCGCCTCTTCTAATGAAATCCCTCCAAAATGATGAGCTACCTTAATCACATCCTCTTGATAGACCATCACCCCATACGTTTCTTCCAGCAGTTCTTTCATTTTCGGATGCAGGTAAACTACTTTATCCGGATCATGGTAGCGCTCTATATACTGCTTCATCATTCCTGATTGAGCAACTCCTGGCCGAATAATCGAACTTGCAGCCACCAACGTAATGTAATCCGAACACTTCAGCTTCCCCAACAATTGCCGCATTGCCGGACTCTCAATATAAAAGCAACCAATGGTATCCGCTTGACGGATACGCTCTGCTAACACAGGATCATGAATTAATTTCTCCACCTGATGAATATCTACATATTCCCCTCGGTTTTCCTGAATCAATTGCAAAGCATCCTTGATATGACCTAAGCCTCGTTGACTCAAAATATCAAATTTAAACAGACCTATCCTATCTGCTTCAAACATATCCATTTGCAAGGTCAAAAAACCTTTCGGAGGAAGATCCATCACAGCATAATGTTTCAGTGGTTTTTCACTAATCAACACCCCACCAGCATGCACACTGATATGATTCGGAAAATTCACCAGTTTCGCCCCATATTTTTGAATCAATGCCTGAATTTTATCTTCTGCCCGCCATTCTCGTTGTTGAACCAACACATCAATCTCCTCCTTCGGAAGACCAAAGACTTTACCCATTTCCCGAATGATCGCTCTTCGTTGAAAAGTATTATACATCCCTAATAAGGAAACATGCTGCCGACCATAGCGAATAAAAAGATAATCAAAGATGGCATCCCGATCTTTCCAGCTAAAATCAATATCGAAGTCGGGAGGTGAACTCCGATTTGGATTTAGAAACCGCTCAAAATACAAATCCAATTTAATCGGATCTACATCGGTAATACGCAGACAATAAGCGACCACTGAATTCGCTCCGCTTCCACGACCAACATGGTAAAAACCTTGCTCATTTGCATAGCGAAGCATATCCCATACAATTAGAAAATAGGAGTTAAAACTTTGCTTATTAATAATCTTTAACTCTTTCTCCACACGCTTCAGCGCCTCTTTGTTTTGAGCACCATAGCGTATTTTACAACCTTCCAAAGCCAACTTTTTCAACAACTCGTGATCCCCCTCTTCAGAAGCGGTAAAAAACTTCTTATTCTTATCTACATGAAACTCCATTTCAATGGAGCAGCTCTTGATCACTTGCATCGTTTTGCTAATTAAAGAGGGATATCGTGAAAATGCAGATACCAACAGTCCCTCTTCCACAAAAACCTCCTTAGGACTTGCAAAATCAGCTTTTGTCAATTTTGAAAGAAGCGTATTCTTAGCAATAGCCCGTAAAATTCGATGCAAATTGTAGTGAAATTGATCTTGAAAAGTAACAGCATGTAAAACAACCCAACAGTCCCGATCCAAAGCTTCCTGCCAGCTCAGCTTGTGCAAATCATCCATCCTAATTCCAATCAACTCCTGTTCCTCAAGAGAATCTAAAGGCGGATGTTCTTCATAAGGATAAATAACCCACAGATTCTCTAAATTCAACGAAGGCCGTAAAGGAAAATCAATCTTTCCTTGTTTATGATAAGACAGAAATTCATGAATCTTCAATAAACCATCGTTATTTTTCGCAAGCAAAATATAACAAAGTTGATGGTCATTACGTATTTCGGCTCCTATTATCGGCTTAATCCCCTCCTTTATACATTTGTTCACAAAATCCCAACAATCTGCCGTACTATTAATATTTGTAAGAGCTAATGTATTTATCCCCAACTTCACAGCACAATCAACTAAATCCTGAGTAGGATAAGTTCCATAGTGAAAACTAAACCAAGTCTTACAATTTAAAAACATAATGCAAGATTAGTAATTTTCAATTATATTTTACTAATAATTTTAGTAATTATATTTTAAAAAAATCAAATTAGCGAAATATTTTAGTTCAAAACAATTGGAGATTCTTCCCTATCCTTACCATCCCACTCCCAATCAAAACTCATCGAAACAGCCAAATGATCTGATAATGGTTCACCATCAGCATTTCTAAAGTATTCAGATTCCACCAAATAATCCTTTGGTATAAACCTGAAATTCTTAGAGTTTCTAAAAAATATCTTATCCAAACTCTCCGTATCATTGTTCAAACTCAGCATATCCTGAGCTTTAAATTTAGGTTTAATTTCAGGAAACACCCCTTGTTGAACAAATTGAACCCAACCATCCGAAAGACCGGTAGTCACTAAAAATTCATGCAAATTATCTCTTTTATAAGCATAGTGTGCATTAAAATCACCCATCACTAAGACCGGTTTATTTGACGAATGCTCTTGAATATACTGCGCTAATTGACGAAGATTTTCACGTCTTGCTCGCGCAGCACGTGCTACATCACTAGAATTAGCATGCACATTATACACATCGATAAACACATTATGATCCAGTTGAATCTCCACATAACTAAACCCTTTGACAGTCCAACAGTCTGGACCACTACAATGCCTCCAAGGAATGCGGTGATAGGCAACAATGGGATAGTTTGACAAAGTATTCAAGCCATCGCCCAGGGGGATTTTCCCCTTATGCTCGGTCCGATATAAATGCGTATTAAGTGAATAAAAGGCTGTATTATAATTGAAATCCTCTTGTACATTCACAAAATCAAAGCGACTCACTTTTTCCCCAATTTCGGTAATACTCAACCTTCGAGGCATTTTTGCCGCCGAAATCCCTTGAGGTAAACCAGCAATATTATAAGTCAATACATTAAATTTTCCACTAGAAAATTGACTCTCCGAAAACTCTTCCTCCGTCAATACGACCGATATCAAATCCCGCCTTAACTTTCTGATGATAAACAACAATACAACAACTAAAACAACGAGGACACAAATTAAAACCATCAATTAATTTTTATAAAAAAAACACTACTACTTTCCATCAGTTCCAGGCACTTTATACTTTTCAATTCGCTCCTTTAGCCTTCAGCTCCCAGTCTAAGATTAAAGAAACGGCACAATGATCCGACAAAGGATGCCCCTCCTCATTCGTAAATAAATCCTTCTCAACACGGTAACTTTTTGCTTTAAAAGTTAAGTTTGCGCTGTTTCGAAAATAAATTTTATCAATACTCTCTACCCCATCGTGAACCATCAAGGCATGCTTAGCCTCAAAATTCATTTGCCCCTCGGGAATCATCCCCTGATTACATAAGGACACCCAAGCATCTTGTAAATTCATCGCCCGCTGAAACTGACGTATATGATCTTTAGAAAATGCATAATGTGCATTAAAATCCCCCATAATCAATAAAGCATTCCCCGAAGAATGTTTTTGTATAAATGCCAAAAATTGATCAAAATTTCTTTTTCTGGCGTGTAACGCTTGCTCATGGTCTTGAGCCGTTGCATGGATATTATAAACGTCCACAAACACATGCTTAGCCAATTGAATTTTACTATAGGAAAAACCCTTTGGTGTTAAGCAATCTGAGCCCGAACAGGATTCCCAAGCAATTCGTTCCGTTTCCAAGATGGGGTATTTCGATAAGGTACTTAACCCATCACCAAAAGGAACTCCCCCCATACTTACTGTACGATAAGGATGCACATTCTCAGCATACAATTCCTCATTATAATTGAAATCTTCTTGAACATTCACAATATCAAAATCTTGCAATCGCTCGCCAATCAAACGAATACTCGAAGACCGAGCAGTCTGCGCACTGGAAATCAATTCTGGCAAGCCAGCAATATTATAGGTCAATAAATAAAGCTCTCCAGCACGTTGATCAGACAAAGCAATGAATGCCGGAACTGGAACAACTTTAGACGCATTTACACGCTTAAAACTCATCATAAACCCCAAGGAAACAAGAATACTGAATACACTGAGTAACCCCAAATTCCAAGATTTACGCTTTGCAGGATAAGGAATATTGATTTGTAACATGCATTGCTTATTTGCTTCAACAAAGTAAAAAAGCAAATATGACGTAGAATATAAGTTGATATTAAATGTTTGTTTAACATGTATTTACTAATCTTTAAGAGTTTATGTTAAACAAATAATTATTTTACAAATTATTAATATTTTCTTATCAATCAATAAACATAACGCAACTACTTTTACTTAAATACAGCATTTTATACCTACAATGAAAAAAGTTGCTTTCTTTTCCGAGATCATGATTGAAGATTTTGATGGAGCATCCAGAACCATGTTTCAACTCATCAACAGAATAAATACGACTCATTTTCAATATTTATTTATTTACGGACGTGGACCTTCCTCCTTAGGAACACACCAAAGCCTAAAAATTCCAACAATTAAAATCCCTGTGAATTCGGACTATAGTCTCGCTTTTCCATCCTTTTCCCGCATCCGATTAGAGCAAGCCTTAAAAGCTTTCAAACCTGATGTTATTCATATAGCAACTCCATCTCTATTGGGTTTTTTCGCATTGCAATATGCAAAACGAAAGAATATCCCTGTAATTAGCATATATCACACCCATTTTATTTCCTACATAGCCTATTACTTACGGAATTTCAGTTCGATGATTAAACCCATGGAATATTGGACTAGAAAAGCCATGCTTCGTTTTTACAACGCTTGTCACAAAGTATATGTCCCGAGCAATAACATGATTAAAGAACTTAAACAAATGGGTATTGAAAGCGAGCGCATGCACTTATGGCAACGAGGAATCGATATCAAACTATTCAACAAGCATAAACGGGATGAGCAGTATATCCGCCAAATCACTAAAAACAACAAACCAAACATCTTATTTACGAGTAGACTGGTTTGGGAAAAGAATATTCAAACACTTATTGAAATTTACGGACAATTGAGTTTTGAAGGAAACCCCTTCAATCTACTTATCGCAGGAGATGGTACAGCAAAAGATGAGGCTATGTATAAAATGCCTAAAGCTTTTTTCTTAGGCAAACTGGATCATGAAGAACTTTCCACCTTATATGCTTCCGCAGATGTATTCCTGTTTACATCGACTTCTGAAACTTATGGAAATGTCATTATTGAAGCCATGGCCTCGGGTCTACCATGCGTTATTGCAAATGCCGGAGGTAGTGCAGATTTAGTAGAACATCAAGTTACGGGATTCAAATGTGTACCTAATAATGCCAAAGAATACTTGTATTACGTCAAAAAAATATTAAGTAATCCAACTTTAAAACAATCCCTACAAGAAGAGGCGCTACAATTTACACAACAGTTAGATTGGAATAAATTGGCTGATAGGTATTTTGAAGATGTCAATCACTTGGCTGAACTCCCTCTAAAAGATCACGAATGGGTAGCGTCTTAAGAATACCTCAATCCTGGTTTAAAATCATACTCTTAAGTAGTGTCTTGATTTGCTTAACCATTTTTGTATGGAATACAGATTTTCACGCTGTCTTGATGCAATTACAACAAATCGGCATTCGATTTATTGGCTTAATTGCCATCACTGCCCTGGCCTATTTCTTTGCCACCTGGTCTTGGCACGTCTGTTTTGGTGCGTATCAGAAGAATGTATCCCTTTATAAATTATTCTCCATCAGGCAGGTTGGAGAAACTGTTGGACAATTTAACCCAACCAGTATTATTGCAGGAGATGTCTTAAAAGTTCAGTTATTAAAAACCACTAAAATACATGAAGATACCATTACCAATACAGTACTTGTTTCGCGCATTACCGCTGTATTATCTCAGTTGGCGCTCGTCATATTTGCCGGAATATGGCTTATTTTTAGCAGTCAGGGACAGGTCATCATCCAAGCTATCCGCATTCCATTTTATGTCCTATTCATCATCTTAATTTTAGCAAAAGGACTCTTGTTGTACTGGCTTTCTTACGCTAAACCTAAAAACATTGCCCCACGTAATCCTCTAGAACGAAACAATTGGTTCACAAAAACCAAGAAACAATGGAAGGACATATTAAATCAAATTCAACAATTCTATCGTCAACAACAGCAACTGTTTTGGCGTTCCTATGCTTTATCATTAGTCCACTGGATTGTTGGAGGTTTAGAGTTCTACCTTATTCTACGTTTTTTAAGCATAGATCTAAGCATTATGCAGGGCATTGTATTAGACATGAGCGTGCTGATGATTAAAAGTCTAGGGGCTTTCATTCCCGGACAGCTTGGAATTGAAGAAATGGGCAACAAACTCATGTTGCAAACATTGGGAATTAGCGTGGGAACCACCTGGATTACAGTATCCATTCTTCGCAGAACTAGGCAATTAATCTGGGTAATGATCGGCTTTATCCTCTATTTATTTATTAAAAAAGAAAAACCTCAGCTGTCTCATGCCTGAATTAGAAATATTATTTGTCAGCCATAAACATCCTCCCGCCACAGGAGGAATGGAAAAACAGAGTTACGAGTTGATTCAAGGGATGCATCAACACGCCAAAGTACACCAACTGGTCTACCGCAAAGGGGATGAGTCCATTTTTCTATTTTTTTATCGACTTAATTCGCGCATTCTAAAAATCCTTGCCCAGCATCCTTCCATTCAATGCATCCATTTCAATGACGGATTGATTGCTTCCTTTGCTTTATTTCACAAAGGATATGAGCATCTCAAGAAAATTGTAACCCTTCATGGATTAGACATTGTCTTTCCGGTAAGCTATTTCCAAAAGAAAATCATCCCTCGTTTTAATCGCTATGACCTCATCATCACGGTAAGCGAAGCTACAGCTATTGCTGCACGATTCCGAGGAATTGAGGCTCATAGAATTCAAGTTATCAACAATGGTGTGGACCATCAGATGGCTATGACTCCTACAGAACATTTGAACGAATTACAGCAGCGATATCCCTCATGTCCTATCCAACAACCTTACCTCATTACCCTGGGGCGTCCCGTCAAAAGAAAAGGATTTTCCTGGATCCTCAACGAGGTCATTCCTCATATACCCCCAGAATTTCATTTAATTATGCTGGGTCCCTTCGATACGAAGCCAACAACGAGCGAGCGTCTTCTTCAACTTCTTCCTCGCAAATGGCATCAATTAGTAACGTTATTTTTAGGGTATCCCACAGATCAAAACGACATTCGTAAATTACTAGGTAGCAAAAAATTAGCAAACAAAGTCAGCCATTTGGGAAAAATACCTTTTCAAGACCTCCAATTGCTCTTGCACCATGCCGCAGCATTCCTCATGCCCAACCTATCTATCCCCGGCGATATGGAAGGTTTTGGCTTAGTGTGTCTAGAAGCTTCCCTATCCGGAACCTTGGTCTTGGCTTCCAATCTGGAAGGAATCACAGATGCCATACATCATCAAAAAAATGGATTACTCCTACCCTCAGCAGATTCAGCGGCATGGATTAAACAGCTAAAAGCGCTTCAACAGCATCCCGAAAGCTATCAAGAACAAGCTAAAGAATTTCAATCCTATAGCTTATCGCAATACAGCTGGGAAAAGATGTGCATTTCCTATGCCACCGCTTTCAAAAAATTAGTAGACAGCGACCTTACCCTCAAAACAGCTTAGCTTTCGACTTATGTTCAAGCTTAGGTATAGAAATCGCTCGCTTTACAGCTTCATCTCCAAATCTATGGCGCATAGCATCCATTGCTTGGTATAAACGAACAGCCTCTTCCGTATCTTCAAATAAATTAATCTGTTGTGATCCCTGTACCAAATGACTAAAGCGCACCCCAATCAAACGGACCAACATCCGTTTATCATATAGTTTACTAAACAGCTCTTTCACCTTTTTCAGCAATACCGAATCCGAAGCGGTATATGCAATCACCATCTGCTTGCTTACTGTATCAAAGTTCGCGTAGCGAAGTTTCACCGTCACACAACCGGTAAGGCGCTGTTGTTTACGCAATTGAAAGGTCAATTTCTCCGTCAGACGAATCAACTCACTGTTTAAAAATTGAATATCAATGGTATCCTGCATAAAAGTCTCTTCCGAACCAATACTCTTTTGCTCGGAGTAAGGGACAATGGGCGAAGGGTCAATTCCATTGGCCTTACGAGAAAGATCGATTCCATTCTTGCCTAATAAATTCTGCATCATGGGCAGCGGAATCTCACTTAATATTTTAATGGTTTTTACCCCCATCTGGTTCAATAGCATCCCTGTCTTTTGACCAATCCCAGGCATACGTGAGATGTTCAAAGGTGCCAAATACGCCCGCTCCTCACCATGTAATATCTCCTTCTTCCCATCCGGTTTCGCATCGTCCGTAGCCACCTTACTCACCAGCTTATTGGATGCCAAAGCATAACTAATCGGAAGACCACTTTCCTTCTTAATTTTCTCCTTCAGCTCCATCATAAACTTACTGCAACCAAAGAATTTATCCACCCCCGTCAGATCCACATAAAACTCATCAATACTCGCTTTCTCCATCACAGGCACTGCATCCCGAACAACATCGGTCACCACACGCGAATAATAACTATAGCTGTCCATATCCCCACGCAATACAATAGCATGCGGACATAAACGCAAGGCCAATTTCATCGGCATCGCACTATGTACACCAAACTTCCGGGTTTCATAACTACAAGCAGAAACCACCGCTCGATCACTTAAACCTCCTACAATAAGAGGTTTACCCATAAATTTATTATTCTTTAAACGCTCGACACTTACAAAAAAAGTATCCAAATCCAAATGAGAAACAAAGCGCTTATCTTCAAACACATGCATAGCCATCTTGAAATACTAAGACTTCAAAATTACTAATTTTTTTAGCAAAATACCCTGGAAATAGAAACTTATTTTTTCGATGAAGCCTGGCAGCTACTTATTCCAACGTTCAATCTCTTTCAAAAGAATTGGAAAGGCCGGATAAGTCATTCCATGATCGTAACCATCCAATTCCAACAATTTAACCTGCGGATGTCCTACTAATTTTAACATGCGCGCTAGATAAGCATTTTCTTCATATCGCCCCACCATTTCCAACTCCCGATCTCCAGTAATTAAGGTAATCGGAACCGCATCTGCACGCACCCAGTATAATGGGGCTAAGGCATCAATCACGGGTTGATTGATTGAAATTCCTTGTTCTTTACGAGCGGTAAAATGGGTAATCGCTTGTGCACTGAAAGGCACTACGCCCAACAAATCCTGAGCCGAAGCACCTACTGCTGCCAAATGGCTTTTATCCAGAGCCAACATCAAATCCAGATAACCTCCGGCAGAATGCCCAGACAAAACAATCTTCTTTTTACTACCTCCAAACTCCTCTATATGATCGAAGGTCCACTTCACGGCTTCAGCAGCATCTTTAATGATTTCTGAAACATTAACTTTAGGCGATAAGCGATACCCTACCCCCACCACAGCAATCCCCTTTTCCTTCAAATAGGAAGGAATCTCTTTCCCTCCATCCGTTAAACCTCCTCCATGAAACCAGACCACCGTCACAAAATCCTTCTTCCCGACAGGGTAATAAATATCCAATTGACACTTTTCCTTTTTATAAGCATCCGAAGGACCCGCGCTATAACTGATGGCCTGTTGCAATTTATAGCTTGGCTCTTGCGCAGTAGCCCAAACAAACATTCCTAAAAATAAAAGTGTAGCAAGATATTTTTTCATGATTGGTTATTTCTGTTTCAGGCTAAAAATACAGCAAATAATGCAAAAGTTCAAGCAGAACAGCTGTCAACAGCACGCTTAAATAGAATGATTTTTTGTATTTTTACGAGGTTTGCAGAAAATCAAATCTGCATACCCTTCAAAAATTTACTGAAAAGTACATGAGTGACGAAATCAACAACACAGACGAAAACAACGAAATCAATCAGAACCCAGACCAACTGGAACATCAAGATCATCAAAGCAACACCATTGCCCTGTCAGGTCTCTATGAAAACTGGTTTTTAGATTATGCTTCTTATGTGATTTTGGACCGTGCAGTACCTCATATCAATGATGGTTTCAAGCCCGTTCAGCGACGCATCCTTCATTCCTTGAAAGAAATGGATGATGGTCGATATAATAAAGCAGCCAATGTAATCGGTAATACGATGAAATACCACCCTCATGGTGATGCTTCCATCGGAGATGCTATGGTGCAAATAGGTCAAAAAGATTTATTAATAGACTGCCAAGGTAACTGGGGAGATCCAATCACGGGAGACTCCGCTGCTGCCGCTCGTTATATTGAAGGAAGACTCTCTAAATTCGCTAACGAAGTCGTGTTTAATCCCGACACCACCGAATGGCAACTCAGCTATGATGGTCGTAATAAAGAACCGGTAACCCTTCCTGTTAAATTCCCTTTACTCCTGACGCAAGGCGCCGAAGGTATTGCCGTAGGTCTTGCCACCAAGATTATGCCTCACAATTTTGTGGAATTAATCGATGGTTCTATTCAAGTCCTCAATGGCGAAAGACCCAATATATTTCCAGACTTTCCTACCGGAGGAATGGCCGATGTGTCTAATTACAACGAAGGGCAGCGTGGCGGAAAAATCCGTGTACGCGCAAAAATCGAAGAACGCGATAAGAAAACATTAGCCATCACCGAAATTCCTTTCGGTACAACAACAGGCAGTTTAATCGACAGCATCGTTACCGCGAATGAAAAGGGAAAAATAAAAATTAAAAAAATTGAAGATAATACCGCAGAGTTTGTGGAAATCATGGTACACCTGGCTCCAGGTATTTCCCCTGATGTAACCATCGATGCCTTGTATGCTTTCACTGGCTGCGAAACTTCCATTTCCCCAAATACCTGTGTCATCAAGAATAATAAACCTCATTTTATGAGTGTTAATGATATCTTGATTGAAAATACCAAACAAACAAAAAACCTTCTAAAACTAGAATTAGAAATTCGCCTGCATGAATTACAAGAAAAAATATTCTTTAGTTCCTTACTGAAGATTTTCATTCAAGAAGGCATGTATAAACATCCTGACTATGAAAATTCAGGGAATTTCGAAACCGTTGTCGAAGTATTAAACAGACTCTTTGAACCCTTTTTTGATCAATTTTATCGCGCCATCAACGCGGAAGACTATAAGCGTTTGATTGATAAACCGATGAGTAGCATCACCCGTTTTGATGTGAAAAAAGCCGACGAACAAATGAAGGCTTTAGAGGATGAAATCAAAGAGGTAAAAAAGAACCTACGCAACCTGACGGAATACACCATCAAATGGTTTGAATATATCCGCAGTAAATACGCGAAAGGTAGAGAACGTAAAACAGAATTACGCATTTTTGACAAGGTAGAAGCTGCACAAGTAGCACTTGCAAACGCCAAATTATATGTAAACCGTGAAGAAGGATTCATTGGTACCAATATGCGTAAAGATGAATTGGTGAGCGACTGTTCGGATATTGACGACATCATCGTTTTCCGTGCAGATGGTAAGTATTCAGTAGTCAAAGTACAAGACAAAGTCTTTGTCGGCAAGGATATCATCCATGTTGCTGTATTCAAAAAAGGAGATGAAAGAACCATTTATAATGCGATTTATAAAGATGGCTCTACAGGCACCAATTACATCAAACGTTTTGCGGTCACCGCAGTAACACGTGATAAAGATTACGATATCGGTAAAGCAACGAAAGGCAGCAAAATCCTTTATTTTACAGCCAATGCAAATGGTGAGGCGGAAATTGTCAATGTACAATTGAAACCACATACCAAATTACGAAAGTTAAACTTCGACCTTGACTTTGCTGAAGTAGCGATCAAGGGACGTGCTTCTCAAGGTAATATTGTCAGCAAATATCCTGTTAAGAAGATCACTTTCAAAAGCGCAGGTATTTCTACGCTCGCAGGAAGAAAGATTTGGTATGATGATATTCTGAAGCGTTTAAATGCGGATGAACGTGGTCGATATCTAGGTGAATTTGATGGAGATGATAAAATCTTAATGGCCGTAAATGACGGTTCTTATGAATTATCAAACTTCGATCTAAACAATCACTTCGATGAAAAAATGATTCGATTAGAGAAGTTCATTCCTACTCAAATATATACTGCTATCCATCAAGATAGCAAGACAGGAACCTATTACGTAAAACGCTTTACTTTCGATGATAATCCAATCGGAAAGCGTGTGAAATTTATAGGTGAAGAAAGTAAACTCATCTTGTTAACGAACAACGATGAACCTGTAGTTTCTTTAGACATTTTAAAAGGAAAGACGCAAACCCCAGAA
>DAIQBS010000035.1:0-42102 GCA_036781025.1 Sphingobacterium sp. | reverse complement strand
CTGTTTTATTAAGAGGTTTAGTTGATATTTTTTAACCCTTAATTCGCATTACTAAATACTATATACTTAATACTAATTCCTAACTTCTTTGCATCTCATATGGATCTTGTTCGCATTTTTGCATGTCATATCCGATGAATGTTCGAAGGAGATCCGTATAAGATCCTTGAAAAAGGAAATTTGTCTTCATCAGAAATTTTAGGATTATTAGCGGAAGGACTACGAAAAAGCCCTGCTCATTTACTAGGTATGAGCAGGGCTTTTTCGTTATTTAAGAACTTACTATTCTTTAAAACCGCATAGTTGGAGCGGGATTCATTTTTTTACCGTTTCTTAATAATTCATAGTGAAGATGGGGGCCAGTGGAACGGCCGGTATTTCCTAAGCTTCCGATGATTTGTCCAGCTTCCACATGTTGACCAACTTTGACAAGGGTTCTCGACAGGTGTGCATATCGCGTCTCCCAGCCATTACTGTGTTTCACAATAATAACGCGGCCGTATTGTCCTTTGTAACCTGCATGAGTTACTTTGCCAGTTGCGGTAGCTTTGATGGGTTCTCCGATTCTCCCTGAAATGTCAATTCCTGAGTGCATCTCTAAGCCTCTGTTGGTAAATGGATTTCTTCTGTACCCATAATTGGAAGAAATTCTGCCATGATGAGGAATACCAAGAGGTATGCCAGCTAAATTTTTATCAATCGACTTTAATTTAGTTTCGTAATATTTACTCAATTCTTCCCAATTTACTTCAGATTCTACAGGTCCACCTGCATTTTTCGTAATTTGTGGAAAACCTTTTAAGCCTCTTTTACGCATTTTGGCATTAATTTGGTTAATAGTACTATCAATAGTATCAAATGATTTTTGCATTTGAATAATATTGAGTTGATTGGATGCTTCTTCTACAGCAAGAGATTGTTTCGCTTCCTGTAAGGCTTCCAGCTTTTTGGATAGTACTTCCTCGTAATGTTCAGATGTTTTTTTTGTTGCTATATAGACAATAGTCGAACATATTAAGCAGATCATAAAGATTGCAGAACATAGTACGTATTTCCAGTTTTTTAGGATTATGGTTGGTATTTGGATATTTCTATCCGATTTTCCATTGGAGTCAAGAATCACAACGGAAGTCTTTTGTTTTATCATATTACAATTCTCCCTATTTTTCTAGTCGGCCGTAAAAATAGGATTTGTTAAAAATAATTTAGCATAATTTAACATTTTATAACTTTTTGCTAATATGAAAACCAGATAATTATCATCTTTGCAACATGTCATTTTCGAAGAATATTCTAAGTTGGTATCATCAGCACAAAAGAGCCTTACCTTGGCGAGAAACAAAGAATCCTTATACAATTTGGTTATCAGAAATTATTCTACAGCAGACCAGAGTTGAGCAGGGAATGCCCTATTTTTTGAAATTTATAGAAGCCTATCCAACTGTAACAAAATTTGCAGAGGCCAAGGAGGATGAGTTATTACGATTATGGCAAGGATTAGGTTATTATTCGCGGGCTCGAAATATGCACAAAGCTAGTAAACTGGTTTTAAAGCAATTTCAGGGGCAGTTTCCTACTTCATATTTAGACTTGTTGAAACTGCCTGGCGTTGGGGAATATACGGCGGCAGCTATTTCATCGTTTTCTGTCAATGCTGCTCATGCTGTATTGGATGGTAATGTTTTTCGGGTATTGTCTAGGTATTTTGGAATAGACGAAGCTATAAATAGTACTTTAGGGAAAAAGATTTTTAGCGAATTAGCCCAAGCTTTGCTTGATCCTGATTCTCCTGGAGAATATAATCAAGCCATCATGGATTTTGGGGCTTTACAATGTAAGCCCAAGAACCCAAATTGTGAGGAATGTATATTTCGATTAGACTGTGTAGCCTTTAAAGAAGCAAAAGTAGATTTGCTTCCTAGGAAAATCAAAGGTAAAAAGAGTAAAAAGCGCTACTTTCATTATTTTGTAATTGAATCTGAGGGGAAGATATTGATGACTCAGCGTGGGGATAAAGATGTCTGGGCAAATCTTTATGAATTGCCAATGTTGGAGACGGTAGAGCCTGTATCTTTGGAAGGTTTATTGCAATCTGCTGAATATCAAGGTTTATTTGGAGATGAGGTTCCCCAACTTCTTGTCGGGCCAATCAAACATATATTGAGCCATCAATCAATTTTTGCCACTTTTTATCAAATAAATATAGAAAATACTACATGGGATAAAAAAAATGAATGGAATTACTTTTTGTCAGAAAATATAGATAAATTAGCTAAACATAAACTTATGAGCTCTTTTTTTGAGCATTATTATTTTAGTGCTAACTAAATCCTAAATTATTGTATGTCAGGCGTAAACAAAGTTATTTTAGTAGGACATTTAGGGAAAGATCCCGAAATCCGTTATTTGGAAGGTAATGTCAGTGTTGCAAGTTTTCCATTAGCCACATCTGAAACTTTTAGTAAAGATGGTCGTAGAGTCGAACAAACCGAATGGCATAATATTGTATTATGGCGCGGATTAGCCGATGTGGCAGTAAAGTATTTAAGTAAGGGGAAGTTAGTGTATATTGAGGGTAAATTAAGAACCCGGTCTTACGAAGATAAAGAAGGGGTAAGACGATACACCACTGAAATTGTTGCGGAGAGTTTTAATCTATTAGGACGTAGGTCTGATTTTGAGCCACAAAATACCAATCAAGGACAAGTATCGAATACGACAAATATAGAGGAAACAAAAGAAGCAACAGTTGATTTTACGGAGAATGATGACGAAAATGATGGTCTGCCATTTTAATCTACCTAATTAAATACCAAACCAAATCATCTATTTTTTTAAAATTTGCTGTATCTTTGAGGCATGTTGCAAGATAAGATTACGCAGTATATAGAAGAAATAAAGGCATTCGCTCCTTCTTCTGCACAAGATGTTGAAGCTTTCAGGTTAAAATTTTTGGTATCGAAGGGTATCGTTAAAGCCTTGTTTGAAGAATTTAAAACAGTTTCTTCCGAAGAAAAGCGGGAATTTGGAAAGGTTTTGAATGAATTTAAACAGCTTGCGGAGAACACCTATGCCGAGTCTTTAGAACAATTTGCAGGAGATTCTTCAGGTCAGCAAGTTAATAATCAGGAAGATTTGACCTTACCAGGTTCAGGTTATGTACTAGGTTCTAGACATCCTTTATCCTTAGTGAGAAAAGAAATTGTGGATATCTTTAAGAAGTTAGGTTTTATCATCGCTGATGGAAACGAAATTGAGGACGATTGGCATAATTTCTCTGCGTTGAATTTTGCACCAGAACATCCGGCTAGAGATATGCAAGATACGTTCTTTGTAAAGAAGGAAGAAGGGAACGATATCGTTCTACGCACACATACCTCTTCGGTACAGGTGCGTTTAATGGAAGCTGGGAAACCTCCTTTCCGAGCGATTATGCCAGGAAGAGTTTACCGTAATGAAGCGATTTCTGCACGTGCTCATTGCTTTTTTCATCAAATTGAAGGTTTATATGTTGATGAAGATGTATCTTTTGCAGATTTAAAACAAACCCTGTATCATTTTGTAAAGGAACTGTATGGTGAAGATACGAAGGTTAGGTTTAGACCCTCCTATTTTCCATTTACAGAGCCTTCTGCGGAAATGGATATTTCCTGTAGTATTTGTAAAGGGGCTGGATGCCAGATGTGTAAGCAATCTGGTTGGGTTGAAATTTTAGGTTGTGGTATGGTGGATCCGAATGTGTTGGAGAATTGTGGTATAGACAGTAAAAAATACAGTGGATATGCATTTGGTATGGGCATAGAGCGTATTACCAACTTAAAATACGAGATTAGGGATTTGCGTTTGTTTTCAGAAAACGACGTTCGATTTTTAGCTCAATTTGAAACGGAAACAATTTAATTAGTCTGGAGACCATGATTATGCATGATTAATCATGGTCTCTATATAAGCATGAGCCAGCTTAACATGAGGTTCGATTTTCAATTTATACATGGAAGATAAAGTAGTCATAGCAATTAAAAAATCTGCAAGAGATTTGTTTAGGAAATATGGCTATAATAAAACCAGTGTCAATGAGTTGTCTAAAAATGCACATATCGCAAAGGGGACCTTTTATAAATATTTTGCGAGCAAAGAATTAATTCTTCATGCGGTTTTAATGGATTATATACAAGAGAATGTATATGATATATTAAATAAAAATGTCAATGAACGGGATTTATCCACATTTTTGGCGAATACTATATTGCGTGTAAGTCGGGTGACTTATACTGTCTGTAATGAATTTGTTGGATGGGAATTTATTCGTGAATCGGCGAATGCTCAGGAATATTTGAAAATCTTGTCGGATGATTTGGAATTTCTTTTGTTGAGATCTTTCATTCAAAATGAAGCCATAGGTTCCACTATTCCGGAAGAACGACTGACATTTCTCATTAAAACAAGTAAAAACATTGTGTTTTCTTTTGCCTTTACAGCAGTTTCTGAGGCTGATGTAAAAAAGAATTTTATTTCCTTCCAAAAGGAAATGTTACCATACCTCGTTCAGGCAACGCTATTATAATTTATATTAACAAAGCATATTTTAATCCGATGGGAAAAAGGATACCACAAGATAAAAAGTTTATTTCGGGCATTTCAATAATTGATATTGCGGAGGAAGGAAAGGGAGTTGGAAAGCAGGATGAACTTGTTTTTTTTATAGAACGCGCAATTCCAGGTGATGTAGTCAATGTGGAATTACAACGCAAAAAGAAAAATTTTGTAGAAGGGAAAGTAAGCGAGGTTGTGGAAGCGTCTCCCTATCGAGTAGATCCATTTTGTTCGCATTTTGGGGTTTGTGGAGGATGCAAATGGCAACATATGACTTATGATGCGCAACTGAAGTTTAAGCAACAATCAGTAGCGAATGCTTTAACCCGAATTGGTAAAGTCGATGTTTCTTCCATGGAATCTATTTTGGGCTCAGAACAAAAAACATATTATAGAAATAAATTAGAATATACATTTTCCAATAAACGATGGTTAACAAGTTTGGATGATGCGACAGATATAAGTACGATGGATGCGCTAGGATTTCATGTTCCTGGTCGTTTCGATAAGATATTGGCCATCGATCATTGTTATTTACAACAAGATCCATCGAATGCTTTACGAAATACCATCTTTGAATTCGCAAATGAACATGGCATAAGTTTTTATGACTTGAAACTTCATGAAGGTGCCTTAAGAAATTTAATCATTAGGACATCATCTACAGGCGAGATCATGGTTATTGTGGTATTCGCTTATCCAGAAGAAGGGCAGGTTGATTTATTGATGTCTTTTATTCAAAATAAATTCCCAGAAATCACTTCCTTACTCTATATCATTAATCAAAAACGTAACGATACCATCTTTGATCAAGATATTCATATCTATCAAGGTAGAGATTTTATATATGAAGAGATGGAAGGACTTAAATTTAAAGTTGGTCCGAAATCTTTTTACCAAACAAATTCTGCGCAAGCCTATGAATTGTATAAAATCACCAGGGATTTTGCTGAATTTAAAGGGGATGAACTGGTTTACGATTTGTACACCGGGGCGGGAACCATCGCCAATTTTGTAGCGAGATCGGTTCGTGAAGTTATCGGAGTAGAATATGTACCTTCTGCTATTGAAGATGCTAAAATAAACTCGTCTATCAACGAGATTGGAAATACCAAGTTTTATGCAGGAGATATGAAGGATGTTTTAACTTCTGAATTTATTGCATTTCATGGTAAGCCTGATGTCATTATTACAGATCCACCTCGGGCAGGAATGCATGCAGATGTTGTTCAACGGATTTTAGAAATGGAAAGCCCGAAAGTGGTATATGTCAGTTGTAATGCTGCAACGCAGGCTAGAGATTTGGAGATGTTGAATGCCAAATATGAGGTTGTTAGAATTAAGCCAGTAGATATGTTTCCTCATACACAACATGTGGAGAATGTGGTTTTATTAAGATTAAGATAATTTATGGATTTACAAGATTTACTTCAAAAGGGCAATGAGGACGAGGGAGGAAAAGAGGGGCAAAGTCCGTTAGTGAGTTTGAAAAAAGACCTGGAGTTTTATAAAGACGCTATAAAAGAAGTTTCTACCGAATTAGTGACAGAAGGATATACGTTATTTCCGATTTTTGTAGCACATCAACTCAAAGTCGATTTAGGTGAATTGATTTTGGATCGTCATGAATTGGGAACATCTTGGACTATTCATGCTAGCTCTTTGGAAGAATTCGTAGATCGAGGAATCATCAAAGAAGACAGAAAAGCCTATTTCGAAAAGCAATACAAGTCTGCAGATGATTACATGTGTTTATTTGTAATTGTGGCAGAAGGCGCTAATTTTGTATTTTATCCATACGCTTAATAGAGTTTTTAAACTTTTTAACATTTAACAGTCTAAAGTATTATTATCTTTAAAAATTGATGTATCGTAAAGCTAAAGATATTTTAATTCTATGTTTTTTTGTGCTGATCTCTATTTTAAGAGTTGATGCGCAAGAGAATGATAATATTATTTCTGGTTTAATACTAGAGAGAGGATCGAGTGTGCGTGTCACTGAGGCTAATATTACCAATTTACGCAGTCAGGGAAAAGTTGTTAGTAATTCTTACGGTGTCTTTACAATAGAAGTGCAAATAGGCGATACTTTGGCAATAAGTAAAGTCGGCTATGGACCGGTGAAAACTGTCATCAGGACTTTAGAAGACATATTGGTTGATATGCAAGCTGGAACTACATTGGAGACGATTGTGATCACTCGAAGTACAAAAGAGGCAGAACTCAATAGGTATTTGAAGGATTATGAGAAAAAGGGGGTTTATAACGGAGGACAGAATCGTTTAGGAACTTATGTTTCCAGTCCGGCGACAGCCTTATATAATCTTTTTGGTAAAGAAGCAAAAAATGCAAAGCGCTTTGAGCGATACGTCACTCAGGAATTGGAAGCAACGAAAGTAGATCGCATCTTTAATAAAAGTATAGTTAGCAAGTTAACCTCCTTAGAAGGGGAGGAATTACAATCCTTTATGGAATTGTATCGACCATCTTTAACGACTGCAGAGAAATGGGGAGAATATGATTTGATGACTTATATCTCCAACTCATTTAAAACTTGGAACGATCAAGGACGGCCTAAACCTCAACGATTACCCAAATTATTTATCCCGACGCAGGAAAAATAACCCTTTGATATTCAGCTTTTTAATATTAGATTGAGCCGTGTTTATTTAAATTGGCACTGGCTTTGCAAATAGATTGTTTTTAACATTGTTATAGATACAAAAGTACAATAAAGATAAATTTTTTGATTATGAAAATGAATAAGAGATTAGCAATTTATGGATTAACTGTAGCAACTTCTGCTATGATGTTTTCCAGTTGTTCAACCATTCAAAACACGAATAGTACTACAAAAGGTGCAGTTATAGGAACTACAACAGG
Organism: Sphingobacterium sp.; assembly: GCA_036781025.1. Taxonomy (GTDB): domain Bacteria; phylum Bacteroidota; class Bacteroidia; order Sphingobacteriales; family Sphingobacteriaceae; genus Sphingobacterium. The sequence continues at coordinate 34,626 of DAIQBS010000035.1, read as the reverse complement.
AGGTGCTATTGGAGCGCTTATAGGAAGTAAAGCTGGAAATACAGCAGTAGGTGCTATTGCAGGCGCTGTTATAGGAGGTGCTGCAGGTACATTAATCGGTAGAAAGATGGATAAGCAGGCGAAGGAAATAGAAAATACCGTAGCTGGTGCAGAAGTAGAACAAGTAGGTGAAGGTATTTTAGTGAAGTTTGATTCAGGAATATTATTTGATTTCAATAGTTCTGCATTAAAATCTACCGCGAAAGAAAATATTGCGAAGTTAGTAGAGACTTTAAACAAGGAGCCAGATACTGAAATTTTAGTATTAGGACACACAGACAATGTGGGTACCTTAGCGGCAAACCAAAAAGTTTCTGAGGCTCGTGCTGCATCTGTAAAATCTTATGCGGTATCTCAAGGTTTGAAATCAGGTCGTGTTAAAACAGAAGGTAAAAATTATGCCGAACCAATCGCATCGAATGATACAGATTCAGGTAGAGCAGAAAACCGTCGCGTAGAGATCGTTATTGTAGCAAGTAAAAAAATGCAAGAAGCAGCTAAGCAAGAAGCTGCTCAATAACATATAAAGGTATTTTTACTCGAAAGGGCGCTGTTTGCGCCCTTTTTTTGTGCCTGCGATGAGCCATTTATACGAGGATTAACTCGTTAAATTATAAGAAAACATTTTGTTAAATTTTAGACAACTGCTGACAAAGTGTCATTTCTTTAGCAATTTATTCTTAACTTTGTGGTCTTTGAAAATTGACTATGTTAGAGTTATCACATACTACAAAAACGCACGACGAATCACGTCAAGGAGAAGCCTTAGACATGGTAACTACCGGACTTTCTAAAGGGCGGAAATTATATATTGAAAGTTATGGTTGTCAGATGAATTTTTCTGATAGCGAAATTGTTGCATCCATTTTGATGGATAAAGGTTACGAAACGACTAAAGACTATAAAGAAGCAGATGTAGTTTTTATCAATACCTGTTCCATTCGTGAAAACGCCGAGCAGCGTGTAAGAAATAGATTAAAAGAATTTGAATCTGCGAAAGCCAAAAATCCGGGAATGGTAGTTGGTGTATTAGGCTGTATGGCTGAGCGCTTGAAAGCAAAGTTTTTGGAAGAAGAGAAGTTGGTCGATGTGGTGGTAGGTCCAGATGCATATCGTGATTTACCAAATTTAATTGATCAGGTAGATGATGGAGGAAGAGCTGTAAATGTGCTATTGTCCAGAGAAGAGACGTATGCCGACATTAGTCCAGTACGTTTAAATTCTAATGGAATTTCCGCATTCATTTCCATCATGCGTGGTTGTGATAATATGTGCTCATTTTGTGTGGTACCATTTACTCGTGGTCGTGAGCGAAGTAGAGATGTTGAATCTATCGTAAAAGAAGCTCAAGATCTATACAACTTAGGTTATAAGGAAGTGACCTTATTGGGACAAAATGTGGACTCTTACAAATATGCGCCGAAAGTAGCTGAAGGGGAAGAGGCTAAACCAACGGTAAACTTTGCTCAGTTATTAGCTTTAGTTGCAGAGGTTAGTCCTGAGTTACGTGTTCGTTTTTCAACTTCTCATCCGAAAGATATAACGGATGAGGTGCTACATACTATGGCGAAATATGAAAATATCTGTAATTACATTCATTTACCTGTTCAGTCTGGAAATTCTAGGGTTTTGGATTTAATGAATAGGACTTATGATCGCGAATGGTATATGGAACGAGTAGATGCGATTCGTCGTATTATTCCAGAATGTGGTATTTCTACCGATGTGATTACTGGTTTTTGTACGGAGACGGAAGAAGAGCATCAAGAGACATTGTCTATGATGGAATATGTAAAATATGATTTTGCTTATATGTTTGCCTATTCTGAGCGTCCAGGCACATTGGCAGCAAAAAGATATGAAGATGATATTCCGGAAGATGTTAAAAAGCGTCGCTTAACAGAGGTGGTTAATTTGCAAAGAGAACACAGTTTAAGCAGACTTCAAAAATTTGTTGGGAATCGTCACAAAGTATTAATTGAAGGTTTTTCAAAGCGTTCTGATCAAGATTTTTGTGGTCGCAATGATCAAAATACAATGGTTGTTTTTCCAGTTGATGCACGATATCAAGTTGGAGATTATGTGGAGGTGTTAGGATTAAGCTGTACATCAGCAACATTAATTGGAAAAATTGTAGATTAATACAAAAATAGGTTCTATACGAATGGATCATCAAGATATTAAGAATAGATTTGGAATAATTGGGAATTCACCCTTATTAAATCGTGCTATTGATATTGCAAGACAAGTCGCTCCCACTGATATATCTGTGCTCATTCAAGGAGAAAGTGGTTCAGGGAAAGAGGTTTTTTCGCATATTATACATCAGTTAAGTACACGAAAGCACGGCCCATTTATAGCGGTCAATTGTGGTGCAATTCCAGAAGGTACTATTGATTCCGAATTATTCGGACATGAAAAAGGCTCATTTACAGGTGCTCATGAAGCTCGAAAAGGATATTTTGAAGTGGTTGATGGGGGGACGATTTTTTTAGATGAAGTAGGTGAATTACCATTGGGTACGCAGGCAAGGTTACTTCGTGTGCTTGAGACCGGTGAATATATACGTGTAGGTTCTTCAAAAGTTCAGAAAACAAATGTTCGTGTAGTCGCTGCGACGAATGTGGATGTATTTGAAGCAGTAAAGAAAGGTAAATTTAGAGAAGATTTATATTATCGATTAAATACCGTTCCACTTCGAATTCCTGCTTTACGTGAACGTAAAGAAGACATCAATTTTTTATTTAGAAAGTTTGTGGTGGATTTTTCGGATAAGTATAGAACCCCAGGTATACAACTAACGGAAGATGCGCAAGAACTTTTGAAAAATTATTCCTGGCCAGGAAATGTTAGGCAACTTAAAAATATTGCAGAACAAATAGCTGTTCTAGAAAAAGAGCGTATCGTAAATGCTGCGGTATTAAGTAATTATATACCAACGGAAGCAGCTAGTAGTCTTCCAATGGCAATTAAAGATCAGAATAAAGAAAACTTTTCTGAAAGAGATTTATTGTATAAAGTTCTTTTTGATATGAAAAAGGACATGGTGGATTTGAAGAAATTGGTGGTTGAATTAATCCAAAAGGGATTTAATCCTGGTACTATGGAGCAAAATTCGCCATATATTAATCAATTGTACCAAGAGGTTCGTCCAAATACTGCTGCCCTAGTGGCTGATGAATATCCAGTAAGTCAATCGCCAACGATTACTATTCATAACCCAAATCAAAACAATGCTTCGAGTAACGATTATTTATCGTATGACACGCAAGATGTGGAGGAAGTGGAAGAATCTTTATCTTTAATGGATAAAGAGTCGGATTTGATCAAGAAAGCCTTAAAAAAACATAAGGGAAAAAGGAAAGCTGCTGCTCAGGAATTAGGGATTTCCGAGCGTACTTTGTATCGAAAAATTAAAGATTTAAACCTCGAATAATCGGATTATATGTTGAAGCGAAATACCATAATGAAATTTCTTTCCTTAGCGACTTTTATGTTGATCATGATACAGGGATGCGGGGTTCGATATAGTCTAGGAGGGAGTAAAATTCCAGACAATATGAAAACGTATTCGGTGTCATTTTTTGAAAACATAGCACCCTTAGTTTCTAATACATTAAGTCAGAATTTCACAGAAGGGTTAAAGGAACGTATCCGTACCCAATCCAGGTTAAGTCAAGTAAATCAGGATGGGGATGCGCATTTTGAAGGGGTTATTACGGCATATACTATAGCGCCAGCCGCTGTTGAAGCAGGTGTGGATAGGGCAGCCTTAAATCGTTTGTCTATTACGGTGAAGGTAAAGTATATCAACAAAACTGATGATACAGGACAGAGTGATTTTGAACAATCCTTTACTCAGTTCAAAGAGTTTCGTGGTGAAGTGAGTAATCAGGAAAGTACTTTAAATACGGAAATTATTAAGATGCTGACGGAAGATATCTTTAATAAAGCTTTTAATAATTGGTAAATTAGCGCTTTGACCAAAATGGATAATCAACAACTATTTAAAAAAGTACTAGAAAACCCATTGGAGGTAGGTGAAGCTGAGTTTCAGCATTTACTTGCAAAATATCCTTATGCGCAGCCAATTCTGTTTGGATATGAGCGTAAGAAGCAGTTGGAAGGTAGGGAAGTGGATCGACAAAAAACCTTACTTTATGCTTCTAATTCTTTTTGGTTAAGGGATTATCTTCAAAAACCAATTCTTGAAATTCCGGAAATTGAAGTTCATTCCGATGATTATGTTTCATTTGTAGAAGTAGAAGAATCAGTTGTCATTTCAGATCAGGAGGTTGATGACCTGGAGGACTTAAATGATTCTGGTTTAGAAGATGAAGTTGAGGATACGGAAGAAGAATCTAATCTTGAGTCAGAATCAACAATTATAGAGAGTGTAGATGAGACTGAACAGGAGATCCCTGATTTGGAGGAAGAGCCTGTTTTTGAACCTGCCATTGCCTATCATATAGAACAGGAGTACCCTGACGAAGACATTCAAAAGTCGGAAATAGAGGTAAAATCTCATGATGATGAAGAGGTAAGTTTATACAATGATGATTTGATGCCATACAGTTTTCGTTGGTGGTTGTATAAAACTAGACTAGAGCATGCAGAAACTTATCAACCTTTTATTCATGCGGTATTACCAAAGCCAAATAAAGGGCAATTTGATCATCGAAAATTAGATGATCGTATTTTAGATCAACAGATACGTGAAAATATTTTTCATTTACAAAATCCGGAGGATAAGTTAAGTGATGTGCATCGCAAGGAAACGGTGGAGTATCAATCCAACCAACCGATAGATGAGGTCATCGAAAAATTTATTAGGGAAGAGCCTCAAATTCAGCCACCCAAAGCGGAAACTTTGAATAATGAGAATAAGGCTAGAAAAAGTGCAGAAGATCAATTGCAAGTAGTGACAGAGACATTAGCAAATATTTATATTGCTCAAGGTTTATATGAAAAAGCGATTTCTGTATTTGTAAAATTAATTGCAGATAATCCAGAAAAAAAATCGTACTTTGCGACCCGAATTAAAGAATTAGAACAAAAGTTATAAAAGAAATATAGAAATGGACATTTTATTTATTATCCTAATTATTCTAGCTAGTTTATTATTGGCGTTTTTCGTGTTAATACAAAACCCAAAAGGTGGTGGTTTATCTTCAGGATTTTCAGGAGGTGCTAACTTAATTGGAGTTCAACGCGCTGGTGATATTTTAGAAAAAGGAACCTGGATTTTAATCATTTCCCTAATGGTGTTTAGTGTTGCAATCAACATTGTTGGTGGTACATCATCGAATGCTGGTGGATTAAGTGATCAAATTGAAGCACCTATTCAAACACCAAATTTAAATTTAAACAATAACTTAGCCCCAGAAACTGCAGCTCCTGCTACTTCTGCTCCTGCGACTACAGCGCCGGCAGCTAGCGATAGCACAAAATAGTTTTTAACAGCTAACAACAATATTAGATACCCTGCCCAACAAGGCGGGGTATTTTTTGTTTATTGCTATAGCATATTGATTATATACTTATAGGCTGTGTTAACAACTTTGTGGAGCATAGAAAAAGTCAATGGATGACAGCATGACACAGTAGTTTACACGAATATGACATGGAAAAAGTTTAAAAAATGAAAAAATGGCAAAAAAAATAGGTAAAATTGGATTGGCATAGTTCGTGATGCCATAGAGGCAAATACACATATAAAAAAAATTAAAAAGATATACAATTATGGCTTTAAGTATTAAACCTATCGGAGACAGAGTAGTAGTAGAAGCTGCTCCTGCAGAAGAAAAAACAGCTTCAGGAATTTATATCCCAGATACTGCTAAAGAAAAACCATCTCAAGGAACTATTGTAGCAGTAGGAACTGGTAAACCAGAAGAACCACTTACTGTACAAGTTGGTGATAAAGTTTTGTACGGAAAATATGCAGGTACAGAAATCACTTATGAAGGTAAAGAATATTTAATTATGCGTGAATCTGATATCTACGCTGTATTGTAATCCACAAATAGAAAGTAAAATTATTCAATTAAACCATGGCAAAACTAGTAAAATATAATGTTGAAGCACGTGACGCACTGAAAAAAGGCGTTGACATTTTAGCGAATGCAGTAAAAGTAACTTTAGGTCCAAAAGGACGTAACGTAATTATTGAGAAAAAATTTGGTTCACCAGCAATCACAAAAGATGGTGTTACTGTAGCTAAAGAAATCGAATTAAAAGATGCTTTAGAGAATATGGGTGCTCAAATGGTGAAAGAAGTTGCGTCTAAAACTGCTGATCAAGCAGGTGACGGTACAACGACTGCAACTGTATTAGCACAAGCTATAGTAGCTCCAGGTATTAAATCTGTTGCTGCTGGAGCAAATCCAATGGATTTAAAACGTGGTATTGATAAAGCTGTTTCAGCTGTTGTTGCTAACTTGAAAACACAATCTCAAGTAGTAGGATCTGATAACAATAAAATCAAACAAGTAGCCTCTATTTCTGCAAACAATGACGAAGTAATTGGTTCATTGATTGCTGAAGCAATGGAAAAAGTAGGTAATGACGGTGTTATTACTGTAGAAGAAGCAAAAGGTACTGAAACTGAGGTAAAAACAGTAGAAGGTATGCAATTTGATCGTGGATATTTATCTCCGTACTTTGTGACGAATTCAGATAAAATGGAAGCGGAATTAGATAGTCCTTATATCTTAATTTACGACAAGAAAATCAGCAATATGAAAGAGTTGTTGCCGATTTTGGAGAAACAAGTTCAAACTGGTAAACCATTGTTGATCATTGCTGAGGATTTAGATGGAGAAGCATTAGCTACGTTGGTAGTAAACAAAATCCGTGGTTCACTGAAAGTGGCTGCTGTTAAAGCTCCAGGATTTGGTGACCGTCGTAAAGCTATGCTAGAAGATATTGCTATCTTAACTGGTGGTACAGTAATTTCTGAAGAAAGAGGATTTAAATTAGAAAATGCTGAATTAGATTACTTAGGTCAAGCAGAAAAAGTAGTTGTTGATAAAGATAATACAACGATTATTAATGGATTCGGTATTGCTGATGATATTAAAGCACGTGTTGCTCAAATTCGTTCTCAAATAGAAACAACAACTTCCGATTACGATCGTGAGAAATTGCAAGAGCGTTTAGCTAAGTTATCTGGTGGTGTTGCTGTTCTTTATGTAGGAGCAACTACAGAGGTAGAAATGAAAGAGAAGAAAGACCGTGTTGATGATGCGTTACACGCTACTCGCGCAGCTGTAGAAGAAGGTATCGTTGCAGGTGGAGGTGTTGCTTTCATTCGTGCAGTAGAGTCTTTATCTGAGCTTAAAGGTGATAATGAGGATGAGCAAATTGGTATTGATATCATCAAACGTGCTATTGAAGAGCCATTGCGTCAAATCTGTGCGAATGCAGGTATTGAAGGAGCAGTAATCGTTCAAAAAGTGAAAGAAGGAACTGCAGATTTCGGATACAATGCACGTACTGATAAATATGAGAATTTAATTGCAGCTGGAGTTATTGACCCTACTAAAGTTTCACGTGTAGCATTAGAAAATGCTGCTTCTGTTGCGTCGATGTTATTGACTACAGAATGTGTATTAGCGGATGAGGTTGAAGATAGTCCTGCTGGTGCTGGTGCTCCTCCTATGGGTGGTGGCATGGGCGGAATGATGTAATATCTTTCCAACATAACACATACTATAGGGCTGTTTCGAAAAGAAATAGCCCTATATTTTTGCTATTCACTTTGTGAAACAAACTCAGTAAATTTTATATTTAACTTATTATTAAAGGGAATTTATGTTAATTGTTGTATTTGCAATAGGTTTAGCAATTATTATCTGGGTTATAAAGATGCCTGGGAATAAAAAAATTGATAAGAATCTGGCTTTACCTGAGTTGGAGATTAGGGAAATTTTGGAGTCTAGCGTCTTATTTTTCAAAGAATTAAATCAGTTAGATCAGAAAACGTTCATCGATCGAGTTCAGTATTTTTTGTCTACTACCAAAATAAGTGCGGAAAAAGGAGCCCTGCTTACAGATGAACATCGAATATTAGTGGCTGCAAGTGCGACCATTCCTTTGTTTCATTTTAATCAATGGTCTTATGAGAATCTTGATGAGGTGCTTATTTATCCGGATTATTTCAATGAAAAGTTTGATGTTTCAGAAGAGAAAAGAACTATTCTGGGCATGGTAGGTGATGGTGCTATGCATAGGAAGATGATTTTATCCTTGCCTGCTTTACTTCAAGGTTTTTCTAAGTATTCTTCGTCAAATACAGCCATTCATGAATTTGTACACCTTATCGACAAGGCAGATGGAGCAATTGATGGCGTTCCGGAATACTTGATTCCTAAAGAATTGGTGCAGCCTTGGTTGAATGAGATGCACGACACTATTCGAGAAATTCATAAGAATAAATCGGATATACGTGATTATGCCGCAACGAATCAGGCTGAATTTCTAGCGGTAGTTTCAGAATATTTTTTTCAAAAACCGAAGATGCTTCAAGAAGATCATCCAGAATTATATAGCCTCTTGAATGAAATATATGGTAAGCAGCAGTAGTTATTAAGAAGACTTTCTACTTTCATGATATTCTATGCTGTAATCTTTATATTTTTTATTTAAAATAAGGATGGTATTAGGTCTAAAGGTATGTGACAGTTCTTTCCCCTCAACCAATTCAAAGTTTACAATGATTTTATTCTTTAGATAGTTTAAATTTATCTTTACATCTTTTTCTTCTTTGTTTGTTTCCGGTTGAATGATCGCGAGGACAACATGTTTATCAAAATGAATTTCAGTTGGTTTTCCGTCTTCTCCCATGGTTGTAGCAGCACCAAACAAAGAGTCAAATTGTGTTTGATCTGTTATTTTATGAATTCCATTGTAATCATCAGAAATAGTATTTTTTACAAAGTAGTTTTTGGCGACATCATACATTGAATCGGAAATAATGGTATTACTTGTCTCTCCTTCGGAATAAGAAAACCGAATACAAGAGCTTAGTAGGCATAAGCAGGATAGGTAGCAAATTAAATTGAAGTTTTTGGTTGAGTTCATATTTAAGTTGTTAAGTTAGTTATGTTAAATATCAACTAATTTTTTCACATTTTGAGTAGACTATTTAAATTATTAAATTTATAAGTAACTTTTCAAAATATGCATGTTAAGCATATTGGTTCTTGTTATTTCAACGTTAATCATAATAAACAATCCTTTATGCAGTATAGAAACATATCAACTAGTGATTTAAAATTATCTGTAATAACTTTTGGAGCTTGGGCAGCAGGAGGATGGATGTGGGGTTCTACAGATAGAAAGGATGCTGTTGAGGCGATCCGTGCATCCTATGATTTAGGAGTTAGTTCAATCGATACAGCTCCTATATATGGGCAGGGTACGAGTGAGGAAATTGTAGGCGAAGCGATAAGGGATTTACCTAGAGACCAGATTCAGCTTTTAACAAAATTTGGGATGCGTTGGGATTTGGCAAAGGGAGATTTTGCGTTTCATAGTAAAAATAATCAAGGGGAGGACATAGAAATTTATAAGTATGCTGGTAAAGACAGCATCATTTATGAGTGTGAACAAAGCTTGAAACGATTAGGTACGGATTATATTGATTTATACCAGATTCATTGGCCAGATAATACGACTGCTATAGCAGAAACTTTTGAAGCGGTTTCTCAGCTAGTACAGCAAGGAAAAGTTCGTTATGTTGGCGTCTGCAATTATTCTGCAAAATTAATGGAAGAGGCTGAGCGAACATTGCCTATTATTTCCAATCAAATTCCTTTTAGTATGGTTAATCGCGGAATTGAAGAAGAAACAGTGCCTTATTGTATTCGACATCAAAAAAGTATATTGGCCTATAGTCCGTTGGAGAGGGGATTGTTAACTGGTAAAATAGTTCCTGGTCAATCATTTAAGGAAGGCGATCATCGTGCGAATTTGCCGCATTTTCAGTCGGACTTTATTGAAAAAACGAATATATTATTGGAGCGATTAAAACCATTAGCCGCAGATAAAAGTGCCAGTTTGAGCCAATTGGTATTACGCTGGACCGTAGAAAGGCCTGGAATAACTATAGCATTGGCAGGTGCAAGAAATTCCCAACAATCAATACAGAACGCGAAGGCTATGGACATTCAATTGTCTGATCAAGAATTAGATTTCATGAATGCTGTAGTTGATGCTTTTTAGCGTAGGCAATATTGTTTCTATTTTTATAGTATTCTCAAAAAATTAAATTAACTGATATCAATAAGTTTGATGATTTTGTGATCTTCAGTAAATTCAAAGATGGATTGACCCAAGAGTTCTAAACGATCTCCAGCTTTTAGATTTTCGGAAAAGTCTACTGCTAATACAGCTTGAAAGGAAATATCGATTATGCTATTGTATTCAAAATGTTCGATCTTGAGGATGGTCTGAGTGCGTTGTGTAAAATAGTTTTTGGCTTCATTTGCTTGATGGACAAATTCTTCAATTCCCTGAAGTGTGTCTGTAACTACTTTATTCTGGACATTTTCAAATCGTATGTTTGAATCAAAATCTTGTACCATTTGTTCAACATCAAATTGATTATATCCAGCAATATAATTCAGGATTATCGATTCTCTAGCTTCTGCATTCATACTGTATATTTTATTTATTAATGACTTGTTATCATATTTAATTATCATCTATTCTCCGAAAGTGATTAAATTGGAATCTGGATCCAATAGAGAGAATTCGACCATTCCCCATGGTTTTGTTTCCAATTTACCATTTGGATGAATTTCAATTTGATTCTGGATTAAATCCTCATATAAGGTGTTAATTTGTTGGCAACGGATATAGATTTGACCATAATTTTCGGAACAATCTAATTCTTTATATTCAAAGAAATGTATTTCAATTTGGTCTTTTTGTAAGATCAGGTAATGAGGGTAATCAGGAGATAATTGCCTAAATCCTAGTTTTTGTATGTAAAACTCTCGGGTAGTTTTTACATCTCTCATGGGTAATTTGGGACAGACAGATAGAAGCATAATCAATTGTTTTATTGAAGGTAAACAATTTCTGATTAAGGGTTGCAGAGCTAAGCATAAAAAAGCTGTATACCTTGCGGTATACAGCCAATTAATCAAAACATGCAAAACTATTTAGATAACCAAGTATTTATAAGTTCTTTTAACTTGGGGTCTGAAGGTCTTGGACTGTCTGGGGTAATTAAATTACCTTTTTTATCGATCAATAGATATCTAGGGATAGCATTGATTTTATATGCTTGAGATATAGCATTACTTGGTCCTCCATGAAGTTGAACGCCTTTTAACGCTTTTTCTTTGATATAGGTTTCCCATTTGCTTTTATCTTGATCGGTAGATACGCCAACAAAAGCGATTGCTTTACCTTTGTATTCTTCGTTTAATTTTTCCCAAAACGGTTCTTCGCCACGACAAGGTCCACACCAGGTAGCCCACATATCGATAAGCACTAGTTTACCTTTAAAATCTGCTAGTTTTACTTGCTTTGCATCAATGTCTGAGAATGTAAAGTTTACGGCAGGTACACCTGCTTTGGTGTCGGCTAACTTTATTTCCATGACTTCTAGACGTTGCTTTTGCTCTGGAAGGGTAAAGAATTTGCCATATTGGTTTACTAAGTTGTTGAAATCAGTAATATTTGTTGCTCTTTCTATGGAATTTAAAGCGTATTGACCTTTCAAGACATCTACAGGGATACTTTCAATTAAAACATCTCTGGAAGGAATTTTTTTACCACTGGATTTGTGTAATACTAAGTTGCCTAAAAAACGGTCTCCATAAGGAAACTTTAGCAAATCTTCTTTAAGATAATTTTCAGAATTGAAGGTTTGGTAGTAAGCAGACATTTCATCTTTACTTGGATGAGCTGGATGCGGCATATACAAAAAATTAATAGCGCAATACGCGAAATCATTATCTATTATGGTTGGAAACCAGGCATCGAATATTTTATTTCCTGTTTTTGGATTCTTTTTAAAAGATGTTAAGGTGTTTTGGAAATTTTCAATTAATGGAAAAAAATCGACATAGGTACTGCTTCCTGCCAAGGTCATGGATTGGTTAGCTATTTCTTTTAAAGCTTGATCCCATTCATTCAATGCTTTGATTGCTTTACTATTGGTTTTGATTAACTCATAACTGTCTGCATTCAATTTGATCTCTAACTCCTCTTTACCTTTAAAATAGAATTTGTGTGTTGTTGTTGAGTAATAGCCTGGGCCATAACCAATACAATAAAAGCCTTCATATTCTGGTGTGAATCGGAAAGCAAATCTTCCATTTTGATCTGGAATAGAGGTTGCTACTTCAACAAGACGTCCATTTAACGTTTTGTATAAAGATACTTTCTTAATTTGTTTAACAGTCGTTGTCCCTGTGATATTACTCGGTTGTGCTAGGGCCGCTAAGCTGATACACAACAAGGTAATTAATGTTACGATTTTGTTCATGATATATTAAGTTTATACTATATGCTAGATTTTGTGCCATCATCGAAGACGATTGAAATCGTTTTCGTTAAGGCTTTTTGTTTTATTTTTTCTATTAGTTTCGGTTTTTTGGATAACTGGTCTGCAGGAATACCATCTATTGAGTTGATCTGTTTATTTTGCAGCGTATCCTTGTTTGCGGGCATGCTTTGTAAACAAATTAATTGACCTTGATTGTTCCATCCGAAGATGTTATTTTTACAAATAAAGTCTTGAGGCATTTTGCTCAATTTATTTGCAGTCATAGCTACCTCATGCTGAGCTAAATTGATGATGATATGATACCTGCTAATGGTTCGTATTCCAATTGATCCATCAGCCTGAGGATCCCAATTGTTTGCTTGTTGAGTTGCTCCCATTAAGGTTACGGGAATTGTTTTATTTTCTGCTAATGTTGCCATTTGAAAATAATCTGCTGTACCTGTAAATGTGGGAGTGGCTATTCCTAGACTGACCGTATTACTTTGAATGAGTGATTTAAATCCGCTTACCAATAGTTTATGTTTTAGTACGAATGTTCTAAAACAGATGAGGTTGTAATTTGCTCCGGAATCAAAAATGAAATTTCCACTGGCTATCTTTCCATTTACAATAGAAAGATTTGCTGGAATTTCCATGACACCAGTTGGAAAAGAACTTTTGAAAACATGTGCTTGTTCAGGATATTGGAATTCTCCAAAATTATATAAGGTGATGAAGTTATTATCGAAGTCTATTTCAGTAATGTATCTTCGAAATAAGGTGTTACCAATGATTCCATCCGTACCATCTTTATCGTGTTTAGGGAAGATGGCGATGGACATATTGTTTAATGTCAAGTCATTTAATTTGACTTGATTGTTATCGGATACTTTAATCTGTTGATTTCCTCCTACCACGGAAGCATTGTTCTGACGAGTTACCTTCAAATCGATTAATTCAGCTAGGTCTTGCTGAACAGCCATTCCATCTGCACCTGTGTCAAATAGTAAGTTGAGTTCTTTGGAATATTCATTTATGCGGACTTTTAGTATGATGGATCCATTTTTATTTTCAAATGGTATTTTGGCAACTTGAGTAGCTTTTTCCGTCCTATTCATACCAAATAGTTTGTCGAAAAGATGAATGTATTTGATTTTTCCTTCAAGATCCAATTGTACGATACTGCTATCTTTTGATCCGTTAGTAAGTTCAAATTGAAATAGACGATGATTTGTCTTTAGAGGATTTGATTGTTTTAATTCCTCAATAGTTTTGATGGGATATCGTTGGAGAAGCTGATCCAGTGAATTGATTGCAGACTGATGTGTCTGTCCGGCAATTGCAAATTCGGCAGATAAGTAGGGTCTTAATTCTTCTTTATTTTTGGATAAAAAAGATCTTTCCAAAATTTTGGAAAGATCTTGAGCAATTAAATGTATAGATGGAATAACAAATAGAACCAACAGAAACAGTGATTTTATATATGTTTTGTTCATGGGGTGTGAAATGTGATTTTTTAATTAAAATGTGCTAACTAATTAGATTAAGGTTCTGTGGGGAAATTTTAATTTCCCCATACAGAGCTTTGGGTTTAACATGCAATCCTTTTAGGGCATGCTTTTCATTAGATAGGATATTTATTGTTTGTACTGTTTCGAGGTTCTATGTTGTTATTAAGATCTATCCGTGTATTGTAAATCAATAACTTTTCCTAAACCTTCGAATGTCGGTAAAGCTTGACTAAGGTCTCCCATTAATGGATTGACCATCCAAAATTCTACTTTGCCAGAAGTATTAGGGTTGTTTTCATCGTAGGTGCCTACGATGACGCTATAACCAATAGGTCCCATTCTATCAATGAATCTGTTAAATCCAACTCCAGAGGTAACTAAGGATACCAATCGCTCATATTTTAACATAGATACTTTTCTACCATTTAAGCTTTTTGCAGTTTTGATAACCTTAGCATCCATGTCATATTGGTAAAGTTTATCATTAGCTGTATAAAATAAGTAACCATATTTTTGATCAAGCGTAAAATGGCTAGCCGTCTTAATATCCGTCAAAGAATTTGTAACATCAGTTACCGAATTTAAAGCAAGTGTTCCTGCACTATTGAAATTAAACCTGATCAAGAAATAACTATTTTCTTTTTTCATGATTGCCACAGCTTGTCCATTCAAAGCTAAGGTATGATCCATCCATACTAAATCCATTTTAGTATCAGCTGTATTGAAGGTATTGTCTGATAGAGTTACTGGATTAGCTCTAACTGAGCTTATGTTTGCTCTCATAAACCTTTTGTTATCTTCATCGAAAAACAAAATATTGGCGCTTGAATTTCCCATAGGGTTTGCAATGTATTTGGAAACCTTGTATAAGTTGCCGTCATCTTTAGCATTCAAAGGAATATTGTATACTTTGGAAAGATTATAATAATAACTGTATAAATTCCCGTTTGATAGCGTCATGACCACATTCTGCATTCCAGGAAAGATATAATCCGCTTTTGCAGGTTGACCAGTTGCGGTTTCAAACTTAAAATTGTATAATAAAGTATTGTAGAGAAAACCGTCTGTTAAATTTATTTTATAAGTATTGGTACTTGTATTTAAGTACAGGTAGCTTTTAGCTGTTCTATAGGTTCCGTCTTGATTGGAAAATATTTCCATAGACATTGGTTCACCATCTAAAATTAATTGCGAATCATCAGCTGCGTTAGTGGTTAATAAATTGACATCTCTATAAATTATTGGATAGGTGTTGAAATTTTCTAGATCGTCTTGGTAATAATCTAAATGGGTATTGTTATTCTTTTCTGACATGACTACCCAACCCCACTTTCCGAATGCACCTTCTATAGAAAAGATGTATGGATAAGTCCAGATTCTTCCAGTTGATTTATCGCTTATTTTGAAATAAGCTTTATAGGTTCCAACAAGGAGCGGGGGAATATCATTTAAATTCTTTTCTTTACCTAGAATAACCTTGCTTTTTGTAGCATCGCCTATTGATGGGTTATATGCAATCCATTCAAAAATTAGATTTTCTTCCTTGATATCATTCATTTTGGAGGAAATAGTCGGGTTGATAACCATCGGTTGGCCTAATGCTATCTCAATAGTATCAGGTATGTCTGATACTAATAAAGAGTCTATTTCAACGTAATTATAATTGCCAAGATCTTTGTTACAGCTACTGACAGTTATAATCAAAAAAAGGATGTATAATATATTTAATTTTTTCATAAGAGTATTATTGTGCAGAATTACCCATTTTAATTTCTTGATCGTTCTCATCAAGATAGATTCGTCCTGCTGATTTTTCTTTATTTAACCAGTACTTCATAAAAGAAGCATAAGCTGTAATTGACGAGGCTGAAGGTTTAGAATTCACATCAAAGAAGAATGATGGATTAATCTGCAATACTTCTAACATTAGTTCTACCTTTTTCCTAGAATAATCTCCAAAATAGAGCATAATCAAATTTTTCCCTACAAACGTTGTCCATAAAAAGGAAACTGGAAACATATCATCAAAATAGATTTTGTATGACAGGAGATCATAGATGTTGGAGCCATTCTTTTTATAAGGAATGTTGGTGTCAAAATATTCGTTTTTTTCTAATAACAAGTTTAAATAGACTCGTTTAGACTCCAATTCTGTTTTTCTATGTAAAATCAACGTAATTGAATCAATTGTTCTATTAGCTCTGATCATTGGAGGTCTTACAAAATCAAAATGCTCTCCCAAAACCATCGAAGAAGTATCTGCGAATTTCACAGCTATAGGTCTATCAAAATCCACTGCTATACCAGAAGTACTTACAGGAATGGTAATAATCGAATCCGTTTTTGATTTTGAGACTAAACCTAATGATACCGCTTTATAGAATTCTGTTTTGTAAACATCATAGAATTTTTGAGTGAAATAGATGTTTTCACCACCTGAAGATTGATCGTAGGTAATTAGTTGATCCTCTTTACAAGAAGAAAAATTTAAACCTATAAATGCTAATCCAATATATAATAGTAATTTTTTCATTTTTTAAAGTTTATCTGCCATTTAATTCTACGTCAGGAATACCAGGTTGGTAATTATTTAAAGGAATTGTAAGTTTTAAATCGCTTGTATTGACACTGAATATGGAAGTCATAGCATTTCTTTTATAATAAAACCAAATTTGACCTTCGCCATAAAACTCTTTTAAATATTCTTTGGTTAATTCATTCCTGAATTGTGCTGGATCCGTAAGATCGCCTAATATATTGCGATGTTGTCTTACGGTATTCAGGTATGATAAAGCTTGCGTTTCATCGTTTGTAGATTCCGCAGCTATATAATACATTTCTGACATACGAATTAATGGAACCATATATCTGGATGTAATTTCGATATCTGTTAGGTCTTGATATTTTACAAAAGTCCTATAACCAACTCCTGTAGCAGCATATGGCCAAGAATAGGAAAAGCGATAGTCAGATTCTAAGTTTTCATAAATTTGGTTTACGATGTTTCCTGAACCTGTTGCAAGTAAACTACTTTCCAAAAGATTTGGGTCAAAAGAATTTCTTTGGATATTATATAATTCCTTATTGAATACAGCAAATAGAACCTCAGTAAAGAATTTGCGATCTGGATTGCTACCATTGGAGGTGATCGCTTGGTGAGTAACCCAAGGGAATAAATCTTGTGCATCAATCACTTCTTGAGCAGATAATAATGCGTTTTCTCTGTTTCCAGCCCATAAATAAACCCTAGCTTGAAGTGCTTTTACTGCAAAATAATTGAATCTATTATTGTTTAGTGCACTTATTGGATTTTCGTCCCTTACACCATCATTTTGTAATAATTCATTTGATTTTTCAATATCAGCTAAAATTAATGCGATAACTTCCTCTGAATTTAAAAATGGACGTATAGCCGTTGTTAATTCAGTGACATAAGGTATTGCGTCTAAAGATTTATTCTCTTCTGAATAGATTGGACCAAATATTCTTAATAGATCAAAATGTAAAAATGCTCTTAACCCTATTGCTTGGCCAATTAGGTAATTTTTCTTTTCAGCAGACATGCCATTTTCTACTGTTGGAAGAGTTTTAACAAAGTCATTGATGTTTGCGATGATAGCGTACATATTGACCCAATAATTTTCAAATAAATTCTTTACATTATTTTCTTCAAACTTATAGGTACTCAAATTTTTGTATAGAGTTCCCTCGCTTCTAATTAAATATCGTTGAGCAAGGATTTCCATAGAAGTTAATGTAAGGTGATTTCCATATAATCCATCTATTCCCATTTTAAGATAAATGCCGTTAAGGACCTCATTAACCCCTGCTTCAGTCTTATATACTTGATCTTTTGTAAATTTATCTTCCGGTTGTACATCAAGCCATTTTTTACAAGATGAAAAAGAAAGAACAAGGCTAATTAAAAGTATAAATTTTGTTATTTTCATTTTTTGAATGTCTTAATGGATTAAAAACTTGCGTTGATTGTTAGCGAATACATCCTTGCATATGGATAATCAATACCTCGTTCCCTTCGAACTGTCGACCATCTTAAAATTTCATTCGTTAATCCTGTGATTCTTAAATTTGTTAATCTTGATTTTTTCAACCAGTTAGCATCCCTGAAATCATATCCAAAGGAAAGTGATTCAATGGTAAAGCTATTTTCTTGTTGAATAAACCGAGAAGATGGTTGCGTTACTCCAGTTAAACTTATAGATCTGAATTGTGAAATATCGCCAGGATTTTTCCATCGATCGTATAAAGCTCTTTTATCTTGATTGTTTTCAATGATATCTTTCAATCCAATATTTTCAACTTTTTGGAATAAAGCAGTATTCATTACATCCTGATTCCAAATGTATCTCATATATGCTCCAAAGTTGAAACCTTTATAAGTAAAGTTGGTATTAAATACCCCTTGAATTAATGGGTTCTTATTACCTACGGATACGATATCTTGAGCATCATAATCAAATGTTTTTGTACCATCTTTCTTCAAATAAATTTCTCTACCTGTTGCAGGATCAATTCCAAGTGATTGTACCGCCCACAAATCATTTGGACCATAACCATCAGTATATCTAATTAATGATTGCGATTCTTGTAGGGAATTGTTTAAACCAGCTAGGATACTATTGAAGTTTTTATAAGTTTGTTGGCTACGAGCACCTGTAAGACCAATATTCCAAAATAGCCTATCTTCAGGTTTTGATAAAATTGTATATTTTGTCATTAACTCAACCCCTTTAACTTCTAAATCACCTGCGTTGAAAGGATATCCACTTAAACCTGTTGATGCAGGAAGGTCTACAGCCACGGCTAAGTCATGTGTAAATTTGGAATAGGCATTTAAGGTAATAGAGAATTTATTGTTAAAGAAACTTGCATCAATACCAGTACTAATATGTTTGGTTTTTTGCCATCTTAAATTTTCGTTAGCAAATGTTGCCAACGTTACACCTTGTCCAAAATAATTAAATAGATTTTCGTATTGATAGGTAGATATAGAAGTTGTACTGCTAAAATTCTGATTTCCAGTAACACCAATATTAGCTCTTAATTTTAATTGATTAACTATTGGATTTCCTTTTAGAAAATGTTCATTATGAATGTTCCAACTACCACCTATAGAATAAAATGGAGAATAAACATTTTGCCTACCAAAAGAGGTCGAACCATCGTAGTTAAATGATAAATCTGTATTGTATCGTTGATTGTAACTATAGGTCATTGTTCCAATAAAAGAATTTCTTCTACTGATGGATTTATTTGCCGAGGGAGATCCGTCCTTTTCGTAACCATAGGCAAAAGCAGGGTTACCATTACTTGTTAGTGGAAATCCTAATGCTACAAATCCTAAACTGTTGTTGTTGTTTTCTGAAAATTCAACACGCCCATTGGCATTTATACTATGCTTGTTCAATGTAATGGCATAAGATAGCATGGCATTGGCTGTATAAGAAAGTCCTTCTAGTTTTCGTGAAGTATATTTCCCACTTTCCAATAATGGTTTATCAAAGAATTGTGTGTTTAGAGGTGAAATGAAATTACTGTAATTGTTTGTGTTTTTATTTATCTGTAAAGATGTTTGCAATTTCCAATTTGAATTAAAATCATAGTTAAGCTGGAAATTATTCGTAATACCCCATCCTTTTTTGTTGTTTAGATGAGTCAGTGAGCTGTTGTATAATGGGTTATAGACAATGTATTCAATGAAGTAAGTCATATCAGTATACTTGTCTAACAGTGGATTATTTGGTTCTAAGTTTGAATAGTATGGATTAAGATTTACCCAAGTAGAAAATGATCCAAAATTTGATTCATTTTCTGTATTTCCTTGAATAGTTAAGTTGTTGTTAGCACTTAGTTTATTTTTTCTATAAACTAGATTTAGTCGACCACCCCATTCTTTTCTGCCAGAATTTTTCATGACAGCATTATTGTTCTTATAGTTTCCGCCAACATTAAAAATGAAATTTTCATTCCCCCCCTCAACATATAAAGAGTGACGATTAGCAAATCCAGTTTGAATAGGTGTTTTTAACCAATAGGTATTAACTCCACTTAATACACGTTCTAATCTTTGGTTGTATAATGGGTCGTAATATGTTTGCTGAGCTTCAGGATATGCAGGATGTGCCGTATAAACTCCAGACAACCTTTCAAACTCCAATTTTTCAGCAGCATTCATCATGTTGTAGCTGCCTAAATCAGCAATTTCTAAGTTTAAATCCGTCGTATAGTTTAATCGAAGTTCACCTTCTTTAGGTTTGATGGTTTCAACAACAATAACCCCATTGGATGCTCTTGACCCGTAAATAGCAGTAGAGCTAGCATCTTTAAGAATGTTAATACTTTCGATGCGGTTCATATCCAGATCCAAGATAGCTCTAAGAGAACTTTGGAAACCATCTAAAATGAATAAAGGTTGATTGGGATCATCAGTAAACTCATCTCTTAAGTTATCACTGCTAATACTCGTTTGTCCCCTTAATTCAATATTAGGTAGTACATTAGGATTAGCTCCAGACAAGTTGTTTTCCATAACCAAGAATGAAGGATCCAAGGATTTGATTGCTTGGATTACATTGGTATTAGCAACCTGTTTTAGTTCTTCTCTGTTAAATGATGCGGTAGCACCTGAAAAGGAACCTTTTCTAAAGTTCATCATACCGGTGACCACCACTTCATCCATTTCCTTATTTATTTTCTTAATAGTATGGTTAATGGTAGAATTAGATAAAGAAGCTTTAAACTCTAAATTTTCAAAACCAATAAAACTGATGGTAAATGTTTCATTTAATGCGGTTATAGGCAATACAAATTCCCCGTCTTTGTTACTCACCACAGCATTATTTTTTTCACTTTTCTGACGAATGGTAGCTCCAGATACTGGATTGCCATCTTCATCAATTACTTTTCCTTTAATTGTTTGTTGAACATTTGACGCATCAGCATTCCAATTCTTATCAATGTTTATGGTGTTTGTGCTGATGCCTCTGTCTTCCTTTTTCTTAATAACAACCGTTTTTTCGAAGAATTCAAAGGTTAAGTTTTTGGGATTAAGTAATTGAGTAAGAGCGACATTTAAGGGTGTGCTTTTAAATTGGGCATTGATGTTGTTGATTGATTCCACATCATTCTTCTTGAAAAAGAAGGTATACCCACTTTGTTGCTCCAAATCTTGTAAGATAGAAGTTAGGGAAGCTTTTTTTCTACTCAGTGTAATTTGTTGTGCAAACGAGTTCGCATTAACCTGAGAAATCAAAATAGCTATGAATAAAGCGAATGCGTTTATTTTCATCAATATTTGCGATAAATATTCATGGGTTTTTATTTTATGAAATTCTGTCTCGTCTGATTTGAGGATGTTTTTCCTAAAACTGCTTTGGTAGAATGCGTAAAATTTACCCTTCTTATTGAACGGATTTAATTTAAAAATCATTAATTTTAGAATGTTGGGTTGAAATAATTAATTAAATGGTTTTTCTTAATAAGGCAGCCTAATGTTATAGACGGATTCTGCGCCAACAGGATCCGTTTTTTTATGGCATCATCTTTATCTCGATCAAGAACTGTTAGTAGAGGTATATATCATAATCATTTTTTTAGGTTAGTTTAATTGTAATTTAATTCGTTTATTATTTGTTAGACTTGCTTGAGTTTTTATTTCCGCGAAATTCAAAAGCTTGATTAATTTATCTAGGGATAAGTTTCTAGGTATTTTTCCTTTGTATTGCGCAGAATTACTTTGATAATTGCTATAATCGATATCCACATCATACCATCTTGCAATTTCTTCGAAAACGGAAGTGGTGTTTTTTCCATCAAAACAAAACTGCCCTTTCGTCCATCCAATCACATTTTCAATTTCAATGGTTTCTGTTGTTAAAGGAGACGATTTAACGTTCGTTGCTTGCTGATTAGGTTTTAATATTTTAGGCGTTTCTGCAATAGTCAAGTTACTTACAGAAACTATTCCTTCCGCCAATGCAGTTTGATTTTTTAATTCTTCAGGGTATGCCTTCATATTAAACTTTGTGCCTAATACGGTTACCTGTTGTTTTGCAGTACTTACGATAAAACGACTTCTGTCCTCTGTTTTGCTTACTTCAAAATAGCCTTCACCTTCCAGAAAAACCTTACGGTCTCCATCAGTAAAACTACTTGGATAAATTAATTTTGATCCCGCATTTAGAGTAACCTTAGTACCGTCCGTCAGCACCAGACTGTAAATAGATGCTTTAGGAACATGTAAGGTGTTTAATTGAATGCTTTCTTTTTTACTATCGGCATCATGATAGCTTACTTTGCCCTGTTCATCTTTACTGATAATGATATTGCCTATTTGGATAGTTTCATTGATTTTTAATTTATCCAATTCGATTTCTTGACCATTTTCAAGTGTTATGATTGCCCTTTCCTGAGCTGGTTGCACATTTGCCAATTCGTTTTCAGTAGCTAACTTGATTTGATCTTTATTGGATAGAAAAAATAACCAGGAAGCAATACCTAAGATGAGCACCGATGCTGCTGCAGCATATCGAATTCTTAGCATCTTAATTTTAGTTCTTTTCGAGCGATGTATAGAGTTTAACAGTCTAGATTTAGCACTTTTTTCTAAAATCGAAGCATGTTCTGTCAAATGTTGGTCTTGAGTAGATTGCTGATCATACCAATTAATAAGCTCTTCCCTTTCGAGCGCATTTTCTTCCGTACGGAGAAATTTAGTAATCAGTTGTATTAATTGGTGTTTATGTATCATAGGGGCATTTTTAGTATGTCCGTTATAATACAAGTGTGTGTTTTCAAGACTAGCTTCTACTCAGTTTTTAAAAAATTATAAAAAAATTGTTAAGTTTTTACTAACCATCCTTAATCTCTTGATTGCTTTGTTAATATGTTTCTCCACTGTAGATTCGGAGATGGCTAAACGTTGAGCAATATCTTTATTACTCAAATAGTCTATTCTACTCAGTTTGAATATTTCTTTGCACTTATCGGGAAGATTTTCAATTTCTTGATTTACTAAATCTACGATGTACCTATAATGTAATCGTTCTTCAAGTGGAATATCTTCGTTCAATACATCTAAATTATCAATGTCTAACGAACTGATATTGATTTTTTCTTTATTTCTATAATGAGCTAAAATGAGGTATCTGCATGAAGAATAGAGGTATGCTGGGAGCGATTGTATTTCATGAAGTTTTGAGCGATTTTTCCATAGGGAAAGAAATAAATCATGAAGAATGTCCTCCGATGTTTCAAAATCACCAACTTTAGAGAGTATATGTTTAGAGAGATCAGTGGCAAATAAATCATATAGCAAGGCAAATGCCCTTTCATTACCAGATGAAACGTCTAATAATAAATCTCTATATGCACTGTTCTTTTCATCCATCAGATTTATGGAATAATTTTATTCATTTTATTAATGATCATTAATTAATTCAATAAAAAGTAGGGTGTTAATATATTAACATTTTGGTTGTAATAGTTGAATGATCTAAAAGCCTCTCTTTTATTAGGTAAATTATTTAATATTTATCAAAGTTACAATAATATAGGTAAAAATTCAATTTCTGTAAGTTATTGATTATGTTGTGGTCGTAAATTGTTGAGGCATGTAAGTACAGGATAGTTGACGAATTATATGCTATACTTTTGTGGGTACAAGAGTAGAAAACCCAATTATAAATCATCCATATCATGAGATCATTTACCGATAAATTAGATTCGGAATTAGTATATCTAATGATTCAGGGGAATAGTCTTGCCTTTGAAGAAATTTATACCCGTTATTGGAAATCTTTATTGTATTTGGCCTCTCATAAATTAGGTAGTATAGAAGATGGAGAGGAGATTGTTCAGGATATCTTTGTTTCTCTTTGGAATCGCCGTGATAGTTTGGTGTTAAGAAATTCATTGAAAAGCTATTTGGCGGCTTCTGTAAAATACCGAATAATTAAATGCTTGGATAAACAGTTTCATGAAATCAATTATTTAAATTCCTTGCTTTCAGATAGTTTTATTGAACATACCACCACGAAGACTATTGAATTTGATGAACTTCGGGAAGAAATAGAAAGAAATGTCTTGTCGTTGCCAGAACGATGTCAATTGGTTTTTAGGTTAAGCAAAGAAGAAGGCAAGAGTCAAAAGGAAATTGCAGCTACCTTAGAAATATCTGAGAAAACGGTTGAAAATCAATTAGGAAAAGCCTATAAAATATTGCGAGCCAAATTAGCCAGTTACATGGTAACCCTGTTATGATACCACATTTTATTTTTTTTTAATATACGATAGGGGATTTGTCCTCTATAAGGGACTTTAGTGTATAGACCTTTATATGATCAATTTTTATCGTTATCAATATTTAGCATCCAAATGGAAGTCAGGTGATATTACTGAGGCTGAAAAAGAAGAATTTTTAGCCTGGTATAATGATATGCCTGAGGATGAACTGGAAATTGATATATCTTATGCAAAAAATGAAGCTGAATTAAAGGCTAGCATATTTGAAAAAATTAATAAAAGATTAGCGAACAGCAAAAAAGAAAAAGTTAAGAAATTCAAAACCTACCTATATGCAGGTGTTGCTGCAAGCATCCTGCTCCTATTAAGTATTTCAATTTATTATAAAAATACAACTCAACCTTTGAAAGTGGCTTTCCATAACGAATTAAGTGCCATCAAACCAGGGAGTACGAAAGCCACATTATTCTTAGAGGGTGGACAAGAAATCCAGTTGAGTTCTTCCAAAAGCGGTATTAGTATTGGAGATAGCATTGTCTATTTAGATGGAACTACCATATCTGATCAATCAGCAGTAGTGCCAAATAAGAATGCATACGCTATCATAACGACACCAAGAGGGGGAGAATATAAACTACAACTGGAAGACGGAACGGTTGTTTGGTTAAATGCGGAAACGTCCATACGATTTCCATCAACATTTACTAACAATACCAGAAAAGTAGAATTAATCTCTGGTGAAGCATTTTTTGAAGTAAACAAAAAAACGATCAATGGAGTGTTAATTCCATTCGAAGTAACCATCAAAAATCAAAAGATTGAGGTTTTAGGGACGGCTTTTAATGTTAAATCCTATGGTAGTGCACAAGAAACTACCACTACTGTGTCACAAGGAGCGGTGGCTGTAAAATCTATAGATGCCAAAGATGAAATTTTAGAGAAAGTAATCCTTCATAAAGGGGGGCAATCCATTTTATATAAAGGTCAGATTACGAAGAAGAATGTAGACCCTGAAGAGTTTTCAGCATGGAAGGATGGCTATTTTTATTTCGTGGATGCAGATATCTATCAAGTCATTAATGAATTTAAACGATGGTATGATATCGATGTAGCGTATGAAATTTCACAATCGGACGATTTATTTAATGGTAGGATTCCAAAGCAGGTGACTTTAGATAAGGCTTTGAATATTTTAAAACTTGCAGGGGTAAGTTTTCAATTGATCGATAATAAAACATTAACCATAAAACGTAACCAAACCAATGAAAACATGATAGACCATTAACCCAAAAAAAACAATTGGTTTAAAATAAAGCTGGAAATGGTTGCAACATCCCCAGCCTGATTAAAGTAAACCAATTTATTCTAATTACAGAGGATAGAAACTATTGATTATTAAACTTAAACCATACAAAAGTATGCATTTAATGCCATTAAAATGCTTGTTGCCGCTATTTAACAAACAATTATTTATGCGAATGAAGCTTACACTCATTATTATAACTTTTTTTAGTTTTCAGCTTTCTGCACATGTTTTTGGGCAAAAAGTTAGCCTTAAAGAAAAAAATGCGCCCTTGAAATCCGTGCTCAAGAAAATTGAGAAGCAGAGCGGCGTGAGCTTTTTTTATAATTTGCGAGACGTCCAATTAAACCCGGTTTCTATTGATGTAAAAGAAGCGGATCTAACGAATGCCCTTAACTTATTATTTAAAGGACAATCCATTTCTTATGAGATTCAAGATAATGTGGTTGTGATTAAGAAACGAGAAGTTCCAAATCAATCGACTGTTGAAAAAGTTCCTCAGGTGAACCAACTTTATCAGCAAACGATTAAAGGTGTGATTCAAGACAGCTTGGGTAATGCATTAAATGCAGTTACCGTATTGGTTCGAGGAACAGATCGTGGAACCGTTTCAGATGAAGATGGAAGATTTGAAATTGTGGCGTCCCAAGGAGAAACTTTAGAATTTAAACGAGTTGGATTTAGTTCTCAATTGATCCAAGTAGAGGCAGGTGTAAACCAATTACAAGTCGTGTTATTGGATAACACCGCAAGTGTAGAAGAAGTAGTTGTTGTAGCTTATGGTAAACAAAAGAAGATTTCTGTAACGGGGGCTATAGCATCAATCCAAACGAAAGAAATTAAGCAGAGTCCTGCCGCCAATTTAGCAGTTACCTTAGCTGGTCGTTTACCAGGTTTAACTACCTTGCAGCGTAGTGGTGAGCCAGGACGTGATTATACCGCGTTGTTTTTGAGAGGTATGGGGACATTAAATGCCACAGCTCCCATTATCTTGGTGGATGGAGTAGAACGTGAAATGACCTATATTGATCCAAACGAAGTAGAGAGTGTTACCATTTTGAAGGACGCATCTTCTACCGCTTTATTTGGTGTACGTGGTGCAAATGGGGTCATCTTAGTCACGACTAAGAGAGGGGAGAGCGGACAACCTGCTATTGGATTAACCTATGAGCAAGGTTATCAAGGTTTCACAAGAAGCCCTACGGTATTGAACTCTTATGATTGGGCGAGGTTGAGAAATGAAGCCTGGGGTAATGATAATCCAAATGTAGATCCAAACGATCCTGTGAATCAACCTCCTTATTCCGAATATGCATTAGATCGTTTTAAGTTTCAAGATTATCCACAAGCCTATCCGAATACAAATTGGCAAGAATTATTGTTCAATGATTATGTCAGTCAAGTGAGGTATAACTTAAATATAAATGGTGGAGGAGACTTTGTGCAGTATTTTGTGAATGTTGGTTATTTGAATCAAGGAGGACAATGGAAAATTAATCCAGACGTGAAAGAATACGATCCTTCAGGCTATTTAAAAAGATATAATTTTAGATCCAATATAGATGCAAAATTAACCAAGTCAGGATCTTTAAGTACATTTTTAAATGCAGCAGGATACTTTGAACAAGTTAATTCACCGAATGCCAATACCGACGAGATTTTTAGAAGAACGTATAGTTATTTTCCACCGGTATTACCGGGGCCATTAAGCCCTGATGGGGAAGTGTTAATCGGACCTGGGAATTATAATGTCTCTCCATGGGCATTAATCAATCGATCTGGTTATCGCCAAGAAACAAGAAACAATATCACTGCTTCCTGGGGTTTGAAACAAGATTTGAAACAAGTGACAGAAGGATTATCCGCGAAATTTATGGCTTCTTTCGATACCAGAACGATCTATAATTTGACAGCCTCCAAAGATTATCAACGCTGGATGCAAGTGATCGATCCAAATACCTCCAATCATATAGGAATGGATAGTATTGAGTATAAAAGGATGTTCTTAGAATCTGAAAATACCCCTTTAAGTATTGGAAGTGGATCCAATTTCCAATCGTTTTTTAATTTTCAAATTTCAGCAGATTACAATAGAACCTTTAAGGAAAAGCATTCCGTTACTGGGATGTTAATGGCGCAACAAGAGATGCGTGTGATGCCAAACGATCGCTTACCCTATAACTTAAGAGGTATCGCATTGCGAGGTATTTATGGTTATGACAATAAATATTTTGCAGAATTTAATGCCGGATACAACGGGTCAGAACAATTTGCTAAAGGAAAGCGGTATGGCTTTTTTCCGACAGTATCTGGAGGATGGGTTATTTCCAATGAAGAATTTTTAGCCGATCATTCCGTAATCAGTTTGTTGAAATTAAGAGCTACCTATGGGCGGGTAGGAAGTGATCGCCTTGGAGGTCGTCGGTTCTTATACTTGGACGATATACAACGACAGATTTCAGGGGGCTATAGCGGATCCTTAGGTCGTGGAGGTTTAATTTCTGAAAGTTATTTGGGAAATCAAAACATCCAATGGGAAGTTGCTAAAAAGACAAATTTTGGTTTAGAGTTAGGACTCTTGAGAGATATTAATCTTGTGGTAGATGTTTTTCATGAGCGAAGAGACAATATCTTAATCAATCGACAAACCATTCCTATGGTATATGGAGTTGAATCCTCTCGAATGAGTCCTGTCAACATGGGAATCGTAGAAAATTTAGGTTACGAATTGGAATTAAACTATAGCAAAAGACTAAATGAGGATTGGTCCATATTATCTAAGTTAAATTGGAATTTCTCAAGAAACAAAGTTGTTTTCTCCGATGAGTTAGAATTGCCTGAGGATTTTACCTATCGCAATAGACAAACTGGATACCGGATTGGACAGGTATTCGGTTATCAATTACGAGATGGTTTCTATAGCAGTTATGAAGAAATAGAAGCAGAAGGATTAAATTATGTAGGCTATACCGTTAGACCAGGAGATTTTAAATATGTTGATGCCAATAATGATCAAATCATTGATGAACGGGATTTAGTTCCCCTCGGATATTCTGGAATACCTGAATATACTTTTGGAGGTGCTTTTAATGTGAATTATAAAACTTTTGATTTATCCTTTTTATTCCAAGGGATGTTTAATGTAACTCAACCTTTATCAGGGTATGGAACATTCGGATTTTTAGATTTTAGAGAAAGACATTTACAATCATGGACGGAAGAACGCGCCGCTAGCGGAGAGGAAATATTATACCCAAGATTAAGCTTGGGAAGTTCAGTGAGTGAGCGAGAATTCAATTCTTTTTTCTTAGAAGATCGCAGTTTCATCAGGCTTAAAAATGTAGAGCTAGGCTATAGAATGCCAGTTAATTTGGCTAAGATAATCGGTGCAAAAGAAGTGAGGTTTTATGTTAATGGAATGAATCTACACACTTGGGATTGGATGAAAACAAAAGATTTTGATCCAGAAATTAATAACTCCTTAAGTTATCCGGTTTATCGTGTATTTAATGGAGGGGTAAACGTCACTTTTTAATTTTCTAGCATTTACAGATCATGAAAAAATATATAACAATAATCGCTATACTAATCGCCTTCATCAATCAATCTTGCAAAAATGATCCTCTGGATATTATGCCAGATGGAAGACTTACCTTGGAAGAAGTCTTTTCAGATGAATTAATGGCCTCAGAATATGTGAATACGATTTACATGAACATCAATCCTTACGGGACAGCCTATAATTATTATACGATGTTAGCCGGATTTTCAGATGAAGCCCATGATAATGATTTTCCTTCCGATATGGGTAGGGCACCTTCCAGATGGTACAATGGGGAGTTGAGACCCAATTGGAACCCATTGGACATTCAATTTTCAACAGGAACAAGCGATGCTACCTCCAATGGAAATTATTATAGAAAAAACTGGGCGGGTATTCGTCAATGTAATGTGTTCTTGTCGTATATAGGTAACACGCCATTTAATAATTTGCAAACCAAGGCTCGAATAATTGCCGAGGTAAAAGTATTAAGAGCTTTCTTTTATTTGGAGCTTATTAAAATGTTTGGCGAAATGCCGGTGGTAGATAAGGAATTTACCAGCGATTATAAGTTTGAAGATTTAGAAAGGAATACTTTTCAGGAATGTGTTGCTTTTATCAAGCAAAACTGTGATGAAGCTATTGCCGAACAAGCCTTACCATTGAGAATTACTACTGAACCAGAACGAGGACGATTTTCAAAAGCTGTAGCACATGCTATTCGATCGCAGGCCTTATTATTTGGAGCAAGTCCTTTGCACAATAAATCTGGAGATGCATCGCTATGGGCTACTGCTGCTGAAGCAAGTAAGGCCTCTTTAGATGTGTTAACAAGCAATAATTATGAATTATTTGATGATTATGAATCTTATTTCATTGGACGTACCGACTTAAGCGCTAACCCTGCCGATAAAGAAACCATATTCGAAATAAAAACTTATCAGGCTCATGAATTTAGTCATTTAATGTTTAGAATGCATGCCATACCTTCCATAGGAGGGGATAAAGCGGGAGTCAGCCCTTCTCAAGAATTGGTAGACGCTTACGATATGGCGAATGGTATTCCTGCTATTACAGGTTATTACGATGATGATCATTTATTCCCAATAATTAATGTTTCTTCAGGTTACGATGAAGCAAATCCATACCGCAATAGAGACCCGAGATTTTATGCGACCGTATGGTATAATAATGCTTATTATGGTGATATCGATGGAAAAGCCCATTATATTCAATCCTATTTAGGAGGAGCCGATGGAATTTCCAGTATCATGCAACGTACTGGTAACGGATATTATTTAAGGAAATTTAGAGATCCAAAACAATTGGATCCTAACACAGGAACTTCGAGATTCAAGAAGTATCGATTAGCAGAGCTTTATTTGAATTATGCGGAGGCAGCAAATGAAGCAAATGGACCCAATATAGAGGTATATAATGCAGTTAATGCGGTTAGAAATCGTGCCAAGATGCCGGATTTGCCGCAAGGATTATCCAAAGAGGAGATGAGAACAAGAATACAGCGAGAAAGACAAGTAGAATTAGCCTTTGAGGAACATCGGTTTTGGGACGTCAGAAGGTGGAAGATTTTAGAAGATACGGATAAATTAACTACTGGAATAGAGTGGAGTAAGTCGGGAAATAATTATATCGGCAAAAGAATCGTAACTGGCAGAAGAAAATCTTATACCGAGAATCATCTGATATTACCCATACCTTTTGGTGAGCTTACCTTAATGAAAAAGTGGTATCAAAATCCAGGCTGGTAAACAAAAGACTAACGAATTGCTATTTTATTTTTTAAATAAACTTAACGATGAAAATCAATCAAAATATTATCATAATGTATCTCTGTTTACTGTCTCTATTTAGCAGTGCATGTAAAGATAAAGATACGATTATTCCTAATTTGGATCCAATACCGCGTATTATAACGCTTAGTCCAGAAAATGTAGGAGTCGGAGATGTACTGACTATACATGGTATTAATTTTTCTGAAAGTGCAGGTGAAAACGAGGTGAAACTGGGTCAAACGGTTGTGGAAGTATTATCGGCAACTGCCAATAAAATTGAAGTGAAGATTCCTGAGCTTAATTTCAACGTGGTCGGTGTATCAGTAAGAACACGTGGGAAGATTTCGAACAAAGTCAATATTTCTTTAGTCAAGTCAAAAATCTTTACAGATGATTTTAATCGAACCGATGTTCCATTGGTTACCTCAGCAAATAACCCCAATCCATTGGGCAGTAATTGGCAAATTGTGCAAGGTTCCTTTGGCCTTAAAGGCAATCAATTATTTAGTAATGCGGGTGCTGTGGATTCGTATATGCTGTATCGAGATGCTGAACTCAATATGCAAGCCGGAGATGGTCATTATTTTAAATTAAACGCAGAAATGAAAGCTACCACTGGAAATTTTGTCGGATTAATATTTAATGCACAATCGGATAATATGCGTTTTTATTTATTGAGAATATTAGATAGAACAGTACAATTATTAAAAACAAATGAGAATGGATTAAATAATTGGGCAGCTATCATGGTCAATCAAGAATTTCCAGGATTTGCAGCGGGAGTTCCCTATGCGATTGAAGTTAGCTCTTCTCAAGCAGGTAGCCTGCGTATTGTTATTTCCAATAAAGATACCAATGCCATATTGTATGAGCAAACTGTGACAGATCCCAATCCTTATGTAGGCGGATCGCCAGGTTTTTATTATTTTGGATTGGCTAATCCAGTAGATATTGTTTTTGATAATTTAACAGTTGAAACCTTATAAACTATATTATGAACATGAATTTTTTAACCGCTATAAGTAAAATATTTTTAATTACAGTTCCCATTGTATTTGCTTGTTCTTCTGCTGCAGATGTGGGACAGGGCTCTTCTAATCCGGAGGAAAAACTGGATACATTAAACCTCATAGATGATGAGTTAATGGCTAAGGGGTTGATTTTGAAACGCGCAAATCCTTCAGAGTCTCCCGGTAATATTTATCCATTTTTAGGATCTCCAGCAAAACCAAATTGGGAATTAGCAGAATGGGGAACAAAATTTTTCCTTCAAGAAAGTGATAAATCCAACGGTTCAAGTGTAGTAACTTACCAAAATGAAGGAAAGTTAATTTCCTTTCATTCTGGTCAGGGAAAACCGTATCCTATACAAATGGATTTAACGACTTCAAAGGAGTATTCCAGTCCAAGGAAATATGGTGAGTTTTGGCCACATTTATTGATTGAACAGGCTTTTGAACAAAAACCTGCTATTAAGGATATGAAAGAATTGCGATTGAAATTTAAAGGCAAATTAACAAAATCAGAACTCAAAATGAAGCCTGAAGAATTTGACAAGGGTTTGCATACGGCTCAATTTCAGTTGTTTCTATCCATTCAAAACCTCAATAAGAATTCCGCATATTATGGGGATTATGTTTGGTTTGGAATACCATTTTATGATTACCGCTATGAGAAAATTCCTTTATATGCATCTCAAGATGTAGCAAAGGATGATGCTACTGGAAAATTTATCTATAGCTTAGGTTCTGAGACTCATTTAGGAAATAAGACTTTTCATAAAGGTGAAGAAATAGCTATTGATATTGATTTATATCCTCACATCATCAAAGCTATTCAGACAGCTAAACAACGAGGTTTTTTAACAGGTTCTTTAGAACAAGAGTTTAAAGTTTCTGGGATGAACTTAGGTTGGGAAGTTCCTGGTACATTTGATGTAGGTTTTGAGGTTAGTAACTTCGATATAACATATATAAATAAATAATAGCATATAATAAATGAAAACATTAATCACCTTTCTAATTGCATTCCTAGTAAATCCGATAGTTTATGGACAATCTTTAGAGGGGATTGGACATCAATGGAAAGATTATATTTCATTAAATCAGTATCTGCACCCATTTTTGGATGCGGATACTATTTATGATGAACTTGTTATGCCTATTTCAGAACAAGAGGGTGGGGTTCAAGGTAAATTATTGTTCCCAGCGAAATCTATTTTGAGTATACGAAATACTTATTTGGATGTAACTTATGAAAAAGGAAAAGATTGGGATTACCAAGGAGCTAAGCTAATCATACCTTCTACGTCTAGAATTCCTTTCTTCAGAAGAAGTGAATTATTATTAAAGGAAGAAAAGAAAGGGATATCCTTACCAGGAAAAGAAAAAGGATCTTATGTTTTATTTAGTGAGGGAGAACTTTTACGATCTAAACAAATCGCAGTTACCTACATTCCTGATAAAAAAGGAAGAGATTTAAGTGTAAAGCTTAGGAAAACGAAAAACCTGCCTCAGAGCAGTAAGAAATTGAAGAAAAACAAGCCTTTTCATGTGGTCTTTTGGGGGAATAGTATCGAAACCGGAGCAAATAGTAGTGCATTTCAAAAAGTAAGTCCTTATATGCCAAATTGGGCCCAATTGTTTGTGTACAATTTGAGGAAAAATTTTTCAGATCAGGTAAGCTTTAAGAATTTGTCTGTAGGTGGAATGGCGGCCTCCTGGGGTTTAGAACAGGTGCAGCAGGTTAATCAGGAAAAGCCAGATTTAGTAGTTATTGGTTTTGGAATGAATGACGGTACTGCTGGTATTCCTGAGAACACTTTTTTGGAGCAAATTAAAGGAATGATTTCTAAGATTTCCGAAACGAATCCTACATGTGAATTTATTGTCATAAGTACTATGGTTGCCAATCCTGCTTCTATCCATAATCATATGCAGACCAACTATAGAGCAGGATTGTTAGCTATGGAAAGAAAAGGTGTTGCGATTGCTGACATGACCTATTGGCATCAATGGTTGTTAAAATATAAAGCATATGAGGATATGACTGGTAATAATATTAACCATACTAATGATTATTTATCACGATGGTATGCACAGGTGTTATCAGCTATGTTGATTAAAGCAAAATAAATGATAATCTATATTTCTGGCTAAATAACCTTGCTTATATGAGCTAATATAACCTAATTTCCAATTCAAATTTAGTGTGCTTATTTTATTATTTTAATGGCTGTGTTTGATATAAATTAACACGGCCATTTTTTTTTACACATTTTTTTTGTCCTTTGCTACGAGAATTTTATCCAAAATTATGATATAAATTCAATATCAATTTTCCTTATTAACGTAATAAGAAACAACTATTCTTTTTGTCTATTCAGTGATCTTTAACGGATCTCCTTCGGATCTTCCTCGGATTTTTAAAGGATGTCATATTGTAAACTTCAAAGGAAGTCCAAAGAAGATACGGTCTAAACTCCTATTCGTACTATTGTGTGATGGTATAAAATTATAGCCAAAATAAATAGTGAATAACTATTTGCCTTTCAGAACATTTGATTGGAATAATTAATAATGCAACAGGAGATATATAGCAGTTGCATTCTAAACAACTTTTTTGAATCCCTTATTTTTTAATTTTGGAGTTCTTTCTATGAATGTTGGAAT
>DAIQBS010000034.1:0-42842 GCA_036781025.1 Sphingobacterium sp. | reverse complement strand
TCTGAATCGTGAAAAACAGGATTTAGATAACAAAAACAAAAAGCTTGATCAATTGATCGAAGTGAATGAAAAGAAAAAAGATGAGGTAGAGGTTCTAAAAGGTCAACATATCAAGCAATTAGAAAGTATTGCAGGATTGTCGGCTGAAGAAGCTAAAGAGCAATTGGTTAGCTCTCTTCGTGAAGAAGCTCGTTCTCAAGCCATCATACAAATTAAAGATGTGGTGGATGAAGCTAAACTTACTGCTTCTAAAGAAGCTAAAAAAGTGGTTATTCAAACGATTCAACGTACTGCTACGGAAGCAGCAATTGAGAATACAGTTTCTATATTTAATATCGAGAATGATGAGATCAAAGGAAGGATCATCGGTCGTGAAGGAAGAAATATTCGGGCTTTAGAGTCTGCTACTGGCGTTGAGATTATTGTTGATGATACTCCTGAGGCTATTATTCTTTCAGGTTTTGATCCGGTTCGAAGAGAAATTGCGCGTTTATCATTACACAGATTGGTTACAGACGGTCGTATTCACCCAGCTCGTATCGAAGAGGTTGTAGCGAAGACTAGAACTCAAATAGAAGATGAAATTGTGGAGATTGGAGAGCGTACGGTTATTGATTTGGGTATTCATGGATTGCACCCTGAATTAATAAGAATGGTTGGTAGAATGCGTTACCGTTCGTCTTACGGACAGAACTTATTACAACACTCTAGAGAGGTAGCTAACTTTGCTGCAACTATGGCTGCTGAGTTAGGGTTAAATGTGAAGCATGCGAAACGTGCAGGTTTATTACATGATATTGGTAAAGTTCCTGATGATAACCCAGAATTGCCTCATGCAATTTTAGGTATGCAATTAGCAGAGAAATACAAAGAACATCCTGATGTTTGTAATGCAATTGGTGCTCACCATGATGAGATCGAAATGACTTCGATGATATCTCCAGTTGTTCAAGCCTGCGATGCAATCTCAGGCGCTAGACCAGGTGCTCGTAGGGAAGTAGTAGAGAGTTATATAAAACGATTGAAAGAGTTAGAGAATTTGGCTTTATCATATCCAGGAGTTGAGAAGACATTTGCAATTCAAGCAGGACGTGAATTACGTGTTGTTGTAGAAAGCGAAAAAGTTTCTGATGCTCAAGCTGAAATATTAGCAGCAGATTTATCAAATCGTATACAAACAGAAATGACTTATCCAGGTCAAATCAAGGTTACAGTTATTAGAGAAACTAGATCAGTTTCTTACGCAAAATAACGGAGACAATATTCCATAAAAAAGAGGTTTACAGCATATGTAAACCTCTTTTTTTTGTTTTTATTATTTCAGGATAATGAAAAGTGCTACCTAATTTTTAGAAAGATCAAAAGAAATCATCCATTCTATTCCAAACTTATCTCTGAACATTCCAAAATAGGAGCCCCAAGGACTATTGCTCATAGGAAATTCAATTTCTCCACCTTCTGATAATTTATTAAATAGATTATCAGCTTCTTCTTTGCTGTCAGTACTAATGGAGATTTTGCTTCTGGTTTCTTTTTCATTATGTTTTCCAAGTTGTTCAGGAGTATCGCTTCCCATTAGGAGACTGTGTTTACCAATTGCTAATGTGATATGCATGATCTTCTCTGCTTCTAATTCAAATGTAGTATTGCCATCAAGATTCATATCCTTAAATCTCACAATTGAAAGGAATTCTCCGCCAAACGCTGATTTATAAAAATGAAATGCTTCCTCTGCATTTCCATTAAAATGAATGTAGGGATTAATTGCGGTCATATACGATGTTTTTTTATGTCTAATTTAAATCATATTCTATGACTAATGTATTGAATTTACATGTTTATTACCTTGCCATATGGCAATAAAACATCTTAATAATAAATCTTTAAGCTAGTTTTAATTCCACTTTTACTTACATATATATGACCAATCAAACCCACTATTGTATTTTTATTCATTATTTTTGCCAGATGAAGAAGAATGTGAACTCTACCCCTCAAAAACCAGAATTTAATCGTCCTGTTGAAAAGATCTTTTCTGAATTAAATCAAGTATTCGGTTCAGGGAATGTAATAGGTTATTCCATATTGATGGTTTTATTCTTTTTTGGATTGATGGGATTGATTTGGATGATTCCTTTTCCGAAACTAGCCCTATTAGAACGTTTCAATGCGCAGACATTTTTAAATTGGGGATCATTTTTCATTGCTATTGTTATTTATAGCTATTTAAGGTTAGCGCCAACGCTGTCCTATGCAGTGCTTTTCAGTATAGGAATTATGAGTTATTTCATTGTCCAATTGGAATATGTAGAAAGGGACGGCGGACCTACTGTAGTAGCTGTAACAGGAATACTTCTTATCATTGGCCTAGCAGGTTTATGGTTTTTAGGAAACAAACAGAAAATGACACCAGCACAATTTTTAAAATTCTTAGCCTATGGGCCTATTTGGCTATGGTCGAAAGTATTTGAGAAATTGAATTGGAAGTTTTAGAGTAATACAGCTAACTAAAGCTACTTTTTAACTTTTAATAAGTCGTATATTATTTTTGATATTTGGGTATTATCTATAAATCCTTGAAAATATTCCGCCCCAGGTCCATAAGCAGCTAAAGGCACTGGAATACCTGTATGATCGGTTGTAGCAAAATTCCCTATCACCTTTCCAGTCTCTTTCTGTGCATCCAATACAGTCAATCCACCAGTTTCATGGTCGGAGGTCACGATTACTAAAGTTTCTTTATTTTCATCAGCAAATTTTAAAGCCTGTCCAACCAATCGGTCAAAGCTTAAATACTCTTGAATCGTAAAATCTACCGCATTGCTATGGCCACCACCGTCTATTTTAGCACCTTCCATCATCAAGAAAAATCCTTTAGCCTTTGGATTATTATTTTGTAGGAATGATATAGCTGGAAGAAAACTGTTCTCAATCATTCTAGTGGAGGTTGTTAAAGACGATTGATTTGCATCCAATTTATTCCATTTATGATTTACCTCATCTTCCAAAATTAGACAGACTTTCTCCTTTTTCAACGAAGCCAATTGATTCAAATCCTTTTCAAAATAATACCTGTTATTCCTCATTTCATTCATAATCAAACTATCATTTTTAAAAAATACAGGATGAGGAGCCGCAATAATTAAATGTTGTTTAGCATCAATTAAATCCTTCGTAATCGCATCGATATCATCTCTCTCTTGAACATGCGTATAGAAAGCAGAAGGAGTGGCTCCAATAATCTCATCATTACTAATAATACCCGTTTGATAACCATTTTCAACTAATACTTCAACAATATTATCCACTTTATTTCCCAAAGAATCCACTCCAATAGATCTATTTTTCGTTTTATGACCAGTTGCAATAGCGCTACCTCCAGCAGCAGAATCCGTATGATAATTATCTGCACTTTGTGTAAATAAATACCCCGCATAAGGCATATTTAACACATTCAATCCACCCTTATTGGCATATTTAGCTGCCCACAATTGAGAAAGGCCTGCACCATCACTAATCAATAAGATGACATTTTTAGGTTTCTTACCTAATGGAGTATTATTTTGAACCCTATAAAGCTCATGAGTCGATGGTTCCGAATATGAAGTCTTGGGCAATGTTCTCAAAAATTCGGCAAGTTCAAATGTCTTATCGGTATTGATGTAGTCAATACCAAGTTTTAACCATTCGATCCAGGTTGTCTTTGTATCAGGTGCTGCCCAAAACCTAATTTTCTTTCCTAAACGATGAACAGAATCTATCTTAGCGGTCAGCTTAAGCAAATCCTGGTCCGTCAATCTACCCAGTCCATTCCAAGAGGTTACATCTTTTAGTGGAGCAGAGATTAAACCTATTCTTGGTAGTTCATTAGGTTGATATACTTCTTTCAAATTACCATCAAAGTAAAAAATCTCATCATAAAAGTGAAAATCTTTAGACTTTGGTCTATTTCCAGTGATAACCAGTTTTACCGCCTTAGGATTGTTCTTGCTATCAAATAAATTTCGATAAGGTTTTAGTAGTTCTTCCAACTTACGAAGAACTGGTACACCATCCGTCTTCGGGTCAATGAGCAATAGCAATTGCCCTTGATTGGGGTAAATGTAACCATCTTTACTAGCGCTGAAAGCCTTTAAAATAGGTTTCAAATACATAGACTCAAACGTTCTATCCAGCTGAATATCCTTCCAATCGTGCCCTACATAAAGTTCATTATCCTTGAAAAATAAATCCACTTCAATAGATCCAAAGCCTAAGCTATAAGCCTGATGGAAGGCGTTGGGGCGAGAATAATCATTATGCGAATGGGCATTTGGTAAAAAGTTTGACGGAAAATCCTGTGCATTTATTTTCGAGAAGCTAATTGCCAAAAGGCCTATCAACATAAATTTAAAAGTATCTCTCATGGTATGAACTGAAATTTTGATTTTAGAATTATTAATTGCCTAAAATAACTATTAAATACGAGCTCACCTATCCGATAATATTAAGCTTTTATGAATAGAAAAAGAGTAATCGATTAATTTTTTAAAAATTTACATATAGTAGAAAAACTTTACCATCATTCTTTAATTTTTCAGTAATTTTCAGTACAATTAATTATAAAACATTAATGAAAGATTTAAACTATCCATTACATTTCCAATTTCGAATCAGTTCATTCGCTAATGATTTTCGGGCTCAGGATGCACAGGGCAATAACTTGTATTATGTTCGAGAAAAGATTTTCTCTTGGAGAGATCATATTCAGGTTTATCGTGATGAGACGAAATCAGAATTATTGTATGAACTTATCTCTAATAAACTGATTGATTTCCAACAAACCTTTACAATCCAAGATCAGTCTGGAAAAGTTGTTGGCAAATTAAGACGAAAAACCATCAAATCTTTATGGAGATCCACCTTTAACTTGATGGATGAATACGATCAGCAAGATAGCACGATCAAGGAAAAGAACCCATGGACTAAATTCTGGGATGGTTTATTCGGGGAAATACCAATCATTGGTGCATTATCTGGATATGTTTTCAATCCATCCTATATTTTACAAAATAATGAAGGAGAAGAACTGTTTGAAATCGTGAAAGAACCATCCTTTTTCGGTCGTAAATTTTCTGTTTATAAATCAACAGA
Source organism: Sphingobacterium sp. (assembly GCA_036781025.1). Classification (GTDB taxonomy): domain Bacteria; phylum Bacteroidota; class Bacteroidia; order Sphingobacteriales; family Sphingobacteriaceae; genus Sphingobacterium. Next base: position 37,709 of record DAIQBS010000034.1, on the reverse strand, counting down.
AAGAGACGTGAATGAAGAAAGATTTGTACTAAGCCTCATGCTAATGGTTTTAATCGAACGTTCAAACGGATAGTTAGCTCAATAAAAACCTATCTTTCACCAGTATATATTCTAGTTGCGTAGATAGATTATCCTCTGCGAGATAGGTTTTATTAAATGTGGCACCTAACTTTTCAATCGCCTTTTGAGACCTTAGATTCTGATCCCTCACATGAAAATAAATGGAATCTAGGCTTTCAAAAGCATAGTCTATCATTAATTTTTTTAAGGAACTATTATATTTTCCACCCCAATATTCTTTTTTCAAAAAAGTAAATCCTATAGCAACTGATTTTTGTTCCTCATTCAATTGGTAGTAGGAGGTTGCACCGATTACCTGTTCTGTCTTAACATCTAAAATCAAATAGGGGATATCGTTAGCCAACAATTTCTGAAAATAGACCGTAAATCCTACAGGAGTATATCGGTTTCTATCCGGATGTTGTTCCCAGATTGCAGGATCAGAAGCAGCAGCATACAGCCATTCAAAATCCGATTTTTCCAAAGGAATCAATTTAATAAGATCATTCGATAACTCCTTACGTTCCAGCATATTCTTTATTTTATGATTCGTTTTATCTTATTTGACTTTTTTATCCATTTGTACACAGCATCAAATTCATCAGCCTTAATTTTATCATGAACAAATTGCAACTGTTTAATATGTTCTTCTAACACTTCCAATACATTCGTCTTATTCTGTTTAAATATCGGAGTCCACATATCGGGAGATGATTTCGCTAACCGCACAGTCGATTGAAACCCAGATCCCGCAAGTTCAAAGATCCTACCTTGAGACTTTTCCTTTTCCAAAACGGTTAAAGCCAAAGCGAAGGAAGTCAAATGAGAAATATGCGATACATACGCTGTATGTGTATCGTGTTCATCCGCGGTCATAAAAGACGTTTTCATTTCCAGTTGCTCGGTAATGGCGTCTGCAAGTTCAAAAGCATCTTCATCCGATTTGAAAGCTTCCACATAAACCATCATTTTATCTTTAAACAAATTTGGTATCGCCGCATCAGGTCCAGAATATTCCGTACCCGCCATAGGATGCGCTGCTACGTATCTACCTCTTTTTGGGTGATCCTTGATTAAGTTTAAGATATTGGATTTAGTAGAACCCATATCAATAACCACTTGATCTGTCACCTGATCCAAAATTCCAGGTAATAAGGCTAGGATAGCATCCACAGGAATGGTTAATATGATGACCTTTGAGTTCGCAATCGCGTTTTCCAAGGTTTGTATTTCATCGGCTAAACCCAGAGCTAAGGCTTTGCGTTGATTGATTTCACTTTTTTCAACTGCGATAATTTTATCACAGAAATTTGTTTCTTTAAGTCGTATTCCGATAGATCCGCCGATCAGACCTATTCCGACAATAGCTATATTCATGTTGTTAATGACAATTAATGGGTAGAAACCTGCTTAGCTTCTTTTATTTTATTAATAGCGAGGTCCAAGGTAGCTTGATTTGCACATAAACTGATGCGTATGTAACGATCACCTGCAGAACCAAAAATACCGCCTGGAGTGATAAACACATGTGTATTATACAAAATCTCATCACTTAATGCATAAGCGTTTTCGTAGTTATTAGGAATCTTAGCCCAGACAAATAAACCAACTTGGTTCGTGCTGTAAGAGCAATTTAAGATATCCATAATCTCAAATACTCTTGTTCTTCTTTGCGCGTATTCTTTATTAAGTTCAGCGTACCAAGTTGCATCTAAACTAAGAGCTTTTGCTGCCGCTAATTGAAGCGGAAGAAAAGTTCCTGAATCCATGTTACTTTTAAACCTTAAGATTTCAGCAATTCTTCTTTCATTCGCTATGAGCATTCCGATACGCCAACCAGCCATGTTGGAAGATTTACTTAAAGAATTAAGTTCTATGGCTACATCCATCGCTCCTGGAATGGCTAAAATACTCTCAGGATGATCGTTTAAGATGAAACTATATGGATTATCATGACAAATTAGAATCTGATGTTTCTTTGCAAAGGCAATGATGTCCTCAAAAAATGAGGTATTTGCCAATGCTCCGGTAGGCATGTGCGGATAATTGATCCACATCATTTTTACCTTAGCAAGATCTTGTTTCTCCAGTTCTTCTAAATCTGGTAACCAATGGTTTTCTTCTTTCAGTTCATACGGCAATAAGGTCGCACCAGTCACTCGTACTGCACTAGCATAAGCCGGATATCCTGGATTTGGAATTAAACAAACATCGCCTTCTTGCAAGTAAGTCATACATATATGTACAATCCCTTCTTTGGAACCGATTAGTGGTAATATTTGAGTATTAGGATCTAAGCTGACATGGTAATATCGTTGATACCAGTCTGCCATTGCGTTTCTCAATTGTGGAACACCTTTGTAATTTTGATAACCATGGGTATTCGGTAAAGCTGCTTGTTCTTGAAGTGTTTTGATCACTTCGGGATGTGGAGGTAAATCAGGACTGCCAATACCCAAGTTTATTACTTGAGCACCATTCTTCTTCATCTCATCTATTTCCCTTAATTTCTTTGAAAAGTAATACTCTTCGGTTTGTTGTAGTCGTTTTGCAACCTCAATTTCCATTATTGCTTTGATTTGCCAATAAAATTATAAAATCTAAGTCGTTTTATTAAATAGATGGGCAATAAATGCGTATATATTCTATAAAATTTTGAAAATAACTAGCCATATAGTAGACTACTTGCCTACATTTTTTTTCATCAATGCACTTGAAACTGCAAGATATGTGCTATCCAATAGCTTGTTATTTGTAGCTTAAATGCAACATTTTAGCTGTAGCTAGTAGGAATAATTCTAATAGGCACAATTTTTCTTACCTTTGTAGTCTTAGTTTTTTAAATGAGAACATATTTTAGACTGCTTACCTTCGCCAAGCCTATTGAAAAATACGCTATCCCTTATGTTATCTGTACCCTAATTATGGTTATTTTCAGCACGCTGAATTTGGCCCTATTAGCCCCATTACTTCAAACCCTATTTGATTCTCAAGATACCGTCATTGAACCTGTAGCCAAACCAGACTCCTTAAATGTAATGGAGTATTTCAGTTACTTTTCCTATCAAATGAACCTCCGTTTTGGAGCTTATGATGCGTTAAAGTTTACCTGTATAGTGATTGTGATATCGGTTTTTATCAGTAATCTTTTCCGATACCTATCTCAGCGCATCATGGAGAATCTAAGAATTCATACCTTATTAAATCTTCGTAAATCCGTTTTTAGCAATGTGATGAACTTGCATTTGGGCTATTTTTCCAATCAACGGAAAGGTGATATTATTTCCAAAATAGCATCTGATGTTCAGGTGGTCCAATTTTCAGTGACTAGTACCTTGCAAGTTGTATTTAAAGAGCCTTTGCAATTGATCGCCTATATGGTTACGTTGTTCATGATTTCGACTAAATTGACCTTATTTTCCTTATTAGTTATCCCTATATCTGGATTTTTTATTGCGAAGATTGTAAAGACTTTGAAGCAACAAGCTCAAGAGGGACAGCGCAGTTATGCAAATATGATCAGCTATTTAGAAGAAGCTCTTTCTGGAATCAAAATCATCAAATCGTTTAATGCGATTGAATTTATTAAAGATAAATTCAACCGCGAAAACGATCAATATGCAACGATTAATCGAAGAATGGTTCGCAGACAACAAATGGGGTCTCCTGTATCTGAATTATTAAGCGTGATTATGGTCGCTATCATCTTATTATATGGTGGTAGTTTAGTATTAGAAGGGAAGGGTGATTTAAAAGCTTCCGAATTTATTGCGTATATCGGAATTTTTTCTCAGGTCATGAGACCAGCCAAAGCGTTAACAGATGCCTTCAGTAGTGTTCATAATGGTATCGCAGCTGGGGAACGCGTATTGCAATTGATCGATGAGAAAAATATAGTCGCTGATAAAGCAGACGCGAAACCTATAGAAACTTTCAAACAGCAAATTTCATTTCAAGACGTTAATTTCTCTTATGAAGACCAACAAGTCCTGAAACAAGTTAATTTAACCATTGATAAAGGGCAAACCGTTGCTTTAGTGGGGCCTTCAGGAGGAGGTAAGTCTACTTTAATCGATTTGATTCCAAGATTTATGGATGTAGATTCAGGAAAAATTACGATTGATGGAGTAGATGTACGCGATTTGAAGCAAGATTCGTTAAGGCAATTAATCGGAGTGGTGAATCAAGAATCCATACTGTTTAACGATTCCATCTTTAATAATATAGCTTTTGCGAATGAATCAGCCAATGAGGAAGAGGTCATTCATGCAGCTAAGATAGCGAATGCTCATGATTTCATCATGAATACTGAAAATGGCTATCAAACGAATATTGGAGATCGAGGTTCCAAGCTTTCAGGAGGGCAACGCCAGCGTATATGTATCGCAAGAGCGGTATTGAAAAATCCTCCGATCATGTTGTTGGATGAGGCTACTTCTGCTTTAGATACCGAATCGGAACGTTTAGTTCAGGAATCTTTATATAAGTTGATGGACAATCGTACGACTGTGGTTATTGCGCATCGGTTAAGTACGATTCAAAATGCGGACAAGATTGTGGTATTAGAAGCAGGGAAAATTGTAGAAACCGGCAACCATTTGGAGTTAATAGCGCATAACGGCTTGTATAAGAGGTTGATTGATATGCAGCAATTTTCAGAGAGTTAATCCAGTCACATACGGTCTTTTTAGCGTATGATTTTGTAAATTTGTAGGTAAGGAGTGAGACATGAAATCAACAGAGAATTTAAGATTTTTATTAAACTACGAGCGCTTAACCCAAGAGCTCAAACAAATAGCTGATAAGGTCCTTGCCGAAGAACGAATAACTTTTGACGAAGCTGTTTATTTATATGAACATGCTGAATTAGGTTATTTAGGAGTTCTTGCCAATTATATTCGGGAAAAACGCCATGGCGATCTAACCTATTTCAACCGAAATTTCCATATTGAACCCACGAATGTTTGTGTTTACGACTGTAAATTCTGTTCCTATTCCCGATTAATCAAACAAAGGGAAGAAGGATGGGAAATGGACGTGGATGCCATGATGGAAGTTGTTAAGAAATACGATGGAGAGCCCGTAACCGAAGTTCATATCACAGGTGGAGTTGTTCCTAAACAAAACTTAGACTTTTATGCCGAGTTTTTTAAACGTTGTAAAGAACATCGTCCGGACTTGCATATCAAGGGATTAACCCCAGTAGAATATTACTATATCTTTAAAAAAGCCAAGCTGAGTCATTACGATGGCATGAAATACCTACAATCCTGTGGTTTAGATTCTATGCCAGGTGGTGGAGCGGAGATTTTTCATCCTGAAGTAAGGGAAAAAATTGCGCATGATAAGTGTACTGCAGAACAATGGTTGGATATTCACGAGCAAGCACATAAGCTTGGTATGAATACCAATGCCACCATGTTGTATGGGCATATCGAAGAATACTGGCATCGAGTAGATCATATGCAGCGTTTGCGAGATCTACAAGATAAGACCGGTGGTTTCCAGACGTTTATTCCATTGAAATTTAGAAACAAGGATAATCAAATGGATCATGTACCAGAAGTTTCTGTGGTAGAGGATTTACGTAATTATGCTGTTTCGCGTATATTTTTAGATAATTTTCCGCACATTAAAGCCTATTGGGCGATGATCTCTAGAAATACAGCTCAAATGTCTTTAAGTTTTGGGGTGGATGATATTGATGGTACTTTAGATGATACCACGAAAATATACAGTATGGCCGGTGCAGAAGAGCAAAATCCAGCGATGAGCACTCGGGAATTGGTCGAATTAATTAAGCATGTTGGAAGGCATCCTATCGAGCGTGATACCCTATACCATGTGGTGACCGACTACAACGAAGTCGTATTTGAAGATGAACATCCTAAAAAACAATATTACTCACTACCTGTTGTAAATTAAGGAGTATAACACATTGAAAAAAACATTTTATTTTATACGTCATGGCCAAACTGACCTGAACTTGAAAGGAATTGTTCAAGGTAGAGGAGTCAATAGTCCATTGAATGATAACGGCCTGCAACAGGCACAGGCTTTTTATGAAGCTTACAAACATATTCCTTTTGATAAAATTTACACCTCAACGCTTTTAAGAACCCATCAAACCGTTCAACATTTTGTGAACGATGGAATTCCTATGCACGAACTAGCTGGTCTAGATGAGATTAGTTGGGGTATCTATGAAGGAAAGGAACAAACCCAAGAGATTTTATCCGGTTTCGAGCAAGTCGTTAATTCATGGAGAAATAACGACCTTGATTTAGCCATTTTAGAAGGGGAGTCACCCAATGCACTAGTCCTGCGCCAACAAGAAGCGATTCAAACCATGTTGCAACAGCAGCAAGAGAAAGAAATTTTGGTATGTATGCATGGTCGTGCTTTACGTATTATGCTATGCCATCTGACGGGAGTTCCTGTCTGTCAAATGGATGAATTCCCACATACCAATACCGCCTTATATAAATTGGAATACGTACAAGATAAGTTTTCCATTGTCGATTATTACAATACGAAGCATTTAGATCATTTAGTGAATGAATAAAATTAGAGTATCTGCAGTATCCTATACCAATACTTTGCCGTTTTTAAGAGGAATCCGTCAATCAGAAATTATCCATGATATTGAATTATCACTAGATTATCCAAGTGAATGTGCTAGAAAAGTAATGGAAGATGAAGCCGATTTAGGAATTATTCCCATTGCAGCCTTAGCGAAGATGGAGGAGTACCATTTTGTAGCAGACTATTGTATCGGGACCAATGATTATGTAGATTCAGTCTTTATTTTCTCCGAAAAGCCTATCCAAGAGATTAGAACACTTCGTTTAGATCAGCAATCTAAAACTTCCAATGGATTGGCACAAATCCTTTTGAAACAACTTTGGAAGGTTGATGTGCAGGTCGTTACCGAAGGTGAAGCAGATGCTTATGTTTTAATTGGCGATCGTACATTTGGCAAGAAGAATGAGGTTCCTTACGCTTATGACTTAGGACATTATTGGAATGAATTGACAGGTTTACCTTTCGCTTTTGCAGTTTGGGTATCCAACAAAAAATTACCTGAAACTTTTACCCAAAAATTCAATGCTGCCCTTGCAGAAGGTGTTGCAAATCCAGAGGCTGTATTAGGAGATTTGCCTGAATATCCGAATTTTGATTACGAATATTATTTAACACAGAATCTTGATTTTCATCTTAACGAAGAGAAGTTGAAAGCTATATCCTTATATCTGGATTGGTATAAATCGCTGTAAATAAATTTAATAGATATATAAACATAAAGGATTACATGATTCATGTAAGCCTTTATGTTTATTTCATTTTATGGTTTTTTGAGATCAGCATTTTTTGAATCTGGTCACAAGGCTGAATTAGATTTAAATATAGGAAACCAATAATACAACCCAAGATATGATCATGAAAAATCCACCGAGTGGAGTAATAGGTCCTAAAAATTTAAGTTTTACTTTCCAAACATCTTGAAAACTCAACAAGTAAATACTTCCTGAAAATAAGATCGTTCCCCATAGCATTGCCTTGACAATCCAATCTTGGTACGATTCTACAAAATCAAAATTAAAGCCGATGATGAGTAAATATAAGGCAGCATACATTTGGTATTGTACAGCGACTTCAAATGAAGATAATCGTTCATCGGATAATACTTTTTTAAACGCATGAGCACCAAATGCTCCTAATATGATGGCTAATATTCCAAATATAGCTCCTGTGATGAGTGCGATTTGATTCAAAATATAAAGATTAAATGTTATTTAGTGGGTGAAAGTTTAGCTATTTCCTTCAATAAATTAGCTTCCGAAACGATACCTGTATGAGACCAAGACTCCCGCCCATTTTTATAGAGTGCTAATTTCGGGATACTCTTTATTTTTTTCAATTTTAACAATCCAGCATTTTGGTCGGCATCTATTCGGACCACCTTTAATCCTGAGCCTAGTTGTTTTTCAATCTTATCAATACTGGGCTTCAATTCTTGACAAGGTGCACACCATACCGCAGAATAAACAACTAGTACAGGTGTATTTCCTTGGACAAGATGATTGAATTGTTCCAAGGATAGACTCTCAGACAGATCATTGATTACATTTTTAACAATTTTATGATCTGTATTTTTCCAATCCATCATACCTCCGGCATATTCATATACTTGATACCCTTGTTGTTGCAAGTATTCAGCGGCTTGTTTACTTCTTCCGCCTGCTAAGCAATAAACATACACCGGTTTATTCTTGTCTATACCCTTTAACGAAGTTTTAAATTCTACTTGATTCTTCCAGTCCACATTTTTCGCTTGATTGATATGGCCTTCATCAAATTCTTTTTGGGTTCTGACATCCAATAATTGAATGGTTCCTTTTTGTACTAATTTATCCAATTCATCAGCAGAGATTTTTTGCTGCGCAAATGAGAGCATAGCCAAAGAACAAAAACATAAACTACTAATCCATTTTTTCATGATGTACAAATAAAAGTGCATTAAATACTTAAGAACCTTTTCTCAAATATTTAGTTAATATAACGATTGTCTGACCTTCTACTTTACCTTCGATTTGATCGGTGTTATCTGCTACTAGACGAATGTTTTTAACAACAGTACCTAATTTTGCAGAAATACTAGAGCCTTTAACATCCAACGTTTTAATTAATACCACCGTATCGCCATCATATAAACGCGTTCCATTACTATCTTGATGAAATTCTACCGTAGCATCGGCTTCATGATCTCCAGTCTTTTTTGCCCAAGCCAATGTTTCATCATCCAAATATAGAATATCAAGGTTATTTGCTGCCCAGCTTTCATTTCTTAGTCTACTCAACATGCGCCATGCCACTACTTGTACCGCCGGATAGGAAGACCACATGGTGTCTCCCAATACTTTCCAATGATCAGGATTTATCTGTTCGGTTTTTTCTAATTGATTTTTGCAAACAGAACACAGTAAAATACTGTTATCTAAAGAAGGATTACTAGTAGGAGGAACTTCGTAAATTGACAGGTTGTCTGTTGATAAACATAATTCACAAGCTTGGTTGCTTCTAATATTTAAGTCGTCTAATAACATAGCATGTATTGATAAAATAATGGGTCAAAGATAAGAATTTTAAATGAGGGTTAGGAGACCCATTTCTAGGATAGTCCTGTACTTATGGCAAAGATTTTGTGTATACACTCAAACAAGTTAACTTAAAAAGAAAAAAAGATACTTATGAAATGGCAAGGCGGCCGCCGCAGCGGTAATATTGAAGATCGTAGAGGAATGTCTGGTGGACAAAAACTCACATTAGGAGGTATAGGGGGGGTAATCGTGTTGGTTATTGGTTTTTTAATGGGTGGTGATCCTACGGAATTGCTCAATCAGATGCAGCAAGGGGGAGGTGCAGGTGTGAGTAATTCTGGAGGTCCTGTGGAATCTACCCCAGAGGAAGATCGTCTCATTGAATTTGCGGATGTGGTATTGGCCAGTACAGAAGATGTTTGGGGTAGCATTTTTCAGGAAAATGGTAAAACTTATCCAAAGTCCACCATTGCGATTTACCGTGAAGGTACAGAAACTGGAGGCTGTGGTTTTGGACAAAAACATTTTGGCCCGTTTTACTGTCCGGCAGATCAAAAAATATATTTGGATTTAAGTTTTAATCGTGAATTATCGCAGAAGTTTGGTGCAAAAGGAGAGTTTGCTTTAGCCTATGTCATTGCTCATGAAATCGGTCACCATATTCAAAATGTTTTTGGGGTATTATCTCAAACCAATGCGATGCGTTCAAAAATGAGTGAGCGTGAATACAATAAAATATCGGTGATGACGGAACTTCAAGCGGATTTTTATGCTGGAGTTTGGGCACATCATGCTACTAAGCGTAGTGATGTGGCATTAACCTATGATGATATTGTAGAAGGTATGCGTGCCGCAGCTGCTGTAGGAGACGACCATATTCAAGAACAAGCGACTGGACATTCCAATCCTGAATCATTCACACATGGTACCTCCGAACAACGCGCTTATTGGTTTAAAAAAGGCTACGATACTGGAGATGTGAATGCTGGCAATACATTTAATGATCCTAGTTTGCAATAAGTTATTGAACTAATAAATTGCAACCTCGTATATCGGCATGGTCAAATCGACCCAAAATTTCAAATGTTCCATCAGGATGGAATTTACCTAAATCTTGGGTTGCAATAAATGAACAGGAGTTATAATTGGCTAAATCAATGACATTGATAGCTCCTGTTTTTTGTTGATCAACTAAGGTGAATGGATCATTTACTTCCCGGATAAGGATGCTCATCCAATTGGGCAGTTTAAAAAAACCATCTCCTTGAGAATATCCTTGAGATAGTAGTTCCGTCATTCCATATTCCGAATGAATCTTAGCAACTCCAAATCCTTGGCTGAGTAGCGCATGTAATTCCTCACGCAGCATTTCTTTTCGTTTTCCCTTCATACCTCCGGTTTCCATGATGATCAATTCCGGGAAATCAACTTGATAATGTTCTATAAAATCAAGTAAGGCATAGGTTACACCAAATAAAATGGTTTTAATTTTGCTTTCTTTTAGTTGGAGTAAGGTCTTATATAGTTCCTCATGATTATATAAAAAATAATTGCTTTCCTTTTGTTCAGAACGTTTTATTAAATCATCAACCATATAGATTAAGGAAGATCCTTCGCGCTCTAAATAGGAGGGTAGAAGAGCAAGTATGGCAATCTCTTTCACATCTCCATAAAATTGTTCAAATGTTTTACGAAAGCTTCGGATATACCATTCCTTATCGGCAACCAAATGTTTTGAGGTAATCATTCCTGTCGTGCCGGAACTGCTAAAGGTAAGCTCTGGGGATTTATTTTCAGCAATAATCGATTGGCTTTTAAAAAACTGAATAGGTAAAAATGGAATCTCCCGATAATGTTTTATGGAGTTCGGATTGACCTTTATAATTTCCAAATATTGGCGATAAACTGAGACGTTTTCTGCCTGATACCTGAACACGGCTAAACTACATTGATTAAACTGTTCTTCGGTTTGTATGTGAAATATTTGATCGGCAATGTTCATTGCAGCAAATATACAAATGAAATGCAGATACCTTACTGTACATAAAGATATTTGCTCTGGTTTAAATTAGTTCTTCTTTCTTACATATCGATGTTCATAGCAATCTGAACAGTCCTCATTTAAAATTAATATGGAATCTTGAATTTTCACAGCAACTTTGATGTCATTCTTTAAATAATACCAGCTTTCCTCATTTTGAAGCATTAATTTCCCATAATGTAATTTGCTTGACCAAGTGGATTTCAGTTCCCCATTGACGTATTGGTAAATGCTATCCTTATCTATATGGATCATGATATGTTCTTCGGTGGATTCTGGAGTTCTTTTTTGCCCTGCAATTCCACCAAAACTGGAAATCCATTCCCAATCACCATCCCATTTAAATTTTTTGTTGTCCTGATGTTTTGTTGCGCAGGAGCTGGAAAAGATAAGTGCACAAAGCAAAAAGTAGATGCTATTTTTCATGTTAAGCTTATTTCTCTGGTAATCGTTATAACGGAATTAGGGAATAAATGTTTGCTTTCTTCTTTTTTAAGGATCAGGAGCTGTTTAAAAAATCGCAAAACCTATGGTGATGCTTAGGATCTTGCTTGTTTCTCCTTCGGAATTTTGCAGGCATGATCCGTATGATCTTCGAAGGAGGTCCGAAGGAGATCCGTTAAAGAATAAACGGAAAGCTTACAATTTATGCAATTTGCAGTGGTAGTTATTCGTGAATTCGCTATTGAAGTCTATCTTGGTTTACCTTGTGTTATTGGTTGGAATTTATCATTGGAATAATAAAAAAACCAGTATATGAAGCCATATACTGGTTAAAATTTATTAAAGTTCAGCTTAATTTAGTTGAACCAATTCAATACCTCTTCTTTCGAAGGCATAGTGATGTCTAATTTCATTTTTTTACGCATTCCACCTAAATCGTTGAATACTTTATTTGGATTTGCTTCTTTTAATGATTCGATCGTTAGGAAGCCCATTTTTTGCAATACTGGCACCCATTCTTCAGGAATACCTAAAGCCAGGTAATCGGCAACAGACGTAGCTTTTGCTACTTTTTCAGGACGCATTTGCGGGAAGAACAATACTTCTTGGATGGAAGGATTATTTGTTAAGAACATAATCAAACGGTCCATTCCTATTCCTAATCCGGAGGTAGGAGGCATTCCGTACTCTAAAGCACGAAGGAAATCCTGATCAATGAACATCGCTTCGTCATCACCTTTTTCCGATAAACGCAACTGATCTTCAAAGCGCTCTCGTTGGTCAATAGGGTCATTTAATTCCGAGTAAGCATTCGCAATTTCTTTTCCACAAACCATTAATTCGAAGCGTTCTGTCAATTCAGGGTTATCTCGATGCTTTTTCGTTAAAGGAGACATCTCGATTGGGTAATCCGTAATGAACGTAGGTTGAATAAAATTACCTTCACATTTTTCACCAAAGATTTCATCGATTAATTTACCTTTACCCATGGTATCATTCACTGCGATACCCATTCCTTTGGCAGCCTCCCTGATTTCATCTTCTGATTTCCCAGAAATATCAAAGCCTGTAAACTGCTTAATGGCGTCAGTCATACTGATGCGTGGGTATGGCGCCTTGAAATCTATTTTATGTTCATTAAAAGTAGCTTCCGAAGTTCCGTTAACAGCAATAGCACAATGTTCTAATAAACGTTCGGTAAAATCCATCATCCAATGGTAGTCTTTATAGGCTACATAGATTTCCATGGCGGTAAATTCAGGATTATGTGTACGATCCATACCTTCATTACGGAAGTTTTTGGAAAATTCATAAACCCCGTCAAAACCACCTACGATTAATCTTTTCAGATACAATTCATTCGCAATGCGTAAATACAAAGGGATATCTAAGGCATTGTGATGCGTAATAAAAGGTCTTGCCGCTGCACCACCAGGAATGGATTGTAAAATCGGAGTTTCCACCTCCATATACCCTGCGTTGTTAAAGAATTCACGCATGGAGTTAAAGAGTTTGGTCCGCTTAACAAAGATGTCTTTGTTTTGTGCATTGACGATTAAATCGACATAACGCATACGGAAACGTTGTTCAGGATCTGTAAAAGCATCAAATGTTTTTCCATCGGCCTCCTTCACTATAGGAAGCGGGCGTAATGATTTAGTTAATACTTTTAAGCTTTGAACATGAATACTGATTTCACCTGTTTGCGTCGTAAACACATAACCTGTGATACCGATGATATCTCCGATATCCAGTAATTTTTTGAAGACGGTATTATATAATGTTTTATCTTCTTCAGGACAAATGTCATCACGCTTTACGTAAGCTTGAATTCTTCCTGTTGAGTCTTGTAGCTCTATAAAAGAGGCACTACCCATGACACGACGATTCATAATACGGCCAGCGAAACTTATATTTTTATAATTTAGCTTGTCTCTATCGTAATTTTGCTGAATATCTTCAGCAGTTGCATTGATTTCGAACTCTTCGGCAGGAAATGGATTAATTCCTAAATCCACCAAAGCTTGAAGGTTTAGTCTACGTTGTTGTTCTTGTTCTGATAATCCAATACTCATATTTTTTTTGTCGGATATGTAATGATTTGCAAAAGTATGAAATTAGAACTATTATCTATATAGATGTCTATAAAAAAGCGGATAAACAGACTTAGGAAGTTTGGAAATAACCATATTATTTAAGACCTTTGAAGAATTTATTTTGGTTAATTGATTGAATCCGAATAGATAGATAATTTATGTTAGAACTTTTTTGTTTTTAAGAGGAAAATAAATTATCTTTGCACCTCAATTGTTGAATATATAGTAATCATAAGATAAAATGAAAAAAGATTTGCATCCTTCAAACTACAGATTAGTTGTATTTAAAGATATGTCTAATGACTATTCTTTTATTACTAAATCTTGTGTTGATACAAAAGAAACCATTACTTGGGAAGATGGCAATGAATATCCATTAGTGAAATTAGAGATTTCTCATACTTCACACCCATTTTACACAGGTAAAATGAAGTTAGTTGATACTGCTGGACGTATTGATAAATTCCGTAGCCGTTACAACAAATAAGAAATATAATTCCTGCAAAGGAATAAATGAAATCCCGATAATCCTGTTATCGGGTTTTTTTATGTAATTTTAATTATGTTCAAAAGGGTTGTCTTATTTGATAGAGCCGATTGGCGAAATCAGTTGTTGCCATTAAGCGCTACTCGCCCGGTTGGGAACTTGAGGGTGGGTATTTGTACGTTAAATGAGAAATGGGAGCTGATTTTTGGATGTCCTGTCACTTATACCACCGCTACATATCTGCAATCGTTTGAACAAAATTTAGTCGACTTACCTACAGATCTTCTGGTTATTAAAGCACAGGTATTGCCAAGTCCTGCGCTTCAAGAAGAGCTCTTGCAGTTACAACTGGGAGAGGTGCTCATGGACGAGCATGGTTGGATTGCTTTTCGAACAGAAAGCATGCCTGAGGAGTTGGATAGTTGGATAGCTAAATTTACAACAAAGCTTGTTAAGTTTCCAGTTTCTACTATTGAATATCCAGAAGATATATTTTTAAAAAATCAAGAACAGTTATTATTTGATTTTGAGTTGTTAACAAGAGGTCGTCAATCTCAGCAATTAAGTGATACGAATCAGGTCTTAGGTTCATGGATTTTTGTGGAAGAAGGAGCTCAAGTAGAAGGTGCTTTTTTAAATAGTTTAGCAGGACCAATTTACATAGGCAAAAATGCGGTTGTGGAAGAGGGAAGTTTTATTCGAGGTTATGTTGCTGTAGGAGAGCATGCTCGAGTAAAGATGGGGAGTAAAATATATCCCAATGTGAGTATTGGCCCATATTCAACCGTGTCAGGGGAGCTCAATAATTCGGTTATTTGGGGATATTCTGCAAAAGGACATGAGGGTTATTTAGGTTGTTCTGTATTGGGAGCACATTGCAATATTGGAGCAGGAAGTTCTAATTCCAACTTAAAAAACAATTGGAAAACAGTTGCTATGTACGATTACAGTTCATCTTCATATAGGGACACTCAATTGATTAAATGCGGAATGGTGATGGGAGATTTAGCGATGTTGGGTATCAATTCCTCGGTCTCTACAGGTACGGTTATTGGAGTAGGGGCTCAAGTGGCAACTTCGAAGATAGTTTCCAAATTGGTGCCTGATTTTATGTGGTTAACAGATGAGGTTGAACAATCCTATGAGTACAGTCGATTTGTAGAGATGTTAGCGCGGAGAAATCTTTTTGCTAATTTAACTAAATCGGAAAATATTGCCATCTTTGAATATATATACAAACAAACACAGCGTCATCGAGACGAGGTAATCAATACTTAAAACAAATTATTTTATGCGTAAAAACATTGTAGCAGGAAACTGGAAAATGAATTTAGAATATGAACAAGGACTGAGCTTGTTTTCAGAAATTGTGAATATGGTGAAGGATGAAGTTCGTGGAGATCAACAAGTGATTGTCTGCAGTCCTTTTATTCATTTGGCAAGTTTATCTAAATTAAGTGCTGGCGTTACGAATGTAGCGGTAGGGGCACAAAATATTAATGAAGCAGCTTCTGGTGCTTATACTGGAGAAATTTCTGCTGCTCAGGTGAAGTCCACAGGGTCAGAATATGTGATTTTAGGACATTCAGAACGTCGTGCATATTATGGAGAAACAGATGCTTTATTAGCTAAGAAAGTTGATGCGGCATTAGCGAATGGTTTAAAGCCTATTTTCTGTATTGGAGAAACGAAGGAAGAGCGTGAGTCTGGATCTTATTATGAAGTTATAAAAACGCAATTGAGTGCTGGTTTGTTTCATTTGGATGCGGCAGCATTTGGTCAAATTGTGTTAGCATACGAACCTGTATGGGCAATCGGAACAGGCTTAACTGCAAGTCCGGAGCAAGCGCAAGAAGTACATGCGTTTATCCGTAAAACATTAGCAGAACAATTCGGACAATCTGTTGCTGATGAAACTAGTATTCTATATGGTGGAAGTGCAAATCCTGCAAATGCAGAAAGCTTGTTTTCACAACCGGATATCGATGGAGGTTTAATCGGAGGAGCTTCCCTAAAATCACGCGATTTCTTGCATATTATCAACGTATTTAACGGATAAGTATGAAATACTCAGCAGTTACTTTTACATCTTCCGATATGGAAGGATGGCAAAAGGATTTGCTTATCGCTGAATTAGCAAACCTTGGTTATGATACGTTTGAGGATCAGGACCAAGGCTTTGTAGCCTATATTCCAGATGCTAATCTGGACATACAAGCCTTAGAAACATTGCTTCTCCATGAGGTGGATGGTTTTTCTATTCAATACCAAGTGGAGGAATTGGAAAACAAAAACTGGAATGAATTATGGGAAAGTAATTTTAATCCTATTTTAGTAGATGATCAGTGTTATGTCAGGGCGACCTTTCATGAAGATAAACCCCAATATCCATATCAAATTGTGATCGATCCGAAAATGTCTTTCGGCACGGGCCATCATCAAACCACCTCTATGATGCTTTCTTTTATCCTGGAAAACAATTTTCAGGATTTGGAGGTATTAGATATGGGTTGTGGTACTGGAATCTTAGCGATTTTAGCTTCAAAAAAAGGTGCGAAGCATGTACTCGCAGTAGATTATGATCCGATCTGTGTGGAAAGTGTGGCAGAAAATAAACTGCTGAATCAAACTTTAGCCATCACAGAAAAAGAAGGGTCTAAAGAGGCTATTGTTAATTTAACTTTTGATGTTATTTTAGCCAATATAAATAGAAATATATTATTGGACCAAATGGATGTATATGCTCAGGATTTAAAACCTCAAGGTTCCTTATACCTTTCAGGGTTTTATGATGGGGAAGATTTAGCTATCCTAAGGG
The DNA here is from genome assembly GCA_036781025.1 of Sphingobacterium sp. GTDB lineage: Bacteria > Bacteroidota > Bacteroidia > Sphingobacteriales > Sphingobacteriaceae > Sphingobacterium. Next base: position 20,662 of record DAIQBS010000034.1, on the reverse strand, counting down.
AAAAATTAACTAGCCTAGGGTTTGAATTCAAAGAGAAGAAAGTGATGGACTCGTGGTGTGCGGCTAAATTTATAAAAAACTAATTAGATGCGTATTCATTTTATAGCTATAGGTGGTAGCATTATGCATAACTTAGCTATTAATTTGGCGGAGCAAGGACATCAGGTGACGGGTTCGGATGATCAAATCGTAGAGCCTTCAAAGTCTCATTTATTGGCAGCAGGTTTGTTGCCTAAAGAATTAGGTTGGTTTCCTGAAAAATTGACGGAAGATATAGATGCAGTCATTCTAGGCATGCATGCAGAAAGTAATAATCCAGAACTGTTACGGGCAAAAGAATTAGCTGTAAAAATCTATTCCTTTCCAGAATTTGTTTATGAGCAGAGCGCTGATAAAACAAGGGTTGTCATTGCCGGTACCTATGGTAAGACTACGATTACCAGTATGGTGATGCATGTATTAAAAAAACTAGGTAAATCCTTTGATTATTTGGTTGGTGCTCAACTAGAGGGTTTTGATGATTTATTGCAATTGACTCCAGAGAATAAATTAATCATTATCGAAGGAGATGAATATTATGCTTCCTCAGTGGATCGTCAATCCAAGTTTTTAAAGTATAAACCTAACATTGCTTTAATAAGTGGTGTGGAATGGGATCATTTCAAAACGATGATTTCTGAACAGGATTATTACAAGCAATTTGAAGACTTTATAAGAACCATTGTAGCTAAAGGTACGTTGATCTATAATAAAGACGATAAGCGCACTAGAGAGGTTGTTGAGCATACTATGGACAATAAAATCAACAGGCATGGTTATAAGCTTCCTGAATATTCCATCAATAAAGGGGTGACTTATGTTCATGTAGGAGAAGAGCATATCCCTCTTAAAGTATTTGGAAAACATAATCTTTCGAATATTTCAGCGGCATTTACGGTTTGTGAATGGATTGGGGTAAAGCGAGATGAGTTTTATTCAGCCATTCAGGATTTTAAGAGTTCAATTCGGTATTTAGAATTTGTAGCCAGTCAGAATGGCAGTGTAGTTTATCAGGATTTTGCACATACACCAAGTAAATTACGTTCCAGTATACACGCGGTAAAAGAACAATTTCCCAATCAAGCATTAGTTACTATCATTGAGTTAAATACCTACGACAGTTTAGATCATAAATTTGTTGAGCAATATGCAAATTCTATGAATGAATCTGATTTCGCTGTCGTATTCGTTAATATTTCTCTTATAAAAGAGAAAAATATCACATTAAGAAATTTTACTGAAAGTTTAACTGAGGCTTTCAATCACCCATCTTTCCGTGTAATTACACAACTTTCTGATTTAGAGGTCTTTTTGGAGGATTTCAAGTCTAATGGTTACAATTTACTATTTATGAGTTCAAACAATAACAATGGAGTAAATATGTCTAGCTTTGCGGATAAATTTTTGAGAAATTTTTAAGATTCTTTCAATTTTTTTTTAAAATTTTAATATTCGCGTTTTGAATTATACTTTATTTGCTTAAATTTGATAATTACTTAATAAATAAATATTTTACATTTTACCCATGAATGCATTAGGAAAGAAAATCAGATTACTTAGACATCAAAAAGGTTGGAGTCAGGAGGATGTGGCTAAACGGCTAGACATCTCAATTCCAGCATTTTCCAAAATTGAAACTGGAATTACGGATGTTAATTTATCTAGGTTAAACCAAATTTCAAAACTTTTTGGTTTGTCACTAGTTCAATTGTTATCAACTTCTGATCCAGAAGAGGATAAACAAATTCAAAATGAAGTTAATGAGTTGCAAAAACGCCTTCAAGCTCGCGAAGTTGAGGTTATTGATTTGCAAAAAAAGGTAATTGATCTATACGAGCAATTGCATAAGAAATAATTTAATTTCTAGATTTATAGAAAAGCCTTCGAATTCTCGAGGGCTTTTTTTTATTGGAATCTGAAAAATGGATGGAATGACAACATGAGTATTGATTAATTTATTTTCATTTTTTAAAATTTCTAATTTTTTAATATTTGTTCCTTACTATCAATTGAAAATGAGTGTTATAACTTTTAATTTCAATAAAATATAACTTATCATCTAGCATGTTATATTTTATGATATTTTCAAATTCGTTGATTGTTTCAATCACTTTAAAAGCGAAAAATTTGTTTTATACTCAGTATTCTTGTGGTATTCGATAAAAAATGTTGTTTAAATGTGCATGAATCCATTGCTATAATGTATGTAAAGACAAGCAAGTTTTGAGAACAAAAGAAGAAGATATGTCAGTTTGTTTAAATTTTTAATAAAAGTTATTGAATCTTAATTTTGGCGGAAAGATTATGGGTTAACGAAGAAGATGTTTGGGAAATGAAACAAAAAAAATGCGCAATTATTCATTGCGCATTTAGCAGATTTAAAATAAGATGTTTATTATCCTAAATAGGATTTTAAGATTTTACTTCTGGAGGTGTGTCTTAAGCGTTGTAAAGCTTTGTCTTTAATTTGACGAACACGCTCTCTTGTAAGGCTAAACTTTTCTCCAATTTCTTCTAGTGACAATTGATGATTAGAACCTAAGCCGAAGAATAATACGATAATTTCTCGCTCTCGCTCGGTAAGAGTCGCTAAGGAGCGTTTAATTTCTTCAGATAATGATTCATCAATCAGGGAGCTGTCCGTGTCTGGGTCGCTATTTTCTAATACATCTAGTAAGGTGTTTTCTTCTCCTTGTACGAAAGGGGCATCCATAGATACGTGACGTCCAGAATTACTTAACGTGTCGGATACTTTATCAACCGTAGTTTCTAAGATATCAGCTAATTCTTCTGGAGATGGTTCACGCTCGTACTCTTGCTCTAATTTCGAAAAGGCTTTGCTAATTTTACTTAAGGAACCTACTTGATTTAAAGGTAAACGAACGATACGGGATTGTTCCGCAATTGCTTGTAGAATAGATTGGCGAATCCACCATACTGCATAAGAAATAAACTTAAAACCTTTCGTTTCATCGAAACGCTTTGCCGCTTTTATTAAGCCTAAATTGCCCTCGTTGATCAAGTCACCTAAAGTAAGACCTTGATTTTGGTATTGCTTTGCTACCGAAACAACGAAACGTAGATTGGTTTTTGTTAGTTTTTCTAATGCCACTTGATCGCCTTCACGAATACGTTGAGCAAGAATTACCTCTTCTTCGGCAGATATTAAATCAACTTTACCGATTTCGTGTAAATACTTATCTAACGATTGTGACTCACGATTAGTGATGGATTGTGTAATTTTGAGCTGTCTCATTTAAATATATAAACCTTTCTATTCTGAAATGTTTGCAAACATAACGAAATTTATCGAATTTTTTCTAATATAATTGTAAATTATTAACTCATAATGAGCTACTTAGCGATGGTGAGTTGACGTGTTACTAACTACAAAAATCATTCCAAAAGACGCTGTATAACTGCATATGTGATTGATATTTTACAAACTTTAACAAATCCCTAAAATGTTCTCCCGTTTAAGAATCATTTTATGGAAAAACAAATTGATTACTTATTTGTTTTTCTATCAATTCTATAATATTAATTATTTTATTATGCCAATAGTGATACATCTGGATGAAATCATGTCCAAGAGGAAAATGTCACTTAATGAGTTAAGTGAAAAGGTTGGAATAACATTATCCAATTTGTCGATCATAAAAAATCAAAAATCAAAGGCTATACGATTAAATACGTTAGATGCTATTTGTAAAGTATTGCATTGTCAACCTGGAGATATCCTTAGATTTGTAGAGTAATAGAATTGCTTTCAAACCTATAACCTCTTAGAAAATCTACGGTTTTCATTCTTTTTTTACCTTCTATTTGGACATCAAGGAGGTGTATAAAACCATCATTTGTCGCAACTTTTAAGGAGTTTTTTCCATCACTTAAAAAAGTTCCGGCCGCAAACTGATGCGATATTATTTCTTTAGTAGTCGTAAATATTTTTAAAATTTTAGAGTCAAGGAAAGTATAAGCTGTTGGATAAGGGCTTAATCCTCTAATTTTGTTGTAGATGGTCTGTGTCGGTTGATCCCAATGAATAAGGCAATCTTCTTTAAAGATTTTTGGTGCATGTTTCCAATTTTCTGCTGTAGAAATGCTGTCTTGTGGGATTGGGTTAATATTATTAGTTTTAATAGCTTGAACCGTTTTTATTAATAGATTTGCACCAGTTATCATCAATTTATCATGTAAATCTCCTGCGGAATCTGTTTCTTTTATTTCCACTTCTTGTGCAAAAAGAATATTTCCGGTATCAATTTCGTGCTGCAACAGGAATGTTGAAACTCCTGATTTTGTTTCTCCGTTAATAACTGCGTGGTTTATAGGAGCTGCTCCACGGTAATTGGGCAGAAGAGAGGCATGTACATTGACCGTTCCTTTTGGAGGCATATTCCAAACAATTTCTGGGAGCATGCGAAAGGCTACTACAATTTGTAAATCTGCTTGGTAAGACTTCAAGGTGTTTATAAATTCCGGATCTTTCAATTTTACAGGTTGTAATACAGGAATATGTTGACTTTGGGCAAATTGTTTTACAGCCGATTCATGTAATTTCTGACCTCTACCGGCAGGTTTATCTGGCGCGGTAACTACAGCAACGACTTCTTCCCCCTGATCGATCAATGCTTTTAACGATGCAACAGCAAAATCAGGAGTACCCATAAATATAATACGCATAGCTATTTTTAATTTTGTCTTTATAGAATCGTCATCGCTTATGGCAGGATGACATTTTTTTATAACTTTGCGAAGTTACAAATTTAATTTAAGCTTGAATTTTCCATATTTCCTAGCAAAACGAATAACTTTATCTGGACAACGAACGTTTTCCAAATTGATTGTACGTGTAACTATTGGAGCCCTCTCGTTGGCTATATTAGCGATCATCATGGCTGTTGCCATCCTTCAGGGTTTCAAACAGGAAATAACCGATAAACAGCGTGGATTTTTTGGTGATGTAATCATTATCAAAAATGATCGTAATGATTCCTATGTCAATACGCCAATTTCGTTGAGTTCTGCAGAAATTGAAAAATTAGAGCAGCACCCAAATATCATCAATATCTATCCATTCGCGACGAAAGCAGGCATCATGAATGTGAAAGGCGAAGTAGAAGGGGTGCTTCTCAAAGGAATCGATGAAGAATATGACCAAGAATTCTTAGGTAAAACCATCATAGAAGGGGAGACGATTAATTTTAAAGATGAGCAATCTGAAAATCAAATACTGATATCATCGCTTATTGCTAATCGACTTCATTTAAAAGTGGGTGATAGTTTTATCATGCATTTTATTCAAGAGAAGGTACGAAAAAGGAAATTTGTTGTTCGAGGCATATTTAGTACCAATTCGGAAGAACTGGATAAAACGTATGTAATTGGCGCATTATCCTTAATTAGAAAGTTAAATAATCTGGGGGATAATGAGGTAGGAGGGTATGAAGTACGTGTGAAAGACTTTAGTCAACTGGATGGAACAACCATAGACGTGAATGAAGAACTTCCAGTAGCGCTTTATTCAACCAATGTGGTGGAGCAATTGCCCGATATCTTTAATTGGTTGAATATGCTGGATATGAATGATAATATTATTTTCATTCTAATGGTTATCGTTGCCGTTATCAATATGATTTCTGCTTTATTGATCAGTATTTTGGAACGATCCTCTATGATTGGGCTGTTAAAGGCTTTGGGGATGCAAAATTCAAAAATAAGAACCGTGTTTTTATACAATTCCTTATACCTTATCGGATATGGGCTCGTTTTAGGGAATGTTTTAGCATTATTGTTGTATTTATTTCAAAAAAGCACACAATTTTTTAAATTGGATCCTACAGTTTATTATGTATCCTATGTACCGATGGAAATTTCTTGGATGATGGTTCTTGTACTCAATGTTTTATTGGTAATAATCGCCTTAATTACTTTGTTTATTCCATCCATGTTAATATCTAGAATTTCTCCAATAAAAACGCTACAGTTTAAATAATAAGCCTAAAATACAAGGCTTAAACTCTTCATTTTGCCATTTTTTCCTTATCTTTCTCCAAATGGAGCAGGTATGTTGCTCGTTGAATTGATTAACACATTGCATTTTATGGATAATAAAATATTCGATCACTTAGTTCATGCATTCGAGGCGCCACTCAGCAATCCGGTCCTCATTTTTTCACTCGTCCTCCTTATTATTTTATTATCACCCATCCTTTTAAGACCTATAAAAATACCTGGAATAATAGGTTTAATCATATCGGGAATGATTATTGGTCCGCATGGCTTAAATTGGTTAGAGAAGAATTCTGCGGTAGATTTATTTTCCACGATTGGCTTACTCTATATCATGTTTATTGCTGGTTTGGAATTGGATATGAATGAATTTAAAAAGACTAAGCATAAGAGTGTTATGTTTGGGATTTTTACCTTCATTATTCCTATTTCCATTGGCTTTCCTGTTTGTTATTATATTTTAGATTATAGCTTATTAACCAGTATTTTAATTGCGAGCATGTTTGCTACGCATACCTTGGTTTCTTATCCTATTGTCAATCGCTACGGTATTTCTAAAAAGGAGGCCGTTGCCATAACAATTGGAGGAACCATCTTAACCGATACAGCAGTACTGATTATTTTAGCGGTTATCAAAGGAGCATCCCAAGGGGAAATCAATAATGAGTTCTGGGTAACATTAGGCGTGTCATTTGCTATTTTCCTTTTTATTATGTTTGGTATCATTCCGAAAATAGCGAAATGGTTCTTTGAGAAGGTTGAAAGTGAAAAAACGGGGCATTATATTTTTGTGTTAACAGTGGTGTTTTTTGCTGCATTTATGGCAGAATTAGCCAATTTAGAGCCTATCATCGGCGCGTTCGTAGCGGGATTGGCCTTAAATAAACTAATTCCTCATTCTTCGGCATTAATGAATCGAATTGAATTTATAGGAAACGCGATATTTATACCTTTCTTTTTGATTTCAGTGGGTATGATCGTCGATATCAGCGTGTTTGTGCATACGGAAGGATGGACTGTATTTTATGTAGCAGGGGTATTAACGATTGTAGGCGTGGTTGGAAAGTTTTTGGCAGCTACAGCAACCCAATTGACTTTTAAATATTTACCCGTCGAACGTAATTTAATTTTTGGATTAAGTAATGCGCATGCAGCGGCGACTTTGGCTATCATTATGGTAGGATACAATAATCAAATTATTGATGAAAATGTTCTGAATGGTACGATTATTCTGATATTAGTTTCGTGTATCATTGCTACTATAGTGACAGAGAATGCATCGAAAAAGATTGTATTAGCGGGCCATCAACATGTAGAACATGTGGAGCATGTGGAAGAACACGATGAGCAAATTTTGATTCCAATTGCAAATTTGAATAATATGGAGCCCATATTGGATTTTGCGACCTTGATAAAATCCAAGAAATCTCCTCATCCTTTGAATATACTTCAAGTAGTTCCAAACAATGAACAAGCTGAGGAGAATTTACAATTAGCGAGACAATCTTTGGACAAATTAGCGAAGTATGCATCTGGATCGGAGACTGAGGTAGATTTGGTGACAGAGGTGGATTTTAATATTGCCAATGGTATTGGTCGAGCTTCAAAAGAGATTTTTGCTGATTGTATCATATTAGGATGGCCAAGTGCGGCAAGTTTTGTCGAAAAGATAGTAGGAGAAAAGTCGGAAAGTATCTTAAATCAAACAGACGCCAATCTTTTCATGTGTCGGATAGAAAAGCCTTTAATCACAAACAAATTAATCACCTTGTTTGTTCCACCACTAGCTGAATCAGAGGTTGGGTTTGCTTATTGGATGGAGAAGATGTGTCGATTAGGGCAGGAGCTATCTTTAGCAATAAAATTTGTGTGTAATGAACGAAGTAAAGACTCTATAGAAAAGGAATTGGATGTATTAGCATCGAGTGTTCCAACTTCTTTTGAGCTTTACGAGGAGTGGGACAATATCTATGGGTTGGCCACTTTCAGTAATACAGATTCACTCTTAGTCTTTGTTTCTTCTCGATATGGAGATTTATCCTACCGAGATTCTTTAGATGGATTAGCAAAGCGTGTTGGAAAATATTATAAGAATCAAAATTTATTATTAATCTTCCCTTCACGCTTGGAAGATCGCCATATAGATGAGTACGAGGATGTTCAAACAGCACCTATATTCCGCAAAATCAGTCGTGAAATAGGGAATATGTTTAGTAAGGAAAAATAAAATTTAATACGATGGAATTTGAAAAAGTTAGTATCGATGCGCAAGGAGATTTATTGGTTCCCAGTCAAGTGGAAATACCATTTATTATAGGAGATGGAATAGGTCCTGATATTTGGAGAGCCTCTGTACGAGTTTTTGATGCGGCAATTGCTAAGACCTATCAAGGAAATCGTCAGATTAAATGGTTGGAAGTTTTGGCGGGAGAAAAGGCCTTCAATGAAACGGGAGAGTGGCTACCCGAGCAAACTTTGGATATTTTTAAAGAGTATTTAGTAGGTATTAAAGGTCCATTAACCACACCAATTGGAGGCGGGATTCGGTCATTAAATGTGGCATTAAGAAAAGAGTTAGATTTATACGTTTGTCAGCGCCCTACGAAATGGTATGAGGGAGTTCCATCGCCGGTTAAACATCCGGAGCGTGTAGATATGGTGGTATTTAGAGAAAATACAGAAGATATTTATTCCGGAATTGAATTTGCTGCCGGAAGCCCTGAAGCAAAGCAATTGCAAGATTTCCTTAAAAATGAACTTCAAGTTTCTTACAATTATAACAATTCAACCGGAGTAGGATTAAAGTTTGTGTCCGAAAGTGGCTCAAAACGATTAATGCGTTCTGCTATAGAGTTTGCCTTAGCTGAGAAAAGAAAATCGGTTACCCTAGTTCACAAGGGTAATATTATGAAATTTACGGAGGGGGCATTCAAGAATTGGGGCTACCAGCTTGCAGAGCAAGAGTTTGGAGACCAGGTTTATACCTGGAATCAATGGGAGCAAACCAAAGCCAAAGATGGGGTTGATGCTGCCAATGCAGAACAAAGTAAAGCTTTGGAAGCGGGTAAATTGCTTATTAAAGATATCATTGCTGATAATTTTTTGCAGCAGATTTTATTAGCTCCTCAAGATTTTGATGTGATTGCTACATTAAACTTAAATGGGGATTATATTTCTGATGCCTTAGCGGCTATGGTTGGTGGTATAGGTATTGCTCCGGGAGCTAATATTAATTATAAAACTGGCCATGCTATTTTTGAAGCTACCCATGGTACCGCACCTCGCTTTGCCGATACCGATACGATGAATCCTTCATCTGTGATCTTGAGTGGAGTGATGATGTTGGAATATTTGGGATGGGAAGAAGCTGCAAATGCGATAGTGGCCGCAGTCGCTGAAACTATCAAACAGAAGACTGTTACCGTGGATTTCTATAATTTAATGACGGATGCTACCTTGCTGAAAACAAGTGAATTCGCCGATAAAATAATTGAAAAATTATAATTGTATTCATAACTTGACACCCATACCTGATTTTATTAGACAGTCTTTGTTATTTGATGAAGCTGAACTTGATTTATTAGCATCGTTAGGAGCAGTTCCCTCAGCTCAAGAAATTGATGAATTTCAATACGAACCGGAAATTCAAGAATTATTAAATGCTTTCATTGGAGATGAGCAAAGCCGATTAACCCATCAGTTATTGAAGGCTAAAGAGTTTTTACAGACGGGTGATTTGGTGAAAGCGTGGAAAATTGCATTGATTTAAGATTGAACTCATTTATTTAAATTATAAAAAAGGTAATTCTAATTTTTAGGTTTAATAGTTAGAATTACCTTTCTTCAAATTCAATTTAAATAGCTAATTTATTTTTCTGACTTATATTGATGCTGTAGAGGGTTAATACGACAGCTAGAAGCACAAATATAGCTCCAATCCAAGGAGTTGCAGCGACTCCTAATACAGAAGAGACAGTTATACCTCCGATATAAGCACCTAGGGCAATACCTAAATTAAAGGCGGCTATATTTACTGCTGAAGCCACATCTTCTGTTCCAGGTAATTCTTTTTCAGCGATCTGTACTACTAACAATTGTAATCCAGGTACACTGGAGAATGATAATGCGCCCATGATAAATAAAGTGATTATCCCAAATATTGTATGTGCTGCCGTAAAAGTGAATAGAAGTAGTACGATAGCTTGAAAGATAAACATCCAAAGAAGTGCTTTTTGAGGATTTCTATTAGCTAATTTTCCTCCAATTAGGTTACCAATTGCGATGGCGATTCCATAAATTAATAAAATTAAACTGACGATAGATTCTTGAAGTCCCGTCACTTCCTTCAAAATAGAAGTTAAATACGTGAATGCTACAAAGGTACCTCCATATCCGAGGGTAGTCATTAAAAATGCAGTCAATAGCCTTTTGTTTCCTAATACTTTGATTTGTTCTTTAACTGGCAGAATAGCTTTTTCATTTTTTAGATGATGTGGAAGTAAAATCCAACTGGCAATTAATCCGATGATACCAAGTATGGCTACGCCAATAAATGTTGCTCTCCAACCGAAATGTTGGCCAATAAATGTTCCTAGTGGTACTCCTGTGACGATTGCTACGGTAAGTCCTGCGAAAACTATGGCTATGGCTGAGGCTCTTTTTTCAGGTTTTACCAAGGCAGCTGCGATCGTAGATCCAATGGAGAAAAACACGCCATGTGCAAAACCTGTAATAATTCTAGCCATCACCAGGCTGATAAATCCTGGAACAATCGAGGCAATGGCATTCCCAAGGATAAATAAGATCATGACATAAATAAGTAATTTTTTGCGCGGTATTTTACTCGTAAGTGCTGTAAGAATTGGTGCTCCAATAGCAACTCCAATTGCGTATAAACTAACTAATAATCCTGCGGAGGGAATTGATATTTGTAAATCTTTTGCAACTGTTGGCAATAATCCTACAATAACAAATTCGGTGGTTCCAATACCAAATGCACTAATGGTAAGTGCCCACAAGGCAGCAGGTAATCCTTTTTTTTCTTTTTTAACTGATAATGTGTTCATATTTTCTATTTGTTAGTGCAAATTTCTGCCATATTTAATTATTATTAAAATAACTTAAATTGTATATTTGTATAATAAAAATTATAGTTATGCAATGGAATTTAGAATGGGTTAGAACATTTCGGTCTATTTATGAAACAGGAACATTGTCAGCTGCAGCTCAAGAGCTGTTTGTGTCGCAACCAGGTGTAAGTCTACATTTGAATTCCTTAGAGGCATTTGTTGGCTATAAATTATTCGACCGTTCACCCCGAAAGATGGTGCCTACGGAAAAGGGGAAAATATTCTATAATATCATTATTGAACCTTTGGAAAAATTGAAGAAAGCGGAACAGCATTTCCATAAGCGTTCGCACACGGAACGAGTGACCATAAGTTTAGGAATGTGTTTTGAAACATTTCAATATACCTTGGAGGAATATATTGCGAAGTTACCATTCAATTTAATCATGAAATTTGGAACCTATGCTCAGATGCAATCGGATTTAGACCAAGGTTTATTAGATATGATCATTACTCCTGAAAAAGGTAATCAACAAAATTTGGACTTTGAAGCTTTTTCAAAAGAACGCATTGTATTGATTGCCGGAAAAGATACGGATACCTCAAACTTTGATTCTCTATTAAAGATGGATGATTTCAAAAGCGCAAAAGATTACCTAAAGCATCAGTTATGGTATAGTACAGCAGCGGATACAGAGCATTTGAAGAATTTTTGGAAGAATAATTTTAGTGAACATCCAGATTTTAGTCCTAATTATATTGTGCCGAACATCAGTTCTATCGTTCGTTGTTTAAGTGAGGGAGAAGGATATTCTATCGTACCAGATTTTCTGTGTCAAGATGCATTACAAGCAAAGAAGTTGAAATTAGTTTGGGAAGGTAAAAAACCTTTGGAAAATATACTTTATTTCGGTACCCGAAAAAATACCATATATCAAAAAGAATTGGAGGTGTTAAAGAAATTGTTTGAAGGTAAATGGTAGGAGGTTTTCTAACCGTTTCTTAGTTTTAGAATAGTTTAGATTGCAAAATATAGGGCTGCCAAAACAAAACGTTGGCAACCCATTTTGATTTTCACAGGTAATGAAAATATTATTTTAAATGTATTATTTAAGATCGAATCTGTCTGCGTTCATCACTTTATTCCAGGCAGCAACAAAATCATTCGCAAATTTTTGATTCGCATCACTTCCTGCATATACTTCAGCGATTGCTCTTAACTCTGCATTAGATCCAAATACTAAATCCGCTCTGGTTGCAGTCCATTTTGGTTGACCAGTTTTACGATCTGAACCAAGATATTCTTCTTTTTCAGCATCTGTTGCTTTCCAAGCAGTATTCATATCTAATAGGTTAACCAAGAAATCATTGGTCAATTGACCAGGTCTAGAAGTAAATACACCGTGTTTAGAACCGTCGTAATTCGTGTCAAGCACTCTCAAACCAGCAACTAATACGGTCATTTCTGGCGCTGTAAGTTTTAATAATTGAGCTCTATCCACCAATAATTCTTCTGTACTAGAGGAATATTTATACTTTTTGTAATTTCTAAAACCATCAGCAATAGGCTCTAAATAGCCTACAGATTGTACATCAGTTTGCTCTTGAGAAGCATCCATACGTCCTGCTGCAAAAGGTACAGAAACTGGATTCCCAGCTAATGAAGCCGCTTTTTCTATAGCAGCATTTCCTGCAAGAACAATTAAATCAGCTATAGAAATCTTTTTACCGGAAGTTTGTGCATTATTAAAGTTTGCTTGAATACCGCTTAGGACGTTCAATACTTTTTGCAATTGCGCAGGATTATTAACTTTCCAGTTGTTTTGAGGAGCTAAACGAATTCTAGCACCGTTTGCTCCACCACGTTTATCAGAACCACGGAACGTAGAAGCAGAAGCCCAAGCGGTAGATACTAACTCAGAAACTGTTAGACCTGAATTTAGAATCTGATCTTTTAATTGTTGAATATCATACTCATCTACTAATTCATGATCTACAGCAGGAATAGGATCTTGCCAGATTAGTTCTTCAGCTGGAACATCTGGACCTAAATACCTTGCACGAGGTCCCATGTCGCGGTGTGTCAATTTGAACCATGCACGAGCAAAAGCATCAGCAAAAGCATCCGGGTTTTCGAAGAAATGTCTGGAGATTTTTCCAAATTCAGGATCAAATCGAAGCGTTAAATCAGTGGTAAGCATGGTTGGCTTACGTTTTTTATTCGGGTCGAAAGGATCAGGAATGATGTCGTCAGCATCTTTAGCAACCCATTGATGAGCTCCTGCAGGACTTTTAGTTAATTCCCATTCAAAGCCAAATAGATTTTCAAAGAAATTATTGCTCCATTGCGTAGGAGTAGTAGTCCAAATAACTTCTAAACCAGAAGTAATGGCATCTGCACCCACACCCGAACCATACGTGCTTTTCCATCCTAAGCCTTGTTCTTCTAAACCAGCAGCTTCTGGTTCTTTCCCTACATTATCAGCAGGACCAGCACCATGTGTTTTCCCGAAGGTATGCCCCCCAGCAATTAAAGCTACAGTCTCTTCATCATTCATCGCCATACGACCGAAGGTATCACGAATATCTTGAGCAGCAGCTAAAGGATCAGGATTTCCATCAGGTCCTTCTGGGTTTACATAGATAAGACCCATTTGTACTGCAGCAAGAGGATTTTCTAAGTTTCTAGTATGGATTTTTCCATCCGCATTATCATCTGCGGATAATACACCATGATCTTTTTCAGTAACTCCTTCCGAGCCTTTTGCGTAACGTACATCACCACCTAACCAGGTTGTTTCAGCTCCCCAATATACATCCTCATCTGCTTCGTATACATCTTCACGACCGCCAGCGAAACCAAAGGTTTTGAATCCCATCGATTCTAAAGCAATATTTCCCGTTAGAATTAATAGATCGGCCCAGGATATTTTATTGCCATATTTTTGTTTGATCGGCCAAAGTAAACGACGAGCTTTATCTAAACTCACATTATCTGGCCAGCTATTTAAAGGTGCAAAACGTTGTTGTCCAGCTCCAGCACCACCACGACCATCACCAACACGGTAGGTACCTGCACTATGCCAAGCCATACGAACAAATAAACCACCATAATGACCAAAATCTGCAGGCCACCAATCTTGGGAGTCTGTCATCAGGTTATGAAGGTCTTGTTTTACAGCTTCCAAATCCAATGATTTAAATGCTTCCGCATAATTGAAATCACTTTCCATTGGGTTACTTAAATTCGAATGCTGTCTTAACAAATTTAATTTTAATTTTTTAGGCCACCAATCTTGGTTAGTCGTCCCTCCTCCAGCAACTGTATGTTTTAAACTACCGTTGTGGAAAGGGCATTTACTGATGTCATTAGATCCGTTTTCCATATCTCATTTAGTATTTATATGTTTTAACTCTATAATATGTATTCATTTATTTTTTTGTATAACTCTTTTGAATAAGTTAATCTTATGTATATAAATTTACTATAATTTTCATAAAATTAATTGAATTCATTGTGATATTATAATAGATTTTATCTATTAAGTATGATTAAATTTAATAATGCTGATTTTTAAGGAAAGAGGTAAAAATACGATTGCTAGTTTAAGGAATTATCCTTAGTGTGATAAAAAATATACTTGAATTTATGAGCATTTTTAATAAACTTAGAAAATACAATTTGGTTTGATATTCTATAAAAAATCTGCTATCTTCCTAAGTGATAAAGATTTTGCTTTCTACTTGTTTTACCAAACTTAAAGATAGCCTCATTGAATCTGCCTAATTTAAAATGAAATGCGCTAATTCGATGTTCAAGAATTGAATTAGTGTACCTAATCCTATAAAAACAACATGATTAACCGACGTCAATTTTTGAGCAATACAGCATGGATTCTAGGATCCAGTTTGCTTCTTAATAATCAAGCTTTAGCAGATGTATACCATCCGAAGTATGGAGGACAAGCTAAACATCTCGGGTTAATTCCGTCTCATTTTCCTTCATCAGTGCATGCCTTTGTTTGGAGAAATTGGAGTTTAGTTCCTGTAGAACGAATGGCTCAAACGGTTGGCACAACCGTAAAGGAGCTGAAAAGTTTGGCTAAATGGATGGGATTACCACCTTACAAAACTATAGGGGACGATCAATGGAAAAGAAGTTATTTAACGGTAATTCGAAGAAACTGGCATTTGTTGCCCAAAGAACAGCTGTTAGTATTATTGGGATGGACTGCAGAGCATTTAGAATTTACCTTGAAAGAGGATGATTTCTTTTATGTGAAATTAGGGAATTTGAAACCAGAATGTAAACCTATAAGTTGGAGCAGTCTAACTGAAGTACCGAAAGAAAGAATAAATCAGTTTAAAACAAATTTATCCTCACTATTTCCTAAAGGAATACCTAAATTGGAAGAGCCCTATTTCCAATTCGTGAAGGATTTATCAAAACCCATAGAAAAGAATAAGCCTGAAAAAGTCAATTCTCAATTTACACCTCGCATAGCCTATCCCTATTTTGCCCTATTTGGAGATTCATTAATTGGAGATTCCACAGCTTCCTACCCAGACAACTATTTAGCAAGGATGGCTGCTTCCGGAGTAGATCATATTTGGATGCATATTGTGTTAAGTAAAATCACGCCCTTTCCCTGGGATCTTAAGCAGAGTGAGCATTGGGAAGAGCGATTAACAAATCTGGGGCTCTTAGCTAATCGCGCAGCAAAACAAGGGATTCGAATATTTCTTTATTTAAATGAACCTAGGCATCAATCGGCAGAATTTTTCAAGAAATATCCCGATTTGCAAGGTGCCGGAAATGCATTGTGTACAAGCCATCCCGAAGTTCAGCAATATTTAGTGAAATCCTTAGCGACTATTAGTGAAAAGGTACCCCAGTTAGGAGGGTTCTTTTCCATTACGGCTTCGGAAAATCCGACGAATTGCTGGTCGCATTATGGGGGAGCTTCTTGTAAACGCTGTGGTTCTAAAGGTGCAGGAGAGGTTATTTCTGAATTAAATAATCTCTACGCCAAAGGAATTAAGGAGGGAATAGAGAAATGGGAACAACGTACAGGAAAATCCATTGCGGTAAAAGAACGTCCAAAATTGATAGTATGGGATTGGGGATGGACAGATGCCTATGCCGATGCTATTATTCCGAAACTGAAAGGAGATAACCTTTCGTATATGAGCGTTTCTGAATGGGATTTGGAAATAGAACGGGGAGGAGTGAAGACTCGGGTTGGAGAGTATTCTATTTCTTCCATAGGACCAGGTCCAAGAGCGAAAAGGCATTGGGGAATAGCAAAACAGCATCAAATAAATTGTATAGCCAAGATTCAAGCCAACAACAGTTGGGAGATTGGGGCAGTTCCTTATATTCCTGCATTATTTAATGTAGGACAGCATATCGAAAATTTGAGAAATTCTGGAGTGACTGGTCTCATGCTGGGTTGGAGTTTAGGAGGGTATCCTTCCCCTAATTTAGAATTGGTGTCTTTATTGGGATCAGATTTTTCTTTGTCCAAAGAGGATGCCATTCAACAAGTAGCTGATCATCGATTTGGAAAGGCTTCTTCTCTTGTTGTTCAGGCGTGGAAGTCTTTTAGTACGGCATTCTCAGAATTTCCTTACCATGGTACTGTGGTATATAATGCTCCTTTACAAGCTGGCCCGTCAAATTTACTGTGGCCACAGAAAACCAATTATGCTGCCACCATGGTGGGATTGCCTTATGATGACATCAATGGTTGGAGAGTAATCTATCCTGTGGAAGTATTTATTCAGCAAATGCAGAAAGTAGCTCAAGGATTTAAGGATGCCATCCTTGTATTGAAAGAAGGTTTGAAAAGTCTGCAGTTAACATCCCATGAAAAGAAAAGTATTCAATTAGAAATCCAAGTAGCAGAGGCGATATCCTTACATTATCAAAGTATAGTTCAGCAAAGTAAGTTTATCGTCTTGAGAGATCGCTTGGAAACAGATGCTAACCAACAACCTGCACTCATTCAAGAAATTACCCAGCTTTTAAAAGCAGAATTGGAGAGTGCTAAATTATTAGCCGCATTGCAATCAAAAGATTCCAGAATAGGCTTTGAAGCATCCAACCATTATTTTTATGTTCCCCAGGATTTGTATGAAAAGATGTTAAATTGTCAATACTTAATGGACTATTATCGTGAGAAATAAAATGAAAAAGATCACTGTTTATCCCAATCTTAGAACTGTTTTCCTACTCGTAATAGGTATGAGTATTATGCTGTCTTGCGCGGTGAAATCGAAGGTTTCCATCAGCGAAAAGAGGACGGTTAAGGTAAGTTCGTATAATATCCGGTATAATGCTAAGGCAGATATAACAAATGGAAATGGCTGGAGTAAGCGGAAATCAGAAGTTGCAAAACTTATTCAAAAATACCAATTTGAAATCATAGGAACGCAAGAAGGTGATTTTTCGCAAATGAATGATTTAAAAGAGTTACTACCTGAATTTAACCAAGTATCCAAACCTTATGGCGGTAAAACCAACGATATACATACCTGTAGTATTCTATTTAAAAGTTCGCTATTTGAGTTATTAGACGAAGGCGTATTCTGGTTAAGCCAGACACCTGACGTTCCCAGCATAGGTTGGGACGCTACAGA
Organism: Sphingobacterium sp.; assembly: GCA_036781025.1. Taxonomy (GTDB): domain Bacteria; phylum Bacteroidota; class Bacteroidia; order Sphingobacteriales; family Sphingobacteriaceae; genus Sphingobacterium. The sequence continues at coordinate 2,897 of DAIQBS010000034.1, read as the reverse complement.
TCAACGGATTTGCCAATGGGCAAAATTCAAAAGTAAGCAGACTGGAGAAGTGTTCTATTTTTTCAATGCGCACTTTTATTGGCAAAAGGAGGAGGCACGATTGCAATCAGGATCATTGATGGTGAAAAAGATAAAGGAAATCGCAGGGAAGTCCCCGGTCATTTGTACAGGAGATTTTAATTCTACCGTAGAAACCAATCAGATTAAAGCTATCAAGGAACAATATCAAGATGCTTATGATGTGAGTAAAGGAGGAAGAAAAGGGGTGGAGGGAACTAATATTGCGGGAGGAGTTTTTACAGGCCCTTCCAAAGGAAGAATTGATTATGTATTTGTAAGTAAAAATATACAGGTTTTAGATTATGAGGTTTATTCCGATGTGTATGATGGAAATAGGTACCCCTCAGATCATTTGCCTGTAGGGGTTACCTTAATGTTTGAATAATCTACATTTTAAGAGTAAGGATGAACTATTATTTCATCCTTACCCTTAAAAGTTTGTCTTTTGCAGTCATGTACAAATGGCCATCATCCCCAAAAGCACAATTGGCAGAAGTTATCCCTGAACGAATTCTTCCGATAGGTTTCCCCGATGGATCAAACACTACGATTCCATCACCCGCTGCAGCGAATAAATTTCCTGATTTGTCAAACTTAAATCCATCCGTTGCCAGTCCTTCATTAGGGAATAATTTTTTATAATCAATAAAGATCTTACCTTCTGTTAAAGAACCATCCGCTTGAATGCCATAAGACATGATATATGGATTTCCACCGTCACTTAAAGCGACATATAAGGTGTTTCCATCATTAGCAAGAGCAATTCCATTAGGTCTTCCCAAATCGGTAATCAGCTGTTCTACTTTACCAGCTTTGGTTAATCTGTATACCCCATTTTCTTTGATTTCACGAGTGGTCGTGTCACTTTCTCTTTCAGGTAGTCCATAAGGGGGATCTGTAAAGTAATAATCTCCGTTGGCATGTTGACAAAGGTCATTTGGCGAATTAAATTTTTTGTTTTCCCAATTATCGACAAGGCTTTCTTTCTTTTTGGTTTTAAGGTCGATTAGGGTTAATCGTCTGTTACCATGGTCACAAGCTACTAATTTTCCGTCTTGGTTGATAATCAGTCCATTTGTACCTGGCTCATCGCTGTACCATGTAGTATCTTCATATCCCGAAGGTTTTAGAAACTCTTGCATTCCATTTTCTTCATCCCATTTAAATATGGTATTTAAACGAGGATCACTAAACAATAGGTAATTTCCATCTTTTACCCAAACAGGACCTTCTGCCCAGGTTAAGCCTGTACCTAATACCTGAATTGGTGATTCAGGATCTATTAATTTCTCCATTTCGGGAGATAAAATTTCTATTTTACCAACGCTGGGGTATTCTTTAGGAGCTGGAGTTTGACAACCAAAAAGAATAGATAGGATCCAAATGTATTTCATGCTGTTAGATTTACGTGATTTGTACAAAAGAAAAATGGTTTATTTTGATAATTAATCTAAATTATCAAAATAAACCATGTTCACCTAATTTTGTATCTATTTATTCCACAATAAACTTACCTTGCATCACTCTCCAATGCCCTGGGAAGGTACAAATAAAAGGATAAGTACCCTTTTGAGCAGGAACTGTAAATTCCAAAACGTACGTTTCATCCCGAGCAACCAATGGGGTAGCAAATAGGACATCAGGAAGATCAGGAACGAAGTGCTTGTCGTAAGCATCTTTCATACTTGCCATGGCATCTGCTGCTGTTCCTACCTTTTCTTCAGCACCCGGTTTTACAATTACTAAATTATGAGCCATTTCATCTGGATTATGAAAATGCAAAGAAACTTTGCTTCCAGCTTTCAATTTAACCTCGGTTTGATCATAAGCCATCTTTCCTAAGACGGTTCCAAGTTTAATGATAATCGCATCACTATTTTCATTTACAGGAACCTCTTGGCTTTGTTCTGGTTGTTGTAAACGGTTTTTGAAATCCATGACCGCCTTACTTTTTGAAAGACTTTCATATTCTTTTTCAGATAATGGCTGTAAGGTATACTGTGAAGCCAAAGGATCGTGATGGAAAAATCCAGGTAATTCTAATGCCTTGGCTGTAGCAACCGGACTCAGCATCATATCCACTTTCTGAGGATCATTATCCAAGAACTTTTCGTCTTTATGAAACATGTTCATCCAAACAGGTTTCAAATGTTTGAAACTTTCCCGCAGTGCATACCCAATATAATCATCAATAGGACTATCCATCGCTTTTAATAGGGCATGAACTGTTTTTTCATTTTCGAAGTGACTCAAAGAAACGATAGCCTCTAACCGAACACGAGGGGAAGGGTCTTCAACGAAAGGAATCAACTTATCTTGAACATTTTGTAATTGATCTTGACTATAAAATAATGATTTTACTGCTGCGGCACGAACGAGCGGATCTTTAGAGGCTTGTAATTGCTCTAATAATTTTTGATTAGGTTCTTTTAATCGCTGGTAGGTCCATAAACCTTCTAACAGATGATATTCGTAATTGCCGTCAGAACTGTTTAAATTTTTAATCCAATCCGGTAAAGCAGCTAGGATATCATCTTTTGATAAATTACTTAATTGTATCCTGGCTCTGTAGCGCACTCTGTCTTCCGTATCTTTTAGTTGATCCAATAATTGAGGGATCGATAATTTGTACATATCCACAGGTTTTCCAAGTGGATTCGCTTTGTATTTAATTTTCCAGATACGTCCATGCGTTTTATCCCGTTCAGGATCCCTTAAAGTCCGCTCACCGTGATTTATAATAATATTAAACCAATCGACTAAATATAATGCGCCATCTGGACCAAATTGTAAATCTACAGGTCTGAATTGGGGATCGATGGATTGCAATAATGGAT
>DAIQBS010000033.1:33305-42883 GCA_036781025.1 Sphingobacterium sp. | reverse complement strand
CCTCATCTCAAGTGCAGACTTTAATTGTGCTTGTGCATTGTTTAATGATATTTGCGCACGCTTATAATCTATTTTATCCACCAATCCAGTCTCATATCGTACATTAGCATCAGTATATTGTCTTTTTAATCGACCTATATTTTCATTAATAATCTTAATTTGCTCTTCACTCGTCAATATATCATAATAAGCTTTACTCACATCAACCACGGTATTAATTTTGCTGTTCTCCAACTGCAAATTATTACGTTCACGTAAATATTGTGCAGCTTTGGATGCTTGAAAAAGCCCTGGGTTAATGATGGCTTGGTCAGCTTGAAAGGTTAATGCAGAAGTGTTTTTTTGACCCATGGCGATATTCTGTCCATTGATATTGGCTGTTGGCAATTGCATAAAATGGGTAAACGTTCCATTTGCATTTATTTGTGGAAACCATCCAGACAAGGCCGAAGCTATTTCGCGCTCACCAATTTCTTGATCGATCTTAGCTTGTTGCACTTCTATTTTATTGGATATAGCAAATTGTATTAATTCATCCAAGGTGGCATTACTCTTCAGCGGAATGCTAGTTTGGGCAGATACTGACCCCATAGCAAAAGCGCTAAAGGATGCAAAAAATAATAGGTACTTGATGTTGAATTTCATATATATTATAGTTTAACCCCGTCCCAAATGAGTTGTACAAGGTCGTTTTCTATTTTCTCTTCAACTCTAGATTGGCTATACATCGTACTTCTGATTAAAGAAATAGCGGGACCTAAATAGAGGGCAAGCAACATTCTAACATGTAAATCTTTTAATTGTTTATTTTGAATTCCTTGTTCCAAGAAATGAATGATTTTATTTCGCTCACATTTTTGTTGGAATATTTCATTACGTATTCCTTCATAAAATGGAGAGCCATAAAATTGCTCCATGAATCCAAAAATCTCAACATGTTGTAAATAATAATCTACCAAGTTTTTCCAAATCTTTTTAAATTGATCTTCAAACGATGATTCTTTATCAAGCGTGTCAAAAACTTGTTTATTAATAGCTTCTTTACAATACCAATATAGCTCGATTATCAAATCTTCCTTGGAAGGAAAATAATGGTAAATCGATCCTACAGCTACATCAGCTTCTTTAGCAATTTTGCTCATTGGTGATCCATGGAATCCAAATTCATGAATCAACTTTAGTGTGCTGCGAAAAATTTGCTCTTTCTTTTCTGTCAATTGAATGTTCATTCGGTGCCAAATGTAAGAATTCTTATCCCAATTTTTTGTCAAAAAATCGTTATAATCGAATGAATAAAGGAAGGATTAACTGCTCTTGAAAATCTAATGTTAAGTTTTTGTTAAATCTTCAAATTGCTATTGACTTGTGTACAATTTACACTTATCTTTGTGTCATCATAATTTAGGTTTATAATTGGTTATTAAAGGTTTTCATTCTCCCCGTTTGAAAACCTTTTATTTTTTACACTCACTTAAAAATTCCGCTATTTCTTCTTGCTTAAAATGGGTCTTACTATTTCCAAAATAAGTAGTTATATAAGTAAGGACATAGGCGATATCTATATTCGTTAATTCTGGTATAGCTGGCATTTGTTGATTGTATGAAACCCCATTCACCTGAATTTCTCCACGCATACCATTTCTAATAATACATGCCAATTGTGATCGATGTTCCTTAAAGAATAAGGTATCAGTTAATGGCGGATATAATTTCCCTAATCCTTCCCCTTGTGCACCATGACAATTTTGACAATGCTTTACATAAAGTTTTTGTCCATTACTAGCATATTGCATCGTTTCAATCGGTAAACTGTTTTGACACGAGAAAGTTGCCAGAAGAACCGTGATTAGGAAACAAAGACCTACAAGGACTCTAATGATCATTATTTGTATTCTTTGAGTATAATATCTAAATCGCTCAACAATTTAGTGACTTGTTCGTCATTGGTACCATCATAGGCTCCTCGAATCCTCCGTTCAGGATCTATTATGACTAAATAACTCGAATGATCATAACCTCCAGGTACATTGGCATCCTCTTTAGTAAAGACCATGTATTTATCCGAGATGCCATAGATATCAACTTTTGTACCTGTTACAAATTGCCATTGATCATTATCTACTCCTAATTTATTAGCATAATCTTTTAATACATAAGGTTGATCGTATTTAAAATCTATGCTATGGGATAAAAATGCAATCTTATTATTCCCTTTATATTTTTCATATGCTTTCAATAAATTTCGTTGCATCGTTGGGCAGATACTTGGGCAATGTGTAAAAAAGAAATTTGCCACATATATTTTATCCTTAAAAAAATCTTGGGTGATGTTAACACTGTCTTGATTTAAAAAGGTAAAATCCGGAATGGTATGATAAACGGAATCAATAACTTCTTTCCCATCGATGATTTTACTTTCTGTCGTCGTTTCACCATAGATAGGTAATTTCTTTTCCTCCGACTGACATGCACTAACCAAATAAATTCCAACTAGGCTTATCAAGAACGGTATTTTAGGTAATTTCATCTGCACTTATTTTGTTAATAATGGGGTTAATGAGTTATTAATCTTATTGTTAACGGATTCAAATTGTTTTTTCATTTCTTGAACACGGTTAAGCATTTTTTCTTGCACTACTAAATCACTTTCTGAAGGATTATAATCCTTCATCCAAGTCATCATATTATCAGTAGCAGCTTCAATTTCGTTTTGAAGTTGTCCTAATTCTACTTTTAAGGTGTTACTGTCTAGTTGGGGCTGAGCAGCATGAAAATCTGCTAAATTCCCCAAAATTGAATCTATTTTCAAGGATTGCCTGTCAAAGTTGCTGATCTGAGGCATAATTTCATCATGAATAAGGATGGCTTCATTGGAGATCTTTTGTAATTTGGTTTCCTTATTTTCTTGACAAGAATATAATGCAGTGGAAATCAATAAACTTAATAAAGTTATTTTTTTCATTTTGTTTAATTTATGATGGTAAACTAATGGTGTTTATAGAATGATTTTCCTTGATTAATGTATCAAAATTAAAATCTAAATCCCGAATATAAATTTCATTGTGCGCTACGGCACATAATAGATCATTTTTGTCAAAAACTTGTGTTTGAAAGGTCTTTACAATCTTTCCTTGAGTTTTTATCGCATGTAAAGCCTCTTTTAATTCGTTTTCATTCAATCGGATCGAGATGAAAAGATCTTGTTTTCCGGGCTTTATATAATCGATATGTGCTGTCTTTAACCATGCTACAGTACGCTTAATCCCTTGTTTTTTAAAATATTGATCTAATAGTATTGGGTACATAGGATCAATTGCGGAAAAGATGGTTCCACCAAATATCGTTTTATTGGAATTAATATTCAATAAGCTTTTGATAACCTTGATATCTACACCTAAAAAACCTGGTAAAATTTGTCGAACCCAGATTCTCTGAAAAAAGAATGGAGGGTAAAACCGAAGAGCCCATTTTAAAGCATTTGGAGAAACTCGCATGCCTGTAAAATTACAGCAATTTTGCTAAATAATACCTCTTCTAATTGTAATAATATTTCTTGATTCTTATCTGTTATACACTGGAAAAGTATAAAATGGCTAAACTAAGCCCTTATGAATACTTTGGATAAAAATTTATAATTTAGCTACAGTTTAATAAACCTTCCATGACCGATAGTAAAACCTCCAAAAGCGTTTGGATATTAATCTTTGTAGCCGCATTAGGCTATTTCGTAGATATCTATGACCTGATCATTTTTTCCATAGTTAGAATTCAATCTTTTACAGACATTGGTGTTCCAGCAGATGAAATGCGTAAGCAAGGAGAATTTGTTTTGAATATGCAAATGGGTGGATTATTAATTGGGGGAATAATTTGGGGGATTTTAGGAGATAAGTATGGCAGATTAAAAGTGTTATTTGGATCCATACTTTTGTATTCTATTGCCAATATAGCCAATGGCTTCGTACAACATGTGGAAACTTACGCTTGGATTCGATTTATTGCGGGGATTGGTTTAGCTGGTGAATTAGGTGCAGGCATCACCTTGGTGAGTGAATCCATGCACCGTAAGAAAAGAGGCTATGGAACCATGATTGTAGCCGGAGTAGGGGTTTTGGGCGCTATTCTCGCCTACTTTATTTCTGAATGGTTTAGTTGGCGTACTGCGTATTTCGTGGGTGGAGGAATGGGTTTACTGCTATTAATGCTTAGGGTAGGAGTATTGGAGTCAGGAATGTTCAATAACATGCAAAATTCGCAAGTTAAAAAGGGTAGTATCGGAATTTTATTTAACAATACTGAACGATTTAAAAGATATATATATTGTTTATGTATCGGATTACCTATTTGGTTCGTAGTAGGTGTACTCGTTACTCAAGCCCCAGAAATTGGTAAAGCCTTGAATGCAGAGACTACTTTAAGTGCTGGTAAAGGAGTCATGTTTACCTATTTGGGAATTTCTTTAGGAGACTTCTTGGCAGGATTGCTTGCACAAAAATTGAAGTCTAGAAAAAAAGTAGTACTCATTTATCAGATTATTATTCTATTATTTTCATGTATTTACCTCAGTAGGCAAGGGATAACGGAAATAGAATTTCTGTGGTTAGCATTTTTTATGGGCTTAGGTGTGGGCTATTGGGCGACTTTTATAACCATTTCTGCAGAGCAGTTTGGAACGAATATTCGAGCTACGGTGACTACTACTGCACCTAATTTTGTTCGTGGAGCGTTAATACCTTCAACCTTACTCTATGGACTGTTTGTGAATTGGATAGGAATTATTTGGGCTGCTGTTCTTATGATTTTCCTTTTGACTGCTGTTGCGGTATTTGCCTTGAGCCAATTAAAGGAAAGCTTCGATAAAGATTTGGATTTTGTAGAAGAATAATTTAGAAAACGGAAACCTTATTCAATGTCACTTACGGTTGTTATAATAAACTATTTTCGTCCAGGACATTTTTTGCAACGCTTACCATCTTTATATTTTTTGCAGCATTTTTTAAAACTATAATCTGCTTTATCAGAAAAAGGATTGTTCCCTTTTTTATCCTCAAATGGATTGTTTTCCAAAATATGCAATTTAATCATGCTTTCAAACATGATGCAAATATAAGTATTTAGATTGATTATAAATAATTAACCAATTCTTTTTCTTAAAGTTGCTGCTATATCGTTCGTGAAAGCTTGAATAACTAATGGATCGTCCACATTATTTCTGATTATTAAATCACAAGAATCTTTATGTGGTAACAAATATTCATTATAGGAAGGAACAACATGATTTATCCATTTATACATGACATCATCATGGTCGTATCCTCGTTCAATAAGATCTCTTTTTAATCGACGTTCTAATGCGATTGATTCATCTGCATCTAAAAAGATACGATAATCTAATAAATCGTTGATTTCTTCGTAATGAAAGATAAAAAGGCCTTCAACGACTAAAATAGGTGCAGGCTTAATCTCTAGCAGGCTAGGTTCCAACAAAGGATTGTTGAACGTGTATTCTCTCTGAAAAACCGTTCTCCCTTCAAATAAATCTTTGATATGCTCATAAAAATTTTCACGATTAATCGCTGTAGGCAAATCAAAATTATACAGACGATTTTCTTCCCTTGTTTTTGTATTTGCCGGAATATAATAATCATCTTGAGAAATCAAGGTGATTTCATCTGCTGCAAAATGATCTAAAAAGCTTTTTAAAAAGAAAGTTTTACCTGATCCACTACTTCCCGCGATTCCAATGACGTAGGGTTTTTCTATTTCACTCATTAATTATTATTCTATAGGGGTGCGCCGTAGGTAATTTCGATAAGAAAGCGTTTGTCAAAGGCACCGATATTCGAAGCTACAGATTTTGATAATATCACAATGGCGTCGTGACTTTCTGCAGTATTAGTAAATTTCCCTACCACTTTGGCAAAGGTAACACTTTTTGTTAATGGATTTGTAATTTTTAAAATCGTTCCTACAGGTGCGGTTCGATGTAGCGCTAGGTTATTTTTGCCGGCAGATTCTAAATCTTCCATCCACATGCCTATTCCCTTTTCTTTTTTCTCCCTTATCCCATAGCGATTTGCTTCAAATTCTATCTCTTCTTTTTCCTTCTCCGGTATAGGTAGGTTAGAGGAACTGCTCTCAATAATTTCTTGGGTTTCTACTACCGTTCCATCTGGAATTTTTAGGGTTTGACCTTCCTGCAATACATCAGAAGTCAAGTTGTTTAACTTCTTAATATCATCTACAGTAGTTCCAAAACGTTTTGCAATCGAAAATAAGGTTTCATTGAATCCTATTTTGTATTCGGTTAAGATTTTTGCACTGACATTGTTCGATGGAAAATTGATTTCTCTTTCTTTCTTAGTAGGCTCTTCTACTTTGGGCGTTGGTTCAGGAGTGCTTTTGGGTGCTACTATTTCGACCATAGGAATTAAGGCCTCATCACCAACACGTAAATTCTTTTTGTTATTTGCAGCCATAATTTCCTTTACAGAAATACCATAAACCCGACTTAACTGGTAATACGTGTCTTTGGCGGAAATGGAATGTACGATATATTTCTTACCTTCAACGATGGTAGTTTTTTGATTACTGTTGTTTTGTTGGGCAATACTTGGAACTGCTGATAACAGGAGTAAACAAGTCGTTAATATGGTAATAGCCTTGCTAGTAAAATTCTTTTTTATTGTGTTTTTCATCATGAATTGCAATTATACTAAATATGATATAATTTCCCGCTTATTAAATGACATTAAAAATACTTGATTCTCGATTTTAAAATAAGGTTGCGGAATCATTTTATCCATAGCAATTAGTACGACTTGTTTTGCCAACAACTGGTTTAAATTGCTTAATGCTAAAACTAAGTTAAATTCCTGTTGATTTTCTTGATGGTAACACCATAAATACTGCTCTTCAAGTTTGCATAACCATAATGGGCCTGTAATTTGTTCTTCCATTAAAAATGAAGGAGTGTAAGGATAGGTAACCGGGTATTGAATTTTATTTAAACAAATTTCCAAATTTAGATTTTTCGCAATTTTTATTTCGCCACTTTTGATTGCTATTAAATAACTTTCACCGGTAAGAATACTCCGATGTCGGGCATGAATGTATTCGCAAAAAACATCCAATAAGATATACTCATACGATTGAAATATCTCTTTATTCGTATATATATCAATGATTTTTATACCTTCCTGAATCGGTGTATGCTCTCCGACACGTTTCAATATGAGTTTCGCATTTTGAATGCTATCTAAAGTCCATTCCTTACTCTCAGCGATGCAAGGGGTCATAATAGGCTCTCCTTGAAAATTAAAAATATGAAAACTTGCTATGGTACTCCCTAAGTCCCTGGTTTCAATAGCGATAAGCGCTTGCTTAGAATCCACTTCTATTTTCCAGATATTCGAATGGAAAGCTTTCTCGAAAACTTTATTTATTGTATATTTAGTCATCCGAGATGTTTTATTTCGGGTTAATATTTTTGAACGATGAACAAAATTACAAAATACATTTTAGGTATTATCCTCCTTTGTACCTATACCTTCACTACGCTTCAGGCGCAATCGGTCTACACAGTTCAAATTAAAGAAGAAATTGGACCTAATGCTTGGAGAACGATGAAAAATGCTGTTTCCAAAGCCAAAGAATTAAAATCAGACTATTTATTAGTAGAACTCAACACCTTTGGTGGAGCTTTAAATTTTGCAGATTCCATACGTTCTAGTTTATTGAACGAAAAATCCTTCCAATCTATTGTGTACGTAAACAATAATGCCGCATCGGCAGGTGCTTTAATTTCTCTTGCTGCAGATTATATTTATATGCATAGTGGTGCTAGTTTAGGTGCTGCTTCGGTTGTCAATAAACAAGGGGAGATCATGCCCGAAAAATACCAATCCTATATGCGAGGTTTAATGCGTGCTACTGCTGAAGCGAAAGGTAGAGATCCTAAGGTTGCTGAGGCTTTTGTCGATCCTGCAGTGTCTATTCCAACCCTTAAAGAACAAGATAAATTATTAACACTGACCACCTCCGAGGCCGTAAAAATTGGACTCGCGAAAAAAGAAGTGAATGATGAAAACGAAATCTTTCAGGATTTGCAAATTTTGAAACCTGCGGTCACAGCTCATCAATTGACTTGGGTTGATTATTTAATTGCTTTTCTGATTAATCCTTTGGTGAGTGGTATCTTAATTATGGGTATTATTGGTGGTATTTACTTTGAATTACAATCTCCAGGAATTGGTTTTGCTTTAGTTGTAGCATTAATCTGTTCCGCTTTATTTTTCGCGCCTTTATATTTACAAGGTCTTGCTGATCATTGGGAAATAGCCATCTTTGTCTTAGGGATTATCTTACTCGCCTTAGAGATTTTTGTCATCCCTGGTTTTGGAATTGCAGGTATCGCAGGAATTATATTGATGTTATGTGGTCTAGCTTTCTCCATGGTAGCAAATGATTATTTTGATTTTAAACTTACTCAACCCGGATTATTAATGAATTCTTTTATTATCGTTATTGGAGCTATGGTATTAACCATTGTGCTCATGGTTATTTTTGGTAGAAATTTATTGGACTCTTCTGCATTTAAAAAATTAGTGTTAGAGGATGAACAACGTTCAGATATAGGATATACCTCTTCCGTTACAAAAACTAATTTATTAGATAAAGTAGGTATTGCTAAAACAGTTTTAAGACCTGCTGGAAAAATAGAAATTGATCAGGTATGGTATGATGCGGTTGCCTTAGATGGTTTTATTGATGCTGGTGAACAAGTTTATGTAGAAAAACATGAAAACTATAATCTCTTCGTTAGAAAACTGTCCGAGAAAAATAGTTAATGCTATTAATGAGTGACGTACTAAACTGAACTTCAACAGAAGCATAAAAATTTGTTACTCATATTAATTTTATAAAAAAGAGCTTGTTAAAGATATTAACAAGCTCTTTTTTATATAATGTAAAGGGAATATGTTATTAAAATTTGGTGCCTAACGTAAGTACCATATTTAATCTGGAATTCTTCATATTTGCTGTCGGGTTTGGAGAGTTCCACATATCGGATAATTCATATGTTGTATAAGGTTGAGCCTGATTTATCGATTGAACAGCGGCAAAATCTACATAAAATTTATTCCCCAATACGTATCCTAATCCTAAACTAAGATGACTATCAAAAGTTTTCACATCTTTTAATGGGGAACCTAAAAATTTCATGCCTGCTCTTCCTGTTAATTTCTCGGTGAATAAATACTCTGTTCCCAATCGAATATTCGCAGTACTTTTAAATTTCGCTGAAAATGTATTGTTTTGTTGATTTTCAAAAGAAATATCTGGATTACTGGAAATATCAGTATAGCTAACTACGCTGTAATCCACGTACTCTACTTCTGCTGAAAATAATCCCCTTCCATAAAATTTCGTTGCACCTAAAGAGGCCTTCCAAGGTGTTAGTATGCTATAATCCAGTACACCACCGCCTATTTCAGACCGATAGGTAGGGTGTAAAGTGTTTGTTGAGTTTTCATCCTCGTAATAATCAGCAACGGTTTCAATCCAATCTTCATATT
>DAIQBS010000033.1:0-33295 GCA_036781025.1 Sphingobacterium sp. | reverse complement strand
GTCCAAGTAGGAGAGGTGATATTTAATCCCACATTCCAATCCCAACTTGGTTTATAAATAACACCGAAGCTCAAATTTCCTCCGGTAGCTTCTGATTTCATATCTGTATAATCCGTTAGTTCGTAATTTATATCCAAATATTGTGATTCCACTGTATTAGGCTTTGCAAATTCAGAGTTTGGATTATCAGGTGTAATTTCATCCGCGCGTTTTGTCCATCCTCCTTCAAATACACTTTTATTGATTGTCGATTTATAGGTTAAAAATCCAACACTCATACCGAAATAAAGTTTATTTCCATAGTTAGCTCCAAAAGAGATGTTTGTTCGGTATTTGTTACCTAAACTTGTAAAATCCAATTGTTGATTTTTGGGGTCCGCTTCCAGTACGGTAGGAAAATAACCATCTGCTGCAACTGCAAATTGTTCAACTAAGTAAGAGTTTCGGAAATCAGAAGTAAATCCCGTACTATTTGCCATCACATCAGTTAGGTAATGAACGATGCTGTTCTCGTTATTCGTTCCAGCATAGGAAAGTTTTTCGTTAAAATTGGATTGTCTATCAAAACTAAATCCCATATTAAACGATTGCCAGCCGTAATTTGGGTCCTGACTTACATTACTGTGAATGACCAACCCCACATTTTCTAAACCAAATTTCTGCTGACCAATTTTTGTTTGCTGACCAAAGTAATTGCTGTTACTTTGATTTGAAAAGAAACTGCCGCTGATGGAAAGATCACTTTGTCCATAAAAACCAAGTCCTGCTGGATTTCCTGAAATGGAACTAATATCTCCACCTAAAGCGGTATGTACATTTCCCATAGCCTTAAAGCGTGCCGTTCCTGTTTGCGTATCATTCGATAGTAACCGAGCATTATCTAATACTGATTGTGCTTGGGAGGAATGAAGGCCTAAATAAAAAAGAAAGAAAGGGATACTAAGTAACTTTATTTTCATAAAATTTCGTTATGGTTGCTTGTAAGAAAAGAATTTAGCCAATATACGGGTATATTGGCTAAAGGATATTTTAACTGATGTTGTTATCTTCGGCTTCCGCTTCTACCTGATGAAGATGAAGAGGATCCGCTGCTACTACGTCCACTGCTACTGCTTCCAGAAGAAGATGATCCTCTACTGAAACTTCCTGAAGAACGACTTGGCTCATAGCTTCTCGATGGTGGCTGTGAAGACCTTGTCGGTTGTGAAGATCTACTTGGCTCAGCAGAACGGGTAGGGGCACTTTGTTGCGTGCGGCTACTAGGTGTTCTGCTCGGTGCAGGGGTAGAACGTGTCGTAGGAGTAGTTCTATTTATTGTTCCTTGAGATCTTGATGAAGGCGTTCTATTAATCGTTCCTTCTGATCTTGAAGTGCCTGTACGATCCGTAACGGTACCTTGAGATCTCGATGAAGGTGTTCTGTTTGTTGTTCCTGTGCGGTCGCTCACAGTTCCTTGTGATCTGGAAGTAGTAGTTCTATTAGAACTTGTTCTATCAGAAGTCACCCCTTCACGAGTACGACTAACGGTCCCGCGATCAGTGGTCCTTGATGAACCTGTACGGTTAGAATTACCAATTCTAGAACTTCTATCACTGCTAGTTGCGGATCTTCCCGACAGTATACGTCCATTATTATCACGTAGAATCGATGAACGATTGGATCCTACACCGCCATTGTAAATACGTTGACTACGATTGGATGCTATACGACCACGATCGTTGTAGTATCCGCTGTTGTAATATGGATTTCCCCATTGGCTATAATAAGAGTTGTATCCCCAGTAATTTCCATATCCATAATATGGTGAGTTCCATCCATATCCATAATAAGGTGAATGCCAACCATAGTAATTCCATGGAGAATTCCAGCCATAGCCATACCAAGGCGATCCCCAGTAGCTTCCTATGCTAATTCCAAATCCAGAACCCCAGCCAAAACCAAATCCACTGTTAAATCCATACCATGGGTCAAAAAATGGATCATAATAGGTCATACCTGGCGAATAATAGTGGAATCTATTGATACGATTGGCATATTCGGATTCTTCATATGCTTCATCCACATATTGTTCATCGGAATAATCATCCGTATAATATTCGGATTGTGCTAAAGACTCATCCTCCACAGGGTCGGTATAATAATAATCCGGACTTTGATAAACAGTCCTTGTATCTCGGTTATTATACACATCATCACGATAGACGGTTCGGCTTGCAGTCGAACAGGAGCTAATAAAAACAAGCATCGCTATGCCTATCCCTCCAAAAAATATCTTGTTGTTTTTCATGATCCTAAAACAGTTAAAATTCGATATTACAGTCATAATTATTATCTTAGACGCAATTTTTACAGCAGGGTTTAATCCTCCAATCAAAAATAAGAATAATTTTTAGTATGGAGTATAAATTGGTTTTTTAAGCAGTTTAAGCCCTTTTTTAGAATGTTTATATATATATTTTCTATCGAATGAGTAAAGGAATAACCAGCCGTAGTGAAGATTATTCACAATGGTACAATGATTTAGTGATTAAAGCAGATCTTGCAGAATACTCTGCAGTACGTGGATGTATGGTAATTAAACCATACGGTTATGCAATTTGGGAACGCATGCAAGCCATTTTGGACAAGCGTTTCAAAGAAACAGGTCATTCTAATGCTTATTTCCCCTTATTTATCCCCAAATCTTTTTTTTCTAAGGAAGCTTCCCATGTGGAAGGCTTTGCGACGGAATGCGCTGTGGTGACTCATTACCGATTGAAAAATGATGGGAATGGAAATATTATTGTCGATGAAGATGCTAAATTAGAAGAGGAATTAATCGTTCGTCCTACTTCTGAAACCATTATATGGAATACCTATCGCGGTTGGATTGAATCCTACCGTGACCTTCCGATATTAGTAAACCAATGGGCGAATGTGGTTCGTTGGGAAATGAGAACGCGTTTATTCCTTCGTACAGCTGAGTTCTTATGGCAAGAAGGACATACCGCACACGCTACACGTGAAGAGGCAATTGCCGAAGCTGAACAAATGTTGGATGTCTATGCAGAATTTGCAGAGAAAACATTAGCAGTTCCTGTTGTGCGTGGTCGTAAAACGGAAAATGAACGCTTTGCTGGTGCGTTGGATACCTTATGTATTGAGGCGTTAATGCAAGATGGTAAGGCGCTACAAGCGGGTACATCCCATTTCTTAGGACAAAATTTTGCGAAAGCTTTTGATGTGAAGTTCACATCAAAGGAAGGTAAATTAGACCATGTTTGGGCGACTTCTTGGGGAGTGTCAACTCGTTTAATGGGTGCATTAATTATGGCTCATTCCGATGACCAAGGATTGATATTACCTCCAAAGTTAGCACCTATTCAGGTCGTGATTGTTCCGATTTTCAAAACTGAAGAAGAAAAAGCGACTATTGATCAATTTGTTGATCAATTGAACGCTGAATTAAAGCAATCTGGAATTTCCGTGAAATACGATGATCGCGATACCCAACGCCCAGGATTTAAATTTGCCGAATGGGAATTAAAAGGTGTTCCTTTACGTGTTGCGGTTGGTGCTAGGGATATGCAAAATGGAACGGTAGAATTAGCTCGTCGCGATACCCAAACTAAAGAAACCGTAGAACAAGCGGGATTGGCAAATCGAATCGTTAATTTGCTGGATGAAATTCAAGAAAATATTTTTACTAAAGCCTTGAATTTCCGTGATACACATATTACTGAAGTAAATTCCTACGAGGAATTTAAACAAGTTTTGGAGGAAAAAGGTGGTTTTATATCCTGCCACTGGGATGGAACTGTGGAAACTGAAAAACGTGTGAAAGAAGAAACGAAAGCTACGATACGCTGTATTCCTTTGGATGCTAAGGAGGAAGAAGGAACTTGTATTTTTACAGGCAAGCCTTCCAATAAACGCGTATTGTTTGCTAAGGCATATTAACCGTATACTATGAAAAAAGCCCTCATTCTAGGATGCGGTTGGCTGGCTGAAGATCTGGCTTATACATTAAAGAATAAAAATTGGGAGATATGGGCAACGACGACTACTCCCGAAAAATACCATCGCCTAAAAAACGATGGTATTTCTATTTACTTACACGACTTCGATCAAAACGAAAATTTAGCAATACAGGAATTTCCTTTTTTCGATCTGCTGATAATTTCGGTTCCCGCATCGCAAAAAAACAGCTTGGAACAAATCGATTACCGCTTTCAACACATAGCTCAGTTTATTCAACAACTTTCTTATACCAAAGCTATTTTCTTTAGTTCAATCGGGATATATCCTGATCTGGATAGGGAGTTTAGGGAAGATCCTGATCCTACTTATGAATTAAGCCCAAAGCTTTATCTAGCAGAAAATAAACTATCCCATCTTCCAAACCTGTCTATATTTCGACTTGGAGGACTTTTTGGAAAAAAAAGAATCTTTGCAAAATATTTTCAGCAACGCATCTGTACTACTGGCGATCAACCAGCAAATTTCATCCATATCGAGGATGTCATTGGTTTGATTGAATCATTTATCCCTAATACCTCCAAACCGGATATTTATAATTTGGTAGCCCCTGAACATCCTTCTAAACGTGCTGTGATTGAAGCTAGCGCATTAAAATACCAACTAGACTTGCCAACTTCTTTTGAACCTCAAAACAGCTTTCAGAAAATTGTTCTTGGGGATAAAATCATAAAACTGTTGAATTATACCTTCAAATACCCTTCTCCACTAGATTTTTAATAACTTAGTGGCTTTAATTTTTATACATCATGAACTATAAATTTGCAACGAAAGCGATTCATGCTGGTCAAGAAGCTGATCCTACAACAGGAGCAGTGATGACTCCCATATACCAAACCTCTACTTACCAACAAAAAGCCCCTGGAGATCATAAGGGTTTTGAATATTCAAGAGGGACTAATCCAACTCGTAAAGCTTTAGAAGATTGTTTAGCAGCATTGGAAAATGGAAAGCATGGCTTAGCTTTTTCTAGCGGAATGGCTGCTACAGATTGTGTGCTTCGCTTATTAAAACCTGGTGATGAAGTGGTAACAGGTGATGATTTATACGGAGGGTCTTATCGCATATTTACCAAAGTATATGAACCTCTTGGGATCAAATTTATATTTGTCAATACCTCGGATGTGAATGCTGTAGAAGCTGCCATTACGGATAAGACGAAATTGATTTGGGTAGAAACGCCTACTAATCCTACCCTAAAACTAGCTGATATAGAAGCTATAGGTGCCATCGCAAAAAAACACCAAATACTATATGCGGTAGATAATACCTTTGCCTCTCCTTATCTGCAAAATCCACTGGATTTAGGCGCTGATATTGTGATGCATTCGGTGACAAAATATTTAGGAGGACATTCGGATGTGGTGATGGGCGCATTGATTGTTAACGATGATGAATTGTATAAATCTTTATGGTTTTATTACAATGCTTGTGGTGGTACTCCTGGTCCTCAAGATTCCTTTTTGGTATTGCGAGGTATTAAAACCTTGCACCTACGTATGAAAGCACATTGTGAGAATGGTAGAAAAGTAGCCGAATACCTGAAGAACCATCCAAAAATTGAAAAGATCTATTGGCCAGGTTTTACCGATCATCCAGGACATGAGGTGGCTAAAAAGCAAATGAAAGATTTTGGAGGTATGGTATCTATTGTTTTGAAAGGTGAGGATTTACAAGGTACATTCCGCATTGCTTCTGGATTTAAAGTGTTTACTTTAGCGGAATCTTTGGGTGGAGTAGAGTCTTTAATCAATCATCCTGCAACGATGACACATGGTTCCATTCCTAAGGAAGCACGTGAAAAGGTTGGGGTAGTGGATAACTTATTACGCCTATCGGTTGGAATTGAAGATGCTGATGACTTAATCGCTGATTTGGAACAAGCATTAGCTCGTTAATTTATTGTAATATTTATTTTAATTAGCAGTCAGACTTTTGTACATTTGTGCAGCTAAAAAACGAATTTGTCAAATATGGAAAATACTACTGTAGAAAGACCAGCAAAACATACGGATAATAATGCAAACCGTACGGAATATTATGTTTCTTTAACCGTTGCCATTGTCATTGGATTAATTGGTGTTTTTATTCGCTTTGTACCGGATGTAGTGCCAGCATTAGATCAATTAGGATCTGTATTTTCTTGGATCGCTAATATTGCTATTTTAGTAGCTTCATTTTTAGCATTCAAAGTGGTTTTTGCAATCTTAGGATTTAGTAAAAAATAATTCTATTTAGAATTTAAAATATGCTTAAGCGTCTAATCGAAAGATTAGACGCTTTTTTTATGTCTTTATACTTCTTCTTCTAAACAACAAAATAGCCATAATTTATACGCTTAAAAGCTTCTTTTTTTTGGTGATTTTTTAGATTCATATTTGGTTCAAACTTACTACTTCTTCGGATCTCCTTCGGACCTTAGCCGGATCTTCGACGAACCTCGATTGCGATGGATCGAACAAGATCCGAGTGAGATCCGTTTGAGAAATAGAACAGTATTGAACTTTGGGATATAAGGTGAAAAATAGTTGCGGATTTTTGAACCACTGAGAAAATGAAAGAAAATGAAAGGAATGATTGGAAATTTATAAAATTAGAATTCTATTCAGGCACTATTTATATGGATAATATAAACTATTCTTAGGCTATTATTCATTTGAATTTACTCTTACTAGTTACATAAAAAAAATGGTTTAGCGCGAAAGCGCTAAACCATTTCATGACTAGTTATCCTAGTCTAATATCTAATGTCTCAAATCTAGAATCTAGTATCTAGAATCTAGTTAAAGATACTCCAAGTAGACCAAGGAATTCTGGAAAGAATAAGGATAAGTCCTAGAATATAATAGATTAAAACTGTTTTATTAGCCTGTTTTGCATCTGCGATTTTTTTGGCTTTAGAATAACCAATGGTGATTAATACGATACCGATAATCATCATTAAAGGATGTTCTAAAAAATATAAACGTGAGGTGCTGTCACCCATGGTTTCCGAAGAGAAATTTTTAAATCCTCTTGCAGAAGTGAAATACAAAATAAGTCCAATCACTAATTGTAAATGTGCACTTATAAAACCTATTAAAGCGATTTTACGATTGTAAGGTTTATTCCCCGAGAAATTTAATAGGGTGATTAAAATAGCGACAACTAAAGCTAATAATAAGACGATAGCTAAAGTTGAGTGTAGATGTTGCATTCCTGTAAGCATAGTTTCATGTTTAATTTAGTTACAAATATACTATTTTGCTAAACGTTTATCACCTAATTCTTTAAACTCTGATTTAGTTTTGAAGTTAGGGAAGGTTTTTTCCATACTCATGGTGTAACCCATATCGAAGTAAAGCTTAATGTCGGCAATGATTCCATCAAATTGCCAGTTACTGTCCACATGATCATTAACAGTATGGTATCTGCCTGCTAGTGCTTTTTGACGTTTAGCAACAGCTTCTTTATCCGTATCTAAGAAATCTCCGGCGCTGCCCATATAGATAGCCGGTACACCTTTTTTTACAAAATTAAAATGATCGGAGCGGAAAAAACCGCCCGAAGAAGGGCTTCCTTCAGGTTTTTGGGTACGGTTAAATTTCGCTGCAGATCTGGCTGCATAATCTTCTAATTCCGTTTGCCCTGTTCCTGTTACACTAAATCCGTTCATAGCTCCGGCTACATTGAAACAATCAATATTGATATTTCCTACGGTTTTATTCAATGGGAAAATAGGGTTTTCCGTATAATATTGAGAACCTAATAAACCTTCTTCTTCCGCTGTAACGGTTAAAAATACAATGCTACGCTCCGGTGCTACTTTAGCCGCTTTAAAAGCCTTTGCAAGTTCGAATAAGGCAGCCACACCCGAGGCATTATCTATAGCGCCATTGTAAATAGAGTCTCCATTGGTAGGTTCTCCAATTCCTAAATGATCCCAATGTGCTGTATAAATAATGGTTTCATCAGGTCTTTTAGTTCCAGGAATCATAGCAATCACATTGTTTGATTTAGATACACGGAATTTATTAGTCATCTTCACGGATGTTTGAGCCTGCATGGGAACTGGTTTAAAACCAGGTTTTTTAGCTTGTTCAATCAGGTTTGGATCTAAGCCTGCTACTTTGAATACCTGCTGGGCAGCTTCTGTGGTCATCCAACCTTTGAATTTTACTAAATCTAAACCATTGTTTTCCGGAATTAAGGACAACTGAGGTCCATTCCAGCTGTTTCTTACGACATTCCAACCATAACTAGCGCCTTTGGTTTCATGAATGATGATGACACCAGTCGCACCTTGTCTGGATGCTTCTTCGATTTTATAAGTCCAACGGCCATAATACGTCAGGGTATCACCTTTAAAAAGCGTTTTATCGTATCGTCCAGGATCGGAAACCATAACGACAACTGTCTTACCTTTAACATCCAAATTGGCGTAATCGTTCCAATTGAATTCTGGAGCAACAATTCCAAATCCTGCAAATACTAAATCTGTTTTAGAGATGTCTATTTGCGGAGATAAATGTGAAGTTCCTATAACAAAATCATCCAAATGCTTTAATGTAGTGGATCCATTTTTTCCAGTGATGGTCAAATTCGAATTTGCTGGAAAAACTTCCGATTCAACTAAAGGCACCTCTTGGAAATAGGAATCTCCATTACCTGGTTTTAGCCCTAACGATTTAAATTGATTTTCAATGTAATTGACCGTAATGGTGTCCCCTTTGGTAAATGGTTTTCTACCTTGAAACTCATCAGAGGCTAATTTCTCTACGGATTCTTGATATGATTTTTCTGAAATGGCGGACAGCGCTTTTAAATCCAACGAATTTTTGTCTGTACTGCTAGGTAAGGTTCGGCAGGAAAATAGGAGTGTGATAAGCGCACTGCCGAAAAGTAAAGCATGTTTCTTCATGATAGTGTATGATAGTTGTTGTGTGTTTTAAGGTTGATTTATAGGAAATACCTCTGCAATGGGATGAAAAAGATAAATTCGATTGCTGGATATTTCGAGGCATTTATACCGTTTTCTTAATTTTTCCATTTTCTGAAATACCCTGCCATTTTTTATTTTGAAATAAGCATTGATTTCAATACTGTCAATGGTTATGATTTGTTTTTCTGCGGAATCGTATTGCTTTAAGGTCTGGTGTAAACTTAAATCTGTACAACTGGATGCAGCAGGGTTATCCATATACTTAATTAAAGCGAATTGCACATTCTCTGGGAATATTCGCATCCTAAGAAAGGGATCCATTAAGGTTTTAAAATTATTTTTCCATTCCTGCCCATGTGGTTTTACTTTATTTTTATGACGTTGCCAAGTTTGTAAATGGGCAAACTCATGTACTGTTGTAACCAAAAAAGCGTAAGGATTTAAATCGTGATTGACGGTAATTTGATGCGGTTGATTTCGGAATGGTGCGCGGTAATCTCCTAATTTCGATTGTCGAGATCGAGTAACTTTGAATCGACAGCCAGTATCATTAATCCAAGTAGAAATGATAGGTGCAGCCTCCTCAGGTATATATTTACTTAATTGTTTAGTGAAATCCGGCATTGGGATACAAACTTATTAGTTTATTGGGAGAATTTATAATATAAAATGGTAGAATTTCTACGCTGTTTTAGAATTCCCTATATTTGAATACAAGTTTTCAGGGCGATTGGATGATCGAAAATTTCCTTGATTCATTAAATAGGTCTATACTGGATGTTAAGTAAATTACTGATAAAAAACTATGCATTAATTGATGCGTTAGAGATACAATTTGATCAAAAGCTCAATATTATAACTGGAGAAACTGGTGCTGGAAAATCCATTATTATGGGTGCATTGGGCTTGATACTTGGCAACCGTGCAGAGAGCAGGCATTTTTATGATGAATCGAGCAAATGTGTGATTGAAGGGCACTTTGCTATTCATAAATATGGTCTTCAGGAATTATTTCAAGAATTAGATTTGGATTATGAAGATCACTCGATTATCCGCAGAGAATTGCTTCCTGATGGAAAGTCAAGAGCTTTTGTGAATGATACGCCAGTAAATTTACAAACCTTAAAAACCCTAGGTGAACGATTAATCGATATTCATTCACAGCATGCTACCTTGCAAATCAATACAGAAAGCTTTCAATTGTTGGTCTTGGATACCATGGCAAAACATACGGAAGTTTTATCCTCCTATAAGCAGAATTTTAAAAAGTATAAACAACTAACTGTTGAGATTAAGGAGTTGATTCTAGAGCTTGAAAATTCCAGGTCTGTATATGATTATCAACAATTTGTATTCAATGAGTTAGAACAAGCTAATCTACAAGATGGCGAGCAAGAATTGTTGGAAGCAGAACAAACACAGCTTGAAAATGCAGAAGAAATTAAAAAATATTTGCACTCGGCTTCTGAACAATTGGAACATTCTGAACAAAACTTACTTGCTGGACTAAAATCTATCAGTCAATCTGTACAGCAAGCTGCTCGTTTTTTACCTAGTGTTTCTTCGCTAAGCGAACGATTAAATAGTACTTTAATTGAATTGAAAGATATTGCTTCGGAAGTCGAAGAGGCTTCTGATACTATCCAAATGGATGAAGAACGCTTGTCAATTATCCAAGAACGTTTATCACTACTATATGATTTGCAGAAGAAACATCGATTGGATACGGTTGAAGGGTTAATTAAACTTCGAGAAGAATTTGCTTATAAATTATTGGATACAGATCAGCTTGAGGATAAAATTAATCTAGCTAAGGATGAATTAAACCGAGTTCAAATGCAGCTGACAGCACTTGCTAGTCAATTAAGTGAAAATCGTTTATCTGCTGCTCAAGAGGTTGAAAAAGAAGTGGAAGCTGTGTTAAGTCGGGTAGGAATGCCACATGCACAGTTGAAAGTAGAACATAAAACGCTGCACGAATTTAAAGCTAATGGCCAAGATGAAATCAGTTTTACCTTTTCAGCGAATAAGGGAATGCCTTTACAGCCTATACATAAAGTAGCTTCAGGTGGGGAACTTTCCAGAGTTATGTTGTCTATCAAATCTTTATTGGCTAAAACATCCGCTTTACCAACGATTATATTTGACGAAATTGATACAGGTATCTCTGGTGAAGTGGCATTGAGGGTAGGAGAATTGATGGAAGAGTTAGCTCAGGATATGCAAGTGATTAGTATTACCCATCTACCACAGATTGCATCGCAAGGTAGGAGTCATTATAAGGTCTTTAAGAATGAGGTTGGAGAACGTACAAAATCAAGTATTGCTTTGCTGAATGAACAGGATCGAATTTTGGAGATCGCGCAAATGCTAAGTGGGTCAAAACCGGAAGAAACGGCTATAAGCCATGCCAAAGAGATGTTGAAATAGATTTAAAGGATTCTTCTTAATTATTTAATTAAAAAAGGGAAATATAACGGGTTATGCCCCGAATATTTCCCTTAATTATGTTAATCGAAATTTATTAGTTTCCTATTTCTGCTTCAGTTAAAACAACTTTAACTAAAGACTTTTCAGGAGCAAGTGCTGTTGCAGCTGTCCCACGATATTCTGCATAGATAGTTACTTTTCCAATAGAGTAGTTTGCGCTATAGTGGTAATCATCTATGGTTGCAGGAATGTTTTCATATACATTTGGATTGCTATCTAAAAGCATTGATACATCAACTAGTCCATCTTCAAAAATATAATCTTTTAAATCTGGAATATTAATGGTCACTCGGTAATTGACAATATCACCAGAATTTACACGTTCCCAGTCATTTGGGTCTACATTATACACATAGCTTACCCCAGGAGCAAGATTGGTAATATATTCTTTGGTGCATGAACTGAAGCTAACTAAAGATGCAGTTCCGATTGCTAGAGCTAAAAGTAATTTTTTCATTTGTGGTTGGTATTTTATCGTGATTTAATTGTTTTTCTTTTTTTAAGTAGACGTTTGAGATTAAGAAAAGTTTAATTTAATTCACAAAAATATGACCACAATTGAGTTTTGCTAAAATAATTGTAGAAATATTGAAAATAAAAGAGGTTTTTTGGGATTAAAGTTCAGGGGAGAATGAACCGTTTTCAAATCTAGGTAATGAGGTTGCTTCTTCGTTGCCTTCATTGCAAGGACGGCAGCTCTTGGCAGGTGAAGCCTGTAATTTCAGGCGTTGCCTGAACCTAGTTTTACCGTCATCGCGAGCTTGCGAAGCGATCTCCGAACTATTCTAATGAGATTGCTTCTTCGTTTCCCTCATCGCAAGGACGGCAGTTTTTGGCAGGCTTCGCCTGTGATATTCAGGTCTTCGCCTGAACCTAGTTTTACCGTCATCGCGAGCTTTCGAAGCGATCTCCGAACTATGCTAATGAGATTACTTCTTCGTTTCCCTCATCGCAAGGACGGCAGTTTTTGGCAGGCTTCGCCTGAAAAATGAACCCTTTTCTCAAATCTCAAATCTAATGTCTCAGATCTCTCCTTATTGCTTAATATTCTTCAATTTAGTCACCGAGAATATTTTAATGGCATTACCTTCTTTGGTTAGTAATTTTTCATCTTTAAAGTCAGCAAGCATTCTACTAATCGTTTCATTTGCTGTTCCAGCAAGTGCAGCTAAGTCATCACGTGAAATTTTGATGGTCACTTCATCTTCCTGATGATTCGATTTCTCTGCCACATTTACCAAGGCATTAGCTACACGTTTGCGGACAGAATCATAGGCAAATCCTAGCATTTGCTCTTCTTTTTCGCGTATGTTTTGGGATAAAACTTTTATAAGCTTGGCAGCAATGGCTGGCTTTTTATAGAGTAATTCGAAAAAATTGTCTTTGTGAATCAAAGCGATTTCAGCATCTTCCAAGGTTGCCGTATTATCGCCATATTTATCATTTAAAAGAAGTGATTCCATTCCAAAGAATTGATCTTCGATAAATATATTGGTGGATAATTCACGACCATCTTTGTAGTTGAGAAAACTGCGTACTTTCCCTTTTTTGATGTAATACACATAAATGGGAGTATCGCCTGCTTCATATATGGATTGTTTCTTTTTTATGATTTTGATACGTCCATGGTTCGCTAAATCTTGAAGTAAATACGCTTGTTCCTGTTCGTCGAGTCTAAAACTATCCATGGTAGGAACAACTTTAGCTTGAATTAATGATCTTTTTTTGAAGCGACTTTCAATAGCGTTTAATAATTCCAGATCATCAAAAGGTTTAGTCAGGTAATCATCTGCGCCCATCTCCATGGCTTTACGTATATCTGCCTTTTCAGTTTTGGCTGTTAAGAAAATAAAAGGAATATGTTGGGTGCTTTCGTGTTTACTCAGCATATAGAGTACCCCAAAACCATCTAACTCAGGCATCATGATATCGCATAAAATCATATCAGGAATATGCTTCATGGCTAAGTCAACGCCAGACTTTCCTTCTTCAGCAACCAGGACAGTATATTCTCCAGTAAGTTCTAGAATCTCTGCAGTACTCTCTCGAATATCACTGTTGTCCTCAATAATTAATATTTTTTTCTTTTCCATTTTATTGGATAAAATTCATTTTAAAAATTGCGCCTTGATTTAATTGAGACCAATAGGTCATGTTTCCTCCCATTAATTCTACGTATCGTCGAACAATATTTAAACCTAAACCTGTACCAGGTATATTTCCTGTATTATTGGCTCTAAAGAATGGTTCAAATAGATTATTCTGTTCTTCAAGTGGTATCCCAATTCCATTATCTTTTACCGTAACCATCAGTGCATTACCTTCAATTTCAGTATTGAATTCGATGAATGTATCTTCTCCTGAATATTTAATAGCATTGGAAACGAGGTTGATAATGCTGTTCTTTAATAAATTTGGATCAATAAAGAACATGTATTCTTCACCAGTATGTTGGTAAATGATATGCTGATTTTTCTTGCAGATGAGCTGCATTTCTTCCGCAATTTCTTCTCCTAATTGAACCATGTTAATGGGAGATTTGTTGACGACGACCACACCTGCTTCCAATTTTTCTAAATTTAGGAAGTCATTTAAAATGGTGTTTAACAATTGTACCGAACTTTTGATTCTGGAAGTATGTTTTTCAATAGGTGCGTATTCAGCCTTATCCACATAGCGATCAATTAGGGAAGCTGATAACTGTACCGAACTCAAAGGTGTGCGAAATTCATGCGATGCCATAGAAACAAATCGAGATTTCAATTGGTTGAGCTCCTTTTCCTTTTCTAAAGAAACACTGACGTCAGCTTTAGCTTTTTCCAGTTCCGATACTAACTTGATTAAATCTTTGGTTCGTTCTCGAACTTTTTGTTCTAATTCTTGAGTATGTTTTTTTAATTCGGATTCTGCTTGTTTTTCTTTGGTAAGATCATGAATAAAACCGGTGAAAATCTTTCTGTCTTTGTAGAAAACCTCACTTACCGCTAAGCGGAAAGGGAAGGTAGCTCCACATTTTTTCAGACCTTTTACTTCACGACCTATACCTATGATTTTTTTTTGACCAGTGGATTCATAATTATCTATGTATCCATCATGTTTTGACTTGTCAGGTTCAGGCATTAACATGGAAATGTTATTACCGATCACTTCAAGCGGGTCATATCCAAATAATTCGGATGCTGCGGGATTAATACTTTCAATAATTCCTCGATTATCAATGGTGATAATTCCATCAATGGCATTTTCAATAATTGCCTCGAGTAGTTTTGCAGTTTCCAAAATCGTACTATTTAACTAATTTTTTGTATTTAATGCGTTTAGGGGCAATATCTCCTAAGCGTTTTTTACGATTTTCTTCATATTCCGTATAGTTACCCTCAAAGAAATACACCTGTGAATCACCTTCAAAAGCTAGGATATGCGTACATATACGATTTAAGAACCAACGATCGTGAGAAATGATAACAGCACAACCTCCAAAATTTTCTAAACCTTCTTCTAATGCTCTTAGGGTGTTTACATCAATATCGTTGGTAGGCTCATCCAGTAATAATACATTGGCTCCTTTTTTAAGAGTTATCGCCAAATGAACTCGGTTTCTTTCTCCTCCGGATAATACCCCAACTTTCTTTTGTTGGTCTCCACCGTTAAAGTTGAACTTAGAAACATAAGCTCTGGAGTTGACAGATTTGTTTCCTAAGTTGATGTTCTCATTTCCATCAGTAATGTTTTCCCAAACAGATTTATTAGGATCTAAATCGTCGTGCATTTGATCGACATATCCAACCGATACGGTTTCGCCGACTTTAAATGTTCCAGCATCAGGTTGTTCCTGACCAGTAATTAATCGAAATAAGGTGGTTTTTCCAGCACCGTTTGGACCAATAATTCCGACAATGCCCGCTGGTGGAAGAGCGAAGCTTAAGTTTTCAAATAATAACTTATCGCCATAAGCTTTTGACACTTGATTAGCTTCAATAACAACATTTCCTAAACGAGGACCTGGAGGAATAAATAATTCTAATTTTTCTTCTCTTTCTTTGGTCTCCTCAGAGGCTAGTTTATCGTAGTTATGTAAACGAGCTTTGGATTTGGCATGTCTCGCTTTTGGTGCCATTCTAACCCATTCTAACTCTCGTTCTAGTGTTTTTTGTCTTTTCGTTTCTTGTTTTTCTTCTTGAGCTAAACGTTTCGCTTTTTGATCTAACCAAGAAGAATAATTTCCTTTCCAAGGAATACCTTCACCACGGTCAAGTTCCAGGATCCATCCCGCCACATTATCTAAGAAATAACGATCGTGCGTAACTGCAATAACTGTACCCTTGTAGTGTTGAAGATGTTGTTCTAACCAATCAATGGACTCAGCATCCAAATGGTTGGTCGGTTCATCTAATAATAAAACGTCAGGTTCTTGTAATAATAATCGGCACATGGCGACTCTTCTGCGCTCACCTCCTGACAAATTGGCAATTAAAGCATCGGGTTCAGGACAACGTAAGGCATCCATGGCGCGTTCCAATTTACTGTCTAATTCCCAAGCGTTTGTGGAATCAATAAGGTCTTGCAAAACGCCTTGACGTGCAAGCAATTTATCCATTTCATCCGCGTTTTCATAGACTTCAGGAAGACCGAATTTTTCATTTATTTCTTCATATTCTTTCAAGATTGCCGTGGTTTCAGCGACACCTTCTTCGACAACTTGAAGAACGGTTTTATTAGGGTCCAATTCAGGCTCCTGCGCCAAATAGCCCACGGTATAACCGGGGGAGAAAACCACTTCACCTTGATAGGATTTATCTAATCCAGCAATGATTTTTAATAGGGAAGATTTTCCAGAACCATTTAAACCAATCACTCCGATTTTGGCTCCATAGAAAAAGGATAAGTAAATATTTTTAAGTACTTGTTTAGATGGGGGATAAACTTTATTTACCCCAGCCATTGAAAAGATAATTTTTTCGTCGGACATAAGTATGATGAAACTTTTAGCACAAAGATAAAGGAAATACTGACAAATTGATAGTTTTACCGATATGGCGTAATTGTTGATAAAAAATAACTATAACAAGTGGGTGTGATGGGTATTTTTCTTACATTTATACAATAAACACCCGAATTTAATTGAGAAAGGAATTTAATGGAAGCAAAATTTTCACCCCGGGTCAAAGATGTTATCTCATATAGTCGTGAGGAAGCACTGCGCTTAAGACATGATTATATAGGGACTGAACATTTACTACTTGGACTTATCCGCGAGGGCGATGGAGTAGCTATCAAAATATTGAAGAATTTAGGAATGGATATGGCGGCAGTACGCCAATCTGTGGAGGATGCAGTAATGGGTTCTTCGGTTTCCAGATCTCCAATAAGTAATATGCCATTGACCAAACAGGCGGAAAAAGTTTTAAAAATCACGTATTTAGAGGCTAAAATATTTAAAAGTGATATAATTGGAACGGAGCATTTATTGTTAGCGATTTTGAGAGATGAGGAAAATATTGCTTCACAAATATTGCAGCAATTTAATGTAACGTATAATGTCTTTAAGGCAGAAGTAGAACAGAGTAACGCAGGAATTACAGATGAAGCTTCGAATACCCCATCAGGTGGTGATGAAGACTATAGTGAAGAAGAATCTCAATTTACTTCTCCGAAGAAGGTTTCTGATATCAAATCAAAAACTCCGGTATTGGATAATTTCGGTCGCGATTTGACGAAAGCAGCTGAAGAGGGTAAGCTTGATCCGATCGTAGGTCGTGAGAAAGAAATTGAGCGTGTATCTCAAATCTTATCAAGAAGAAAGAAAAATAATCCTATTCTTATAGGTGAGCCTGGAGTTGGTAAATCAGCCATCGCTGAGGGACTAGCTTTACGTATCATTCAAAGAAAGGTTTCTAGAGTATTGTTCAATAAACGTGTAGTTACATTGGATTTAGCTTCATTGGTGGCTGGTACGAAATACCGTGGTCAGTTTGAGGAGCGTATGAAAGCGGTGATGAATGAGTTGGAGAAATCTCCGGACGTGATTCTATTTATTGATGAAATCCATACCATTGTAGGCGCTGGAGGTGCATCAGGATCTTTAGATGCATCCAATATGTTTAAACCGGCATTAGCACGTGGTGAAATTCAATGTATTGGCGCGACAACTTTAGATGAATATCGTCAGTATATTGAGAAGGATGGTGCTTTGGATCGTAGGTTTCAAAAAGTTACGGTGGAACCAACCACGTATGATGATACTATAGAAATTTTAAATCGTATAAAAGATAAATACGAAGAGCATCACAACGTAACGTATACGCCAGAAGCTATTGAAGCCTGTGTTTCATTAACCACACGCTACATTACGGATCGTTTTCTTCCGGATAAAGCAATTGATGCCTTGGATGAATCTGGTTCACGTGTGCATTTAAATAACATCCATGTACCTCAAAGTATCATCGATATTGAAGAGAAAATTGAAGAGGTTAAAATAGAGAAAAATAAGGTTGTTCGTTCTCAAAAATATGAAGAAGCAGCGAAACTTCGCGATACAGAAAAGAAACTAATTGAAGAATTAGAAAAAGAGAAAACAGCATGGGAAGCTGATACTAAAAACACCAGGTATACTGTAACTGAGGATAATGTCGCAGAAGTGGTCTCCATGATGACAGGTATTCCGGTGCAACGTGTAAGTCAAACGGATAGTCAGAAATTACTGAATATGGGTGACTCCATGAAAGGTAGGATCATCGGACAGGACGATGCGGTTCAAAAATTAGTGAAAGCTATTCAACGTACGCGTGCTGGATTGAAAGACCCTAAAAAACCGATAGGTTCTTTCATATTCTTAGGCCCAACGGGTGTTGGTAAAACGGAGTTAGCGAAGGAATTAGCTCGATTTATGTTTGATTCTGAAGATTCATTGATTCAAATCGACATGAGCGAGTACATGGAGAAATTTGCAGTATCTCGTTTAGTAGGTGCGCCTCCAGGGTATGTTGGCTATGAAGAAGGAGGACAACTGACAGAAAAAGTTCGTCGTAAGCCTTATTCAGTAATCCTTTTGGATGAAATTGAAAAAGCGCATCCAGATGTATTTAACTTGTTGTTACAGGTACTCGACGAAGGTCAATTGACAGATAGTTTAGGTCGTAAAGTAGATTTTAGAAATACCATCATCATTATGACTTCGAATATTGGTGCAAGGCAGTTGAAAGAATTTGGACAAGGAGTGGGTTTCACTACTGCTGCTAAAGAAAATCAAGCCGATACACATTCGAGAGGTGTGATAGAGACTGCTTTAAAACGTGCTTTTGCTCCTGAGTTTTTAAATCGTATTGATGATGTTATTGTTTTCAACTCGTTAACTAAAGAACATATTTTCAAAATTATTGATATTGAATTAAAAGCACTATTTAGTAGAATTGAAGGGTTAGGTCATCCGATTGATTTAACACAGAAAGCTAAAGAGTATATTGCTGAAAAAGGATATGACAGTAATTTTGGGGCTCGTCCTTTAAAACGTGCTATTCAAAAATATTTGGAAGATCCGATTGCGGAGGAAATTCTTAAGGGTGAGCTAAAAACAGGGGATACTATTTTGGTGGACTTTGATGAGGAGAAAACTGAGATTAGTGTTTCTTCTAAAAAAGCAAATAAAAAAGATGATTCTTCCTTAGCGTCTGATGTAAAAGATACGAAGAAAAAAGATTAGATAGTTTTATTATCACATGGGAAAGGAGGCTTATGATAGCCTCCTTTTCTGGTTTATATCTATTGCTAACAGGTAAGAAAATGATACGTAGGGTATTGATTTTGCGTAAGTAATAGTGATGCATATCACTTTTCATGTTGATGGAATTCACTCAATTGAAAACACTAATGCCTTATTTTTGTCCTAAAATAATTATTTTCTTAAGGATGAGAGTGATAGCATATAACATATTAGGTTCAGAAAAAGAGCATTTAGCGAAAGCAAATGCTAAGGTTCATGATCTTACTTTTATCTCAAATGAATTGAATTTAAGTACGGTTCATTTTGCGGCAGGAAAAGAGTGTGTTATTATTTCTGAAAGGGATCGACTGGATAGAACCTTAATTCAGGAACTCTTTAAGTTAGGTGTAAAGAGTATAGTTACCCGTTCAAAATCTGTGGATCATATCGATCTCGAATTTGCTGGTCAATTGAAGATGCATGTTGCAAACACACCTACAGAAAATAATTCTCAAGAGATAGCGATAAGAACAATACAAAATTTAACACAATGGATGGTGGGAGGATGTGCAGGTGAAGCGTGTCAGTGTCGTATGGATTGTGTGAATAAAGTAATGAAAGATTAATATGGAAGTTGAACCGATCAATAATTTAATTCGTAAATATAATGTAGCAGCACCACGCTACACCAGTTATCCAACCGTGCCATTTTGGGAAAATGAGTCTTTTCGGACAGCGAGTTGGGAAACTAGGGTAGCAGCACAGTTTGCAGAATCGAAGGATAATGGAATAAGTATTTATATTCATTTACCGTTCTGTGAAAGTTTGTGTACCTATTGTGGTTGTAATACAAGAATTACGAAAAATCATGCTGTTGAAGATCCATATATTGAGTCTGTCTTGAAAGAGTGGGCTATGTATAAAGCCATTTTAGGAGAAGAATCCATTAAAATAGCGGAGATACACCTTGGGGGTGGAACTCCGACATTTTTTCAAGCACATAATTTGGAACGACTAATTCAAGGTATATTAGAAGGAAATGAGAAGCTAGCAGGAGCGACATTCTCCTTCGAAGCTCATCCTGCTAATACGACAAGAGAACATTTAGAAACCTTATATAGTTTAGGTTTTACCAGATTGAGTTTAGGTATTCAGGATTTTGATGAGGAGGTTCAATTCGTGATCAACCGTCATCAAACAGTAGCTGATGTAGAACGTGTCATGTCAGATGCCCGAGAGATAGGTTATGATTCTATCAATTTTGATCTGATTTACGGACTGCCTAAGCAAACATCATCTTCAGTAGAAATGACTGTCAAGCATGCACTTTTGTTGGATCCTGATCGAATTTCATTTTATAGTTATGCACATGTTCCATGGATAAAACCAGGACAAAGGCGTTTTACAGAACATGATTTGCCTGTAGGAGAGGAGAAATTGAGTTTATACATGTTAGGTAAAGCTATGATTCAAGCTGCAGGATTTGAAGATGTGGGAATGGATCATTTTTCTAAAGTAAATGATGATCTCTACCAAGCAGCAATTCAAGGTCGTTTGCATAGAAACTTCATGGGGTATGCAGATCGATACACACCATTGTTAATTGGTTTAGGAGTTTCATCAATCAGTGATTGTTGGACTGCTTTTACTCAGAATGTAAAAACAGTGGAAGAATATCATGCCATCATAGCCGAAAATAAATTACCGGTTGTTAAAGGTCATTTGTTGACTAAGGAGGATTTAATTATTCGCCAATATATCTTGGATATGATGTGCCGTGGTCGGGTATCTCTAATCCCAGGTCATGAGTTTAATGAAGGGATATTGGATCGTTTACAGGGTTTTGTAACGGATGGTATTGTAGAAATTGATGGAGAACTTGTAGAAGTAACCACAATAGGTAAGTCTTTTTTGCGAAATGTTTGTATGGCTTTTGATATTCGTTTACAATTAAGTAAAGAGCGCGAAGGTTTATTTAGTCAGGCAATCTAATTAAGTGTAGGATAGGTATGGCGAATCAAGAAGGAATTAAGGTTGAAAGTACATGTTACCATTGTGGGGATCATATGGAGGAAACTTCGTATGTCTTAAATCAACATAGCTTTTGTTGTTTGGGCTGTCAAACGGTCTATCAAATATTAAACGATAATAACCTTTCGAGTTACTATAAATATAATTCGCATCCTGGCAAATCACAACGTTTGCAAAAAGAAGATTTATCCTACCTGGATGAGCCTAAAATTATTGAGAAACTAGTTGATTATCAGGATGAGGAAAAAGTGATTATTACTTTTTATATTCCAGCTATTCACTGTAGCTCTTGTATTTGGTTGTTAGAAAATTTATATAAATTAAATGAAGGGGTGAAATCTTCGCAAGTGGATTTCATGAAAAAGTTAGTCAGTATCACATTCAGTAAAAATGAGATCAGTTTACGAGCTTTAGTAGGTTTACTTCAACAAATAGGTTATGATCCAAAAATTACCTTGCAAGATGTCGTCAAGGAAAGTAAAAAGATCAATCAAGGGAAATTGATTGCGAAAATTACGGTAGCGGGATTTTGTTTTGGAAATTCCATGATGATTTCATTTCCTGAGTATTTCGGTATGGCAGATTTTGAAAAACAATATGCCAGTTTCTTTGGCTATATGAATTTAGCCTTTGGAATACCTGTTTTATTATATAGTGCATCTGATTATTTTAAATCTGCATTATTAAGTTTAAGACAGAGACGATTAAATTTAGATGTACCTTTAGCATTGGGAATATTTGTGTTGTTTTTTCGTTCAGCCTATGAGATATTGAGTCAGACAGGAGCTGGATTCATGGATACGTTGTGTAGTTTAGTTTTTTTCATACTGATTGGTAAATGGGTACAACAGAGGACATATTATCACATATCGTTTGAGCGGGATTACCGGTCCTATTTTCCTGTTGCAGTCACTGTATTGGAAGAAAAAGGAGAGCGAGCAACGCAATTGGCGGATTTGGAGATAGGAGACCGAATTTTAGTTCGTAATAATGAAATTATTCCTGCAGATGCCATATTATTGAAAGGACATGCTTCAGTAGACTTTAGTTTTGTGACCGGGGAAAGTAAGCCTGTTGAAAAAGTGTTAGGTGAAGTTCTTTATGCCGGAGGAAGACAAACAGGAGAGGCAATCGAGTTGGAAGTAGTAAAGGCAGTTTCTCAAAGTTACCTAACCAAACTATGGAATAATGAAAATTTTAAAGATTACAATAAGCAATTTGACACCTTTGTAGGTTATATCAGTAAATATTTTACAATAGGTTTATTGCTGATTGCGATTGGAGCTGGAGTGTTCTGGGCAATGGGTGCAGATTCAAATCGAGCTTGGGGAGCTTTTACAGCCGTATTGATTATTGCTTGTCCATGTGCACTAGCTTTAAGTTCGCCCTTTACTTTATCAGCTGCACTAAGTATATTTGATAAAAATAAGTTTTATATAAAAAATACTGCTGCAATAGAACAAATGGCAGCTATTGATACACTGATTTTTGATAAGACAGGAACGATATCCTCGCCAAATGCTTCAACTATTTATTTCGAAGGAAAATTGGATGCCTTAGATAAAGAACTGCTTTATTCACTCTGTCGGAATTCCAGCCATCCATTAAGTCGTGAAATACTCAAATGGATAGGGGAAGTTGACCAACAATTAGCAATAACAGATTATTACGAGTTTATTGGTCAAGGCCAGATGGGTAAGTATCAGGATTTCGAGATTTTTGTGGGTAGTGCCAATTTTGTTGGGACAGATAGAGCAATTGCAGACGGGTCTGTGGTTTATGTAAGAGTTAATCAGAAAATAAAAGGATATTTTACCTTTGAACAATCATGGCGAGCAGGCTTAGCGAATGTTATCAATGATTTTAAAGTAGATCGTTATCATATGCACCTGATTTCAGGAGATAATGAACGCAGAGCAGATTCTTTAAAATTGATTTTTCCAAGTCACGCTCAGTTATTGTTTAACCAAAGCCCGAATGATAAATTGGAAAGAATTTCCTGGTGGCAGCGAGAAGGAAAGAAGGTTTGTATGTTTGGTGATGGATTGAACGATGCCGGAGCATTAAGAATGGCTGATTTAGGTGTCGCAGTTTCGGATGATATTAATAATTTTTCACCGGGTTGTGATGCGATATTGGATGGTGATTCTTTTGAAAAATTACCTCGCTTTTTTCAATTCAGCAAAGATACTTTGAAAGTGATAAAAATGAGTTTTATCATTTCAATATTATATAATCTGCTGGGGTTGAGTTTTGCAGTTCAAGGAACCATGTCTCCCTTATTTGCGGCGATATTAATGCCCATCAGTACAGTTACAATTATATCTTTTACAAGTTTGATGACGCGGTTTTATGCTCAACGTCGGAAATTAATTTAATGAAAAGCCATGAATATTATATTTATGTTAATAGGTTGTAGTTTTATCATCGCGCTATTTTTTCTTCTTGCATTTTTTTGGGCAAGCAAAAATGGTCAGCATGAGGATACTTACACGCCTTCTGTTCGAATTCTTTTTGATGATGAATTGAAGGAAGATTGTCAAAAAGAAGGAAAAAGCTTGAAAAAAGCCTAATAATAACAGTTTTTTTACTTAAATCATACCCTAAACGTACGAAGCTTGATTATCTTTGGCCGTATGTTTCGAATATTACATTTCTTAGCCATATTTAGCTATCTCAACGTCCTTTGTTTTGAGGTGAAATGTAGTGAGCTCCTTGGATATCAACGAGTATCTTCTAATGAAACATTTGTTGAAGTAGTTTTAGAAGAAGTTCTTAACTTTCAGCATGAAGATGGTGAAAAGAACATCCCAGTCATCATCTACGATGAATATAGGATATTTTCACTTTTATTAGCTGTAGTTCCTTTAGTTCTCATTTTTACTTGGTTATTAAGTCGCTTTTTGTTTCTACAGAAATCAGTTAAACATCCTGTTTATCTGTCAAAGACGAATTGTTTGCCAAGTTATTACCAATTTCTCTATCGATATAGGCCATTCTAATTTTTTCTTAAAAAATTTTGGTCTATTATAATTAATTGATTAGCAGAATCTACTTGCTGACCATTAATTCATTTGTTTTTAATATTCACACTTTACCACTAATATTAATTTATCATGAAAATTTATTCATTATTGTTCCCTGTTCTGGGGTACAGTTTACTATTTACATCTTGTACCGTAAGTAGTAATGAAAGAAAGGAAGATGCAACTCCAAAAGTCGTTCCTGTTACCAACCTAATTCAAAAAGACACGGTGATATTTAAGGAATACATCGCAGACATTCAATCACTAAAAAACGTAGAAATACGTTCTAGACTTGCTGGATTTTTAAACAAAATTTATGTTGATGAAGGCGCCAGTGTAAAAAAAGGTCAAGTATTATTCTCTATCATGGATGATGAATACAAAGCGGACCATGCACAAGCAGAGGCATCATTGAACACCACGATTGCAGAAGTTAAAAAAGTCGAGCTTGAATTAGAAAGAACAAAAAAATTACTCGATAAAAATATAGTTAGTAAATCGGAATATGACCTGTTGCAAGTTCAATTGAAAGCAGCAGAATCAAAAGTGAAAGAAGCGGAAGCTATTTTAAACCAAGCCAAAACGAAGTTGGCCAATACGCAAATTCGTGCGCCATTTGATGGTCGTATAGATCGTTTATTATTGAAAGAAGGGTCTTTATTGGAAGAAGGCTCCTTATTGACAAGCATTTCAGATCAAGCAATGGTTAATGTTTATTTTGATATTTCAGAAACGGAATATTTAAATATGGTATCGGGTTCAAATTTTGATAAAAATACATTCCGTAAAGAGGTTCAATTGGTTTTAGCAAATGGTCAATTATATCCATTTAAAGGGGAAGCAGCTTTAGTAGAAAGTGAATTTGAGGCGAGTACAGGATCTATATCCTTACGTGCTCGATTTGATAATCCAGATGGAATGTTAAAACATGGAGCAACGGGAAGGATTGCTGTTCCAACAAAAACTGGAAACTTATTGATGGTTCATCAGAAATCTGTTTTTGAAATTCAAGACAAAGCTTATGTATATACACTAAGCGGTGATACTGTGAAAATGACTCCATTTAAAAATGGACAACGTGTCGGCCATTTCTATGTAGTCGAAGAAGGAATTCCAACTGATTCTAAAGTTGTTTATGAAGGCGTTCAATCTTTACGTGATGGAATGATTGTACAACCTAAATTATTAAATAACTAATAAAGAGCAATTTCATGTTTGAACAATATATAAAGCGACCAGTATTATCGCTGGTTATTTCTATTTTCATTACTTTACTTGGATTGTTGGCACTCTTTACTTTGCCGATAACACAATTCCCGGATATTGTACCTCCTTCGGTGGTGGTTACAGCCAGTTACACGGGTGCAAATGCAGAAGTAAGTACCAATGCGGTAGCGATACCATTGGAACGTGCCATCAATGGTGTGGCTGGAATGACCTATATGAACTCGGTATCTACAAATAACGGTACAACCTTGATTCAGGTCTTCTTTAAAGTAGGTGTGGACCCTGATATTGCTGCAGTAAACGTTCAAAACCGCGTTACAACGGTGTTGGATGAATTACCTGAAGAAGTAATCAAAGCAGGTGTAACAACGGAGAAAGAGGTGAATAGTATGTTGATGTACTTAAATCTCTATACGGATGATGAATCTGCAGATGAGCGATTCATTTATAATTTTACAGACATCAATATTCTGAAGGAATTAAAGCGAATAGAGGGAGTAGGATTTGCTCAAATTATGGGTATGAAAGATTACGCGATGCGTATTTGGGTAAAACCTGATCGTCTTTCAGCATATTCTATTTCGACAGAAGAGCTTGTTGCAGCATTGAGAAAACAAAATATTGAAGCTGCACCTGGACAAACAGGTATTAGTTCTGATAAAACAGTGAATATGCAGCAATATGTGCTACGTTATCCTGGAAAGTTTACAGAACCAAGTGAATATGAAAATGTTCCTATTCGTGCGAATGTAGATGGTTCTATCATTCGGGTAAAGGATGTAGCAGATGTAGAATTTGGATCTTTAGATTACGAGATGGTGTCTAAAACAGATGGACGTCCATCTGCCTCCATCATGTTAAAACAATTACCTGGTTCAAATGCTCAAGAAGTAATTCAACGTGTAAAGGATAAGATGGAGGAGTTAAAAGGATCTACTTTCCCAGCAGGTATGACTTACACGATGGGTTATGATGTTTCTCGATTCTTAAATGCCTCCATTTCCAGTGTATTAATAACGTTGATCGAAGCATTTATATTGGTGTTCTTAGTTGTGTTTATATTTTTACAAGATTTTAGAGCAACAGTAATTCCTATTTTGGCGGTACCGGTTTGTTTAATAGGATCTTTGTTTTTTATGCAAATGATGGGATTCTCGATCAATTTATTGACCTTATTTGCGTTAGTTCTCGCCATAGGTATTGTGGTCGATAATGGTATTGTCGTCGTCGAGGCGGTTTATGCCAAAATGGAAGAAGAGCATCTTCCACCTATGGAGGCTACATTGGCAGCGATGAAAGAAGTAGGTTCAGCGGTTATTGCAATTACCCTGGTTATGTCAGCTGTATTCGTTCCGGTAGCGTTTTTATCAGGACCTGTTGGTATTTTCTATAGGCAATTCTCTTTAACCTTAGCTGCAGCTATCGTCATTTCTGGGATTAATGCATTGACCTTAACTCCAGCATTATGTGCCATTATTTTACGATCACCTCATGATAAAAAACCTGGTAATGGTGTGTTGGATAAGTTCTTTAGAGGATTTAATTCTGTTTATAATCGAATTAGTGGAGGATATAAAAATACCTTATCTAAGATAGCAGGCCGCAGAATCATAACATTGCTAGCTTTAGTAGTGATGTTTATTGCAACGTGGGGGTCAGCATCTATATTACCATCAGGCTTTATTCCTACAGAGGATCAGGGAATGATTTACGTGGCGGTGACAACTCCTCCTGGAGCAACAGTAGATCGTACGGAAGCAGTCTTGAATGAAGTGGATGAAATTGCCCGGAGTTTGGATGTGGTAGAGACCGTTTCTATCTTAGCGGGTTATAGCATTGTTACGGAAGTTTCTGGAGCGTCTTATGGAATGGGAATGATCAATTTAAAAGCTTGGGATGATCGTGAAGAATCGGTTGATGATGTGATGCGTGTATTGCGAGAGAAGACCTCGCATATAGCTGATGCGACCATCGAATACTTCCCTCCACCAACAGTGCCTGGATTTGGTAATTCATCAGGATTTGAATTAAGGTTATTGGACCGTAGCGGGAATGAAGACTTAGCAAAAACAGATCTTGTTGTAAAGGATTTTATTGCTAAGTTGAATCAAGATGATGTTATCGAGAATACAAGTTCTACATTCGATGTGAACTTCCCTCAATATTTATTGGAGATTGATTATGATTTGGCTGCTAAGAAAGGAATATCTGTAGAAAACTCCATGAGTACATTACAAACCTTATTAGGAAGTCAATATGCGACTAACTTTATACGCTATGGACAAATGTATAAAGTGATGGTTCAATCGGATGCTTTTTCTCGTAAAAAACCGGAGGATGTTTTGAATTTATATGTAAAGACTGAATCTGGAGAAATGGTTCCATATTCATCGTTTATGACGATGAAACGAGTGTATGGACCGGAACAAATAACCCGATACAATATGTTTACTTCAGCCATGATTACTGGTCAAGCTGCTCCAGGATTTAGTTCTGGACAAGCTATAGAGGCAGTGGAACGTATTGCTGAGGAACTTCCTCAAGGTTATGAAATCGAATGGTCGGGAATGACAAGGGAGCAGAAGATTTCAGGTAATCAAGCTGCATATATCTTTTTATTATGTTTAGTGTTTGTTTATTTATTGCTTGCCGCTCAATATGAAAGTTTCTTATTGCCAATGCCTGTAATCTTGTGTTTACCAGCTGGATTATTTGGAGCTTTTATCTTCTTGAAGGTTTTTGGACTGGAGAATAATATATATGCACAGGTTTCATTGGTTATGCTCATTGGTCTTTTAGGTAAAAATGCTATTCTTATTGTAGAATATGCAAACCTAAAACGGAAACAGGGAATGGATGTGTTAGAAGCTTCTATTGAAGGTGCGGTAGCACGTTTACGACCAATTTTAATGACTTCGTTTGCATTTGCAGCAGGTTTGATTCCGTTAATGTTGGCCTCTGGTGCTGGTGCAATAGGAAATAGAACGATTGGAACAGCGGCTGTAGGTGGTATGGTGATTGGTACCGTATTAGGCGTGTTGGTGATTCCTGGATTAGTGGTTTTATTTTCTAAACGTGCCAAGAAAAAGAAAATAGCTCAAGCTACTTCTGTAATCGCCTTATTTTTATTGGTTTCTTCATGTTCAACTCCTCAAAAAACGGTAAATAAAGATCTTTCTTCATCGTTGACCTCTGAGGCATCAAACATCTTGGCAGATAGTTTAAGTATTGCGAAGTTAGGTTGGAAAGAAGTATTTACTGATCAGCAATTGATTGCATTAATTGATGAAGCTTTAGAGAATAATCGGGATATCAAACAAGCGTTACATCGTATTGAAGCCTCACAAGCACAATTTAGATTTCGTAAATCTGCTTTGTTTCCTACTCTGGAAGCCGCAGTAGAAGGCGGCTTGCGCAAATATGGTCATTATACGGAATCAGGAATTGGTAATTATGATTCTAATTTTTCAGAGAATTTAAAGGCTGATGAAAAAATTCCTGAACCATTTATTCCAGATTATTTTCTAGGCGTACGTTCTTCTTGGGAAATTGATCTTTGGGGCAAATTGAGAAATAGGAGAGAAGCTGCATTTCAACAGTTAATGTCAGAATTTGAAATGAAACGATTGATCGAAACTGAACTTATCTCCAATATTGCTGCAGCCTATTATGAATTAATTAGTCTAGATGAGAAAGTGTTGGTTTATGATGAAAACATTAAACTACATGAGCGTGCCTTAGAAATCATTGAAGCGCAAAAAGAAGCGGGTAGAACTGATGAATTAGCTGTTCAACAATTTAAGTCTATATTGGCAGAATCAAAAGCTAATCGCGCAGCAGCAATTCAAGATATCATAAATTATGAACATCAAATCAATGGATTGCTAGGTCGTGTGTATCAACCAATCAATAGAAATATCGGTACCATTAATAAAGAAGTGTTATTTGCAAATCTACAGGTTGGTTCATTAGAGAATTTGTTGAATAACCGATTAGATATTCGTATGGCTGGATTATCATTAAAAGCTGATTTTCATGAGCTGGAAGCTTCAAGATTAGCGTTTTTACCTTCAGTAGCGATTAGCCCATATTTGGGTTTGCAATCTTTTAGTTTCGATAAATTGTTTAGCTTGGATAAATCGGTTACTTATGGTTTGTTTGGTGGAATTAGCATGCCTATTTTCAAACAACGAGAATTGAAGTCTCAATACGAGATCATGAAAGCTTCTTATGGGATAAGTTTTTTGGAGTATGAGAAGGTGGTGTTGAAAGCAGTGAATGAGGTTTCATTAGCTTTGAATACGCAGGATGCCATTGTGCAACGTGAGGTGCATGTTCAAGATCAAGCACAAGCACTTGAACTATCTATTGCAGCGGCGGAAGAATTATTTATCGCAGGTAGAGTGTCTTATTTGGATATTATCACAGCACAGAAGGGAAGAATTGCTGCACAAGTTGCAGAGGTTGATATTAATAAAGAAAAGATTCAAAATCAGATTATACTTTATAAAGTACTTGGTGGCGGATGGAACTAGCCTTGGAGGGTTAGGGAAAAGGGAGCGAAAGCTCCCTTTTTTTTGTTAATATTAGCACGTAAATAGTTGATTTGAGTATTTATTTTCTGGTTAAATTAATCATTGGAATATCTATTTTAATACCTCCACTGATATGTAATAAATTCAAGCGATCATTTTTAGTTTTTAAATCCTCTCCAAGAACGGTGCTTGCACCTCCATACAAAACGAAAGGAGATTTAGGTATATTCCACATGCCATATATACCTGGGTTTATAACCTGCCTAAAGTTGATATCATCATTTTTATTTTCGGGTTCTGATGCCCATAAATATTGGCTTACTAAATTACCTATATCAATAGCTTTAAGGAATATACCAAAGCTTTTCCAATTAAAATTTATTCCTATTGGGGCAGTGATTCCGTAGTTCGCACATTGTTTATATTTAGTAGAGTCATTATTAATATTCTTTTGAAATCCTCCGTATACTCCAACATAGCCATTTAGATCAATACTAAAATTGGCTTTTCTTTTATTGATATATGATGTAGGTGGTAGTACATTTTTGTCTATAGCGGCTGCTAAGGATTTAGAGTCAGTGCTGTTCGTAATGTCTGTAAAAAAGGTAGCAAGGCTTAATAAATTATTGAAAGGATCTTCCTTTAACTTATTATTATAAAATTTGAAATCATTAAATAGTGGGTTATTGAAGATTTCTAGAGGGTTTTCTTTTGACTGAATTATCAGTTGGACTAATTTTAATTGATCATCATTGATATAATTCAATTCATTGTTATTAAAAAGATGAATTAATATTTTATAGGTTAGTTTAAGTTTAGTTTTAAAGTAATTTTCGGTTTTCTGCAATTCTTTATAATTGTGAACGTAATAATTTATGTATTTTAATTCGGTTTTTAATGAATCAAAATCGAATTTGATATTAGATCCTAGGGATATTTCTTTTTTATTTATTTTTAGTGTATCTGGTTTTAAATTAAATTTATTTTTTAAAGATATTTTGATTGTTTTTGCATTACTAGAATTAATGTTTATGGAGTCTGGAGTAATAGAAATTAAAACATCACTCTCAGCAATATTGTTTTTTAAAAACACTAATGAATTTTTGACGACCTGATCAAAATTTTTATTATATACATGATCATAAATTGTTATAGTTTTCTTTAGTATCTCTAAGTTTCTTTTATAGGAGTCATTTTTAGCGAAATTATCTGATACATTTTCTACTACTTTTAGGAGGTTATTCCATAATGATGGCGAAGTGAAATCATTTGGGTCTATTTTTTCTGATCGATTTGCTAACTTATCAAATTGAGATAAGGTAAGTAATAAAGAACTAATAGATTTTAATTGATTTTTTAGGGTTTCAATTTTGCCTAAATTGTCCTTATAGTCGTATTTTGTTGTTAATAATTCATATGCTTTTAAATCATATTTCATAGGCAATAATGTTTTAAAAACATCCCATTGACTAAGGGTAATATTTGATAACTCTTCATACGCTAATAACCTGTATTTGGGTGTATTATTGACCATATCTATTGTGAAAAACTCATTGGTCATCATATAAAGGAAATTGAAAAATAGGTGTGT
The DNA here is from genome assembly GCA_036781025.1 of Sphingobacterium sp. GTDB lineage: Bacteria > Bacteroidota > Bacteroidia > Sphingobacteriales > Sphingobacteriaceae > Sphingobacterium. Next base: position 1,758 of record DAIQBS010000033.1, on the reverse strand, counting down.
ATTATTTTTGTCTGTATCAGGTGTATTCAGATTGAAATGTTTGATTATATCTCGGTAAGTATATTGTGCGTGGACTAAACTTAATAACTCACTTCCTATTTTTATTAACTCCTTGGTGCTATTTAAATTTGTTTCCTTAAAATAGTGTTGGTTAATCCAAGGACTATTTATTATATGTTCTGGTAATTTTATAAAATCTTCTGCCATAGCTCTTCTTAAGGAAGCATTAAAATCTGTGAGTGCTTCTGAAGGCTGTTCGTAAATAAATTGTGTAGTTAGTGGAAATGCATCAATCACGATAGGGTCATTAATTCTTTCTTTAAGTTTATCCATAAACCATATCAGTGCTTCTCGCTTAGCTCTATTTGCTAAAAATATGGCTAATGCATTGATTAAATCAGATTCAGAAGGAAGTGAAAATGATGATTTAGTGGATTGTTCTGCTGATTGAATGATACTATTGATTTGAATTTGCTGTGTAACTTGCTCTGTGGTTAAATTTTCTGGCGTTTTATACATTGCAATAGAATTCGGATTTAATTGATTATGTTCCAAAATCTTATTGGTAAATCCTTGAATGATTGCTTCTTTAACTATTCTAATGGAATCTATTTCTCGATCTATATTTGTTATTCTTTTGGATTGTTTTTCTAAATAAGCATACTTCGTTATTTTATCATTTAAATAGTTTACAAATTTCAGTTTTGTTGTATCTCCAGTTTGTTTGATAAAATTTAAAGTATTTTGAATTGATTTAATGGTATCTGCATTAAAAATCGTGGAAAGGTCATTAATGATTTGTTGCCAGTTTTTTGTTAATGTATCAGCATTTAAATCCTTTTGCTCATTTATGCTGATAGTTAATTTGTAAATATTATTTAATGTTTCATTATATTTTCCAATAGACTCTCTTATATTATTCTTTTTATTAGTATGAATAGTGATTGAATCAATCTGTTTAAATATTTTTTGATAGTTATTTTTTAATTCTTTTACCCGAAATTCAGGTATTTTGAGTGATTCTATATATTTTTCAAATGGAATGGAGTCCTTTATAGATTGATTAACAAGTGTTTCCATGTTTACTTTATCATTTGCCTGGACATCCCTTATTAAATCTCTTAAGTTTTCGTTGGCATCCAACTTAGATAATTTCAATGAATCAGTTCCCACAAGTCCCATTAAACGATTGTACAATTCTTTTTTTGTCGACATAGTTAAGCCTGGACTGGTAATGTATTTACTTAATTCTAATAAGTTGTAAATATTTAATTTTTCTAGACTATCAATATTTGTTGGGATTACATTCTCGTTTTTTATAATATTTGATAGCTGATCTTTTGGAGATTTAGGTCCTTGTCCAAAAACAGAGGTTAAGCAGAATAGAGAAAATGCCACACAAAGGAACTTGTGGATGAATGATTTCATAATAATAAGTTAGTTAATGTACGTTTGCAGTTATTAGTTATTAAATCTAAAGATTGTCTACTAGCTAAAAAATACCTCAAATGTGGTATTTTATTCTTAAGTTATTATTAGCTAGTTAGTTTGCAAAGGAGTTATAGCCTCTATAGTAATTTAAAACACCAAAAACTAATTATTTTCTGTCCTTAAGCATAATTTCAATTAAGCTTTATTGATTGTTCTTGGTAATCTTATGTCTAAGTGTGTTCTTACAGAACTGGTTTAATTATGGATATTACACGGATCTTGTTTGGACGAGTGGAGGTAATATCCGTCTAATGTCCGAAGGAGATC
>DAIQBS010000032.1:0-43827 GCA_036781025.1 Sphingobacterium sp. | reverse complement strand
AATGACGGGGTTATTTCTTTAAGAGACCTTTTTAGACAGCCCCTTTTTTTTATTAAATAGTTAGTTGCTGCTTATTCGGCAAATGACAGAACAACCTTTCCGTGCATGTTACCGGTTAAAACTTTTTGATAAGCTTGTTTCGCTTGCTCGAAGGGGTATATGGAATCTATTTTCCATTCAAATTGACCGGAGGCAATTCCATCGACAACTACTTGAAGATTTCTTGGATTTCTTTTTACCCATATATTGATGACGCGTTTGGATGAAACCGGCTTGCCGGCGATGGTACTTATAATTCCATCAGGCTTTACGAGTTCCAAAGATGTTAAAGTTGCTTCTTCAGTACCTGACATATCAACCGAAGCATCAATTAATTCAGGGTGGATCGTTTTGATTCGTTCTGATAAACCGGTGCCATAAGGAACAGCTATGGCTCCCAAGCTTTTTACATAAGCTACATTTTGTGGAGATGAAGTACCAATGACCGTAATGCCTCTTTGTATGGCAAGTTGGGCAGTAATTGCTCCTACAGCTCCGGATGCGCCATGAATTAATAGGGATTTGATTTCTCCTAACTCATCCAATATGGTCATGGCGGTTTGAGCTACGCCAGCAATAGATCCTGCGACTTCCCAAGATAATTTTTCTGGTTTTTTAATTAGGTTTTGGATGGGGACATCGATAACGGTAGCGTGTGTGAAATTTCCTCCTGACCCTAAAACCGCATCACCGACTTGGAAACTGGAGTTTGGAGAGCCTAATTCCATTATCACTCCGGCGAATTCAGTACCAAAAGTTTGTGGATTGCTGCCATGTTTAAACTCACCACTCATTCTTCTGGCGTCAATCGGGTTGATGCCGGCTGCTCTCACTTGGATTCTTGCAAAATCTGCTGCCAAAGGCGCTAAATCCGTTTCTTGAATCGATAATACCTCGGCATTGCCGTAGGTTGAAGCTATTAATATTTTAGTTTTTTGTATAGTATTCATGATGATTTGTTTTATGGGATAAAAGTAAGTAAGAATGATAAGTATCAAACTATGGATTACTTCAAGGTAACTGGTAACCAATTGGTTATTGACAGGTTAGAACGGAAGTTAATACCGATTATTACATTTTATTAAGATAAAATATTTTTATTCTTTGATTTTTCATATGGTATATAAAATGATCAGTAAAATTACACAGCTATTTAGGCAGCAATTAATTATTTATTATCTTTATGATGAAATAAGAAGAACTAAATCTAAAATCCTATTTACTGTAATTGAATTTATTGTTAATTTTGTAGCATGGACGACCCCGCGCAGATATCAGAGTACGGCAAGATACTACTCATGGCTATTGTAGGCATTGTATTAGTATGTGGAACAATATTCCTTGCGCGTGTATTAGCTCCAAAAAACCCGAATCCCATCAAGTTAAGTACCTACGAGTGTGGTGAAGAATCTAGGGGTACCTCTTGGGTTCAGTTTAATCCTAGATTTTATGTGATTGCTTTGGTATTCCTCCTTTTTGATGTGGAATTGATATTTATTTTTCCTTGGGCAACGGTTTTTGGGCAGGCTGAATTAATTGCGGCAGATCCAAGGTGGGGATGGTTGACATTGATTGAAATGGGAATTTTCTTGGGTATATTATTAATTGGATTAATATATGTTTGGGTAAGTGGGGATATCAGCTGGATAAAACCTGTTCATCGTAAACCAACTGTTCAAGTTGGGATTCCAATAGAGGCCTATAGTCAATTGAATAGTCAATCTTATGCTGTTCGGGATTATAAGAACCCAATCTTATCTGAAGAGCCTAAAGAAAAATCAGCAAGTCCTGCGAAAATGGGTTTTACACCTAAATTTAAGAAGCCTAATCCGGAAGCATGAGTTTAGATCGTCAATTACAACAAAATAATGGAGTCATCATTGCCAAAATGGATGATTTGTTAAATTGGGCACGTTTATCTTCGATGTGGCCTATCAGCTTTGGTATAGCATGTTGTGCAATCGAAATGATGGGTGCTATGGCGGCAACCTATGACCTGGATCGCTTAGGAGTATTTCCACGTCCTTCGCCTAGACAATCTGATGTGATGATCATAGCAGGTACGGTTACTTTCAAGATGGCAGATCGTATAAAAAAATTATACGAACAAATGCCTGATCCTAAATATGTCATTTCCATGGGTTCCTGTTCAAACTGTGGCGGTCCGTATTGGCAGCATGGGTATCATGTGGTGAAAGGGGTAGATAAGATTATTCCTGTCGATGTTTACGTGCAAGGCTGTCCTCCAAGGCCAGAGGCATTAATAGGCGCTTTTTTAGAATTGCAAAAGAAAATAGAACAACAGTCTTTACTAAATGGAGATATTTTTCCTGAATTAGTGAAGCAATAATATATATTATGGCAAAAGAATTTTATGCTGATATGCGATTAGGGATATTAGGTGGTGGCCAATTAGGTCGCATGTTTATCCAGGAAGCTATCAACTTTAATGTCAATATTCATGTGCTTGATCCTGATCCGAACGCTCCTTGTAAAAAGCTTTGTAATCAGTTTGAGGTAGGGTCCTTATCCGATTATGATACCGTGTATAATTTCGGTAAAGATTTGGATATGATTACGATTGAGATTGAAAAGGTAAATGTGGATGCATTGGAAGCCTTGGAGCAGGAAGGGGTGCTGGTGTATCCGCAGTCTAGAGTGATACGATTGATTCAAGATAAAGGTTTACAAAAGCAATTTTTTAAACAAAATGATATTCCTACCGCAGCATTTCAATTTGTGTCCAATAAGGATTCTTTAAAGAATTGCCAAATAGATTTGCCTTTCATCCAGAAATTACGGAAGGATGGCTATGATGGAAAAGGGGTGAAGAAGATCAACACTATGGAAGACTTTTCTACTGGTTTTGACGAACCAAGCATCGTAGAAGAATTGGTCGACTTTGAAAAGGAAATTGCTGTGATTGTTGCAAGAAATGATCGTGGACATTTATCAACATTTCCAATGGTTGAAATGGAATTCAATCCACAGGCAAATTTAGTAGAGTTTTTAATCGCTCCATCAACCTATAATCAAGAAATTCAAACGAAAGCGGAAAGCATCGCAAAGAAAATTGCTAATGATTTGCAAATCGTAGGTTTGTTAGCTGTAGAAATGTTCTTGACGAAGTCTGGACATATTGTGGTGAACGAATTAGCGCCAAGACCGCATAATAGTGGGCATCAAACAATAGAAGGGAATTATACTTCTCAATTTGCACAACATCTGAGAGCAATTTTTAATTTACCTTTAGGCAATACAGCGACAATTACCAATGCCATTATGGTTAATTTGCTTGGTGAAGAGGGTTACGAGGGATTGGCGAAATATGAAGGTATTGAGGAGGCGTTGGCATTGGATGGTGTTTATGTGCATTTGTATGGTAAAAAGTATACGAAGCCATTCCGCAAAATGGGGCATGTATGTATCGTAAATCAGGATCGTGATGTTGCTATCTCTACTGCCAGAGAAGTTCAAAAATTGATTAAAGTAATTGCTTAATACAAATCAAATAAGGAAATGGAAAATCCACAAGTAGGTATCATTATGGGTAGCAAATCAGATTTGCCAATCATGCAGGATGCTGTCGAAGTATTGAAATATTTAGGAGTTGAATTTGAAGTGAGTGTCGTATCTGCTCATCGTACCCCGCAACGCATGTTTGATTATGCTGCTCAGGCTGCTGAACGAGGCATTAAAGTAATTATTGCAGGAGCTGGTGGTGCTGCACATTTGCCAGGTATGGTTGCTTCCATCACCCATCTTCCGGTGATAGGTGTGCCTGTGAAATCATCAAATTCTATTGATGGATGGGACTCTGTGTTATCAATTTTGCAGATGCCTAATGGAATTCCTGTTGCGACGGTAGCTTTAAATGCAGCGAAAAATGCTGGAATATTAGCAGCTCAGATTTTAGCGACTTCAAATGAGACTATTGCTGCAGCAATAGTGAACTTTAAAGCAGAATTGAAACAGAAAGTGGAAGAAAGTGCGGAAGAAGTGGAACGTTTGAGGTTCTAATCTCTCTAATTATAATTGAATTACAAAAGACCAGTGGAATGCTGGTCTTTTGTGTTTTATAAATACGCTATTTGTCAAATTGTAGCTTTTTCTCTACGTATAAAACACGGTTTCAGCTACAAAAGTAACTTCGCTAAAATGTTATCTTAGATTAAAAAATTATAAATTAACAACAATAAATTAATAGAATGAAATAACACTGTTGTTTAAACATATAAATGATATTCATGGTTAAACATGTATGTATTTTTACTTGGGTTAGAGATCTTTACGTGTTTCCAAGAAAACTACAAATCCTTTAATAAAGCTAAATTCATTTTAATTTGCTGTTGACAAAGCTTGAAAAACCGTTACTTTTGCCTCAATTATTAAAACTTATGAAAATTAAACATCTACTAATTACCATTTCCCTAGGACTACTTTTTTTAAATAGTTGTAAAAAGGATGATTTGTCAAGAAACAAAGAGGCTGTTATTCTAGAACAGGATCCAGCTGTTTTAAAACAACGAGTAAGTTCCTCCCAGTCAGGGTTAATATTTTTGGATAATAAGATTTCAAGTTTGGATGTAAAGGCTGGATTACGTGCAAATAGCACGAGCAGCAGTACTACATTGACACCTGAAATTTCTCTATCCTTGGTGAAAGAGATTCTTCCTCCTAAGGTAAACGATATTTTGGTTCGTGTAACCCATATCGCTATAGAAGGAAATTATGCTTATGTAAGTTATAATAGGGAAGGAGAGACCTATTTAGGAGGAATTGATGTAATCGATATCCAAGATATTAATGATCCTAAATTGCTTTCTTTTGCAGGTATACCTAATATGGATATTAGTGCGGTTTCTGTCTCAGCAAATAACCTATATTTTGCGGGTGCTGCGGAAGTAGGGTCGATTGAAGGAATTACTACCCCGGCAGTAGCTGGTATTCTTCCATTGGTTGCTGGAAAACCGACTGTGACTTATCAATTGCAATCTTTGTTAGGTCAAGTGGCTACGGATTTAACATTAGATGCTACTTATAATTATGTGGTTTCGGGAAGTAATGGCGAGTTATATAAATTGAATAAAAGCAATAATTCCATCGTGAAAAGTGTTGCGGTGTCAGGTTTATTATCAGTGAGAACGAATGCCAATCATGTGGTTGCTCTTAGTGCAGATCAAGGGTTAATCATTTTCGATAAGGACCTTAATAAGCTCAATAATTACCAAACAGAGTTGAATGATGTGGTTTCTAAACGTAATATTGAATTATACAATAATTATGCATTGGTGTCGGAAGGAACAAAAGGATTAGGCATTTACGATATGACTTCGGGAAGTGAATATCAACGTATTCCTGTGCCTGCTGCATCTTCAGAATCTTCGAATATCGATCCAGATGAATTAACTACTATTGCTGTTTCTGTATATAATAAACGTGTATTCATTGCAAATGGTGCAGCTGGGATCTCTATTTACAAGTTTTTAGATAATAATGCAGGTTTATCCTATGTTGGATCTGCCAACCTGGATGTACTCAACGAAGGCTCAAGCAACTTTATTTTAGCTAAGGATAATTATGTTTTCGTAGCTGGTGGTAAAGGAGGTCTTAAGATTTTGAAATTGGAAGAGCTTGTTCCAGCTCAGCCGGTTTGTGATTCTAGTTATCCTAAATATGAAGGAAGTGTTGAATGGGATTTGAATGTAAATAAAGCAGCTAGTTATGCAGATAATAAAGTCTTTAAAGGTGGAGTAAACATCAATAAAGATTTCAACTGGTGTGGAAGCTTGGAAACTAAAACTAATATAAATGTGAATGGAAATGTATTGTTTAATATGACAGGTTCATTAGTCGTGGTTAATGCATTGCAAGTGAACAGCAATATGTTTTTGAATGGAACAGGATTAGTTGGGGGAGATATTAACGTTAATGGAAATGCCGAATTATATGTAAAAGGTTCTCTTAGTCAAGGTGCTAGCGGCAAAACGAATAATGTAAATGTAAATGGTACATTAAAAGTTGAAGGTGAAGTTGTGATCTATGGTAATTTAACAATTAATGGTGGAGGTTCTATTGAATTAGTTAATAGTAATTCCAAATTGATTGTATATGGTAATGTGATGTTAAATGGAAAAATTAAGGTAGATGGAAAAGTGGATGTTCATGGAAATTACCATAGTAATAATGGAACATTAGAATTTGCTAATGGAAATGCTAGATTCAATTTGAAAGGTACAGAAGGCGGTAAAACCAAATTGGTTAACGGCGCTGTAATTACCAAGACTTTATAACAGATAGATTTTAATATCAATAAAAAAGTTCAGTTTAATGAGAATTAAACTGAACTTTTTTTATTTCTTTTCATTGGTTCTATTGGTAAGAATCATTTAATTCCTACCTTGCTAAAGCTATTTAAAGCTTTTTTGCATATAATCATAACTTTTCTTCACACTTGCGTATTTATCTGCTGAATAGATTTCATCTTGTTCTACATAAGCATATTTTAATCCGCTTTCATTAGCAAATGAAGCTAATGTAGAGAAATCTATACTACCAGATCCTACCTCAGTATAGCGTATAGTTTTTAACGCTTCTTCGATATTCAACGTATCTCTTTTGCCTGTTTTAGGATCAATGTTGTTTTGTTCTAACTTCGTAGAATATGCTCTGTCCATATCTTTGATATGCCATTGCGTAAAACGTCCGGGATATTTACCAAAATACGATTGAGGGCTTTCTCCTGCTTTATAAGTCCAGAATAAATCCAACTCAAAGCTTACCAAATCAGGTTCTGTAAATGCCAATAAAATATCTAAACCTTTGGTTCCATTTCCAAATTCCTTAAACTCCCAGAAATGGTTGTGATATCCCATTTTAATTCCTGCCTTCTTAGACATCTCTCCCGCTTTATTAAGCTGTTCTGCCATGTATTTGTAATCATCGATTCCTAACTTGGATAGGTTATACATGGGAGGGACTGGAGCAACTACGTTTTCTTGGCCAAGAGTATGGGCCATTTCGACAAACTTCTCTACGTTTTCCTTATCTGTACTATTTTTGTCTAGGTATTTTTCCATCATGTAATGACCACTATGGGATTTTAATCCAGTGTCATTTAAAATAGATTTTAATTCTTCTGTGCTGATATTCCAGAATTTTCCTGTTAAAGGATCACCTCCATAAGTTTCCACATGCGTGTAACCAATCTTAGCAATGTTTTGCAATACTTCTTTAGGGTTTTGAGCAATTAATTCTCGTAACGTAAATAATTGTAATCCTACATCTTTAAAGGGAGAACCTGTTTCCTTCTTAATTTGATCGCAAGCAGTTAAATAAGGGGCCATAAGGCCTCCAGCAACCCCTAAACCGGCTAGTTTAATGAAATTTCTTCTTGAATGTAACATATCGTTATAATTTATGCATTTTGAATATAGTTAAATTTTGCCAATTTATTGGATAAATATTTATTCAATGAATTGGCTTGTATCTATATCATGCACAGTGATTTAGATTAGTCAAAAAAAAAGATTCCCATTTGAGAATCTTTTTCAATGATTGTATTGAATAAGGTATAACCAACCGAATTATACGGTCATGATATCTTTTTCTTTCAATTCTGCTAAGTGATCTACTTTAGCAATGAATTGATCTGTTAATTTTTGAACTTCAGCTTCTCCAACTTTGATTTCATCTTCAGAAGCACCATCATTTTTCAACTTTTTGATCGCTTCGTTAGCTTCTTTACGAATATTACGTATGGCTACACGACCTTTTTCAGTTTCATCTTTAGCTTTTTTAACTAAATCGCGACGACGTTCTTCAGTCAATGCAGGTACAGATAAGCGAATGATTACTCCATCATTTTGAGGATTCAATCCGATGTTGGAGTCCATGATAGCTTTTTCGATCGTTGTTAATAATGATTTTTCCCATGGCTGGATAACAATAGTTCTAGCATCTGGTGTATTGATATTGCTGACTTGAGACAGAGGGGTTGAAGACCCATAATAATCAACGTATATACCATCAAGCATACCAGGTGTTGCTTTACCAGCGCGAATCTTGGTCAACTCTGATTCTGTATGTGCAACAGCTTTGGTCATACCTTCTTTGCAATCATCCAGTTGAAGTGAAATAAATTCGTTCATATCTTGATATTATCTTTAATAAATTAACTTACAATAGTACCTATTGCTTCACCATTTGCCAGTTTCAATAAATTACCTGGTTTATTCATATCAAATACGATAATCGGTAAATTGTTTTCTTGACATAAGGTAAAAGCAGTCATATCCATTACATTTAAACCTTTTTCATAGACTTCTGTGAAAGAAATATGATCAAATTTAACGGCATTAGGATCTTTTTCAGGATCTGCGGTATATATTCCATCTACGCGAGTACCTTTTAATACAGCATCTGCATTTATTTCGATGGCTCTTAAGGAAGCGGCAGTATCCGTTGTGAAATAAGGATTTCCAGTTCCGGCTCCGAAAATTACGATACGACCTTTCTCTAAATGACGAACAGCTCTTCTACGGATAAATGGCTCACATATTTGTTCCATTTTGATGGCTGTCAGTAATCGAGTTTTCATGCCTTCTTTTTCCAGTGCATCTTGAAGTGCCATGGAATTGATTACTGTGGCCAACATGCCCATATAATCTGCTTGTACACGATCCATTCCTGCTTTCTCAGCACTTAAGCCACGATAGATATTTCCACCACCAATGACGATGGCAATTTCTAAGCCTAAGCTGTGTAATTCCTGAATGTCTTTTGCGTATTGTTGAACTCGATTAATGTCGATACCGTAGCTTTGCTCGCCCATTAAAGCTTCGCCACTAAGTTTAAGTAGGATGCGTTTATATTTCATATATGATTTTTGGAATATTTCCAAAAGCCAAAGATAAGATTTTTTTGTGCTGTTGGTTAGATTAATTTCCTTTTTTTACCTTTTCGACCACCTTTTCATAAAATTCTTCATAATGAGGAACGATTTTACTCAATTCAAAATCTTGGGCACGAATTAATGCTTGATCTTTAAACTGCTGTAATACTTGATTTTCAGCGAGTATCTGAATGGCTTTATCTGCCATATCATCAATATCTCCAACGTCACTTAAATAGCCACTAAACCCTTGCACGTTTAACTCCGGTAACCCTCCGGTATTTGATGAAATAACCGGAACCTTACAAGCCATAGCTTCTAGCGCTGCTAGTCCAAAGCTCTCCGAACCTGAAGGCATCACAAATAAATCGGCAATCGATAATATCTCTTCAATGGCATCCTGCTTTCCAAGGAATCGAATGCAATCTGTAATACCCAATTCACGCCCTAACTCTTCCGCTTTTCTACGTTCAGGACCATCTCCCACTAGCAATAGTTTACTTGGTATTTTCTGAATGATTTTATGGAAGATTCGAACCACATCATCTACACGTTTAACTTTCCTAAAATTAGAAGTATGAACGATGATTCGCTCATTGTTTGGAGCGATAGCTTTTTTAAAATGTTCGTGATTTTTATTGTGGAAGCGGTTTAAGTCAATGAAATTCGGGATTACTTGGATATCATTGTTAATCGGGAAATAGGCTAGGGTTTGTTCTTTTAGATTCTCAGATACTGTGGTAACACCATCTGATTGATTAATGGAAAAAGTTACAACAGGACTAAAACTTTTATCTTTTCCTACTAAGGTGATGTCGGTACCGTGTAAGGTAGTCACCACAGGAATATTGATTCCATAAGTAGCAAGAATCTGTTTCGCAAGAAAGGCAACTGAGGCATGTGGAATAGCATAATGAACATGTAGCAGGTCTAAATTTTCAAACCTTACTACATCCACTAGCTTGCTGGCTAAGGCAGTTTCATAAGGAGGAAAATCAAACAAAGGATATTGCGCTATGGCAACTTCATGGTAAAATAGATTTTCTGAAAAGAAATCCAATCTGGCAGGTTGGCTATAGGTGATAAAATGAACCTGGTGACCATTATTGGCTAATGCTTTACCCAATTCTGTTGCGACAACACCACTACCTCCAAAGGTAGGATAACACACTATTCCTATTTTCATAAATACTGTTTTGTTTTGATAAAGATAAGTATGCTTTTATAATTGTGATGCAATATTTTTACCAAGATATAAAATTCAGTACTTTTATTACAAATGAAACTACCCATTGATTCTTTATTAAAAGAAATTACGTTTAAAACCTCACGTTCAGGTGGGAAAGGAGGACAACATGTCAATAAAGTATCTTCCAAAGTGCTGTTGATTTGGAATGTGCCAAATTCCAATGTGTTTACAGATGAAGAAAAGAAGCTATTGATGAATCGATTAGCTACTCGATTAACCAAGGAAGGCAATTTGTTGTTAGAATCAGATACTGATCGTAGTCAGCTAAAAAATAAAGAACTAGTCATCAAAAGGTGGATTGACCTCATAACAGACTCCTTAATCCCTGATAAACCTCGCATAGCCACCAAAATCCCCAAATCTATTGTATTAGCGCGTTTAGATCGCAAGAAAAAACTTGCAGCAAAAAAAGCTGACCGAAAGTGGAAACCCGATTATTAAATATTCCTGATATCCCTTCAATTACATCCAATTCTCTGTTTGTTGATATGCTTTAAGCTAGCAGACTTTGCTTAGGTTGTTCAAATTATTTACAGATGTTGTCGCTTGAAATTTGTTATAATCTATTGTAATTCAATAAAATAATGTTAAAAATGATAAATAACTAAACTTTTAGTTGTAAAACTAAATATTTAGTTCTAACTTTAATCTATAATCGATTATGGGCAATATTGTCTTATTTAAAATAACAGAGTGATGGACGAATTAAAAGAATTAACAAAAGCAGAGGAACAGATTATGCATAGTCTGTGGGAGATCGAAAATGGTTTTGTAAAAGATATCATTGATCGATTGCCTGATCCTAAGCCAGCCTATAACACGGTATCAACTATTGTTAGGATTCTAGAAACCAAGGGTTTTGTAGATCATGAATCTTTTGGAAAAAGCCACCGCTATTTTCCAATAGTTCAAAAAGAAGCATATAAGAAATTTATCACAGGAAAACTACTACATGGCTATTTTGAAGATTCAGCCAGCAGTATGCTCTCCTTTTTCTTAGAAGAAAAGAAAATAGATGTTAAGGATTTGGATGAAATATTTAAAATAATCCAACAACATAAGTCTTAAAACTAAAATTTAAATAATATGAATTATTTATTGATTGCGAATGGCCTATTGGTTTTATTCTTCTTGATATTTTGGTTTGGGTTTAGAAAGTTCACGTTCTTTCAATGGAATCGAATCTTTTTATTAGGCAGTTTGATTTTATCATTCTTATTGCCTTCAGTGTTATGGATGAATATTAATTTTGAAACCTTTGAATCGCCAATATTTAGGCTCCCTGAACTTGTTTTATCAAATCAACAAAACATACATGAAACACAAACTGCCAACGATCCAGCAGCAATAGACTGGATGAGCTTTTTGCCTTATGTGTATTGGATTGGAGTTGGTTTAAGCTTAATGCTATTTATAGTCAAGTTATACCGAGTTCTGCGGCCTTCTAAGTCGAATGATGGGAAGCAAAGCTTTTCATTTCTTAAGTGGATTTGTGTGGGAGATCAATTGAAGGACAATTCAGTTATTCTAAAGCATGAAGAGATTCATAAGGAGCAAGGACACAGTATCGATTTATTATTGGTAGAAGTTATCCAACTTTTTAATTGGTTTAACCCCATATTTTACTTCTTTAAGAAAGAGTTGAAACTGCAACATGAGTTTTTAGTAGATGATCGATTCCAGGCAGATCGAGTAGCCTATGCAGAAATGCTGGTGGCTTATGCAATGAATGTCGATCGATTCCAACTTAGTCATGAGTTTTCTAATCAATCATTATTAAAAGAAAGAATCAAAATGTTATTCCATAATAAAACAAAAACAGCAAAGCAATTATATTACTTAGTACTTATTCCATTCAGTTTGGTCATGTTGACTTTGATTATCAATTGTAAAGGCTCAATTAGCAAAGCAAATGACGCTGCAACAGCAGAACAATCAAGTACCAATGAAAAAGTAAAAGAAAGTAATGTAGCAGATCAAACTGAACAACCAGTTAATAAGGTAGTAACTGCCTCCGCAAATGAGGAAGAACTTATTAGGTTTCCAGAACCTAAAGTTGTAGCTCAAAAGGAGGAAGTAATTGTGTTTCCAGAAACTAAAAAAGGAGAAGTAAAGAAACAAGTGAAAGCAATTGGAGAAGAAATTCATCCTGTACCAGTTGTTAAAGAGGCAAGAAAAGCTGTAGTTAAAGATACTTCCGACAAGAAAGTTTACGCTTATGGCACAACAGAGATTTGGCCGGAATATCCTGGAGGACTTAATGCATTTAGAATGGAAATACATAATAGCATTATTTATCCTCAATCGGCACTTGATGCAGGTTTAAAAGGCACCAGTGAAGTACAGTTTGATATTGATAAAGAAGGTAATATTGGTAATTTTAAAGTAACCAGAGCACTAGGTTATGGCATTGAAGAATCTGTCATTGCAGCCTTGAAAAAATCTAAAAAATGGAAACCAGCAATTAAGGATGGTCAAGCAGTGATCACCAAGTTTTCATTGCCAGTCCGACTTGATTTGTCTCAAATGTAATTCTTATTTAATTTATTAGCCGTTATAAAACTTCCATGATTACAATTCATGGAAGTTTTTTTTGCACTCTAAAACATTAGACTTCATAATAGAATACTTCCTTTTCTTTCTAGTAAAACTCCCTACTAAATTCATGTTTCAACAGGTAAATTTTGTTACAATTCAGCATGTTTTTGAATAAAAAATTAGATGTTATAACATTGATATTGAATATTTTAGTCATCTTTTGGCTGATATGTAATGATTGTGTCAATAATTATCAAAAAAAGTACGATCAGCTATTGTGTAATTGAAATATTTGTAGATATTTGCCTACATCAGTTTGTAGTTGTATATCTACAAATATTTAAAAGCTCTTCTGTCAGGTATAAAAAAGAGCTAAATGCTGATCGCTACAATTTGATTAATTGACATACAAATAGAATAATCTACTAATAGGATATATGAATTTAATTCTTTATAAAATGAAAAAACAACTTATCTCCTCGGGTGTAATCATGTTTATCATCTCCGTTTTTGCAGTATCTGTTCAGGCGCAAACAGCAGCAAATGCTACTTCGCTTGCTATAGCATCCAAAACTGCGGTTGATGATGTTAAAAGAGATTCCATTATCGACAATACCAAAGAAGCAGTTGTGGTGAAAGCTGTACCTGTAGGAGGGCATAGTAATTTCAGAAAATTGGTAGAGAAAAAATTTAAATTCCCGAAGGCAGCTACTAAAGCGAAAGCAGAGGGCGAATTATATGCCACCTTTGTCATCAGTAGAACAGGAGAATTAACTCATATTAAAGTTGAGAAACATGTTGGTCATGGCACTGATGAAGCGTATTTAAAAGCGTTACGTGCTGCTGCCGAAGAGATTCAATGGGAACCTGGGACAGTAGGAGGTAGAGCGGTAGATATGATGTTCTCACACCGAATTCGTGTGACTACGAACTAGCTTATTTTTATAAGTTATTGCGTTTAAGCAATCTCACTTCATCTTGTAATTCACTAATTCGTTGTATAAGGTGTTGAACAACTTCAATACCTTGTACATTTAATTCCAAATCATAATACCATACCGCGTATTTCTCCAATAAATAAACCTGTTCCTCGATTAAGTACGTTTGATTTTCTTCTACAATAATTTCAATCAATCCATTTTGTTGTAACTCATCAATAAATGAAGGATCAATTCCATTTGATTCACAAATATCTATTACTTTATACAATATCGTTTCCATAGTCTATTTCAATGTTTCCGCCAATTCTTGAATTATTTTTTTCTGTTCCTCAGTCAAATTCGTTGGTAATTTGATGTAGATTTCCGCATACAAATCCCCAAATTCCCCTTCCTTTTTATAAACAGGAAATCCTTTACCTTTTAACCTAACTTTTGTTCCATGTGCCGTTTCCGGTTTTATCTTGATATTAATCTTTCCTGTTAAACTGCTCACCATGGCTTCCCCTCCCAAAAGCGCAGTAGGTAAATCAATTTTTATTTTGGTATAAAGATCGTTTCCAATTCGTTGGAAATGAGGATCTGGTTTGATGGAAAATTGAATATACAAATCACCCTTAGGCCCACCTGCAGAACCTTCAGCACCTTGTCCTTTCAGTCGAATGCGTTGTCCATCTTCCACTCCCGCCGGAATGGTAATCCGAATGTTTTTTCCATTGATTGTAAAGGTTTGTGGATGTGTTTGGGAGGCTTGTTGAAGTGTTAATTCAACAGTAGTTTCATAATCTTGCCCCCTAAAACCTGCTCCTCGAGTCGAGCCCCTGGACCCTGAAAACCTAGAACCAAACATTTGTTCGAAGAAATCGGAATATTCACCAGTATCGTAATTACCCGTATAATTAAAATCAAAGCCTTCAAATGGATTGGAAGTAGAACTAGACCTGGATTGTCTATTCTGTTGTTGGGCTTGTTCGTAAGCTTCTCCATGTTTCCAATTTTCCCCATATTGATCATATTTTTTGCGTTTTTCCGGATCTGTTAATACCTCATTCGCTTCGTTGATTTCCTGAAATTTCTTTTTTGCTTCTTCATCATTTGGATTAATGTCAGGATGGTATTTCCTGGCTAATTTGCGATAAGCCTTCTTGATATCTTCTGGACTAGCTGTTTTAGCTATACCTAAAACTTTATAATAATCTAAAAATGCCATGTATTCAACGGGTTTTAATATAAAACAAGTGGGTGAATCTTTTGTTTATCAACTTATTAATCAAATTTACTCTCAATTTTTTTATTTTAAAACAAGAAAAAAATGAATCAAAAAAAACCGGGTAAATGGATCTTACATTTACCCGGTTTTTCTCCATGATTAAACAATAATATTACATCTGCGACAAGTCTAAACGTATTGGTAAAGAGAATTTCACAGGCACTTTACGGCCGTTTTGAATGGCAGGCTCCCATTTCTTCGCCTTTTTTATCGCTGTTACAGCCGCTTGCCCAATTCCATGAGAAAGATCTTTATCAATATTTAATTCTGTAATCGCTCCAGTTTTATCAATGACAAAGGATACTTGAACAGTTCCTTTTACCCCTGCTTCAATCGCAGATTGCGGATATACTAAGTTGTTTTGAACGAATTTTCTAAATGCTTCAATTCCTCCCGGGTATTCTGGTTGAACTTGTACTGCGATAAAGTCAAACACTTCATTGGAATTTCCATCCACAGCCCCATTGGTTCCCCCGGTTATTTTGCCATCCACTTTTTTACTTCCAAATTCCCCTGCAGGAACGGCAGCTCCACCAGGTACAGCGCTCAATGTTAAACGTGCGGGTGTAGCATCCTTCTTTTTAAAATCCTCTTGTGCAGCAGGTTCTTCAGTGACTTTATTCGCCGCAACAACCGTAGGCTCCGGAAAACGAATCAATTCCATAGCAGGCGGATCTTGGGCAATCTGTTGTGGCAGCTCTTCCTCAAGAGGTAGCGGCTCTTCTTCTTCTACTGCAGGAGGCACTTCTAAGTCTTCAATGGTAACAGGGGAAGAGATTTGTTCTATGACCTGATCAGATTTTGGGAATATTTCAATGTTGAATGCTTTTATACCTACAAATACCAGTACTACGCTAGATACAGCTGCTAGAGCAATGTTGGTGGCCTTAGGAGCAAATTTCCTTAATTCATAAGCACCGTACTCTTTATTTCTATTTTCAAATACTACCTCTAACCACTCCTTTTTGAATAAATCTAATTTTGAATCGATCATATCTATAAAATTTAATAGGGTTTAATCTGTTTATAATGCTTGGTGTTTTTTCAAAAGCTCAATTTCTTGTTCTTGAATTTTAGCAATCATATATTTTTTAATACCTAGAACATTCATTTCATCTAGGATATCAATCAAATTTTGATGATTGGAATTATTGCTTGGACGTATGATGACGATAATTTCCTCTGCAATCTTTTCTTTCATCTGTAGCAATACTTTACGTATACCTTGAGGTGTATAATCGCTTAATGCAGGCTCTATTAGAGGTTTAGCCAATTGACCATGATACCATAAAAGTTTGTCCTCAGATCCAAGAACTATACTTACTGTTCGTTGGTCTGAGACCTCGATTTTCGAACCTTCCTCTGTTTTGTCTCTATCTGGCATGGCAATATCCATAGCTTGAGGTTTACTTAAGGACGTAGTCAGCATAAAGAATGTGATTAATAAAAAAGCTAAATCCACCATGGCAGTTAAATCTACTTTCGGCGTAGCTTTCCTTGATCTAGCACTTTTTACTCCTTTCCCAGTTTCTGATTGTTGATTTAATTCCGCCATTTGAGTTAATTTTAAGTTTATTTATATTCATGATGTGAAAACAGGAAAGAATGCATAAATTATTTTTCAAAATTTTTAAAATAATTTATTCTTGTTCTAAGACGACTAGCATCTGATATGGCTATAAACAAGAAAAGCTAGCGAAATGCTAGCTTGAAGAATCTGAAAATACCGGATTAACTATTTCAAAATCCAATTTTCTAATTTCACAATAACCTCTTCGAAAGTCTTTGCTTGGATGATCTCATCAGGTTGAATAACTCCTCGATGCAGTTTACCAGTACGATCTCGGACGAATGATCCAGCCAATGATAATGCAGAGCCATCGGAAAGTTCGACAAACGAATTGGCAGAAGTTAATCCTGCTGTTGGAAATCCGAAGGATTTTGTATTAGGTTTTCCAAGTAAACTTAGTAAAGTCATTTCCCCACTACTGGCAGTCATTTGGCTCACTAGACAAGCTATTTTTTGATCAGCGATCTGTTCAGGTATGTTGGATAACGTTACCCTTCCAAATTGACCTTTCTTCATATATAAGCTGTTGGAGCCCTGTTTATTTTCAAAGCTCAATACCTTGCCATCACCAATTAAAGCATATAGTCCAGCAATCATTGGATACATATTACCACCAGAGTTTTCTGATAAATCTATTATCCAACCTTTAGGTTCTAATTTCAACAATTCTAGTACAATCTTATTTAGCGTGTCGGCGTAAGCCTGTTCACTTTCAATGTGTAAAGAGCCAAACCTTGGGACTTTAATATAGGCTATTTTGCTTGGTAACATTTTACCAGTTGCAAAATTCAATTTATTGTTTGCAGTTTGAGCTTGGACAGGTTTGTTACGATAGTTATCATAACGTTCTTTAGAGTAATAATGACTATGTAGATCACCAGCTTTCCTTAAATAAGCTAGTATAAATTGGATGGCTTCAACTTTATGCTCTTCGCTGTGAAGTCCTAATAAATTCAACGGTAATTTCTCCTCTAAATCCTTCCAATCTACAGAATCAGATACGATAGCGTTTTTCCTTATTTTTTCAATGGCCTCATGAGCGAGAGTAACAATTTTCGCTGAAGCTGCTTCGGTGACTTCATTCAATTGTAAATCATCAAAATTTAGTTCTCCGTTGCCAGATAGGTTTAAGAATAAGTTCAAGAATTTCATGTCAGGACTTACTACAAAGGACATACTTACCTCTTGCCATTGATTTTTTAGTAATGTATCTAGTATAATAGGTTTCATCGCATTCGCTAATTTCTTTTTATTTTCATCCATGAATGACATAAACAGATTAGCTTGAATTTGCGGTTGAATAGATTTTACTTTTACACTAAGCTTCATTTTTTTCGCCTTTTCTACTGTAAATGGGGTAAACTGAACAGCGAATATATTTTTTGATCCTCCGGATTTGTTTAGTTTAAGCGAATACTTGCCAGATACTTTCTCCAAGCTATCTAAAGTTAATTTGGATCCATCCTGTTGCTGATTGTTTAACATCCAGGAGCTGAGTTGCCCTTGTTCATTGATTTCTTCAAAGTTGAGATTCAAGAGCTGACCATAGCTTATTTGGTAATTAAAAATCCCAAATAAGAACATATACAAGAATTTTAAAATAAAACGCATTATAAATATCATATCAATAGCATTTAATTAAGGATGGGAATTATAATAAGTCAGGTCTCCAGTGAGTTTTAAATCTTTGAATTTTACTTCTTTTTTCAATCCTCTAATATGACTTAACCCAACTAATTCGGCATGTATAGTATCAATTTTACCTTCTTTCAAATAGCCCATCATGCTATTATTTAACCTCAGTTTTAGTTTGTTTGCAGTTAATTCTCCTATATCAAACGATGATTCTGAGTCAGCAATTACGTTTAGGGTATTGATATTTAAACTGTCTTCTTTTCTTGATTTACGGATGAGGGCGTAGGATTTATTTTCTAAATGAATGTTAGGATTATTAACTGAGTTAGAATTCACATTTTCTATTTGAATATTAGCCCAACAATGATCTAAAATGATGTTAGGCTCATGATCACTTTTGAGGTTAATTATGAATTCATGTACCGCATCATTATTTATTGGAATAATCAAGGTGTCATTAATTAATTCTCTTTTAAAAGCATAGTTGTGGCCGCTTTTATTAATGCTCAAGCTGTTATTGTTATTATAATATATTCTGATGATATTGTAACTGCTGGCACCTATAATGACTATATTTTCAATATGATCAAGAGAGGCAATTTTTAAGGAATCAGGCTGATCTAAATTTTTCATAATGGATGAATACCAATTTCTAGGTTCCTTTAAATGTTCGTCTTTAAAATAAACTTTCCCTAAATATTCTCGTTCAAAGAAAAAGCCAATAAAAAATACGAATGCTCCAATTATATATAGAATGAGTGATTTTTTCATGTTAGTGTTTATTATAAAGGTCCATAATTTCGTTCAAGCTTATGTTTAGTAATTTGGCATTTTGAAAGAACTTTGGTGCCTCATTTTCTAAGAAATTTTTCTTTAATAAATGTTGGATTTTTTCAGCAGCATTTTCTGAAACGTAGAAACCTAGACCACGTTTGTTAAAGATAAGTTCGTCCTTTTGCAATTTATCGTAGGCTCTCATTACAGTATTGGGATTAACTTCTATACTTGCTCCTAAATCTCTTACAGATGGAATTTTTTCTCCTATTGCCCATTCTTTAGATAATATCTTTTCCATAACAAGATCTATGATTTGTAGATATATTGCCTTATGATCTGTGAATTGCATATTAAATCTCCTTCTCTTTTAATAGCATATAAAATGAAAAGTTAAATATGACTGCTGAGAGTAAATAAAGAAAAAGTTTATAATAGCCAGTCAATACATCATTATGTATTTTATAACTCATGGATTGATTTAATCCAAACAGATCTCCAATTTTATTAATGTTAATTATGAACATTGGAATACAAATAATTAACACCGTAGTGAAAATTAATAAACTATACTTTTTAAAGTATAAAATCATCACATAGTATGCTGGAAGAATAATTAGATAGATGTAGCCATTTTTCAAATTTTCTAAATTAATTAGACCATTATAAAATATGCTATCATCTCTAATCCTATAGTAAAGGTACCCTGCCTTTTCGTAACCTTGCATTAATTCTTCAAAATAGTTGTGTTGTAAATAGGAGCCTAAACCATAATTTAACAGGGATATAACTATAGAATTGAGGATATAGATAATTATTCCAAGAAGGATAAGTGCTATGAATTTTTTAACGATAGAAATGGGAATAGAAAAATAGTAATCTTTCTGAAAAAGATTTTTAATAAAAAATAAGTTAACAAGTGGTAATAATGTAGTAAAGAGAATGGTTAATTCTAACTTACTTCTGGAAGCTAAACTAAAAAGTAATTGATCTCTTTCAGCTTGAGCTGTAATATCATTTAACTTACTTAAGTTTATGAGGATGGTGTTGTCAAATAAAAACAATCCTAAAAACCATACAATAACTGCCACTACAGGTACAGATATCCAGAGGTATTTATGAGTTCCCAAGATAACTCTCAGGTATAATAATATATCTTTCATTTTAGTTGATTTTAGGATTTTGAGTAAAAGCATTAAACAGAAATTCTATATCCAATTTCGATTCTTCATCTTCGTTATTATTTTCTATCAAATAGTTTTTTTGAAAATAATCCTCTTCAACATGAAGGACTGGAATGCCTTCCTGAATTTGATTACTTATTTTATATTTTCTAGATAGGGTAGGAATGGACTCGTCAACTACCAATTTTCCATTTTTCATAATCAAAAGATGGTCTAATAATTTATCAACATCCTTTATTTGATGCGTAGCAATGAGAATGATTTTATCAACATTCATGTAGCTCGCTAGTAATTTTCGAAATACGGACTTGGAAGGTATATCCAATCCATTCGTAGGCTCATCCAAAATAAGAATAGGCGTATTGGTTGCTAAAGCAAAAGCAATATGGACTTTTCGATGTTGCCCTAGCGACAATTGTTTAAGATGATGGTTCATTGGGATTTGGAAAACTTCCAAATTATTTAAATACTGCTCATGGCTATATCCCTTATAAAATACGCCGTAAATCTTTCCAAATTCTTCTATTTTAATTGCTGGTAATTTACTGTGATCTGATAAGAAATACACCTGACTCAGGTAACTGACAGAGCGATCTTTACTGTTAGAGGAATTTATAACTACTTCACCCTCTTTAGGGAATAACATACTTACCAGTATTTTTAAAAAAGTAGTTTTACCTTCCCCGTTCAAACCCAATAAACCATAGATGTTTCCAGGCTGTAAAACGGTAGTGATGTTATCCAATATCACTTTCTTTTTGTGATAGTAATAACTAAGTGAATTAATTTTAAGCATAAGTTGGTTATAGTGTATTAGTATCTTAGTACACTACAAATATAGAGAGCTATTCTAATTATCCAATAAAAATTTTAAATAATTTTTCTTCCTGGATAACGAATTAAAAATATGACAATAAAAAACGATGTTTAAGGACTCTAAGGCACATTTTTATGGGCTCGTTCAAAAGCTTTTAAAAAAAAAGAAAGGCTGGATTCATGTACATGATCCAGCCTTGCTTATAATGTTGATTTAATTTCTTATCGTTTTTGAGTAGGAGGGGTTTTATCAACTACCAGACGTTTATCACGGTTTGCTATTTCCCAAGCGGTATGGAAAACTAATTTTTCACGCTTAGCCATCATTGGAAAATCGATTCTATCAACCACATCATCTACCGTATGGTAATCTGGGTGAAGACCTGAAAAATAGAAAATTACAGGGATACCATGTTTTGCCAAATTGTATTGGTCAGAACGGTAATAAATACGCATAGGATCCTTTGGATCATCATACATATA
Organism: Sphingobacterium sp.; assembly: GCA_036781025.1. Classification (GTDB taxonomy): domain Bacteria; phylum Bacteroidota; class Bacteroidia; order Sphingobacteriales; family Sphingobacteriaceae; genus Sphingobacterium. Next base: position 22,438 of record DAIQBS010000032.1, on the reverse strand, counting down.
ATCCAATTCCATTTGAGTATACTCCTGATTTGCTTTCTCATTGATTTGTTTCAATTCGGAACTTAGCATATCTGATCCAATAGCATGAATGTAATTGTGGTTGCCATTCAGGTGCTTATCATCAATACGTCCAATCATATCTAAATTCAAACAAGTCACGGTATTTTTCAATGGAAATACAGGATTTTGAGAGTAAAAATCTGAACCTAATAAACCTTTCTCTTCAGCTGCAAATGCCATGAATAGAATGGTTCTGCGAGGTCCTTTACCTGCTTTTTTAGCCGCAGAGAAAGCTTTTGCTAACTCCAATACACCTACTGTACCCGAACCATTATCATCTGCTCCAGGGAAAAACGTTCCATCCGGCAAAATTCCATCGTGGTCATAATGACCAGAAATAATGACAATTTCATCTTTTAAATCAGAGCCTTCAATCAATCCTAACACGTTAGGATCCGCAAATTCCTCTTTCTTAATCCCCATTTTTGCAGTTAAATTGCCTTTGATGATTTGAGAATGAGGTTTTTTTGAAGCAGTAATTTCTTGCTTAACCTTAGTTAATGAGCTCCCTTGCGCAGCTAACAACTGGTTACCCATTTCCTCAGTGATGCTTAAGATTGGCAAGCCAGAACCCGTATTTGCAGCATTACTAGAATTTGATTTCAAACTGAAACGCCCTTGTGTTAATCGAGGACCATAGGTTTTAATCATTTGAGCGGTTTCAGCACTGATGGCCAAAATCATTTTTGGATTCTGTTTCATCAGTTCTTGAAATTTCTTATTTCTAGAACTGGTCCAATCAGACTCTTTGTTCGTTCCTGTTACTAGGGAATTTCCTTGTTGATCCTTAGGTTCTGCTTCATTGATGAACATCACCACTTTTCCAGCAATGGATATACCCTTTAATTCATTGAAATTTTCCGCTTGAATTCCGTAGCCCACGAATACAATTTCATTGGCTTGAAAAGTATTCATTGGATTGTTCGCTTGAACAAAGAAATCTTTACCGTTCACAAACGATTGGTTAGCAAAGCTAAATTGATCAACGGCATAGGAATTCTTTTCCAAAGCTACCGGTTGAAAATAAGAGCCATTTACTCCAGGTTTTAAACCCAGTTCTTTGTAAATATTAGCGATATAATCCGCCGCTTTTTGACCACCTTCTTGTCCGGTTCCACGACCTGCAAATTCCTTTGAAGTAAGGATTGTCAGGTGTTTTTTTGCGGATTCCTCAGTTAATAAGGAGGCGTATTTTTTTTGTATACTTTGCTGAGATACCGAACAGCTAAATAAGGTCGGTATTAAAAAACTAAGGACAAGTAATTTTTTCATAATCAAACTTGAATGGTTTATACACAAGCAATTTTATTGACACGGTTGGCATGTCTGCCACCTTCAAAATCAGTGCTAAGGAAAGTTTTTGCGATACGTTTCGCTAATTCTAAATCTATAAAACGTGCTGGAATACAAACAATGTTTGCATCATTATGTTGTCTTGCTAATGCAGAGATCTCTTCTAACCAACAAATGGCTGCACGTATTCCCTGATGTTTATTGGCTGTGATAGCTACGCCATTCGCACTTCCACAAATCAAAATTCCTAACTCGTTTTCTTTATTTTCCACACTGCTGGCTACAGGATGAGCAAAATCTGGATAATCCACTGAATCGGCACTGGATGGACCAAAATCCTGAACTTCGTAACCTAATTCTTGTAAGAATTGAATAAGAACAGCTTTATATTCAAAACCTGCATGATCACTTCCGATGGCAATTTTTTTCGACATGATAATATATTATTGATTGTAAAATTCTTTTTCTGCTTGTAGCTTTTTCTTCTTCACATTGGAAGATACCATGATGCTTAATTCATACAATATAAACATAGGAGCACTCACGGTTAATAAGGTAATGATATCTGCTGTAGGTGTTATAATAGCTGCAATGGTTAAAATAATCACAATAGCATAACGACGACTCGCTCTCATGAACTCTGGAGTCATAATGCCCAGCTTAGATAGGATAAATACCAAAATCGGTAATAAGAAGATGATTCCACAACCTAAGGTTAATGTAGCAATCGTGGATAGGTAATTATCGATGGTAATCTGATTATTAATCAAATCAGATACCGATACATTGGCCAAGAAATTGACCGACAAAGGAACCACGATATAATAACCAAACAAGGCGCCTATGATGAATAGTATCGTAGCATAAAGCACAAATCCCTGAGCTGATCTGCGTTCAATGTCTGTAAGTGCTGGTTTAATAAATAACCAAATTTCAAAAAGTAAGTATGGAAATCCAGCCGCCAGAGAAAGTAGTAAACAGGAATTGATTTGAAGCATGAATTGTCCACCTAAGTCGGTGTTGATTAATTCGAAAGGTATTTTTTCCACGCAAAATCCTTCTAGATTTAATGCCTCTCCAACTTTGCACATCATTTGATACGTCCAAAAATCTAAATTTTTTGGCCCCATGATGATATGTTCAAAAATATAATCAATATAGGTAAAGAAAAATACCGCGAGACAGATAATAACGATCACTGCTCGGATAATATGCCACCTAAGGATTTCCAGATGGTCAAAGAAAGACATTTCTGCTTCTATGTTTTTGCCTTTATTCTTTATGGCTTCAATAAGTTTTAAATTCTTGGACATGGATCTTTCTTCGAATAATTTAAATCGTGAGAAAACAAAAATACCATTCTTCGACAGAAGAATGGCATGTTTTAATTATGTAAAGTAAATTTTATAAACTTTCTTCATCAGGATATTCGTTTAAATCGAATGTTTCCATGAATTTCGTTGTAAAATTACCTGCTCTGAAATTAGGATCACGCATTAAACGTAAGTGAAGCGGTATCGTAGTTTTAACACCTTCAATAACAAATTCACTCAATGCTCTTTCCATCGTATTGATTGCTTCTTCGCGTGTTTGTGCCACACAGATTAATTTAGCAATCATCGAATCATAATTTGGAGGTATAGAGTATCCAGAGTATACATGTGTATCTACACGCACTCCATGACCACCTGGGGAATGAAAATTCGTGATTTTTCCTGGTGACGGACGGAAATTGTTGAATGGATCTTCCGCATTAATACGGCATTCAATCGCATGCATGGTCGGTTCGTAACTCTTTCCAGAAATTGGAATTCCAGCAGCAACTTTTATTTGTTCTTTAATTAAATCAAAGTTGATGACCTCTTCCGTAACCGGATGTTCCACCTGAATACGGGTATTCATTTCCATAAAGTAGAAATTACGGTGTTTATCAACTAAGAATTCTATCGTTCCAGCACCTTCGTATTTTACAGCTGAAGCACCTTTGATTGCTGCTTCACCCATTTTAGCACGTAGTTCAGGAGTAATGAATGGGGAAGGAGCTTCCTCCACTAATTTTTGATGACGTCGTTGAATAGAACAATCACGTTCAGATAAGTGACAAACTGTTCCATATTGATCTCCTATGACTTGGATCTCAATGTGGCGAGGGTCTTCAACAAATTTTTCCAAGTAAATACCATCATTTCCGAAGGCAGCACCTGCTTCCTGACGAGCTGAATCCCATGCTGGTTCAAACTCTTCATCTTTCCATACGATACGCATTCCACGGCCACCACCACCGGCAGTAGCTTTTAAAATTACGGGATATCCGATTTCATTGGCTGTAGCTAAACCTGCTTTTACATCAGGAACTAAACCATCCGATCCTGGAATGGTCGGAACTCCGGCTTGCTTCATTGTTTCTTTCGCCGAAGCTTTATCGCCCATTCGTTCAATTTGATCGGCTGTAGCACCAATAAATTTTATGCCATATTCTGCACAAATAGCAGAAAACTTCGCATTCTCCGATAAGAATCCATAACCTGGATGAATCGCATCAGCATTCGTTAATTCTGCTGCTGCGATAATATTAGGAATATTTAAGTAAGAATCTTTACTTGCTGGTGGGCCAATACAAACCGCTTCATCCGCAAAACGAACATGTAAACTATCGCGATCTGCTGTAGAGTATACCGCAACACTTTGAATACCCATCTCTTTACAGGTACGGATAATACGAAGGGCAATCTCTCCTCTATTGGCAATTAATATTTTTTTGAACATAGTATTTTTAGATTAACTCTTTATTTCACGTAATAGGTAAGCTGTTTAGAACAAATTGTTTTAAACTAGCTAGGATCTACGATAAATAAAGGTTGATCGTATTCTACAGGTTGTGCATCATTAATCAAGATTTTCACAATTTTTCCTGAAACTTCCGATTCAATTTCGTTGAAAAGTTTCATAGCTTCAACGATACATAAAACTTTACCTGGTGCTATTTCATCGCCTACATTCACAAAAACACCTTTATCAGGACCTGGTGAACGGTAGAACGTACCAATAATCGGAGATTTGATGGTGATGTAATTAGCAGATTCATCGGCTATTGCCGCAGGAGCTGCAGGTGTACTAGCAGGAATAGCAGCTACTGGTGCTGCTGCCACAGGTGCTGCTACTGCGGCTGCAGTAGGGATACTGGCGGTAACATAAGTAGGTTCCTGATTTGTTTTTATTGTAATTTTAAAATCTTTTTCTTCGATAGATACTTCATTCACACCTGATTTTGAAACGAATTTAATCAGATCTTGAATTTGTTTAATGTCCATACTCATATGCTAGTAGGTTTGTTTAATTTTTGAAAAATGTTAACTATAAAGGTAATAAAATCTGTCGGATTAGTAAGCCCATTTTAAATATATTGAGCCCCAAGTAAAGCCTCCTCCAAAAGCAGCCAATATCAAATTGTCCCCTTTTTTCAGCTTACTTTCCCATTCCCACAAACATAGTGGAATAGTCCCACTGGTTGTATTACCATATTTTTGAATATTTACCATCACTTTATCCTCAGGCAAGCCTGCACGTTCAGCAGTGGCATCTATAATCCGTTTATTTGCTTGATGCGGTACTAACCAATCTACATCTTCCGAATTTAATTGATTGCGTTCCATCACTTCTGCAGCAACATTTGCCATATTAGTAACCGCAAATTTAAATACCGTACGTCCTTCCTGGTAAGCGTAATGTAATCCAGCATCTACCGTAGCATGAGAAGCAGGATTCAACGAACCTCCTCCTTTGATATTTAAATATTGTCCTCCAGAACCATCGGTTTTTAATAAGGAATCAATTACCCCATTACCTTCATCATTAGGTTCTAATAATACGGCACCACATCCATCTCCAAATAGGATGCAGGTGTTACGATCTTTGTAGTTGACTACTGAAGACATTTTATCTCCTCCAACAACCAAAACCTTTTTATGTTTGCCTGATTCTATAAATTGAGCTCCTGTAGTAAGTCCAAAAAGAAATCCAGAACAAGCAGCTTGTAAATCATATCCCCAAGCATTTTTTGCACCTATTTTATCTGCTAAAATATTTGCGGTTGCTGGAAATAACATATCAGGTGTACTGGTACAAAAGATGATTAATTCAATCTCTTCTGCCGATATTCCCCTTTTTTCTAATAATCCCTTTACTGCTGGAACTGCCAAATCGGAAGTTGCTTTGTTAGGATCTTTTAGTATTCTTCGTTCACTGATTCCTGTACGCGTTACAATCCATTCATCATTCGTGTCGACCATTGTTTCCAACTCCTTGTTGGTTAATATATAGTCAGGAACGTAACCATTTACTGCAGTAATAGCTGCATGAATTTTTGACATATTAATTAATTAAAGGCTGATTTGATTTTTTCAATGAAATTCGAAGAAATCATATCTCTTGACAATAAAACCATATTTTTTATAGCCTCAGGCGTCGATATTCCATGGCCTATGATCACTGGTGCATTCACCCCTAAAATTGGGCTCCCTCCATATTGTTCATAGTTAAATCTATCGAAAAACTGATCTTTAATTCCCTTTTTCAAGGTCACCACATAGAAAGACTCTGCCAATTTCAGAACCACATTACCAGTATACCCATCACAAACAACAACATCAGCGTGATCGCTAAATAAATCGCGACCTTCTGCATTACCAATAAAATTAATCTTGTCGTTTTCTTTTAAGAGGGGGTAGGTGGATATGGTTAGGTTGTTGCCTTTTTCTTCTTCTTCGCCAATGTTCAGTAATCCGACTTTAGGCGATTGTATTCCGTATACATGTTCGGCGTAAATACTTCCTAAGATGGCAAATTGATTTAGCATTTCTGGTTTACAGTCGGCATTTGCACCTACATCTAGGAGTATTCCGAAGCCATTCTTTAATTTAGGAACATTCGTGGCAATTGCAGGACGCAATACCCCAGGAATTGTTTTTACACTGAACATGGCACCAACCAACATGGCGCCGGTATTACCTGCGGAAGAAAAGGAGTCTATCTCCCCATTTTTCAATAAGTCAAATCCCTTTGCTATCGAGGAATTTGGCTTTTGAGTAATTGCTTTTGTTGGATGTTCATGCATGCTAATAGCTTCTGGAGCATGAACATAATCAAATATGGAAGGATCAGATCCAGCGGATGCTACAGCCTGTTTACAGGCATCTTCATCGCCGAATAATACGATTCGCTGTGATTCATCCAATAGTTTTTGAGCCTCAATGGCTCCTTTAATGTTTGAATCAGGAGCGTAATCTCCCCCCAACACGTCTAATCCAATCTTCATTCGTTATTATTTATATTAGTCAATAATACGCAAAAAACATCCCAAGTTAAAGCGAATATTTTAAAATATCACACTTTTTTGGGATGTTTATTCAGAAAGATTTTTTTAAACAGAAGCTGTATTCTCAACGATTAACTTGCCGTTATAGTATAAGTTACCATCAACTGTATAAGCACGGTGTGGCGTGTGAACTGCGCCAGTTTCTTTACATACTGTTAATGTAGGTAGTTCTGCTTTATAATGCGTTCTTCTTTTGTCTCTTCTTGATTTAGAAGTCTTACGTTTTGGATGTGCCATCTCGTATTCTTGTTTTAGTTATTTTTAATTTTTTTCAATGCGTCCCAACGAGGATCAATTTGTTCTTTTTCCTCTATTGATGTATCTTCTTCCTGTTCTTGTTGTATCATCGAAAGCATTTCGGGGTCACATGCTATACCTCCTTGTACACTGCATTTTGCAAATGCAGGAACTGCTAAATTAATGTATTCATACAACAATGGTGCGATGTCCAATTCATAATCCTTTTTGGATAATACGATAACCTCATCAGTCTCGTTTGTCCAATCTTCATCAGTGAATTTGACCAAAGCCCTTTCCTTAATGACTACAGGAGAATGAAAGTCTGATAAACAGGTGTCGCAGGTGAGTAATATCTCCCCTTCGATATCAAAATTTGTTATCAGCATATTCTCTTGTTTTTGAAGGTGAACGATTGCTCGTAATTTACCCTCTTTGACTAAGGAATGTTCGTAACATGCAAAGAACTGATCATCAACATCAAAATCAAAACTGTGTTTCCCTGTCGTAAGACCTGAAAATGGTATTCTATATTTTTTTAGATACTTCACAATCTTGCATTTGAGCCTGCAAAAGTAATGATTAATTAAGTATAAATGAAATTTATTTTAAAAAATCCTACAGGCTATTCGTAATAATTTTTACCTAATTCTATTTTTGGTCGATCATTTGCCATACGCCACTTATTCGTATCTCTTAACGAGTAGGCACAACCACAATATTCTTGCATATAGAAGCGCTCTCTTTTGCTGATTTCCAGCATACGAGCCGAGCCACCTTTCTTCCTCCAGTTTAATGTCCAATATTCCATATCTGGATATCTAGAAGCTGCACGAACACCACAATCGTTGATTTGAGACATGGTTTTCCATCGGGATATACCTAAGGAACTACTAATGACATCAAAACCATTTGCAGCAGCATATTCTGCAGTTTTTTCAAATCGCATATCGAAACACATCGTGCAACGTATCCCACGTTCTGGCTCGTTTTCCATCCCTTTTGCAAGCTCAAACCAATGATCTACATCATAGTCGGCATCGATGAAAGGGATATTATGCTTTTCCGCAAAACGAATATTTTCCTCTTTCCGCAAATCGTATTCTTTGCGTGGGTGAATATTCGGATTATAAAAATAAATAGTGAAATCAATGTTCGAAGAAATCAAGGCCTCCATCACTTCTCCTGAACATGGAGCGCAACAGGAATGTAATAAAAGTTTTTTACCTTCATTTGGTAACTCCAATTGCTCCCTAACAAATTCTTTATTCTCCATGGAATTAAATACTTTGTTACAATGTTACGCAAAACCATTTATTTATTCAAATTAACACTTATTAAGAACGCTTAGGATTCCTACAAAGGGATAATTTTATACATTTGTAATAAATAATTTAAAGCATGAGACAAAGGTTCCTATTATCGATTGTAGTTTTATTCGTAATTGCTGTGTTTTCTTCCTGTGAACGTGATGATGATGAACCGTTGCAAAGTAATTCCATTTCCAGGTTGTATGTTTCTTATTCTGATTTTCAACCTGACGAATCTCAGACTCAAGTAGATAATATTTCTGTTATTTCAAATGCTGATTCAACCAATTTTGGAGTGATCAATAGCTTTTATAGATCTGCTGCTAAAGGAGGCTCTACCATTTACTTTCACCCGGCCGCTCAAACAGTATTTCAAGCCTCTTTAAATACGACAGTCGCTGATACAATAATTCAAACTTTACGTGTTGGTGAAACAGGCCAGGTTTCTTCTTCCAACACAAAAATTCCTAATGGTAGATTGACAGGTGTAAGAGGATTAGTTTTTCATCCAGGTATGGATAAACTCTATGCGGTATCTGTAAACAGTAAGGGATCTTTTGTTAATGTATTTGACCGTCCTCGTGGAATTTCATTGTATACAAAAACAAGTCAACGTTTAATTTTGGCAAATAATCTTTCCGCTTGGGATGCAACCATCGTTCAAAGTAACCTTGTTTTAAGCCGTACAGGTACCAATGGTGGTATAGACATCTTCGAAAACATAATTCCCAAAAGGGATACGATATTCAACAACGTTAGCCCAACTCGTTCTTTAACTATTGAAGGCGCAAATAACATTCGCGGAATGTCCCTAGATACCGTAAATAATATGCTCGCATTGACCGACTTTGCGATTGCCAACAACGATACGGTAGGGCGAATTTTGATCTTTGATAACTTTTCTGAAATCAGTAAAGCTTCGGGTACCATTACACCTAACCGTATTATTACAGGAGCTAACACCCTATTAAAACATCCTGTTGATGTTGATTTAGATTTTAGACCAAACAGCAAGTATTTGTATGTTGTGGATCCAGCATCAAGGCTCATTCACCGATTCTTGAAAACGGATAATGGTGATGTTAAACCTGAATCTTCTGTACCAAGTCCTAACCGAAGACCTATCAGTATATCGTTAGATGCTAGGCAATAATTAATTTATTTTACAACAGGATCCTGGATTAAACTTAACAATAATTCCACTTCCAATTTCTTCTCTGCATTATCCACATGTTCATAGGCTGCTATCAGGTTGCGAAGTACTCGTATAATGATAGCTAGATTAGAACAAGGGAGGGTATAATCATCGGAAATAGGCAGATTGAGTTGCCTCAAGAAGGCATAGATATCATCTTCCCGCATAATTTGACCACGATTGAATACATTGATGTAAAATAATACCTTATCCTGTTTTTCTCCCTCCACATAGGCCAAAACAAAATGCTTAGGCAGATTAATTCCGTAAATAGGAATATCCAGTTTCTGCGCGATGATGGCATATATACACGATAAACTGATCGGATTACCTTTCTTAGTTTCTAAGACACGCTGGATAAATGAATTTTGTGGATCGTGGTAATTGCTGGTATTTCCAGATAAACCAAACTCTCGAAATAATATATTATTTAAAAGCTTGACCTTTTCCACCGGACTCATATCGTACATCAAATGATACCAAGCAGTCCTACGTAGTTCTGCCAGTTGAAAATACACTTGATCTTCATGGAGATTTGGGTATTGAAAACGATTTATGATCAATAAACCTTCTAATAAATCCTCCGAATTGTTTAATTTCCACAGTTGAAGGTCATTTTTAACCTGATCAAACTGAATCTTGTGAACGATATTTTCTATCCTACTTTGGGAAAGGGGGTCAAAGGAAGATTCCCAGGATTGTTCCAATAGGGGGATAACTTCAGGTCCACATGTGATTAATTGATGTTCAATTTCCTGAAATATATCATTATCGGGATCATCCAATAAATAAATTAGTGCCTTTATTTCCTTCTCATTCACAACGAAATTTACGAAAATAAAGGCAAAAACAAAAAACTGTCCTTTTTAATTATTTCAGTTGACCGTCTAATAAATTGATGATTCTTTTGCCATACTCCGCGTTTTTTTCAGAATGGGTTACTTGTATAATAGTCACACCGTCGGCATTGAGCTGTTTGAAAAGCTCCATAATTTCTTCCCCTTGTTTGGAGTTTAAATTTCCTGTAGGTTCATCAGCTAATAGTAATTTTGGAGAACCCGCAAGAGCTCTGGCTATGCCAACAATCTGTTGCTGACCGCCTGATAATTGTGCAGGGAATAAATCTTTCTTCCCCACAATGTTAAAACGATCCAGTAAATCGCTTACAATACTTTTTCGCTCGGATGAGGATAGATTTTTGTAAATCAAGGGTGTCTCGATATTTTCATATACGGTAAGCTCATCTATCAAGTGATAGGCTTGAAATACGTAACCAATATGAGATTGAAATAGCTGCGTGCGCTTTTTTTGTTTCATTCCCAACACCTCTTCACCCATGAAATAGTAGTTTCCTTCATTCGGCTCATCCAGCATGCCGATGACATTTAATAGGGTGGATTTCCCAGATCCCGATGGACCCATGATGGAAACAAAATCCCCTTCTTCAATAGTTAAGTTGATGTCCTTTAAAATGAAGGATTTCGCTCCTCCTACATTAAACCATTTAAAAATATGTTCGAGTTTTATCATGTTAGACATTAGATATTAGATTTGAGACAATAGATATTAGACATTAGATATGAGACCATAGACAATAGATATAGGTTGTTCTTTGTATTGTAATTTTATTCATTTCTAAGAGTTTTAACAGGGTTTATTTTTGCGGCTTTTAATGATTGAATGCAGACACTGAGCATCATGATCAGTAGAATTGCTAAACTAGCACAAACAAAAAACAGGTAAAAACTATCTTTTTCAATTTGTACTGTGAAATTCTGTAACCAACGATCAACAGCAAAATACATTAAGGGGAAACTCAATAGGCATCCAATTAAGTAAACTTGTAGGAATGGCTTATTTAATTGAAAGAATATTTCTTTTGCACTTGCTCCTAAGACCTTGCGTATACTCATCTCTTTAGTTCTTTCATTTGCTTGAAATGCAGACACGCTAAATAACCCTAAAGCGGCTATAACAACGGTTAATATAGCGAAGCCATTTAAAGCACTCAATAAATTCTGTTGTTTCATATAATTCAAAACATATTGCTGATCCATAAATTCATAGTCCAAAGGCAAAGAGTCGGAAAATGGATTTACTTCCCATTCTCTTTTCACAGCAGCAATTGCCTCGTTTACTTTTCCAGGCGCTGTTTTTATCATTAAAGAAATTTTATTCCGGCCCTCCATGCATTCTTCTTTAAAAGTAAAGATACTCGGTGCAACCTGTTTTTCAAAGCCATAGCTGATGGCATCCCGAACTACAGCGATTATTTCTAAATCTACTCCACAACCTTTAATTTTAGCTCCAATAACTGGGTTTAGATCCAGCGATTTTGCAGCACTCTCATTGATCACAGCATAATGTCTGCTGGAATCTTGCTTTAATATGCGATTTGAAATTTTAGGATCTCCTTCCAATGTTGAAATGCTAAGTGTTTCAAAATAAGTTGGGTCTATACCTGAATGATCCATTTCGATGCTGTTATGGAGATGCTTGAACTGGTTCTTTGTTGGAATTTCCAAAGATCCTGGGATATTGCTGGCTGATGAAGCAGATATAATCGCTGGATCATTTATTAAACGTTGCTTAAAATCAGAAAATGACCCATCAATTTTATTGTCATAATAAAACCCCAATCCTTTAAATGTAATAACTTGCGCCGTTTCAAATCCCTTCTCGGTATGCTTCATCAGGTCCAATTGGGCTCGGATAAGCAGCACTCCAGAAATGAATAACAGGGCAATGATAATTTGAAAACTTATTAGTCCTTGCTGGAAGGATTTATGAAAAGACCCACTTTTACTTTTTACCTGAGCAATACCGTAATGTTTGATGGAACTTAATTGAATGGCAGGGTATAACCCGGAAATTAATGCCGTAAATAGACTGGAAGCAAATAGCTGAATAAATGTGGTTTGATTGAATAAGTACGTTAAGAGATCATCATTAAACCATTTTTTTAGAATATTACCAGAAAACAACAAAAGTATCATGCTCAACAAGGCCGCGATAAAACATGTTAAGAAAACTTCTAAAAATATTTGGGCTATCAATTGTTTACGAGAACTTCCCAAAATTTTTCGAATGCTAAGCTCTTTTATCCTTGCCTGCGCTTGAGACATAATCATATTGGTATAATTTACTGCGGCTAATGAAAGAATCAAAATGGAGAAAATACCCAATGCCCAAACTAATAGGTAATTGCTGTTGCTTCCACCCAATGGCCTTAAGTGGATATCCGATAGTGGCTCTAACACAATCTTCGCATCTTTAAAAGAGGAATGTTGATTGCTAGCATGATGTGCAATTTCTTTTGAATATATTTCTTCGATCTTCTTTAAAACAGGGCTTAGTTGATCCGTATTGGTTAATTGAATAAACGTTTGAAAACTGTATGGATCATCTTCAGCTAAATCACGAAGCACAATAAGATTACTTGCTATATAGGATAATGGCCTAGGTGCTAAGACATCATTTATTTGCTGCGTCATACCAGAGTTTTTAGCCAATATAGGCACTTCTACAGGGGAGCTTGACGACCAATCTTTCGTAGGGAATAATCTTTTTGCTAAATCTTCATCAACAAACGATGGGTTTTGATTTTTCCCTAAGGGTATGATATCACCTTTCTTATTCCTGATTTGAAATATTCTCGCGGCAGAAGAATCCACCACAACGGTATTCTTAACAAAAATAGTATTCTCTCCAAATAATGGATATCCTCCATAGGGATATGCCATGGTTCTCCCTGCTAACACTATTTCGGGAATTCGATTTTGAAGTGTGGGTGCTAATAGGGAGGGTGTCTCTGTGGTAAAAGTGCCGTTTAAATTTAACCCTATCCTATAAATGTTTTTATAATTCGGATTCCAGCTATCGTAACTAGTTTCTCTATTGATGTATTGATAGGATAATACAAAGCCACTAAAACCTAAGGTTAAACCCAATAAATTTAAAACCGTAAATAACTTATTTTTTATTGTTTTTCTCCAAAGTAATTTAAGTGGGTTTTGCATGTGATTCTATAACTTATTTCAAAAATAAAAAAATAGCTGTTGACCAATCGCTTCTTGTAATTGGAGAACTCCCAGAAATAGACAAAGGCTTTGCCATTTTTCTAAAACACCATAAATCAGTTTGTTACAGTAATGATTTAATTTTAATTGTCCGTTTATGAACAATTTGCGTTCATAACTGAACAAGCGGTTTATGATTCCTTGGTCTTTCCTTTATTTTGCTTCTTACCTTGCATCTGTTCTGAATATCATCCGCATCTGATTCGCATTTTTTCGATGGAGATTCATGCCATATCCGATGAATCTCCAAAGGAGATCCGAAGGAGATGGGTTGTTTAGATAGATGTTAGACATAAGATATGAGATATTAGACAGCAGGCTTCGCCTGAATTTTACAGGCGTAGCCTGGCGAGTACCACCGTCCTTTTCGATGAGGCACGAAGAAGCAATCTCTGAACTGTACTTTTGAACCACTGAGGATATGAATAAACTGATTTTAATGAATATAGTTTTGAACCACTGAGAACCTGATTTTACTGATTTTAATGAATGGAAAGAATACTCAAAAAATAGATTGGAGACGTAAGATATGAGATATTAGACAACAGGCTACGCCTGAATTTTACAGGCGTAGCCTGGCGAGTACCACCGTCTTTGCGATGAGGCACGAAGAAGCAATCTCTGAACTGTACTTTTGAACCAAGAGAACCTGAATTAACTGATTATAATGAATAGAAAGAATAGTTAGGTAAATAAGAAACCATATTCAGCTCCTTTCAGGATAATCATTTCCTCTTGGTTCAAAACGATATCGCAAAGTTGTGCGGAACTGGGTCAGGCGTAGCCTGTATATTTCAGGCTTCGCCTGTAAAATTCAGTGTTCGCTTGTACCTGTTCACCTCCGCACAGAAACTGTTCGCTATCGAACAATGTATTTCATGCTGTTTGATTTATTGTATTGAAAATCAATGTTTTGTTATTTTGGCATAACCTTATCTATATACCAGTCAACAAAGAATAAAAGATACATGGACAGACCGATTAAACAAAAGAAATGGAATACCAAACGCATCCTGACCTTGGTTGGAATAGTAGGCATTGTAGCCTTGATTGCTGCAAGTTATTATTACACCAGTGGCAACAGTAAATTAAATGTAGATGCGGAGCGAATCACCATTTTTGAAGTGAAGGAGGATACCTTTCAGGAATTTATACCCATTAACGGTACGGTCTTACCAATTAGCAGTATTTACTTAGACGCATCGGTAGGTGGTCGAGTGGAAGAAAAGTATGTGGAGGATGGAAGTCACCTTAAAAAGGGTGATCCCATTATGAAGCTATCCAATACCGATTTGGAATTAAGTTTGGTAAATCAGGAAACACAGGTATTGAACTTATTAACGCAAGCTCAGATTGCGCAGACCAATGCACAACAGGTATCCATCAACAATCGTAACCAGATGGCGGATGTGGAACAAGGCCTAAAAGAGGCTGAACGGATATATAATTTAAACAAGAAATTACTAGCAGAAAAAGCAATTGGCTCACAAGAATATCAAAAGTCCTTAAACGAATACCAATACCAAAAAGAGCGAGTGGAATTGACGAAACAGATTTTAGATCAGGATCAGGTTTCTACCAATCAGAAATTAAATCAAGATAGAGAAACCTATAAACGTACACAAGATGCATTGGCTTTAATGCGTCAAAAAGTGGGCGACTTGATTGTCCGTGCACCAGTGGATGGTCAACTGACTTCTTTCGATGCCGAAATTGGACAGAATAAACCTGCGGGGGAGCGTTTGGGACAAATCGATGTGCTTACAGGATTTAAAATCCGTGCAGATATAGATGAACATTATATCAATAGAATCTTCCCTGATTTACAAGGTCAATTTACCATTGGTGATAAATCCTATCAATTGCGCATAAAAAAAGTATATACACAGGTTAAAGACGGACGTTTTCAGGTGGATATGGAGTTTGTAGGTGATAAACCGGAAAGCATACGCCGAGGACAAACCTTATCTATTCGTTTGGCTTTAAGTGATGAGACGAAGGCCATACTATTAGCTAAAGGTGGTTTTTACCAACAAACAGCGGGAAATTGGATCTTTAAGTTGGATAAAAATGGAACTACTGCCTACCGTACCGATATTCAATTGGGAAGACAAAATCCACAATTTTATGAAGTGATGGGTGGGCTGAAACCAGGAGACAAAGTCATTGTCTCTAGCTATGAAACTTATGAAAAGATACAAGAGTTATCGATTAAAAAATAATGTTAAATGGAGTAAATAGTCGAAACCCTTGCTAGAAACTAACCAAAACAGCAAGGGGAGTAGACAAAAGTTAAATGCAGAAGAATTTTACCAAATGATAAAAAATATTATAAATACGACCTTACGTAATATCTGGAAAACCAAAGGATTTAGTTTTCTGAATATTTTTGGTTTGGCTATAGGCATTATGGTTGCCAGTTTTATTTTTTTATGGGTAAAGGATGAAGTGTCCTATAACGATTACTATAAAAATAAGCATGATTTGTATATCATGAAATCCAAGCAAGTTTATGATGGCGCAACTTATGTCTTTCAATCTTCTGCGGGGCCATTAGCTAAGGATATTAAAACGGATATTTCAGGAATCGAAGATGCTGTTCGGATTAATTGGTCAGAATCAGCGATTTTCGGATTTCAAGAAAAATTGGTCAATTCGGTAGGCTATTATGCAGACCCGAATGTACTGGATTTGTTGACTGTGGAATTTGTGGAGGGAAGCCGTACTTCTGCGCTCAAGGACATCAACAGTATTGTACTCAGTGAATCCGCAGCAAGGAAGATTTTTGGTAAGGAGGATGCACTAGGTAAAGTGATCAAAATGAATAATAAGGAAAGCTTTACAGTTTCTGCGGTTACAAAAGATTTCCCGAAGAACTCCAACTTCCGGTATGAATGGGTTTTGCCGTTTGAGAAATTTGCAATAGGTAAGGATTTTTTAAGGGCATATAATAGTAATGCTGTTCAGACCTTAGTGAAGTTGGGTAAAAATGTTGATTTAGAACATATTAATAAGCAATTAAGACCTTTCGTAAAAATCAAGACCAATGAAGAGACCTCCTTTTCAGAGCATTTTCTGTACCCACTTGATCGCCTTCATTTGTTTAATGTCTTTAGGGATGGGATAGAAAATCCGAAGGAGGGTTATATTAAATATGTGAAATTATTTTCCATCATTGCCTGGTTGGTGCTTTTTATGGCATGCATTAATTTCATGAATCTTTCCACGGCACGTTCGGAGAAGCGAGCTAAAGAAGTTGCTGTAAGAAAAGTCGTAGGTGCAAATCGAAAAATATTAATAGTCCAATTTTTAGGGGAATCTATTGTATTTGCTTTTATCTCGAGTATCATTGCTATTATTGCTGTTTATCTGCTATTACCATCTTTTAATGCGCTAAGCGAAAAGAGCTTAACATTTGACCTTTTTCAAAAGGAAACCCTCTTCTTTTTTGCGTCCATTATTCTGATATGTGGACTCGTAGCCGGAAGCTATCCTGCATTTTTCTTGTCTGGATTTAATCCATTAAAATCTTTGAAAGGGGAAAAATTAAAACAAGGGTTTTCAAATTTGCTTCGCAAAGGTTTGGTGGTTATCCAATTTACTACAGCTATCGTGATGATGATTTGTACAGTGGTGATCTACATTCAAATAAATCATATCAAAAATAGGGATGTAGGTTTTGAACGCAGTCAGGTCATCAGTACGGATTTAAGTTCAGATATGAGCAAACATTTCTCAGTCATTAAAGAAGATTTACTAGCAAGTGGTTATGTGGATCAGGTTGGTTTAAGTAAAGAAAGTGTATTGAATGTGGGGTCAAATAGTTCGTCTTTTTTCTGGGAAGGTAAAAATAAGGATCAAAATATTTTAATTGGCTATACTTTTTTTGATCCCGGAATGATAAAAACTTTGGGGATGAAATTGCTTGCTGGACGTAATTTTAATGAAAATTTTGTAGGCGATAGCACATCTTTAATCATTAATGAAACCTTTGCTAAATTAATTCAACCTGATGGTGATGTTGTTGGAAAAATAGTAAACAATGGTGAGATGCAGTTTCAGATTGTCGGAGTGATTAAAAATTATACATACAATAATGTTTTTTCAGAGGCAGATCCACTTTTAATAGCTCCATTTGCGGATGAATCAGGGGTTTTAAATATCAAATTGAAACCTACACAAAATATGCAAGAAGCAATAGCTAAGGTGGCTGATGTGGTTAAAAAACACAGTCCACAATCGATTTTTGATTATAAGTTTCTGGATAAGACATTTGAAAACACCTTTAAATCTGAAGTCTTGTTACAAAAATTAGTCAGCTATTTTGCTATCCTTTCCATCTTGATTAGTTGTTTAGGATTATTTGGTTTGGCATCTTTTGCAGCATCGCAGCGTGCCAAGGAAATAAGCATTCGAAAGGTTTTGGGTGCTACCATTAGTGGATTGGTGGCTATGTTAAATATGGGCTTCATCAAATTAGTGTTGCTCGCATGCCTCATTGCTTATCCATTGGCATTTTGGTTTATGAATAAATGGTTGCAGGATTACGCTTACCGTATAGACATGCCTTATATGATTTTTATTGGAGTCGGAGTAATAGCGATTTTTATTGCAATCCTCACCATTAGTTCGCAGGCTTTGCGTGTAGCCTTAAGTAACCCAACAAAGAAATTAAGAAACGAATAATAACAAGATATTAAAGATCGATTTATGATAAAAATTACGAATCTTCAAAAATTCTACCGCACCGAAGAGGTAGAAACTGTAGCCTTAAATAATGTGAATATTCATGTGAAAGAAGGTGAGTTTGTAGCAGTGATGGGCCCTTCAGGATGTGGTAAATCTACTTTACTTAATATCATAGGCTTATTGGATGATTTGGATGAAGGCAGTTATTTATTCAATAATATTGAAGTGGCGGATTTTAAAGAAGGAAAACGGTCTGATTTGAGGAAACATAACATCGGATTTGTATTTCAAAGTTTCAATTTGATTGATGAATTGACAGTTTTTGAAAACGTGGAACTTCCTTTAGTCTATACCAATGTTCCGGCAGCGGAGCGCAAGCGTAGGGTGGAAGAGGTGCTGGAAAAGGTGCAAATTATGCATCGCCGTAACCACTTTCCTCAACAATTATCCGGAGGACAGCAACAACGTGTGGCGGTAGCCCGTGCCGTAGTTAACAACCCAAAACTGATTCTGGCCGATGAGCCTACAGGTAACTTGGATTCTAGCAACGGTAACGAGGTGATGCAATTACTAACGGAACTGAACGAAGCCGGTACCACCATCGTGATGGTAACCCACTCCGAACATGACGCCAAATTTTCTGACCGCGTCATCCGAATGCTGGATGGCCAGGTGATTTTGGAAACAATGGCGCCAGGGTAGCCTAGACATTAGACATAAGACATTAGACATTAGATACCAGACATTAGACATTAGATATGAGACAACAGACACTTTCTTACAAACTATCTATTCAATTTTATCAAGAGATTGAACCAGTTTTTAGAGGTCACACATCTCACATCTCATATCTTATATCTCAAATCTAAAGAAGTTTCACATCTCAATACTTATATCTTAATTCAAGATAAAGTTCTCAAATCTCATATCTCACATCTCAAATCTAAAAAAATGGCATACAGCAACTACATCAAAATAGCTTGGAGGAACCTGAAGAAGAATAAGGGTTTCACGGCGATTAATATCATAGGTTTAGCGATTGGTATGGCTGCGGCGATGCTGATTTTGATATGGGTAAAAAGTGAGTTGACTCATGATCGCATGTATGCGAAAACGGATCAAATTTATACGGTAGGGAATAAGGATAAATGGGGAGATAAATTGGAGGTTTGGTTTAGTACACCAAAGCCATTGGCTGCAGCTTTAAAAGCGGATTACACAGAAGTGAACCATGTTACCCGTATAAATAATGCTGCTGGTTTTTTATTTTCTGTAGGAGATAAAAAAATAAATTCCTTTTCTGGATTATTTGTAGATACAAGCTTCTTTAACATGTTTGATTTGGAGGTGCTTGCCGGAGATCCAGTGAAAGCGATCTCTCAACCAACTGCTATCGTAGTTACGGAAAAATTTGCTAAAGATATGTTTTCCAGTACAGAAGTTATTGGGAAGACAGTGAAAATAGATAGTGTAGACTTTTTTACTGTTGCTGCCGTATTAGCTAATCCACCAAGTAATTCGTTTATGACCAAAACTAGCTATTTCCTTCCTTGGAAATACATGTCAAAAATAGGTTACGATGATCAAAATTGGGGGAATAACTCTGTAACCACCCTGGTTGAATTCAAGGAAGGTATAGATGTAAATGGTTTAATGAATTCGTTTAAGGATCTGACTAAAAGACATCATAAAGGGGCTACCCGTGATAATATTATACAACCACTAAAAGATTCTTGGTTGTATAATAAATATGAGAATGGAGTCGTTGTCGGTGGAAGAATAGAAATGGTGCGTATTTTCAGTTGGATAGCAGGATTCATTTTATTAATTGCCTGCATCAACTTCATGAATCTGAGTACGGCTCAAAGTGAGCGTCGAGCGAAAGAGGTTGGTGTACGGAAGGTGGTGGGTGCAAAACGTGGTTCCTTGATTTATCAGTTTTTGACTGAATCCATTTTGATTGCACTTTTCGCAGGATTGGTGGCCTTATTAATTGTTTTCTTAAGCCTACCTGCCTATAGTACATTGGTCGATAGGCAATTAAATATGGGATTGAGTAGTGTCTATTTTTGGCTTTTCTTTATAGGTTTTATTCTTTTAACCGGGATTTTAGCTGGAAGTTATCCTGCATTTTATCTTTCTTCCTTTCAACCTATTAAAGTGTTGAAGGGGAAGTTATCGGTGGTTTTGGGAACGTTTAATCCGAGGAAAATTTTGGTGGTCACTCAATTTGTGATTGCCATTATTTTAATCATAAGTACTTTGGTTATTCGAAAACAAATCCAATATGGTCAAGATCGTGAACTTGGTTTTAATAAAGAACGGTTGCTTTATATCTATGAGCAAGGGGATATTGCGGCTAAATCTGAATTAATTAAAAACGAATTGCTTAGTAAAGGAATCGCCAGTTCAATAACTCGAAGCATGTCGCCACTGACGCAACGTTGGAGTAATAGCAACGGCATGCAATGGGAAGGAAAAGATGAGCAAAACTCGGTGATTATTAATCGAACTACTGCTGACGATAAGATTGTGGAAACTGCAGGATTGACCTTAATTGCAGGTCGTGATTTTGACTTGAAAACTTATCCTACTGATTCTTCTGCTATCATCATCAATGAGACTGCAGCAAAATTAATGGGCTTTAAAGATCCTTTAGGGAAAATTATTAAAGATAATGGTATAGATTGGCATGTGGTCGGTGTGATTAAAGATTTTATTCAAGAGTCTCCATTTGATCCGATCAACCCTTTAATTATTGAAGGTGCTTACGGAAATTTAAATGTAACGCATATAAAGATTAAGGAATCGATGAGTACTAAAGATGCTTTAAAAGGGATGGAAGCTATTTATAAAACCTATAATCCTGAATATCCTTTCGACTATCAGTTTGTGGATGAAGAGTATGCGATGAAATTTGATGAGTCGGTAAAAATAGGGCAATTGGCTACTTTATTTGCAAGCCTTACTATACTAATTTCCTGTTTAGGTTTATTTGGATTAGCAGCATACATGGCAGAAAATAGAACCAAAGAAATAGGCATCCGAAAAGTTCTAGGAGCTTCCATTTTTAACTTGACGAAACTCTTATCCATGGAGTTTATTGTGCTGGTGCTTATTGCTTGTGCTATAGCCTTTCCTTTTGCTTATTGGGCAATGGATAATTTTCTAACTAAATATACTTACCGCATCAACGTGAGTTGGGATATCTTTCTCATCGCAGGAATAAGCGCATTAGTCATCACCTTATTAACAGTGAGTTATCAAGCGCTTAAAGCAGCATTCGCTAACCCTGTGAATAGCTTGAGGGATGAGTAGCTTATTTATTAGACATGAGACATTAGATATGAGATATCAGAGCCAAGCGAACAGATAGATTAGAAATTAAGTATGAGACATCAGATACAAACAAACATATTGTTTAGATATAAGACAATAGATATGAGACATCAGAGCCTTGCCAAAATTTTGATAAGTCAAATGACTTTAGATATGGAAAATAAGAAACAAGAGTACAATCTAGCTAATCAAATTCATCAAGAAATTGAACTGGTAATTCCAGAACTGAACTCTAAAGTCTCACATCTCACATCTCAAATCTAACACCATGAAAAGCCTAAAACTTATACTTCGTCAATTATGGAAAAACAAGTTGTTTACGGGATTAAACATCTTGGGTTTGGCCATTGGAATATCTGCTTGTTGGATAGTATTTAATATCGTGAGTTATGAGTATTCTTTTGATCAGGAACATCCTGATCGGGATAGAATCTTTAAGCTTTATTCGGAGTACAATCAAGAGGGACAATTGAATACGTTTGATGGGAATACCTATCCTATGGGAGGGTATCTAAAAGAAAATGTTTCTTTAGCGGAGTTTATTGCTCCAGTCTATGAAAAACCATTTGATGATGTGAAAGTATTTCGTGCTGGGGATTCTGTCGTTTTTGAAGATCCTAAGTTATTGGTGGAAACGACAAGCGATTATTTTAAATTGGCTCCTTATACCTGGATTGCAGGAAATATTAATTCCATTTACAAAGGCAAGAATGAAGTCGTACTGACAGAGTCCAGGTCAAAACAATATTTTCCTCAATTAGAGGCAAATCAAATTTTAGGACAGAATTTAAAATACGGCTCTGATGTATATACCGTAAGTGGAATCGTTAAGGATTTAGACTACCCTAGTAGCTTTACCTCC
>DAIQBS010000031.1:0-44476 GCA_036781025.1 Sphingobacterium sp. | reverse complement strand
GGAAGTACAGCAAGTTTTTCAGGACCTGTAAATGGTAAACGTATTTCGAAATTACCAACAACCATTCTTGACCCTGACAAATCGGAATATCCTATTTTACTATTTGGTCCAAAGGAATTATTTTCAAAACCACGAACCATATAAGGATACCCTATATAAATATTATACAATTGATCACTATCCTCACCTACACGCATATAAGAATACAAACGAGCAGCTACAGTGATAGGCTTCATTCGATGATACTTCCTTAAATCAATATTTACAGCAGTAAATTTATACGTTCCAAAATATTGTTCCGCACCAAGTCTATATCTAAACCCTTGCAACGGGGCTGCAATACCAAATACAGCATTATCACCCACAAATCCTGCATTCACCTGCATAAGCGTAAATGGATCCAAATTATTTACCCCAAATGCCTCTGCAGCTACTTCATTAGATACTTTTTCGCGTCCTCCATAATAAGAATACATCCCTTGGAAATAACGATCCACACGATAAGAATTATAAGAAACAGCTCCACCTGTTTCAAAGCGGTGGTGCCTATTAAAAGGATAAGCCACGAATGCATCTGCCTGAGTTTGAAATGAGCGGATCAAATATTGATCTAATACATACTCTGATCCTGCTCCAATATCTCTAAAATCATACTCATAAAAACCAAAACGGTATGGAATGTGGGATAATGAACCTCCCCAATTCCAACGACTTTTCTGATTAATATAAGCTACCTGCCCACCAAAATCATATATTTCACCATTGATATTGGCAGCAGCAAAAATTTGATTATAACCCAGAATATCTGAAAACATGCCTTGAATACCGGAAGAAATTCCAGCACCATACCGGCTACCTACCGACATTCCCACTCCGCTGTTAGCCAAATAATCTAATTTAAACTTTGGTTGATAGGGTATATTTGTTATCGCATCATCATTAATACGGCTGTAGGCATTGAAATTTCGCAAATTCGTATTGACAACATTTACTCCACGGGTCTGTAAAGGTGGCAACATTGCTGCTTCAAAATTGACATTACCAGGATCCACAACCACCCCTTCAAAATCGGTGCTTTTTGCTTTATATACCGTATAAGCATTATCCTTAAAATAAGAGTATACAATATCATCCTTCGCTGAAATACTCATTGCAGGAGAATATTCGGTTATACCGCTTATACCTGTAAAATAATCTGTTAAACGTTCTACTATTTCGGAATCCAAATGATATCGGTACATATTTCTAAAACCATCGCTATTGGACAAAAAGTAGATTTCTTTTCCTGTAGATGAAAAATGAGGATTTAAATTATTGGCTCCTGGAAAGATGGAAAGATTTTTTAATTCTTTTGTCTTCAAATTGACAACAGCCAGGTTCATAGGAATATCCACACTCCTAGAATCTGATGTTAAAGATACTCGATCGGTACTGAAAACGATGTACTGCCCATCTCTAGAGAAGCTTGGCTGAAAATCAGAAAACTTATCATTGGTTAACTGAGTTAGTTCCTTAGAACTTAAGTTATAGGTATAAATATCACTATGACCATCATTAAGACCCGAAAATGCCACTAAATCACCAGTTGGTGCCCAAGTTATATTGGTAAACTCCTTTATATCCCCCATGGCAACAACATTCGAGCTTTTGCCAGACTGAACATCCACAATCATCAACTTATTCTTTCCCTCACTAAAAACACTGAATGCAAATTTCTTACTATCCGGAGAAAACGTACCTGCTGATTCTATAAAACTAAATTCATCAATATCTTTATTCGTCAACCTGCTCCCCAACTTTCGTATAACTTTTCCAGTTTCTGCATCTGCCAAGTACAAATCGATACTAAACAAATCCAACTCGGATAAAAACACCACATATTTCCCGTCAGGTGAAATAGCAGGAGAGACATTCATACGTCCTGCATTCTTTTTCGAAAGCAACAATTGTCCAATTGGATTTGAAGTGGTGTCTTTACCCAAATTTTTATAGGTATTTTCCATACTACTTTTCCAAAGTGTAGACATCGTTTGCGCATCATATCCAAAAACTCGACGAATAGCATTCTCGTAACCATATTTTGCAGTTTCTACAAATAATGGCATAATCACAGTGTCTCCATAAGTAGATCCTACATAAGACCAAAAAGCTTGCCCATAGCGATAAGGAAAATAACGATTCATATTTTCCGTCATCTGTCCTAAACTAGGCAGATCATTCCGAGCATAGGCATCTCTCATCCACATCGATGTAAAAGCATCCTTCTTTCCTATGGAAAAGTATTCAGCCATCCCTTCAACCATCCAAAGTGGAATATTTGCAACACTTTCCAAACGTGTGGTATCCCTTCCTTCAATGAGTTTCCTATATTGAAATGCGTGAACAAGCTCATGCCCCAATACATGCCTGGTTTGCTGATTTATTTGCATAATAGGCATTACGACACGCTGTTTAAAGGCCTCTGTTACCCCTCCAGTTCCCACAGATATCTCTCCAGAAATTGCAGTTGTTTGCTGAAATTCTGGATGATTATTGTAAAATATAATAGGATTTTTTCTGAAAAATGTATCCTGAAATACTTGTTGATGTAATTCATACCATACTTCTGATTCTTTGGCCAACCAATTCATCATGGAATCGTTTTCCAAATAATAATAAAGGTTAAAATGGGGCGTATCATAAACTTTAAAATCAAGTTTTTTATAACGCATTTTATTTTGACCAAAATATTGAGCCGAAGTATCTATTGGAAACATAGAAAACATCATCAGCAATAAAATACAATGACTTAAGACTTTAGGCAATATGTTTACTTTCAAATTCATAACTTATCGAAATATCTATTAAATATACTAATATCTAGTATTAATTTGCTTATCAATTACTTTCAATACGTTCAGGAACAACTTCAGGAAGAGTTAACGCAGGTATACCCTGTTCAACTTGCAAACTATCAGCATCACTGCTATCAGGCTGCACTCGAATTCTTGGCCCCGGACAATTATATTTCTTCTTAATTTCTACAGAAGGTTCAGGAAATTTACCAAATGTCACACCCAATTCCGGATGTTTATAAAGCTCTTCCATAAATACCGCATATATCGGCAAAGCTGTTTTAGAACCTTCTCCTGTAGCAGAACTTTTAAAATGAATACTTTGTTCATCACAACCCACCCAAACTCCTGTTACTAAATCCTTTGTCACTCCCATATACCAGCCATCTACATAGTCCGAGGATGTTCCTGTCTTACCTCCAATTTCATTGTCTTTTTGAAACAAATCCCATTCCCATAAGGCCTGTGATGTTCCCCCTGATTCTTCTATGGTTCCTCGAAGCATATAAGACATTAACCATGCGTTTTCAGGAGTTAAAACCTGCTTTTGTTCGGTATTAAATGTTTTCAGAACTTTCCCGTCTTTATCCTCAATTCTGCTCACCAACACAGGTTCTGTTCGCTTACCTTCGTTCATAAATGTCGCATAACTCCGTACCATCTCAAAAACAGTTACTTCATTAGAACCTAATCCTACTGAAGGCACTGCTTCTAATTTACTATCTATACCACAACTTTGTGCCATACTTACCACTTTGTCCCAACCTACATCTTTCGTAATTTGAGCCGTAACTGAATTCAAAGAACGAGCTAAGGCATGTCTTAGCGACAGTTTGCTATAAGAAAAATTCCAATCAGCATTCTTTGGTTCCCAAACTTCATTCTCCCCCTTATTATTTATAAATTCAATCTTGACAGGTTTATCTTCATAGGTATCACAAGGAGCCATTCCATTTTCCAATGCAGCAACATATGCAAATGGCTTAAAGGTTGATCCTGGTTGACGCTTTGCTTGATTCACATGATCAAATTTATAGTAGTTATGATTGATTCCTCCAACCCAAACTTTAATCTCTCCATTAAATGGATCCATCGCCATCATTCCAGTATTTAACATACTCAAATAATGCTTTAATGAATCTAACGTTGAATAGTTCACTTTTTCAGGACCATCCCAAGTAAAGATTTCCATCTCTTTTTTCTTGCCATATTCTTCAAAAACCTTTTCATCGGAACCTAATTCCTTCAACATAACAGCATATGAAGATAATTTGCGAGCATGATCTTCTAAGAAGTTTGGAATTACATTACCCTCTTTATCTCTCCATGGCAATTCATTTGACCATACATTATCCAATCTGCGCTGTAATTCCTTCATCCGGTCAGCAACTGCGTCTTCAGCAATCTTCTGCATTCTGGAATCAATAGTCGTATATATTTTTAAACCACTTGTATAGATATCTATCTCATTTTCTTCCGCCCATTTCTCAAGCCATTTTTCCACAGCCGTCCGTAAATAGGAATCATTTGAACTTCGTTGTTCTTGATTATTCAAATTGAGATTTAAAGGCAGTTTCGAATATTGCCCATATTCATCTTTGGTTATATAACCCTCTTTTTCCATTTGGCCTAAAACTACATTTCTACGTTGCAATGCATTTTTTGGATTACGGATTGGGTTATATAATGTCGTTCCTTTCAGCATACCTATTAATACGGCAGCTTCGTTAACCGTAACTTGACTAGGCAACTTATTGAAATATCGTTGAGTAGCAGACTTAATACCATAGGCATTATTACTAAATGAAACCGTATTTAAATACATATTGAGGATTTCCTCCTTACTGTACCTGCTCTCTAATTTAAAGGCAGTCATCCATTCCTTATATTTAGTAATTAACATACCAAAAAATGGAATTTTGCTGAATACACCTTGAGCATCTTGATACCTGGTTCTATATAAATTTTTAGCCAATTGCTGAGTAATGGTACTTGCACCTCGGTCACTACCTCTGATGGTTGAAATAACTCCTGCAAACAAGCCAATAACATCTACCCCATGATGTTTAAAAAAACGAACATCTTCTGTAGCAATTAATGAATTAATAATATGTGGAGATATACTGTCGTATGGTACTGGATCACGGTCTTGTTTATAATAACGACCGATTAACACGGAATCAGCAGTATATAATTCGGAAGAAACATTTAAATTAGGCAATAATATTTCTTGTTTTGTAGGCGATGATCCGAACAAGCCTAAAAAGTTAATCTGAACTGCACACGTAAATAAAATGATGAAGTAAATAACTATCAGCGTAATACGCAAAAATTTATTTCGAACCCGTTTAAACATATGGTAAATATGAAGAAAACTTTGGAAATTACTACATCAAACCGCCTATTTTCTTTACAGCATTTAAAAATTAACGCTTTTTAACAAATCGGTTTTTTAGGTTTATTTACTTTGACTATCAGCCAATCTTATCCACAAAAATTATACCTAATTTAAGTAATTCCTCCATATAATATATTGTATTCAATTATATTATTTATTTTTACTGCTAAATACATATTTCTTGGGAACATGTTAAAACAAACCTTACAACAAAAATTATTACAGAAATTATCACCCCAACAGATTCAATTCATCAAATTGCTTCAAGTTCCTACAGTATCATTAGATGCCCGGATTAAAGAAGAATTGGAAGAAAACCCAGCTTTGGAAGATGGTAGTCTTGCCAATATGAATGATCCTGTTGAAGAATATCCGGATAAAGATCCAGATGATGATTTCAATATGGATGATAATGGTTACGAAGAGGAATTCAGCGTTGATGAATATATACAAGAAGACGATTATAGAGAATATAGCGGTGGATATGATTCAGATGATGATGATAATAAAAAAGAAATCCCCATCGCTATACAAGATTCTTTTTATGAAAAACTTCAAAACCAATTAGACCTTTTAGCCTTAAACGATAAAGATTTCTTAATTGGCCAACAAATCATTGGCTCATTAGATGATGATGGGTATTTAAGAAGACCCATCCCCTCGCTTATTGACGATCTAGCATTCTCTCAAAATGTGCTTGTGGAAGAAAAAGAAGTCGAAGATATGTTGCGGGTCATTCAAGAGTTTGATCCTGCAGGGATTGGAGCTAGAAGCCTTCAAGAATGCTTAAGCATTCAATTAAAGAAAAAAGATCAAGACAACCCAATCATTAAAGAAGCTATGATGGTTGTTCAACATTATTTGGATGAGTTTACGAAAAAGCATTACGACAAGATCGAAAAACAACTAGGTGTAAATTCTGAAGAATTAAAGGAAATTGTCAATGAGATCTTAAAACTAAATCCTAAGCCAGGTGATTCCAGTTCTGCAGCAGGTAAACAACTGCATATCATTCCAGATTTTCACATCAACAACAACGATAATGTACTGCATCTGACGTTGAATAGTAGAAACGCTCCTGAATTAAGAGTTTCCCGTTCCTACCAAGAAATGTTTGAACATTATGAGAAGGCGGAAAAAAATGATAAGAAAATGAAGGAAGCAGTGCAGTTTGTGAAGCAAAAATTAGATTCCGCAAAATGGTTTATTGACGCTATTAAGCAAAGACAACAAACCTTATTGAAAACCATGAACGCAATTATGGAATATCAATATGACTATTTTCTTTCAGGAGATGATCGAATGCTGAAGCCGATGATTCTTAAAGATATTGCTGATAAAATAGAAATGGATATTTCTACTGTTTCTCGTGTGGCAAACTCTAAATATGTACAAACAGAATTTGGAACCTTCCTTTTGAAATCTTTCTTCTCAGAAGCTATTCAAACAGAATCCGGGGAAGAAGTTTCCAATAAAGAAGTGAAAAAAATCTTGGAAGAATGTATTTCTAAAGAAGATAAACGAAAACCTCTAGCGGATGAAAAACTAACGGAAATCCTTAAAGAAAAAGGATATTCTATAGCTCGAAGAACCGTTGCCAAATATCGCGAAGCAATGAATATTCCAGTAGCTCGTTTAAGAAAAGAGTTATAAAAAAAATCTTATAACTAACAAAAAGAGGTTGTTTCTATTATGAAACAACCTCTTTTTGTTATATTAAAACGTATATAAACTAAATGAGCTCAAATAATTTTCTAAAAAATGATTTCTTTTCCTTGGGAATCATATTTACATAGTCAAGTTTCAATTGAGTTACAGGTGTACCTTCTGAGATATAATTTAATTCAACTATTGCACCCAATACCTTCTCTTTACCATTAATATCTAATTCAGTATCAAAAGGTGTATTTAAAGATTGGTCTAACAGAATATTACATAGAACATCATCTTTAGATATAAATTGAACCTCGACACATTTTTTATTTTTATGTATTTTTTCTTTTATATAGTCTAACTCATAATCTAATTTTTTTATTTTTTCTGGTAAACTTTTAAATTGAAAAATATTAAATCCAATCAATTCTGATGTATTTAATAAAATTTTATTTGAAAGTCTTGGATTATTATAATCATCATTAAAAACATACATACTATCCTTAGACATATCAATAACTTCAATTCTCCATAATTTTTCAAAAATAGAATCCTTCCTCACATTCCCCTCTTTATTAATGGTTGTATTACTCATGAATTTAGTTTCATTCGGCAACCTTATTAAATAAGAACCGATTTGATATACTGTATCTATTGAACTTGAAATACCTAATATAGAATTTGAATTACAAATATACATCCAGTTTTTTAGTGAATCTTGCTGCTTTCCGCATGACATACTTGTTAATTTAATAATTAACAACAGCAGCAATGAAAGAAAACCAATTTTAACGCCTCTTATAGTTTTGAGTCTTACTAGCATACTATTATTCTAAAATTAATCATTGCATGTATATTCGTCATTTGGATTACCAAATCACATTTCAACAAGTTTAATAACAAACCATTAATTAAATGCAAATATTTAATTATTAAATAGTTAATTGTATTAAGTTAAAATATTCAATCGATGGTTGGTATTGATATTTTTTTAATTCTTTATCAAATATTTAATCCGATTTTATATCATCATATTCTGAATTAAATATGGATACATAATGATTTTTTTATTGACAATTTGGAAATTAAATTAATTCTACTAACTTTGTAGAGTATTCAGAATTGCGAAAGCAATACCAACCGAGTGAAGACACCGCGGTGGTAAAACAATACGGGTATCCTACCAAAATAAACGCAGAAATGCCTGGTCAACATCCCCTTCTGAATGCAATGATGGTTAAACTAGTTAAACATAATTGTATGTCAAATTCAAAAGATTTAAAAACTCATTTACAATCCCAATTTTTTCATTACTCAACTCAAGAGTTGGTCATTCTTAATAATGATTTGGTTCAATCGAATTGGGGCAAAAATAAATCCATTTTTAGAACAGCATTGCTATCCGCCCTTTCAAAACGAGGAATTGATTTATCAGCAATTATTTCTCATGAAGATGGTTTTACTCAAATTCATCGAGTTCAAGTAAAGTTGGAAGAAAACAAATTGATCCCTATTTGTTGATTTACAGAAATTAAAATATGCCTATAATGGGAAATCACCTACCATTCAATTAAAACCATTTTCATGAATAGTTAACTAAATTATAGGCATTTTTCTTAATTATTTATCATGACTAAGCATGCATTAATACAGATGTGTCTATAGGTCAATATACGATAGAAGATTCAATTATTATTTGTTCGTTAGGGCATATAACGCAAATGTGCCAAGCCAATGAGAACCCATATAATCATCTTTTGCATGTATATTGCCTATTGAAAATTGAACATGATCATTAGCTACGGTATTTAAATGGTTTAATGCAGGAACTGCCTTCGCTATTCCATTTAAACAAGCGGCTCTGCTGTAATTCAATCCATCCAGATGCACCAATTTACCATCACTCCTATCTTTTACTACCGCTGGTTTCAAATCAAATTGTTCCTCATATAGCTCTGGCATAAATAATTTAAGCCAGGCGTCATAATTCATCTGTTCCATTATTTTACTCATCAAAAATGCCTCTTCTAAACAGGGAGATAAAAAATCGTATCCACTTGGTTCATAATTCAAATCACAATTTTTATCATGCTGAAATAATCTTAAAGCATGTTCTTTAATACTGGATTCAAAAGGCTTATTTCCTAATGTTTTAGCGTAATCAAGACACAGTGATAAACCAAATGCCGAATTATCGTGTTGGCCTGCCCGTATAGGATATACTAGTTTGGGTAAATATTCCATATAACGTTGAACCAACAAATGAACCAAAGGCTCCAAATATTTTTCCCAACGTTTAGCATCAGGATCTTTCCAAGTATGCAATTCTTCCTGCAATTTAAATAACCAAGCCCAACCATAAGTGCGTTCAAAACTTAAGTTATTCTTATCCTCAAAAAAGGCCTTTTCTACAGCAACATGTTCTTCAGTGATGTGTTCATTTAGAAGTTTACGAATGTTTCCATCTGTATCCAATTCTGGAAATTGTTTCATCAATTTAATAATTGACCAATAACCATGAACTGAGGAATGCCAATCAAAACAACCATAAAAAATCGGGCGCAATTGCTTTGGACTCTTTAAATCAGCATCACTCCCTATAACTTGACCTAATTTATTTGGATATTCTATAGTCAAACAATGCACAGGTAAAGCAAATATTTGTTTAGCAAGTTCAGATGTAAGTTTTGCCTCTTCTTTGGTATTCAAATCCTTTTTCGGTGATTTATCTTTACAAGCAACTTGTAAAGCAGTGAGTAAAAGTAGGATATAGATTACAAATTTATTCATAGACAACGATTTGGCTTTATATTTGATTTATAAAAATAACTTAAAAAAACTAAATAAACTACAATATGAATCTAACTGATTTAATTTCAGGTGGCATTGGAAGTCAAGCCACGGAAGGTATTTCTCAAAAGCTAGGCTTAGATAAAAACCAAACCCAATGGGTAATATCTGCAGCTGTTCCATTAATGATGTCTGCATTAAATTACAATGCAAACAAAAGTCCTGAAAAAGCGCAAGGCATTCAGCAAGCTCTTTCTAGCAAACATAATGGAAGCATCTTTGACAGCCTTGGAAGCCTTTTTAGTGAGGGGCCATCAGAGGATGAAAATAAAATCGTCAATCATATTTTTGGAAAAAACACCGAAACTGTAAAAGAATCTCTGTCTGAAAAATCAGGAATTAGTATAGGTAAAATTGGAGGTATTTTAGCGTTAATCGCTCCTTTAGTAATGGGTTATCTCGGAAAACAAAAACAAAATCAAGAAAGCCAAGGCAGTTCAGGTGGATTAGGAGATTTGCTTGGTAATATATTAGGAGGTGCTTCATCGAAATCAAATTCAGGTGGATTTGGTGGAATTGGAGATCTAATTGGCAGCGTTTTAGGTGGTGGTTCCAACGCAAATAATTCTCAGCCAAACATAGCGGGTGGAATAGGTGATTTAGTTGGCGACTTTTTTAATCAAAATAACGATAAAAACAAAAAAGGTTCTATTCTAGATAGTCTTGCAGGTATGTTTGCAAAATAATCAGTTAGCATAGCATGTCAAACCATCAAACTAATGTGCATTGATTTGCACATTAGTTTGATGGTTTTATTTTATATAATAATATTGTTTTTTTACCTTAACAACATTATTTGATCTCAACTACTTTATGTCGACGTATAGTTTCAAAAACGATTATAGCGAAGGGGCACATCCTCAAATACTTCAAATTTTAATAGATACAAATGCCCAACAAGAACCAGGTTATGGAGAAGATAGCCTTAGTATCAAAGCCAAAGAATTGATAGCTGAAAAACTAAATAAGCCAAAAACACCTATTTACTTTGTATCCGGTGGAACCCAAGCCAATTTATTGATTATCTCCCATGTTTTAAAATCCTATGAATCCGTCATCGCCGCAGATTCAAGCCATATACAAGTGCATGAAACTGGGGCAATTGAACATGCTGGACATAAAATAAATTTAATTCCTAATACGGAGGGTAAAATAACTACCGCAGGAATTCAACAAATTGTTAATACACATAAAGACCAACACATGGTCAAACCTCGGTTGGTCTATATTTCTCAAACTACAGAGTATGGAAGTTTATATTCGAAGCAAGAATTAAATGACTTGTATGAATATTGCCAAGCAAATAACTTATTATTATTTATTGATGGTGCTCGATTAGCAATATCCTTAACAGCTAAAGGTAATGACTTATCTTTAGCAGATATTGCAGACTCATGCGATGTGTTCTATATAGGGGCAACTAAAAACGGAGGTTTATTAGGTGAAGCCATACTATTCCCTAATACAGCTTTAGCAGCAGGTTTTGAATACGTTTTAAAGCAAAAGGGAGCATTACTAGCTAAAGGAAGAATTTTAGGAGCACAATTTTACGGCCTTTTTCAATACTCCTTATTTGAGAAATTATCAAAACATGCGAATGAATCTGCAGAACTTTTTGCAAGTGAAATATATAAGAAGGGCTACAAGTTTTACATTCCTCCTTATAGCAACCAACTATTCCCAATTTTTCCAAAAACTATAATCTCGAAATTATCTGAAAAGTTTGATTTCTACATCTGGAAAGATGTTGATGATGATCATGCCGCCATTCGATTAGTTTGCTCCTGGGCAACTGAGGTATCCGCAATCCATTCATTTTTAAAATTAATATAAAAACCAAAGAATATGCGGCTTATTAAAGAATCATAGGTTAACAAACTCGAATAATAAATACAACACCTTTACATTATTGAATCTATAAACCTTTCCATATACTACCAACTTTATCAGACTCCAGGGTTTTTAAAGATTTCTTAGGTTTTGTCACTTTTTTGAGCACAATCGGCAATTGTAGTAAGTCAAAATCATGATCAAATATTAAATATCGATTTTCCCAACGATCAACATATTTATTTTTAAAATCTTTTTGCGATTGAAAGGATTTGAAAGCATTAATTCTCATTGATGCAAATTTCATGATTTTTTCAGCGGTGTGATTCGCAGAATCAAGACCCGACATGGCAACCAATCCCAGATTCAAGTAGCTAAAATTTCGTTCCTTTCCATATTCAATCATTTTCACCATCAATCCATCCATCATAGCTCCCGGTGCATCCGCAGTTTTCCGAATCAAATCGTAGGTACATTCTTCCAAAGCATAATCAGGAATAATTGTTAAAAAACCTTTGATAGCTCGACTTGAATCTCGAATACAAATCACATCCAAATTAACAATTTCCTTAGCATCAAACATTCCTTGGGAAAATATCTTTTCCTTTTTATTGAATGTCATCAACCATTCATTGGACACCTGTTCTAATTCATTCACAAAATCTGCCTGTTGGGGAGACAAACTTAGTTCAGCTTCAAAACCATGCTTCTGTAAGTTATTAAGCCCATTTCTTAATGATTTCCTATGTTTTCCTTCCAAACTAAACTTCTTCAAGTCAACGATTCCCTCCTGTCCCATTAAAATACATTGTTTTTTCATCTGGGTAAACCAAATTTGACTACCCCCCTCTACCCGATAATAAATTGATTTTAATCCTTGCTTCAAACAATATTGCTCAAATTCTAAAATTAATTCTTCTTTATTATCGATCGCACAAACCGGTTCATCCAATACTACAGCAAAATTATTTGCTACTCGATACGAAATAAAGCCAGGTGACATGGTGGAAAAATATAAATCTTTATCGCTAGAGATTTTAAAATAGTCTAAAGATGAGGTCCCAAATTGATCAAGATACTCTTTCGCTAATTCCAATTCTTTAATTTCTCGATAACATGAATGATATTTTCTTGAAATAAAAACTACTCCAATCAATAAAAACCAACTGGTTAATCCCAAGCCTTTGGTCATATTTAAAAACTCTTTTCCAAAATTAGTTTGGGGCTCCAAACCTTGATCGGTAAATAATAGAAAACCTTTCGCAGCATACATGATGGATTCATCCCAAGTAAAATCGATACCGAAATGCCTTTTATCGATAAAATAAAAAGTGCATACCTCCATAAGACAGACAAACAGAAATACCAGTAAAAAAGTTGAAAACCCCAATCGTAACCAAAGTTTATTGCTTCGGATACGGTATTGCTTGCGATTATAATAGAGTAACAATAATATAATGGCTGCTATAATAGCTTCCTCATAGTCCAGAGCCTTGCCTAAATGACCAATAATCGATAATAAACAGAAAATTATTGCAAACCAATAAGCTGCTCGATAGCCT
The DNA here is from genome assembly GCA_036781025.1 of Sphingobacterium sp. GTDB lineage: Bacteria > Bacteroidota > Bacteroidia > Sphingobacteriales > Sphingobacteriaceae > Sphingobacterium. The sequence continues at coordinate 31,349 of DAIQBS010000031.1, read as the reverse complement.
TTGATTAAATAAGTGGCAGTCAGTAGCAATCCTAATCCTATGAGCAGGACTAGAAATTTAAAATCGTTGATTAAATAATCTGAAAAATAAAGTTTTTCCAATTTCAACCTGTCCATTAGGGGTAAGGTCATTACGGAACATATATTGATCAAACCTAAAAAGAAAATTAATATTGCTGGTCCGATTCTCGTTATCAATTGTTTTCCTTTCCAACTGAATGCTATTAAGCCTAATAATAATGGAATCCAAAATTCAAATATGCGATACAATAAGGTAATCCCAAGCCCTTCAACTTGGCTATATCCATAAGATTTAAACACATATAACATACTTAATTCTACTGCCCCTAGACCTCTTAAGAATGGAGATACGATCATTAAAATAACCGAAATGGTATAGGTAACGATAGCTGCCTCAAAAGAATGAGGCAATCCCAATGCGTACATACTGATATAAACATGTATAATACCACAACATTCAATAAGTACTGAATACAAAATCACCAGACCAACTTGCCTTTTATTGACTGAAGGATTGAATACTGGCTCTATGTTTTTTTCAAATTGCGGAAATTTTTGAACAAGGAATTTGTATAACCACAATTTTCGACGAAATGACCAATAAATAAAATATAATAATCCTAATAGGGAGGCCAAAATGCTTAAAGATACCCATGCTTGAGTCACCTCATGTTGTTTCCAAACACTAAAAATGAGTACAGGAACTGCCACAATAAAGACGGTTAACAAGCCAATATAACCGTATATCACACCTGCTTGATGTGTTTGTGTTTTATTTAAATTCCGTCGACGCAATTGAGAGGTACTGTAGGCTAAAGAACTTATACCTCCCGCTGGTAGAAATACACTTAAGAAATTACGTTTTAAAAACAACTCCATCCCAATTTTTAAAGAGATTTTCAATCCCATCGCTTGGAAGCTCGCTATGTACATCAATCCTTGCAGAACACAAAATAATCCAGTCAATAGAAAACCGATTATCAACCAAAAAGAATCTGCTTGTTCGAGCATCGGCCCAATAGCGTATAATTCCTTCCGTTGGCTTCGTACGAAGATATAGGCAAATAAGATGATGAAGATTGCTAGAATTTCCTTCCAATATACCATCGGCGAAACTCTTTTTAAGAATGTAAATGTGCGACTAAACATATTCACTAAATCTCCTCTAGACTAAATCAATAGTATATTGAAAATTCATTAACAGATGAACTTCACTTAACACAAACAACAACATATTACTTCAGTATTAATTTTTATTAAGACAAATAAGCTATTTTTTATGTTAAACCACAGTAACTATTTGATGAAGTTATTGTCATACATAGCTCCAAATAGTAAGAGAGAACTTTAACTTAACCTAAATTTTAAATTAAACAATCGATTGTGTTAACACACAGCTTTTTATTCTCAAGCAACTTTTCTATAATTGAGGAACCATTTAATTAATTATGTCAAACATCACCCAAATTAAAATGTTTGCGTTTATCCTATTAGTAAACACAAACCTACTTTTTGCTTGTAGCAAAACAGAGCCCTCTGGAGGATCCTCTCATACGATTATTGAGCCTGGAAAAGAAACTCCTAAAGACCAACAAACAGTGAAGCATACTGGATCTATATTTTCTATTCCATTGGCGGGAAATGCTTTCGTAACTTCTTCAGGAAGTTCAGAAAGTATAAATAGCACGAAAGGTCTTGTATCCTGGGTTAGTTCTAATGCAGTCATTTCTACTTATGTCAAACTAGCATCTTCAGGAAGTTTAAGATTATCTGTCATGGGTAAAACTACCGCTGCAGGAGAAAACTCGTCTATTAAAGTAACGGTTAATGGTGTTAGCAAAACAATCAAATTAAGCAGTGAGAATAATACAGACATCATGGCTGGTGATTTTAACGCTACTCAGGGGTATGTAAAAATTGATTTGCAAGGGATTAGCAAAAGTGGAAATTTCTTTGGTGAAATATCTGATATCAAAATTTCCGGAACCGCCGTTTCTAAAGGCGTTTTATTTAGCAATAAAACCGATTATTATTATTGGGCAAGAAGGGGGCCTTCTTGTCATTTGAAATATTCCTTACCAACCACTGAAAACACCTCTTATTATTATTCAGAAATCACAGTACCTCAAAATGAAGATAAAATAGGATCTTATTTCATGGCGAATGGATTTGCTGAAGGATATTTTGGTTTTCAAGTGAATTCCTCTACCGAAAGAAGGGTCTTATTTTCCGTATGGAGTCCTTATACAACGGATGATCCGACAACAATTCCTGATGAATATAAAATTGTCCTAAATAAAAAGGGAACCGATGTATATACTGGCGAATTTGGAAACGAAGGATCTGGTGGTCAAAGTTATTTAAAGTACAATTGGAAATCTGCTACTACCTATAAATTCCTACTTAAAGGTGAACCGGATGGAAATGGTAATACGAATTATACCGCTTGGTTTTTTGCTCCGGAAGTGAATGAATGGAAACTTATTGCCAGCTTCAAAAGGCCAAAAACCAATACGTACCTAAAAAATTTCCATAGCTTTTTAGAAAATTTCAATCCAAACAATGGACATTTAGGTAGATCTGCCAATTACCACAATCAATGTATTAGAACCACAGCAGGTGTTTGGAAGAAAATTACAGACGTTACTTTCACAGTAGACGCAACGTACAGCAATCAGCAACGTATTGATGCCATCGGTGGCTCAAATGCTACTGGCTTCTTTTTGAAAAATGGCGGATTCTTTAATGAAGTCGTAGCTCCTAATTCTAAATTTTCATTTAACAATAGCAATTCAGAACCTCAAATAGATTTTACAAAACTTCCATAAGAATAGTAATTTTAACAATAAACCCGAGACCATCATCTCGGGTTTATTGTTAAATACATGAATACATCAACGTAAATCAGTATATTTACTTTTAATGATACATGTTGCCTGTGCTATAATTGAAAAAGATCAGCAAATATTAATTTGCCAACGATCAGCTCACCAAAAACTTCCCTTAAAATGGGAATTTCCTGGTGGTAAACAAGAATTGAATGAAACATTAGAAGAATGTTTAATCCGAGAAGTAAAAGAAGAAATTAATTTAGATATAGAAATAAATCAGTCATTGAGTAAAGTTGAATACCATTACCCTGACTTTTCCCTGACTTTATATCCCTACATATGTTCCATAACATCAGGTGAATTGAAAAATTTGGAACATGAACAGATTCTTTGGGTAGATCCTACAGATTTGTTTCGATATGATTGGGCAAATGCTGATTTACCCATTATTGAAGAATATTTAAGAACAAAGAGGTAATCGACTGATTACCTCTTTGTTTTTTTCTTATTTCCTATTCTTAGGCTTTATAGTAATCAATTCAACAAATCTTTTAGCAATCATTTCTTTTTGTTGTTGGTTCACCCCCAACACAATATGATCCCCTTTTCCTTCCGTGAAATAAGTTTTGCCGTTAGCTACTACTTCCACCTTCCCAGGTTTCGATTCTGAAAAATAACCCTTTGTATTCCCTTCTACGGCATACAACACGGACGTCAAATCCCAGGTCGCTCGATCATATGGCATTGGTAAATAGGCTTCATAAGCTACCACCATAGGGTGTGGTTTTAAACTCGTAAAATCATGCTGAATACTACTGCCAGGGTATTTAATCTCGTCTCCAACCTCATAAGGACTAACAATAATTTTCGTTGGCCAATTAGCAAAAACAGCTCGCGCTGCTGGCACATCTTTCGCAACATTGTACTCCACAAATCGTTTGGTCGTATCCGTATAAAAGTTCCCAGCCATCATACTCAAAAATTTAACTTTTTTAGCGACTAGCTCCTTTCCAGACAGTTTGCTATATTTATCTCCTTTCGTCTCTAGCAACTTTGCCAAATTTGTTGAAAATCCTACCGAAGCAATCACGACAGAACCATCTGCTTGTTTGCTTAACAATTTACGGTAAAGTTCCACTGCATCTATTGCAGCATCCATCGTTTTTGAAGATTTAAATGGCCTTACACCATCCAGCTCATACTTCATCGTCTTTTCCGCAAAATTAACGGCATCTCCTTCAGAGTTAGCTCCATTTTTTACGGTACCAATCGGGATTTTCCCATAACCATACCATTGATTTAATACATCCATGAAAGGCACAGTATAAGGACTGTTCTTATTACTATTTAACGCTAGTAATTTGATTTTTCCTTGATCTTGATATTTATACAACATATCCAATGCTAAGGCATCATCTATATCATTTCCCATGTCCGTCTCAAAAATCACAGGTATCGCCTTTGATTTTGATTGTGCCATTGATTCCGTACTTACGGCAATCATTGGGATAAATAATAATAGTAATCGAGGTAATTTAATAAAGTTCATGTCTTAATGGTTAGGCTTATAACTCTTGTAAAAAACTAAACTAACCAAAATTTTCCTTCCCCCTATCCTGTACTGTCCTTATTAAATCAATTGTTTCAAAGCTAATTCATACGCTCTAGAAGATACTCGTATCTTTTCATTCGGCGCTAGATCATATATTTTGGTTAACGCCTTTCTGATGATTTCCGAAACATCCTCAAATAAGGATTCATCACTAATTTCTATATTAGGTTGCATAAGGTGTGCAAAAACACGTGCCATACCACAATTGGCAATGAAATCAGGAATAACGGAAACCTGCTCATCGGCAAATTCCATCACTGGTCCGTAAAAGATTTCACGATCAGCAAATGGCACATTGGCTCCAGAAGCTATCACTTCTAAACCATGTTCTACCATTTGGCTAACTTGATCTTTTGATAATAACCTCGATGAGGCAGCAGGTATGAATATCTCGGCATCCATCCTCCAAATTCGCTCATTGATTTCTTCAAAAGGAATCATAAACTCGCTATTTAGCGAATTTCCATGGCGCTCTAGAAATAAAGCTCGAATTTCAGAAGCTGTAAATCCCTCAGGATTTATCAATCCTCCTACGCGATCTATTATTCCTACAATCTTTACTCCAGATTTACTTAAATAAAAGGCTGCTGATGCGGCAACATTTCCCCAGCCCTGAATGACGGCCCGCTTACCTTGCATATTTCCATGAAATAAGTTATAATAGTGTCTAACCGATTCCGCTACTCCAAATCCAGTGATCATATCAGCAACTTTGTATTTTCTTTTCAAGTCTGGAGAGAAATTTGCATCTTCCAGGACTTTAGATACCCCATACCGCAATTGACCTATTTGGTGAATCCTTCCTTGTTCTTGAACTTGAAAATGCCCATTTAATACACCTTCTTGAGGATGCCATAAACCATATTGCTCCGTTAATGGTATCACATCATGAATTTCATCAATATTTAAATCTCCCCCAGTACCGTAATAATTTTTCAATAATGGGGTAACCACTTTAAACCATCGATTTAATACGCCATTTTTTCGAGGATCTTGCGGATCAAAGTTGATTCCTGACTTTGCTCCTCCAATGGAAGGTCCTGAAACTGTAAATTTTACTTCCATCGTTTTGGCCAAAGATTCTACTTCATGCCTATCTAGCCCTAGACGCATGCGTGTACCTCCTCCTGCTGCTCCCCCACGCAATGAATTGATGACCACCCATCCTTCAGCTTCGGTTTCCGTATCTTTCCACTCAAATACGATTTCAGGTTTTTTATCTTCAAAAGTCTTTAACAATGACTTCATCGTCAATTGGTTCATAGTATAATTATAAATTTCCTCTTTTTTCTTGTTCACGCTCTATGGCTTCAAATAAAGCTTTAAAATTTCCCGCTCCAAAACTCTGAGCCCCTTTTCGTTGGATAATTTCGAAAAATAATGTAGGCCTATCTTCTACAGGTTTGGTGAAAATTTGCAATAAATAACCTTCTTCATCTCGATCCACTAAAATTCCCAAATCTTGAATGATTTTGATTTCTTCATCTATTGCCCCAACTCGCTCAGGAAGCATATCATAATAAGCCTCCGGAGGTGCACTTAAAAACTCGACACCGCGAGATTTTAATGCCTTCACGGTAGCTACAATATCATGTGTTGCTAATGCAGCATGTTGAACGCCCTCTCCTTCATAAAATTCCAAATATTCTTCAATCTGGGACTTCTTTTTCCCTTCTGCAGGTTCATTGATTGGAAATTTAACATAGCCATTCCCATTACTCATCACTTTACTCATCAAAGCAGAATATTCTGTATTGATTTGTTTATCATCAAAAGATAATATATTGACAAAGCCCATCACCTCCTGATACCACCTCACGGTCTCATCCATCCGATTCCATCCCACATTGCCTACACAGTGATCAATATATTGCAAGCCTGTTTCTGTTGGATTATATTCGCTATCCCAGGTTACATAACCCGGCATAAAAACGCCTGAATAATTTTTACGTTCTACAAATAAGTGAACAGTTTCCCCATATGTAAAGATTCCTGAAGTAATGACTACTCCATGTTCATCTTCGTGTTTCGTAGGTTCCTGATACGATCGTGCTCCTCTTTTAATAGTCTCCTCATAAGATTTAACCGCATCATCCACCCATAATGCCAAAATTTTTACGCCATCACCATGCTTTTTAACATGTTCTGCCACCACATGATCCGAACGCAAGGCAGTGGTAAGTATAATTCTTATTTTTTGTTGCTTTAAGACATAGGATACCCGATCCCTTACGCCGGTTTCAGGACCAGCATAGGCCTCCGATTGAAATCCAAAAGCTGTTTTATAATAATGAGCTGCTTGCTTGGCATTACCCACATAAAATTCGATAAAGTCTGTACCATTAATAGGTAAAAAATCCTGCGCTAAGGCAATTTTTTCTGCAAATGTTTTTGTTGTCATCTTTAATTCAATTGGTTGTTTAATGCATCCATGATTTATAATATTCCTCGTCTTCAATCGCTAAAGCATCAGTAGTCAGCATCAATGGTCTAAATGGATCAATCATCACCGCCAATTCATCTGTTTTGTACTGTCCTATACTTTTCTCTACGGTACCTGGATGAGGCCCATGTGGAATACCACCAGGATGTAGGGTTATTTGGCCCTTTTCTACCGATTTACGGCTCATAAAATCCCCATCTACATAATATAAAACTTCATCTGAATCTACATTGCTATGGTTATAGGGAGCAGGTACTGCTTCTGGATGATAATCGTACAATCTAGGACAGAAACTACACAAGACAAATGAGCTGGTTTCAAAAGTTTGATGCACAGGTGGTGGTTGATGCAGTTTGCCAGTAATCGGCATAAAATCATGAATCGATAAGGCCCATGGATAATGGAATCCGTCCCAGCCAATAAAATCAAAAGGGTGACTCCCGTATACATAAGGATATAATAATCCTTGCTTCTTAATTTTTATGACAAAATCACCTTGTTCATCATAGGTCTTCAAAGCACTTGGTTTTCGAATATCTCGTTCACAAAATGGAGCATGTTCCATTAATTGTCCGAATTCATTTCGATAACGTTTAGGGGTTTGAATAGGATCAAAAGATTCCACTATAAAAAGCCTGTTCTCCGTTCCATCAAATTCAAACTGATGAATTACTCCTCGTGGAATCACTAAATAATCACCATAACTAAACCTTATTTCTCCATAGCCCGTTAAAAGTTTACCCGAGCCTTCATGAATAAATACAACTTCATCCGCCTGACTATTCTTATAAAAATAATCGCGCATGGATAATCGCGGTGCGGCAACAGAGATGTGCAAATCTGCATTGACCAAAACGGCTTTACGGCTTTCCAAATAATCATCTTGAGGCTTCACTTGGAATGCTTTCAAACTCGTATGTTTCAAATGCTTTGCCCGAGCAATTTGTGGACTTACATCGATGGGTTCTTTAATTTCCTTGACTAAGGTAGGTGGATAACAATGATACACCAACGAATAAACACTGGAAAATCCATGCGTAGAGACCAGCTCTTCGGCATATAAGGAACCATCTGTTTTCCGAAAAACAGTGTGCCTTTTTGGCGGGATTTGTCCTAATTGATAATAAATAGGCATAAATAAAAGTTTATAAAAATGAAAATCAATTAACCGGAATGGTCAATTACTATTGGTTATTCTGGAAAGAAAATAATTAGTACTGTGCGAATACAACATTAGCAATTAATGCTCTTGTTAAAGGCATTAACCCCGTTGGAAGGTTATTCAATTGCTTATTCTTACAGTTCATAATGGTGTTTATACATTCAAATATAAAGTAAATTAATCATATATTTACCTCGATTTCAGAAATTTATTTGGATAATATGAAATAATATTTCCAAATAACATACTGATAAGTAACCAATTGAACAGTAGAACATCGATTTATAGCATATATGAAAATTGCCACCTGCCTTATCGACAAAGAAGAACATTTAGCTATCCTAATAGATCAATACCTCTTTCCCATTCCCAAAAATAATTCAGATTTTCCTTCTTCCATTTATGAACTTTTAAATTTAGGTAAAGAAGGTTTTGAAAAACTAAAAGTATTTCATGATCAAATAAGCAGTAATTCAGAAACTTTCCAATCATTTCCTGTGGATGATACGAAGCTGTTAGCGCCTATTCCGAAACCCAATTCATTTAGAGATGCTTACGCCTTCCGTCAACATGTCGAAACATCAAGAGCCAATAGGCAATTACCCATGATTCCGGAGTTTGATGAGTTTCCTGTATTTTATTTTTCCAATCATTTAAGTATTCAGGGACCAGGGCCAGTATACATCATGCCAAAACAATTCGAACAATTAGATTTTGAATTGGAAATTGCCATAGTCATACAAAAACAAGGGAGAAATATCCAAGCCAAAGACGCCGATGAATACATTGCTGGATTCATGATTCTTAATGATTTTAGTGCCCGAAAAATGCAAATGGACGAAATGAAATTGAATTTAGGTCCTGCCAAAGGTAAAGATTTTGCAAGTGCAATTGGGCCATATTTGGTTAGTAAAGAGGAACTATTACCCTATAAAGTTCCAACAAAAGCAGGCCATGTTGGCGATTGTTATCAACTGGAAATGAGTTGTCGGGTTAATGGAATTCAAGTTTCTAAAGGCAATTTTGAAGACATGCATTGGACTTTTGCTGAAATTATTGAACGGGCATCTTATGGAGCGACCCTATACCCCGGAGATCTGATAGGATCTGGAACAGTGGGAACAGGATGTTTTCTAGAATTAAATGGCACGGCAAAACGTGCAAATCCTGACGCGCCAACCCAATGGTTACAGTCTGGCGATCTTATCGAATTAGAAGTAACCGCTTTAGGTACATTAATAAATCAAGTCTTAGTAGAAACTGAATAAAATAACCCTTGCAATTCTTCTTTTATGCCTAACAAATCCACCAAAACTTTCCAGCAAGATACGGATAGAGCCATTTTTGACAACCTAATTAAATATGCTGTTGCGCCGAGACCTATCTGCTTTGCCAGTACCATAGACCAACATGGAATCGTAAATCTAAGTCCATTCAGCTATTTTAACTTCATGTCTCAGAACCCTCCTATTTGTGTTTTTTCACCCTTAACTCGAATGAGGGATGGATCTGATAAACATACGCTAGAAAATATTAGGGAAGTTCCTGAAGTGGTTATCAATATCGTAAATTATGATATTGTACAACAGCAATCCTTAGCCAGTACAGAATATGCTAAAGGAATCAACGAATTTGAGAAAGCTGGGCTCCATGAATTAGCTTCCATTCATATCAGGCCTCCTCGTGTCGCAGAAGCGCCTATTCAACTGGAGTGTAAAGTGAGGGAAGTAATTAATGTAGAAAGTATCCCGGGTGCAGGAAATCTGGTTATTGCTGAAGTGTTGTGCATGCATGTACAAGAGCATCTATTGGATGAAAACAATCAAATCCAACAAGCTGATTTAGATTTAGTTGCTCGTCTAGGTGGCGATTGGTATTGTAGAGTCACCAAAGACAATCTATTTGAAGTTCCAAAACCTTTGCGAAAATTAGGAATTGGGGTAGACCAACTTCCGGAAGACATCCGCAATTCCCCTTTCTTAACTGGAAACCAACTGGCCTTATTAGCCAATATTGAAATCATACCTACATTGGATCCCTCTTCCTTACAGCAACATCAATCCCTAATTCTATCCATGAATGAAATCAACAATGAAGCATCAAAACAAGAATTCTTGCATAAAAAAGCGATGCAATTGATCGATGAAGGAGATCTAACAACTGCCTGGAAAATCTTATTAATCCGTTAAATCAAAATTTAAACTAAGCAGTTTTGCTAACCGAATACCATCCTGAATCTGCTTAGTAAATTCAGGGTGTTTTTTAATTTTCTTATTCAATTCCTTTAAGGCAAAACTTCCTAATTCGGAATAATCCCAATAAAAGGAAAGCTCATATACTTCAAGCATGGCTAACCAGTCTTTAGGATACTCATTCTTTAAGATTTCATAGATTTCAAATAACGTCACATTATTAGGTTTATCTTCTCGTATATGACGCAAATTGGAATACAGATCAAACAATTTTAATCTTTTCTTACTGGCTATTGTCGGCTGTTTTTTTGAAGAAGCTACCGACATTTCAGGTTCAAAAGCAAATTTATCTGCAGCACCAGCATATACTGAAACGATGTTTTCTCCAACCGCCATATCATATACTCCCCATGCTGGTTCAAACAAGACCGTCTGACTAGGTATATGAATAACCGTACATTTTTTAAAACTTATCAATATCGTTTTACCTGCTTCTTCCAAGATATGCGACACTTCTCCATTTACTTCTATTCCCGATTCAAAGGTCAGTTGAACTTGCGCAGCAATGACGATTCCTACATCAGTTAATTCATTTTTAGTAAAATCTTCCAAAGGTTTTTCAAAGCCAAATAACTTGCCTATTGGAGAACCGAAACCATCTTGATGATAGGATGTGCCATGACCTGCCAACTCTTTATCTGCTATAGATAAGGCTGTGGGACCCTTCGTTTTGATGTAAATTAAATCTCTATCAAAAGTTACTTCTTGAAAAACACCTGAAACCTGTATTCCTGAACTATATACAGCCGTAGCAATGTGCTGACTGAAAATAGCTTTTTGAATCCCTACTTTGCCGCCTTGACGAAAAGCCATTTGACTGGCAAATTCTTCCAACACGGCATAGGATTGCTGAAAGTCCTTCGTTACAAAGAGTTGAGGCTGAGGTTTTGTGATGTCATAAGCATACTGAATAGCATCCAGCGTATAATTAATTTTTTTGACATCCTCTTGAAGACAAGTGGCACTTTCTCCAATAGAGGATAATAATCCAGCACCATAAATTTTATAATCCTCCAAAGTACCAATCAATCCGTATTCTACTGTCCACCAATGCAACCTACTTAACAGAGTCATCTCCGATGGTTCTTCTTCTATAGCCAATGCTTTATCCAAACGAGCAGTAGCTTCCTGCAATTCCTCCTCAGCTACACCTTCTTGTTCTTTGAGAATGGAAAGTTCACGAATGGCTTCATATACCTCAAAATCCTTTGCGGTACTCATTGCCTTGGCTCCAATTTCTCCAAAATATTGTAAATATTCCGCGTATTCCGGTTCTCCAATTATCGGAGCATGTCCGGAAGATTCATGGATAATGTCTGGTGCCGGAGTATAAGAAATATGATCAATTTGCCGAATATCCGCAGCAATGACTAATACACAATTGGCCTGAAATTCCATAAATGCTGCTGGTGGAATAAAACCATCCACGGTAACAGCACCCCAACCAATCTTTTGCAAACTATCATTCATTTGCTGCAAATCTGGTATATACTCGATACTCAATCCTGCTTTACGCAATCCAGGGATATAGGGATAATAGGCGACATCTTTTAAAAACTCATAATTCTGCCGCATTACATAGCGCCAAATCGCTTGATCCTCTGAAGTATAACGCGCATAATTCTGCGGAACAACATATTTCCTCAGATGTTTTGGTAGTTTCTCAAGTACTGGATTATTATAGGTTTGCATCAACTATATATTTTAACAAAACTAATTATATGAATTCAACTTATCAACTTATTCGAAGTAAAATAAATTATTATTTACAAGTTGAATACTGATAGTGAAATTTAAGCCACAAATCAAATTTGTTAAAGTAATAAGGGGAATTTTATAATTATAAAACAGATTACCTCAAACAAATATCAATTTGAAAATTTATAGGTTCAATAATTTATAAATTTCAAAAAGCTAAATTTGCATATCTCTAATTCCATTCCTCCATTTGCTTAGAAAAAGAACCAAACCCCAACTTTTCTTATTAAAAAATGTACAGCTTAATTTTTAATCTAAAATATAAACATAACCCTCTCTGATTTTGTTCTTATAAGGATCTCCTTCGGACCTTCTTCGGAATTCTTGTGGAGATCATACGAAAAACCCCGAAGAAGATTCTATTCAAATCCCTTGTAGATTAAAGCGACTTCTAACCAAATTGAAAATAAAATAAAAAGCAATTTGCTCCATAGCTGAAATGCTATTCAGGCTTGAAATAGCTTAAATAATAATGTACAATTGAATAGTATGGGGCTCATATAAGCCAATCCATGATAAATGGATAGGTATAAAAGGAAAGACTTAAAAATTGATGCCGGCAAAAACTATTTGCTTAGTAAGCTTGAATGCTTAAAATTTTGAGAAAATTTATTTATTAACAATTTCATACTTTTGCAAAACTTCTTAATCTAAAAGTTTGTTCTTAGGATTAAGAAATTGGTTTTTATAAAACCAAAACAGACTATGTTAATATGGAAGATAATTTAAGAATCTTTGATCTAGCTTTTAGGCAAATAGATCTATACCCTTCCCTCCCGATTATGTCGCGTAAAATTGGGGGTGAATGGATCAATATGAGTACAGAAGAATTCATAAATGAGGTCAATCAGCTTTCCAAAGGTTTATTAGCCCTTGGAGTAAAAAAACAAGAAAAGGTTGGACTCATAGCAGATAGCAGCTTAGAATGGCATATTATCGATTTTGCTATTCAACAAATTGGCGCAGTGGTTGTCGCAATTTATCCGAATATTACGGATACGGATTACCAATTTATTTTCAATGATGCTGAAATAAAATTATGCATTGTTAGCAATAAGAATTTGTATAATCGTTTGGTCAATCTTAAGGATTCCATTTATAGTTTACAATACATCTTTTGTATTGATGAGCAAACAGAAGCCAGAAATTGGAAGGAGTTGAAAGAGGTTGGATCTGATATTTCGGATGAAAGCCTGCTATCCCATAGGCAACAGGTTAGTTCTTCGGATTTAGCGACGCTGATCTACACTTCCGGAACTACCGGGAAGCCCAAAGGTGTTATGCTCACGCACCACAATATCATGAGTAATGTCGTTGCTGCTCGGGAAATTACTCCTTGCCAAGCCTATGATCGTGGTTTAACTTTCTTACCTCCTTGCCATGCTTATGAACGTATGGTAATTTACACCTATATGTACATTGGTATTACTATTCACTTTGCAGAATCATTGGATAAAATTGGCGCAAATATCAATGAGGTTAAACCTCATATCATGACTGCTGTTCCTCGTATTCTGGAAAAGGTGTACGATAAAATCATGAAAACAGGTCTTGAATTAACTGGATTTAAGCGAAGTATTTTTGATTGGGCTGTTCAGGTTGCGGAACAATATGATCCGAAACCAGAGAATAGATCGTTTACCTATAACCTGAAATTAAAAATTGCACAAAAATTGGTTTTGGATAAATGGTACGAAGCACTTGGAGGACAATTAAAAACCGTTGCTTCAGGTAGTGCGTCCCTTCAAAGTAAATTAGCTCGTGTATTTCTTGCTGCAGGCATTCCTTTATATGAAGGTTATGGTATGACAGAGGCTTCTCCACTGATTTCAGTAAACCATTACATCAAAGGTATTCGAATTGGAACAGTGGGTCTGCCCGTAAAATTTGTGGAAGTAAAACTGGCTGATGATGGAGAAATATTGGTAAAAGGCCCAAATGTGATGCAAGGCTATTACAAAAATAAAGAGGAAACCGACAAAACCATTATCGATGGTTGGTTACATACCGGAGATATTGGGACCTGGGAAGATGGTGAATTCTTAAAAATCATTGACCGTAAAAAGGAAATGTTTAAGATTTCCGGTGGTAAATACGTCATCCCTCAACCTATTGAAAAGAAGTTAGTCGAATCGAATTTTATAGAGCAAGCTATGGTCATTGGGGATGGACAAAAATTCGCTTCTGCGTTTATTGTTCCAAATTTTGCACATTTACAAGATTGGAGTAAAAACGAAGCCCCAGAACTGATGGGACTTTCAAAGTTGGAATTTTTAAAACAACCCCAAGTCCTTCGTAAGATAAATAAAGAAGTGCAAATAGCCAATCAACATTTCGGAAACTGGGAACAAATAAAAAAGCCCATCATTCTTCCAAATGAATTTAGTATTGAAGATGGTGAGTTAACTCCTACCCTTAAAATGAAAAGAAAAGTTATCCTTGAAAAATACAGGAAAGAATTTGATGAACTTTATCAAGTTGATTCAGAATAATATAAAAAAGACTATCATAGGATAATCTTTTTTATATTCAATCTATCTGAAATTTAAAAATATTAACTTATCTTTAAATAGACACAACTATTAATGATTATAATATATTTCAACAATGAAAGATCAATTTTTACATATACCCTTGATTAAAAACGAAGAGAATAAACGCTTCGAAATCCAGTTTAACAATTCACTAGCTTTTATAGATTACAAAGAAACATCAACAACCATCGCCTTAATTCACACGGAAGCCGCTGAAGAATTAGCAGGTACAGGAGCCGCCGCTGCATTGGTGGAAAAAACACTCATGAACATCCGCGATTCCGGAAAATTAATCGCGCCTTATTGCCCCTACGTATATGCTTTTATCCTCAGAAATCCACAATGGAAAAAATACATCTCCCCTTCCTTCCCGAAATACAAGGAATTGATGGAATCTTGAGAAGTATTTAGTATATAGTAGTTAGTAGTTAGAGGTATGGCGCTCAATCTATTTACTTCAATTTTTATTTAAAAAAACATAATTATTCTTAAACACCTACATTTAACATCTTAATACTAAGTACTAAATACTAAATACTACGAAATGTATTCCCACCTCCTACTCATACATTCCTACTTCCGTTGGGTCGTATTAGCTGCTTTATTGTTTCAGTTGGTATGGGTATGGGTACAGAGTAGAAGAAACAAAGTTTTTGAAAAACAAGATTACCAGATTTTGCAAGGGCTTATTGGCATTTTTAATATACAATTTTTATTAGGATGGTTATTGTTTTTAAGTAGTCCCTTGACCATGGCATTTTGGAGCGATATTGCAACACATGTCAAAAGCCGAGAGCTCCGTTTTTTCGGATTAGAACATATAACCATGATGAGCTTGGGGATTATCTGGATGAATGTGCTTGGAAGTAAATCAAAGGCAAAAATTGGAGAAGCATATTTTAAGATTCTTTTAAAAAACTTAGCTTGGATATACCTCATCATTTTATCTTCAATTCCCTGGTCTTTCTCTCCGCTCACTAGTCGTCCGAATTTCAGGTAAGGCATTACCTCCAACCGCCTCCTAGTGAACGATATAAATCAACATAGGATACCAAATATTCTTGATTTAATTCCACCAGAGCCAAGTCGCTATTTAAGGCATTACTTTGCGCTGTGATTACTTCTAAATAGGTAGCATAACCTCCTTTAAATAGTAAATTAGCATTCTTGACAGCCTTTTGGGAATTTTCTACGCGTAGTTTAGCGAACTCCAGCTGTTCGCGTTGTTTTCCAACGGTGATGATGACATCGGAAATTTCATTGACTGCTTCTAAAACAGTTTGTTGTAAAATCAATTCTGCCTTATCCCTTTCTAATTTAGCAATTTCCCACTTCGTCTTGAGTGCTTTGCGCTTAAAAACAGGTGCGGTTAAATTGGCACCAATCCCTCCTAACAAAGCTCCAGGAATACTAAACCAATTTTTGGGCAGCATGGCATTAACCCCAAACTCCCCTCCTAATGATAAGCTTGGATATCGCATGATTTGTTGAATATTCACTTCTGCATTTGCGGATATTAGTTCAAATTCCGACCTTCTAATATCGGGTCGGTTACGAACAATTTCCAATGGACTGCCTAAGGAAATATCTTGGTTTTCAGGCAATAAATGTTCATAGTTAGTTCCTCTACGTATTTGATTGGGCAATTGTCCTGTTAATAAACTTAAGGCATTTTCCTGAATAGCAATTTCTTTCTCCAATTCGGGAACCAACGAAGCAGCAAGCAAACGCTGTGATTCTGTTTGCTGAATGGCTAAGGCTGTAATTTCTCCTGCTTGAAATTGTAAATCCAACATATGCTTTGTACTATCATTAAGCTCTACATTCCGCTTTGCCACTTCTATTTTGGCATCTAACATGAATAGGTTGAAATATCCTTTAGCGACCTCCGCAATAAGCTTCGTTTGGATAGCATGTTTCTGTTCATGCTCATTCAACCAATCTGCAGTAAGTTGATCCTTCGTTTGTCTGATTTTACCCCAGATATCAATCTCCCAACTAAAGGCGATATCTGTTCCAAATTGCGACAAATAGGTATACATCGTTTCTGGCGCTTTAGTTCCATGCTTTTCATACCACTTAGACGAGGCTGAGGATCCAAATTCTTTGGATCGCCATTGCTTGTTTACAGAGCCAATGGTCGCATCAACATCAGGTAGATAATTGTATTTATTTTGCTTTAGTTGTTTGCTAGCCAAATCAATATTTAATAAGGCTATTTTCATATCGTAATTATGTGTTAAAGCTGAGTCTATAAGCGATTTTAAATGTTGATCTTGAAAAAAATTCTGCCAGGATAAACTACTGATACTTGAAGTGTCTCCGAAATTTGATAAACTGTCTCCACGAAATTGAACAGGAAGGTTAAGCTCAGGACGTACATATTTCTGCCCAACCTGACAAGAATGAAATAACAAAATCCCCAAACCTAATATTAGCCAATATTTAAACATAGTTGTTACATTATACTTTATCATTAATCCTCCTCTGATTTTATTTTTTTACGAACAGCCTCATCCCATGTTTTAAATACCACAAATAACATGGGAATAATAAAAATACCTATGGTAACACCAAACAACATTCCTCCGGCAGCACTGAAACTGATGGAATGATTTCCTATTGCCGAAGGACCTACGGTCCACATCAATGGAATTAGTCCAGCCACAAATGCTAAACTAGTCATCAAAATAGGTCTTAACCTTAATTTG
Source organism: Sphingobacterium sp. (assembly GCA_036781025.1). Taxonomy (GTDB): domain Bacteria; phylum Bacteroidota; class Bacteroidia; order Sphingobacteriales; family Sphingobacteriaceae; genus Sphingobacterium. The sequence goes on along the minus strand of DAIQBS010000031.1, from coordinate 14,026 downwards.
GCGGCCTGAATAGCGGAATCAACAATACTTAATCCTTTGGCTCGTTCCTGAACAGCAAATTCGATGATCAAAATGGCATTCTTCGCCAATAATCCAATCAACATGATTAATCCCACCTGTACATAAATATTATTTTGTAGTCCAACGAGATTTACGCTAGCATAAACGCCTAACAAGCCGACTGGAATAGAAAGTAACACCGCAAAAGGTAGGATATAACTTTCATATTGTGCTGCCAACAAGAAGTAAACAAAGAGTATGCTTAGAATAAATATGAAAACCGTTTGAGAACTGGATTGACTTTCTTCTAAACTCATACCCGTCCATTCGTAACCTAGATTCCCTGGTAAATGTTCCTCTGCATATTCTTCTATAGCCTTTAAAGCATCTCCTGTACTGTATCCTTCTGCTGGAGTGGCATTTACATTGATGGCATTATAAAGGTTATATCTGGTGATCGTTTCTGGTCCTACTACTTTTTCTAAGGTTAGTATGGTATTAATTGGAACCATATCTCCTTTCGCATTACGCACAAAGATGGAATTGAAAGATTCCGGATCTTTACGATAATCAAAGTCGGATTGCACATAAACTCGGTATTGACGACCAAATCTATTAAAATCACTTGCTTGAACACGTGCAAAATAGGAACGTATGGTGGCCATTAAGCTGTTGATACTCACGCCCAAGGTTTTGGCTTTCACTACATCAATCTCAACAGCATATTGTGGGAAATTAGACTTGAAACTAGTGTAAGCAGATGCTACCTCAGGTAGCTTATTCAATTCTTGAATGACTGTGTCTGCGATTTTATTGAAATCCCGGATATCCCCACCCACTCGATCTTGTAAGACTAATTCCAACCCATCAAAATCTCCAAATCCTTGCACCGTAGGTCTGGAAAATACCGTAAATTTTGCTTCATGTAATACCGATAAATCCTTACGGATCGTATCCATAAAATCATTAATCTTTGTAATATGCTTACGTTCTTTATGGGAGACCAGATTGATATATCCTGCTGCAAATGCAGGACTAGAACTTGCATCTAAGGCATTGTAACCGGATACTGTGGTCATACCCAAAATATCTTGTCTGCGCTTTAATATGCTATCTGCCTTATGCAAAATTTCTGTCGTCCTCGCTAAAGATGCACCTGCCGGCATAGCTAAATTATACGTTATAAAGCCGTCATCCTCTGTAGGGATAAAGGATTTCGGTGTTTTCATCATTAGAAATACGCCCAAACCAGTCACAATAAGCAGCAATCCCCATCCCATTATTTTACGATCCATAAAATATCTGGCTAATACCAGGTATTTATTACTGAATTGTTCAAATGAATGATTAAAGGCATTGAAAAAACGATACTGGTATTGCTTGAATTTGGATTCTTGTTTAAGGCCTACCTTATCCTCTTCTGGAAATTTCAGCAATAAAGCACAGAGTGCAGGGCTTAGCGTTAAAGCATTCAGGGCTGAAATAAGGATGGCCGTAGCTAGTGTATAGGCAAACTGTCTGTAGAAAATTCCTGCGGGTCCTTCCATAAATCCTACAGGCAAAAAAACGGCTGCCATGACTAATGTAATGGATAAAATGGCTCCTGTAATTTCAGACATCGCAGATAAGGTTGCTGTTCTAGCTTTCTGTCCTGTTTGATGCATTTTACTATGGATAGCTTCCACCACCACTATTGCATCATCAACCACAATACCTATGGCCAACACCAAAGCAAACATGGTGAGTACGTTAAGGGAAAATCCAAACAGTTGTAAAAAGAAAAACGTACCGATTAAAGAAACAGGAATCGCAATAGCTGGTATAAGGGTAGACCTGAAATCTTGCAGGAATATAAAAACGATGATAAATACCAATATGAAGGCCTCAAATAGGGTGTGCTTAACTTGATTGATGGACTCATCAATCTGATCCCGTACAGAATAGGTAATTTCATAATGAATGCCCTTCGGAAATATTTTAGCCTGTTCTTCTAATACCTTACGTACTTCCACATCAATGTCATGCGCATTTGAACCACTTGTTTGTGTTAAGTTTAAGGTTAGACCTGGGAAACCATTGACCTTATTGTCAGAATTCAAATTGGTAGAACCAAATTCTACACGCGCTACATCTTTTAAATAAAGAACAGATCCATCCTTATTCGTTTTTATCACCACTTGTTGAAATTCCTCTGGTTGACTAAAACGTCCTTTATGCCTAATCACCGTTTCAAAAGCCTCTTCCGAGGTTTCTCCAAACTTTCCTGGTGCAATTTCAAAATTCTGATCTTTAATAGCATCTGTTACATCTTTTGGAACTAGATTATAAAGCGCCAGCTTTTCTGGATTTAGCCATACCCGCATCGCATAATCTCTCGCTCCTAATCGGGATACTTGAGCGACACCATCCACCCGAAGCAAAGGTCGCATTAAATTGATCTGTGCAAATGCTTGTAAAAAGGTTTCATCGTAAAGACTATCCGGATGGTCGCTAAATAAATTGATGGTCATAATCACACCACTCTGCCGGGGCATCGTTGTTACACCTGCTTCATTCACTTCTGGAGGAATCGAATTCAAAGCCTTCGAAATTCTTGTCTGCACATTCACTGAGGCGATATCCGGATTGGTACCTGTCTTAAAAAACACCGTGACTGAGCCTGAACCAGAATTGGAAGCACTGGATTTGATATAAGTCATATCCTCCACTCCATTGATTGCTTCTTCAATAGGTAATAATACGGAGGATGCTACCGTTTCTGCTGTAGCTCCTGGATAACTTAACGATACAACCACACTTGGAGGTGCAATTTCTGGAAAACGAGTAACTGGTAATAACTTCAAACCAACCAATCCTAGGATGACTAGAATGATGGATATAACCGTCGCTAGAACGGGTCGATTGACAATTGTTTTTAACATATATATGCTGATTTTTCCATAGCCATACTCACCAAATTCTTTATCGATTTGGGTAATGGTAACGGATTAAAAATAGGTTGTCTAAGAATTTTATTGTTGCACAGGCTGAATTAATGTTCCGTCCGTTAGTTTATCAAATCCGCTTAATATGACTTGATCGCCTTCTTCAAGACCTTCAGAGATGATATAGTTTGATTTACTTTTTCCAGCTATCTTGACATTCCTCCGTTGTGCTTGGTTTTGTTTATCCACAACAAATACAAAGGTTTTATCTTGTAACTGACTGGTAGCAATTTGTGGGATTTGCACTACTTCTTCTTTAACTTCTGATATTTTTAATGTTCCAGAGCTTCCAGAACGAAGTATATTATCTGGATTTCCGAAGGTTGCTCTTAAAGAAATAGCTCCTGTGGTACGATCAACTTGGCCATTCACCGCATCCACATCCCCCTTCAATGGATATTCCTCACCATCTGCAAGCACTAAAGTAACCTTAGGGAAGGTCAATTTTTTTAACTTATCAAATGCCCTACCTTCTACACTATCTTTTTTAGCTTGAGCTTTTGAAAAATAGAGGAAGTCCGACTCATTCATCGCAAAGTATACAAAAACCTCCTGGATATCTGACAAATAGGTAAGTGGCTCCTTATCTCCTTTGGCAACCAAATTACCTATCCTTTTAGGTATTCGGCCAATATATCCATTTACAGGTGCTTTAATTACCGTGAAATCCTTACTCAATTTTGCCGAACGAACTTCTGCATTGGCTTGGTCTAAACCAGCTTTTGCGACTTCATAATCCGATTGTGCCGAAGCTAAACGCACGGAAGAAATCACTTCATTCTCCACTAAAGGCTTTAACCGATCAACTTCTAATTGGGCATTCTTTAATTTAGCTTTTGCTACATTTGCGTTCGCTTGGGAATTATTTAAATCTTCCTGATAGAAGGAAGGGTCTATTTTAAATAAAGCTTGTCCTTTTTTAACAAAAGAACCTTCATCAACATAAATTTCTTCTAATAACCCCTCTACCTGAGGACGAACTTCTACATTAATCTTACCTTCAATTGTTCCCAAATAATCTTTTACAGTGACGGCATCAGATTTTTGTACCCGATATACTGGAAGTGCTAATAAATTGTTTTGATTTTCCTTTTCTTTGGATTTCGATTCCGAACAACTAGAAAGAATAGCTACGGAACTAATGAATAATATGGATCTTCTTAAAAATGTATGCTGTTTTTTACTAATCATCTTGCTTTAATACGTTTCGTAATATTTTTATTACACATTATATAAACGTATTATTTAAGATTTATTGTTTGATTTAACATTTGTTAACAAATTAATTTAATGTTAATGAAATCGGTATTTAAATAGTTTAAAATAAACCCCTCATTTCTAAGCTATTTAATTCAATGAAAACAAAAAAACAAAAGCTTATTTTATATCATAATTAATTTCAATTAGTAAAATAAACAACAGTACTAACTATACTAGATTAGCCCTTTCCTTAAAAACACAATTATTATAAAAAACACCAAACATCCCTAAGCCAGTTCCGAATCAATCTAGCTAAATGAGAAACAAAACAAAATGAAACTTACAGGGATTTCATTTAAGTAAATATTATACATTAACTTTGACAGCTAAATCGAACTAATATTCATGAAATACCTATATCTTATCATAGCGATTGTTTCGGAGATTTTCGCGACTACTTACCTCAAGAAGTCAGAAGGATTTAGTTTATGGAAGCCGACATTACTATGTGTCATTGGTTATCTGATCGCATTTTACTTTTTAAGTTTAACCTTAAAAACCATGCCTGTAGGTGTAGCATATGCCCTTTGGTCAGGTATAGGAATCGTGTTTATCACCCTTGTCGGGTTATTTATATTTAAACAAACACCCGATTTACCTGCCATTATAGGGATTACACTTATAGTTGCTGGCGTACTTGTGATAAACCTATTCTCCAAAATGAGTACACATTAGACTAATCCAAATACTGCCCTTGACGTACTAAAAGATTCCTGTATTTATTGAACACAGAGGATTTAGAGATAAAGCCTAAGTACTTCCCTTCTTTATTGGTTACTGGTAAAATCCACACATCGTCTTTATTCATTTTGGTCATGACCAAATCCATAGGCTCCGTTTCCAAAATGACATCTGCAGGCTTTTGTGCCAAAACACTAAAGGTTTTATCACGACCTTCCTCCTCCCCTAATAAAATAGAGAATAAACGTTCGCTATAAATAATTCCTAAAAATTTACCAGCATCATCGACTATAGGAAAGATATTTCGTTTAGAATGAATAATATCCGATTGCCTCATTTGCGGAGTTTCATTCGGATTTAATCGTACAAAATTAGTCTCCAAAACATACCTTAGCTTCATCATGCTCAATACCGTTCGATCTTTATTTTCATAAGAAATCAAATCTCCAGACTCCGCCAAAACTTTCGTATAGATGGAATGCTTCATAATGGAACGATTGATTAAATAGGATATCGATGCAACTAGCATCAAGGGAACCATTAAGGTATAACCTCCAGTTATTTCTGCGATAAGAAAAATACCGGTTAATGGCGCATGCATTATACCAGCCAATGCCCCTGCCATTCCAGCCATTGCGAAATTCGGCACATTTAATTGAAAAATTCCGGTTTGATTAACCCCAAAAGCAAATGCAAATCCAAGTAGCCCTCCCATCACAAGACTAGGTCCAAATACCCCTCCATTTCCACCACCATAAATCGTTAGCAATGAAGCCATGGATTTCGAAAACAACGTCAAAATAGTATATGCTAAAACGACCCACCATATATCTTTAAAATCTGAAAACAAGGAGTTTTTAACGATCGCATCAAAATGTCCATCCAATATTTGTTGAATGGTCAAATAACCTTCTCCATACAATGCTGGGAATATAAAAATCATGATTCCCAAGCTGATTCCACTGAACCAAACTTTATTATAAGGGTTTTTAATCTTCCCTATTCCTGTTTTAATAACCGCAGATATTTTAGAAAAATAAACGGTAAACAAACCAACTAAAACAGCCATTAGAATATAGAAAAACAAGGCTTCAACTTCCCATTCCGTTGCCGCCGTATGAAACAAGGGTTCTGCATATAAAACCCTGGAAATTACAGCCGCCAAAGCGGAAGAGATTAACAAAGGAATAAACGCTGGTATAGAAAATTCTGTTAATAAAATCTCGATTGCAAAAATCATCCCTGCCACCGGACTATTGAATGCTCCAGAAATTCCTGCCGCTGCTCCACACGCCAATAACATCGTCACCTCTTTATAGCTGAGACCGAAAAATCGTCCTATGTTAGATCCTATAGCTGATCCACTGTAGGCTATAGGCGCTTCGAGACCTGATGACCCTCCGAATCCTACAGTTAATGCTGAGGTGAAAATTTGCGAATAAATATTGTGTAAATCAATCTTACTAGATCTTCTTGATATCGCATAAATAATCGGCGTAATGCCATGATCCATGTGCTTTCCTTTCAGAAATTTACGAACGTATAACACACTAAAAAAAATACCTATTAATGGAAAAATTAAGTAAAACAGGTATTTATAATGCCATTCAATGTCATTTTGCAAGGTTTCCGCAATGAAATGCGTAAGCCCTTTTAATAATGCCGCAGCGAGCCCACCAACAATACCTACCAAAAAAGCCAAAACGATTAAAAAATTTCTGTTGGAAATCTTTTGCATCCGCCAATTGTTTATACTGACCAGCTTTTTTAATAATTTTTCCTTCATAAGAGTTGTGTTTTTTTTCTTTCCTTTTAATAATGATATGCTAATGGTGATTATAAAAAGGAAAGAAAAACTCGCAAATTGTTGTTTTCTGCTATATATGATACAAATATAGGGTTAGTATTTAGTTTTTGAAGGGATAAGGTGATTTTGTGTATTTTAGGTTTGAGATAGGAGACAATAGATTTGAGAATATGCCTGACTTTATTTTATCAGGCTTCGCCTGACCTAGAACTGCGCGTCCTTTCGATGAGGTACGAAGAAGCAATCTTTTTTAGATTCGAGATGTGAGAGTTTTGAACTAAGAGGACCTGATTTAAATGAGTTTAATGAGTGGAAAAAATATTCAATAAGTTAGAAATCATATTCCGTTTTTTTCATGTGAATCATTTATTCAGTGGTTCAAAAAAAAGCCAAGTTCCACCTCTAAATACTAAGTACTCAATACTAAATACTATTTTCTAAGTCCGCTCATAGCCGCGGAAGGCCTAGTTCCTTTTGAAAGAGCAAAAGGAACCAAAACTCTTTGGCCCATTTAAGACGGCTTTTCCCGCAAGGCAATTACACACAACCAAAACATCTTTGATGGCTGGAATTCGCTACGCTCTTCCTAGGCCATTCCCGACGCTCTGAGCCACGATGTTATTGTTGTTTTTCCGCCGCTGAAAATGGGCCGAGTTTGCACCTGCTACGCAGGTGTAATCAGGCGGAGCCTGACCTAGCACCGCTCATCATTGCGATGAGGGGAACGAAGAAGCAATCTCTTTTAGATTTGAGAAGTGAGTATTTTGAACCACTGAGGACCTGATTTAAATGAGTTTAATGAGTGGAAAAAATATTCAGTTTTTTTCATGTGAATCATTTACTCAGTGGTTCAAAATTCAAATCTATTGTCTAATGTCTATTGTCTCATACCTAAATTGATAAAACTTCTTCTTCAATATAAGTCATAACTTTTTCTACCATTTTTGAACTACCGATTATCAAAGGGCAGCGTTGATGTAAGGCATTAGGCTTAATATCTAAGATGGATATGGCTCCTGTGCTTGCATTACCCCCAGCTTGTTCAGCGACGAAAGCTAAAGGGTTACATTCATACATCAACCTTAATTTACCTGCTGGATAAACGGCCGTTTCTGGGTATAAGAAAATCCCTCCTTGAATTAGGTTACGATGAAAATCCGCTACCAGAGAACCAATATACCTGGAAGAATAAGGTCTATTGCTGCTAGGATCTAATTCTTTACAGAATTGTAAATATTGCTTTATTGCCGGAGAAAACTGATTGTAATTACTTTCATTAACCGAATATGTTTTTCCAAGTTCAGGAATACGAAGCTGAGGATGTGATAGGCAGAACTCTCCGATTGAAGGATCTAATGTAAAACCATTCACCCCTTTACCTGTGGTATAAACCAACATCGTCGATGAGCCATATATCACATAGCCCGCCGCAACTTGCTGTCTACCGGTTTGGGTAAAATCTTCCTCTTGTAAATCACCCGAAGCAGAAATGCGTCGATAAATCGAAAAAATAGTTCCTACAGAAACATTGGCATCAATATTTGATGAACCATCCAAAGGATCAAAATAAACCATGTACTTTCCGACAGGATAGTTAGATTGTTTTAAAAGGTCTAATCCTTCTTCATGTTCTTCGGATGCTAAATAACAACATTCACCACCTTTTTTAAGGATATCCAAAAAGTAATGATCTGCAAAGACATCTAATTTCTGTTGTTCTTCGCCTTGAACGTTTTGGCTACCCTGTTTACCAAGGATATCCGCTAATCCAGCTTTATTCACTTCCCGATGTACTATTTTCGCGGCCAAAGAAATGGCTTGAAGCAATCGTGTAAATTCGCCTTTTGCTTGAGGAAACTGGGCTTGCTGTTCGGTGATGAACTGCTCTAATGTTTGTATGCTCATATGGTAAAAATCTTAGCTATATGCTAATTGGTTTGAAATAAGCTATTTTACTAAGGTTTCCGAAGCGACAAATTGCAGGTAATTTTCATCAAACATTGTTTTCAATTTCAAGGCCATTTCATCATAGGCCTCTTCATTATCCCACATTTTTTTAGGGTTCAATAACTTCGCTGGTATACCTGGACATTCCTTAGGAATTTTTAATCCAAATACCGGATCCAGCTCAAAGCCTGCATCTCCTAAATGGTTGTTCATCGCTGAACGGATGAGCTGCCTGGTATAGGTCAATGAAATACGTCTTCCAATACCATAAGGTCCAGCTACCCAACCTGTATTTACCAACCAAACTTGAATTTTTAGGTTTGCCACTAATTTCTCTCTCAACATCTCTGCATAATGCATCGGATGTAAAGGTAAAAATGCCGCTCCAAAACAGGCTGAAAAGGTGGCTGTAGGGGTTTTCACACCTAATTCAGTTCCCGCAACTTTTGCCGTATAGCCATTTAAAAAATAATACATGGCTTGTTCTGCATTCAATTTTGATATTGCTGGTAAGATGCCAAAAGCATCGGCACTAAGGTAGAATATATGTTCGGGTTCAGCATCCTGACCCGTCGGGTTTATATTGCTCAAATGCTCGATAGGATAAGACGCACGCATATTCTCCGTGATGCTTGCATTTTCATAATCTACTTCTCTGGTTCCAGGTTTATAAGTGACGTTTTCTAATAATGAACCGAATTTGATGGCATTAAAAATCTGAGGTTCTTGTTGCGCAGACAATCCTATTGTCTTTGCATAACATCCTCCTTCAAAATTAAACACCTCATCATTTGCCCAACCATGCTCGTCATCACCTATCAAATACCTGCCTTCATCAGAAGATAAGGTCGTTTTACCAGTTCCTGATAAGCCAAAAAATAAGGCGGTATCTTTATTTTTACCCACATTTGCTGCACAATGCATGGTAAGAACCTTATGTTTTAAAGGCAAGTAATAATTTAATGCACTAAAAATACTTTTCTTAATTTCTCCAGTATATGCCGTTCCAATAATTAACACCACTTGTCTGGATAAATCCAACAAAACACAATGCGCTGTTGGCAAACCTAATTCCGCATAATCAGCAACCTCCATTCGAGATGCAACCAATACTGTCCAATCTATTTCTCTTTGTTCATTCTCTGGTTTATTGATGAACATATTATGCACAAAAATATCCTGACAAGGACCTTCTGTTACCGTTAAAACCTCCTGCGCATATTTCTCATGATTACAAGCTTGCACCGTTCTCACATATAATGGGATATCAGAAAGGTATAAGCTTACGCGATGCAGCAAAAGATCAAATAATTGATTGGTCACAGGCTTATTTACTTTTCCCCAATTCACGGTATTTGCCGTTAAATCATCATGCACCAAGAATCGTGATTCGGGGCATCGACCAGTAAATTGTCCTGTTTGAAAGCATAAAGCCCCAGTTTCGGATAAATGGGCTTCTTTTTTTTGGATGGCATGTTCGACTAATTCGGGAACGGAAAGCTGAAAATACACTGGATCAAGGGGCTGTATACCTAGTTTGGCCAGTTGATTACTAATTAGATTTGTCATATATAGGCATTATTTTGCTGACAAATCTATATATATTTTTAGCTAAAAAAAATGAAAATTTAGCATATTGTATTAAATACACACAATTAAATACCTCATAATCAATAACATATAAAATAAAATAATTTAAAATAAATTTAGCTACATTTTGAGAAAATAATTATCATTTGTGAAAAACTTGGTTTAAACGAAATAGAGGCATATACCATCATAACTAATGAAAAACAAGCATTTAATGTTGGAAATATTTGCAATAAATTCATAAAACATCCAATTTATTTATTTTGCTAAAATTTTAAGATAAAATTGTTTTACAAAATGACCAAATATGTTTACCAACCAACCTTCCTAAAGAACTGATCCAACACTAAATTTCGCATACACCTAAGCCTATCAATCCTTTAAAGTTATTTTGATCTGAAAGTAATCTCCATCGGATCTTATTCGTATTTTTTCAATTGAGATTCGATGAAGAACCGATGAAGATTCGAAGGAGATCCTTGTTTAAACAAGATTTATCTATCTTCAATTGTCCTATTGAAGACTAATTCTTATCAAAACAGCAATAATAATCAACAGCTCTTATAAACGGATAATGCACAGTTTCGAAAATACCACTATAGTGATTATAGGACTAAAACAAAAGTCAAACAACCATATGAAATCGTAAAACAAATGTCATAACTCCTAAATGTTCCCATAAAATTATCATGAATTCGTCATTTCCACATTTTGAAGTTTTTTAATTTGAAAATTTTAACTGTTATTTGCATTACTTTTTGAACAAAGAGATAAAATAGTCAAAAAGTAATATTATGAAAACACACATACTACGTTTAATTATTTTCATTTTCATTAGCATACAGCTTCCCTCTGTCTGGGCACAGCAAAAAGTGAATATCACGGGGAAAGTGTTCAATGCAGATAGTTATGAACCTATTCCATACGCTACTATTACAGTCGTTGGAGGAGATAAAAATTTGAAAACCACCAGCAATGTTGATGGTGAATACAGCTTAAGCATAGCCAATACTTACAAGGCTATTCAAGTGAGCTCCGTAGGATTCACCTCGGAAGAATATCCATTAAGCAAAGAATTAAATCAAAACATTCGCGTGATGCTATTTCCATCGAACAGTATCGAAGAAGTAGTAGTTACTGCCCCAAAGCGATTAAAATATTCAAACAAAAATAATCCTGCGGTAGAATTAATTCGCAAAGTGGTTGAGCATCGCGATGAAAATCGATTAACAGGTCAAAAGCTGGCAGAATTCGATCAGTATGAAAAAATCAGCTTAGGCCTAAGTAATTTAGACGCTAAGTTTAAGAATAAAAAGATTTTCAATAAATATCAGTTCTTATTTCAAGACGATGACAGCACTGGTGCAGGAAACAATTTTTTATTACCAGCCTATATGGAGGAAAAATTCTCCAAAATCTACTATCGTCAAGATCCTAATGCGAAGAAACAGTATATTCTTGCCGAAAGAAAAGCAGAGTTTGACTCTAAATTTGTCGATAATGACGGTTTGAGCAAGTATTTTAATCGACTATACGATGAAGTGGAAATTTATGATAACAATATTCATATTTTAACCAATCAGTTTTTAAGTCCAATTGCAAATTCAGCCCCTACATTCTACCGATATTATATTACAGATACCATTAAAACAAGTCAGCCTTATTTAGTGGAACTCAGTTTCTTTCCAAGGAATAAAGCTGACTTGTTATTTAAAGGTAAACTATACATCACATTAGATGGGCAGTATGCGGTTCAACGAGCTGAAATGACGGTAAATGATGATATTAATTTGAATTTCGTTCGTGATTTGGATATCGAATTAGCCTTTAAAAAGAATGAAGATCAGAAATATTACCTCAGCAAATCCAGTTTAGGGATCGACTTTTCCATCACTGATAAAGGAAAAGGAGTAAAAGGAAAGCGAGTGGTATTAATAGATAATTACCAAAATGGCGTTGAACGTCCGGATAGTATATATCAAGTTCCGGATAAATATATTGTATCCCAGCAAGTTGAAAAACCAAAAGCTGAGGAGGAATCCTTATGGGCAAATATGCGATTAGAACCTCTACAGGCCTCCGAAAAGGTTATTTATGAGAATATTGACAGTTTACAGCAAATGCCGTCTTTTAGAACATTTATGGACATTTCTGCACTCGTTTTCTCAGGATATAAGCAAGCTGGTCCTATAGAAATTGGCCCTGTAAACACCTTTTATTCTTATAATCCAGTAGAAGGATTTAGACTACGTGTAGGTGGCCGAACAACAGATCGATTGAGTAAGCGCTTCTATATGGAAGGTTATGGTGCCTACGGTTTCGAAGATCAAAAGTGGAAGTATTTTCTAAGCGGAACTTATTCCTTGAACAATAAATCAATTTACAAGTTTCCGCAACATTATGTACGTCTTTCCGCATCTTATGACACGAAAATCCCTGGACAAAACTTAGAGTTTATACAGGAAGATAATGTGTTGCTATCCTTCAAACGCGGAGAAAATAAAAGTTATTTATACAATGAGGTGTACCGCTTGGATTATAAGGTCGAATTTAGTAATAACTTGTCTGTGAATGCGGGACTATCCACTTGGAAGCAAAATCCAGCTGGTGTATTAGCTTTTCGCTTACCACAAGAAAATGGTATTTACAGGAATTTTCAAGAAATGAAAAATACGGAATTTAATGTAGGTTTACGCTATGCTCCGAATGAAGAATACTTTCAAGGAAAATTGTATAGAACCCCTATTGTCAATGGATATCCCATTTTTAATTTCAACTATGCTGCTGGAATAAAAGGTTTATTTGGAGGAGAAAGCGCTTACCATAATTTCTCAGCCGGAATTTTTAAAAGACTCTATTTATCCCAATTAGGATATGCAGATATTAATTTGGATGGAACGTATATTTTGGGAAATAATCTTTCATTCCCAGTTTTAAATATTCATCGTGCCAACCAGACTTATGCTTATCAGTTGCAATCGTACAATTTGATGAATTTTATGGAGTTTATTTCAGATAAGCATGCTTCAGTCAATGTTCAATATTACATGAATGGATTTATCTTCAATAAAATTCCATTGCTTAAAAAATTAAAACTTCGCGAAGTTTTCAGTTTCAAGGGCGTTTATGGAAGTTTAAGGGATAGTAATAATCCATCATTAAACAACAATATCTATGCTTGGCAAACCAATAGCGAAGGTCAACAAACATCCTACACTTTTGGAAACAAACCTTATATGGAAGCAAGTGCAGGTATCGCCAATATCTTTAAAATCTTACGTGTCGATGTAGTGAAACGCTTGAACTACCTGGATCATCCGGAAGCACCTGCTTGGGGAGTGCGGGCAAGGATTAAGTTTGATTTTTAGAGGAGATTTGAGATGGGAGATGGGAGATATGAGAGGATGGCGAAATAGTTTGAGTTTTTATTGGCGAAACCTTTTAAATCAGGCTTCGCCTGACCAAATTGCACCGTCCTTGCGATGAGAGCAACGAAGAAGCAATCTCATTAGCATAGTTCGGAGATCGCTTCGCAGGCTCGCGATGACGGTTGAACTAGGTTCAGGCATAGCCTGAATATATAGACGAAGCCTGCCAAGAACTGCCGTCCTTGCGATGAGGGCACCGAAGAAGCAATCTCATTAGCATAGTTCGGAGATCGCTTCGCAGGCTCGCGATGACGGTTGAACTAGGTTCAGGCATAGCCTGAATATATAGACGAAGCCTGCCAAGAACTGCCGTCCTTGCGATGAGGGCA
>DAIQBS010000030.1:0-44648 GCA_036781025.1 Sphingobacterium sp. | reverse complement strand
TTCATCTTACTTTAAGTTTTTCTACAAAACTGTAAAGTTATAGACGTATAAGACCGGTTCGAGATTTTGAATTTGATATCATTCCAAGCAATTTGATTGATAATGTCATTGTCAATAAAACGAGTACAACTGATTTGAGTTTCGGGTTTGGAGGTGGTTTGGTTCAGATCAATACACTGGCTATTCCTGAGAAAAATTTCACTTCCATCAATATCGGAACTAAGTATATTCAAGGTACAACAGGTAAAGATTTTATCGGATATGGACGAGGAAAGTATGATTACTTAGGCTTTGATGACGGTGGTAGGGATCATTTCCCTGATAATTTGTTTGCATTTGATGGAATTAATTATAATCCAGCGAAACCTTATGATCCTGTTCCGGAAGGTGTCACTGCCATTACGCCAGAGATGATTGCCGAACAAAATAAGCGTATCGGGGGCATGGAACGATTTGGAGCACGTAAATATGTCGCTAAACCTAGTCAGAATTATCAATTTAGTTTGGGCAGGATTTATTCTTTCAAAAAGAGTCAGTTTGGTTTAGTAGGTTCCATCAGTTATCGCAATGAACAAAGCATTGATTATATCTCGGATTTTGCAAGAGGTGATTTTGCGCGTCCAACCAACAAAGTATTTGATGCGGAGACAGGAGAAATAATAAGACCAAACTTTGGGAATCAATATAATTTCAGCACTAATTTAGGAGGCCTACTTAATATAGGCTGGCAATCAGCAAACCACAAAATTACTGCTAGGAATTTTTACAACCGAAGTTTCAATAATCAATTTTCCAATATATCGGGTTGGGGTCCTGAAATAAGTGAGGATCGAGAAGCAGTAATGCGTGAATTTGACCGTCCGAAGTTCATTGACATCCTACAAAACCGCATCAATGGAGAACATCAAATTGGTAATTTTCAATTTACATGGAACCTAGCTCGTAACAAGGTGAATAACCAAGAACAAGATGCTATAGAATCCTGGTTAGATGTGGCACATACGCTGAATGATAAGTTTTATATACCTAGACCAACTAATATAAGTTCGTTAGGAAGTCCGCTATTAACTAGAAATCAATATCATTATATAGAAACGAATCATATTGCAGAAGGTGCGGTAGACTATGGTTTCTCTCTTTTTGGACAAAAACAACATGTTAAGTCCGGATATCAATACCTCCAAAGGGATGGTGAGTATAATTGGATTATCCTACCAATCGGAGGTGGAGCAAATTCCTTTGTTCCTATTCAAGAATGGGGCAAATATTTAGAGTTTAAGAATCCTTTAACGGATTTATTATACTATCCGAATCCAGTAAATTTAAGTGGATATAAAGGAGGTAATGTTAATCAGGCTGTGTTTGGAATGATGGATAATAGAATTACTTCTTGGCTACGATTGGTTTGGGGATTGAGGGCTGAATATTATCAATATAAAGAAAGCAAAGATGGCTTCAACGAACGTACTGAAGATCGTAGATCTATCGATTTACAAAACCAGCGTTATGTGGATCCAGTAACGGGTAGAATTGTCAGTATGATGGCTGATCCGGAAACAGAAGAACAGACCTGGCGGTATTTACCATCAGCTAGTTTAACCGTCACACCATTTAAAGATTTTAATATACGTACGGCTTATTCTAAATCTGTTGTAAGACCAGCTTTAATTGAGAATTCCAGAATGGTAAGACAGGATCCTGCCTTAGGAGGTTCATTCCGGAGAAATGAAGGTGTATTATCAACTGTTATTGATCATTTAGACTTCCGTTTAGAATGGTATCCTAATGCAGATGAAGTTATTTCGATAGGATTCTTTTATAAATACTTCGATAATCCTATTGAATACTATCGCCAAACCATGGATACATCTTATAAAGTGTATGTTACTACCAATAATTCCGAATGGGCAAAAGTTAAAGGTTGGGAATTTGATTTTCGTAAAAACCTAGGTTTCATATCTTCCGATTGGAGATTTTTTGAAAATCTATATTTCAGTGGAAATATTACTTTGCAAAATTCGATTGTGCAATCTGCTCAGTTTGAAGGCCTGTCTATGGAAGATGATATTTATGGTAAAAAATATTCTTACAGAACCAAGAAATTTTTGATCGATAAAAGACCTCTTTTTGGACAAATACCAGTCATATACAACGCAGGATTACAATACAGTGCCGATCGATTAGGTGCGAATGTAGCTTATAATTATATGGGCTATAAAACCTTTATGACTAGTATGGAGCCATCACTTGTAGAGTATGAAAGACCTCGCCATCAACTTGATGCCCAATTAAGTTATAAGTTTCTCCGAGATCGTAAATTAGAAGTAAAACTAAACCTAAGTAATTTGTTAAATAGCCCATTTAGATATTACATCAATAGCACAGATACTTACAAAGTATTAGATAAGTGGAGAGGACTAGCTAATTCTGAAATCCCAGAACAAGAATGGAGTCAGATTTACGAATGGAAATACGGATTCTCACAAAAGTACGAAGAAGGATATTTAGAAACTGAAACTGGCGGAAAAACCAAACGCAGAATTGGAGATATTGAAACCTATAACCGTAAAATAGGTGCTTCATTTAGTATTGGTATAGGTTATTCATTTTAATATTTAGAAAACTAGTATGAAAACAATTCATAACAAATCTTTTTACATACTCTTAATTACATTAATAACATTTTTTTCTTGTTCAAAAGAAAATGGAGAATTTCTTTATAACAAGCGTATGATAACTGTTTCAATTTCGGGATACAATGCCAGTGAAAACACGTTGGAAGTAAAAATTGACACCATCACAGTCGAGCAAACAATTGGTCGTAATAATCCAATAAACTTTGGTGCTGCTTATACTTTTTCTGATGATCAGAAAGAAATTGAAATGACGATAACTGAAAAAGAATCAGGTAAAATCGTGTTGGAAAAGACCCTAATAAAAGGTTCTGACCCTATCAAGTTGTCCTATTTATACTTAGAAGGAAAATTACATGATTTTCCAATAATACCTCCTAAAGAAGATGGTAAAATTAGAGTGCAATATATTTATATGCCAAAAAATTTAGAATATAAAGGGCCAGTCGATATTGCCTTCGGGAAATATTATTTAACACCTAAAGTATATGTGGAGTTTGCACGATTAAAAAATGTGAAGCCATTTGAAGTATCGGAATCTATTAGTTTTGACACTTTTAGTACCGTTGGGCAAACATATAATGGACAGCCGACAGCAACATTTTTTAGAGCCTATTTATATAAAGCCGGAACAAATGAATTTGTAACCGCTGGAACAAGTTACAATTGGAATTTGCTCAGTTCTGCTGTACCTGTCCCTTCTGCAACCAGTGCGTCTTCCAAATTTTTTATTTTCTCAGATTACATCTACAATAACAACATCATGTTTTCAAAAAATTTAGAATTATAAATTATGTTTATCAAACAAGTAATTTTTAAACAACTCCCTATACTTGGCCTTATACTGTTTTTATTTTCTTCATGTAATAAAGAAAATTTCACAGGTGAAAGAGCTATGCATGTCATAATAAATGGTTATTATGATGGTCCTAACCCAATTCGTTTAGCGGTAGATACCACCATATATGGTAAGAATGTGAAGAATGGTGCTTTTATCAGAAATAGCAATTCTTACTTAGGTCATTCGGTAACTTTCCCATATTTTGAAGAAAAAACCCGATTAGTAACCTTAACGGACACCATCACCAACGAAGTCATATTTAAGAAAGAACTACCTGCTACAGGTTCTGTAGCTATGTACAATTTTGTTTATTTTGATGGTAAGGAATTAGATTTAGAAATTCCAAAATCTAACCCTTCCACTAATCAATTAGGATTTTATGTTCACTATGAAGATAGTCAAGAACCTTTTGATATTCAATTGTTTCGAAAAGATCCAGTTACTCAACAAGAATTCAGAGTGACCATAGCGGAAGACGTAACCCCAGGTAAATGGGTGTATTTTGACTATGAAATACTAAGTGATTTTAAAACTAGAGTACACTTGCGACAAACGATGGTTCAATTTGTTAAGCCAAATACCATAGATCAATTGGCATTTGAGCTTGATTTATCTCGAAATCAGTTTAGCGCGACTCCATTCCCTGTAGAAGGTGAACAAGGATTAGTTTTCCCCATATTCTTTGCTCCAAAAGCTTCCATACAACAACATGCTTTTCTTTTCTATTATAGGGATAGGATATTATAAAAGCTCTAATAAAATGAAACAGGTGCTAAAAAAAAGCACCTGTTTCATTTTAAAGCAAATACATATTTAATTCCTAAATACTGGCAGTTTACCCCACCAATTCAATAATTGCTGCTGATATTCTTTAACCAATTGAGGATATTGATCAATTAAATTTACTTTTTCCAATTGATCTTTTGATAGATCGTATAATTCTAACCTTGTTTGATTCTGATTCATTAAAAATTTCCACTGCTGATCACGTATTGCCATTGCCGGACTTCTATTGTTATTTTTAGGAAGATTATAGGCTGTAGTATCGTCTCTGCCATATTCCCAAATTAAAGGTTTTCTTTTTCCATCTGCTTTTCCAAACCATACCTCCATCCTATTTTCCCCATCGAATTGTTTCGTGTCCTTAAGCTCTACATCAGCAATAGCGCTAAACGTAGGCAAATAATCCAATGCAGAACAAATAGATACACTGTCTACAACACCTTGCTTAATAACACCTGGGTATCGAATAATAAAAGGCAACCTAATCCCACCTTCATATAAAGAAAGTTTACTTCCTCTAAAACCAGCAGAACGATCCTGACGAAAGTTAGGCATGGGGCCGTTATCGCTCGTGAAAATGACTATGGTATTTTCATCGATCCCTAAATCTTTCAAACCTTTCATTAATCTTCCAATTTGAGCATCAAATTGCTGCAACACCGCTTGAAAACTTTTTTCTTCCTGCGGTTTACCAGGATATCGACCTACCTCATCATCTCCTGCAACCCAAGGGGTATGCACATCATCTGTCCATAAATTAATGTAGCAAGGTTTATCTGGATTATTTTCTAAAAAAGCAAGGGTCTTATCTACGAAATAAGCCGTTCTATTCCAACGTTTGATGCTATCCTGATCACTCCAAATCCAGTTTGTTGCCGTTAGAGCAGGATCAGGGTCAGGACTTTCATAGGTACTTGACCATTCATCGAATCCATATTGATCGAAATTTGGCGCATTTGTCACATCTCTCCCACCACCCATGTGCCATTTACCGAAATGTGCTGTTGCATAGCCCTTGCTTTTCAATAAATCAGCAATGGTTATAACCTCAGGATCTAAAAAATCAACTTGTTTTTTTCGCTTATTATCTGCTTTCGTATTCAGAAAAGTGGTGAAATGCAATTTTGCGGGCTGTTGCCCAGTTAAAATACCAGCCCTAGATGGAGAACAAATAGGCGATGCACTATAGTAATTGTTAAACCGGATACCTTCCTGAGCCAATCGATCTATATTCGGTGTTTTATACCTTCCATAATAGGCAGATATATCACCTAAGCCCAAATCATCCGATAAGATCAGTATAATATTAGGAGCTTTTCTAGCAACTGCCTTTTTAGAACTTGAAGATTGCACTTGTCCAGATACATTAAAAATCAGCATACAAAGCAACAAGGACAACGAGGTTCTAAAAGTATCCATCCATTTAATCCGATTCATTCTTTGCTTGTTCATAATTGTAAAACCATTTTACTTGCCTGTTCCAAGGCTCTGCTTTAATTTTTGTAAACCATGATTCGTATAATGATTTAAGTTCGGCAGCTTTCTTTGGATTATCTAAGATAAGGTTATGTAATTCTGTTCTATCATTTTCTAAATTATATAATTGCCAATCATCCGTATACTCAGCAACGAGCTTCCATTTCCCTTGCAAGATGGCTTTATTGCCTTCATGTTCCCAGAAAATAGGATTTTTTCTTTTAATCTCTTTTGCTTTCAAGGCAGGTAACAAGCTCACCCCTACCAGCGGAGTAATGGTTTTACCCTGATATTGCGAAGGATATTTTGCTTGAGCCAAATCCACTAAAGTGGCCATAATATCGGTGATGTGTGCCGATTGTCGTTGAATTGATCCTTTGTACTGCTGAGCAATTCCTGCTGGCCATGAAATAATTCCAGGCGTAGCTATTCCTCCTTCATGAGTATGGTGCTTATATGACCAGAACGGGGTACAATTAACCTCAGCCCAACCTTGTCCAAGAAATATATCCGATTGAGAATCCCCAGGATTATTACCTATGTATTTACCTAATGCGCTAGGCTCAGGATTACCTCCATTATCCGAAACAAATAATATCAGTGTATTTTCGAAAACTCCCTTATCCTTCAAACCCTGAACAAGGTTTCCAATGCTTTGATCTAATCTAGAAACAACCGCCGCATAAATCGCCATGAGATGGTCGTATTTATCCTTTTCAGCTTCTGTTTAACTTTCCCAATCCGGAACATTTTGGTTCATAGGAGGAAGCTTATACGATGCCGGAATAAGGCCTAAGGATATTTGCTTTTGATAGCGATCTTCTCTGAACTTTTTCCAACCCGCCTTATATTTACCTCTGAACTTATCAATCTCTTCTTGTGGTGCCTGCAATGGAAAATGAGGGGCATTATGCGCCAAGTATAATAAGAAAGGTTTTTTGGCTGCGACTGCCTCATCTATAAACGATAATCCAAATTGCGTCCATAAATCTGTAGAATACCAGTTTTTAGGTAATTCTTGACTATCATTTGCAATGGGTTTTCCATCGAGAAATAGTTTAGCGTTCTTGCCATCTCCATAATAAAATCCACCTGCAGGAGCATTTAAAGAACGATCAAATCCTCTATTTGAAGGAATAACTCCCCTTGCTTGTCCAACATGCCATTTCCCTGTCATGGCTGTAAAATACCCTGCAGACTTCAACACTTCAGCTATTGTGACATTCTTGTTATTCAGATGACCTCGATATGCTGGATGATCTTCCCCTTTATCCTCCATCATGTGGCCAACTCCAGCCTCATGCGGATAAATACCTGTCAATAATGCTGTTCTTGAAGGACAACAACAGGCCGCATTATAGAAATTACTAAATTTTACACCCTGCGCTGCTAAAGCATCAATATTTGGAGTAGGAATTTCTCCTCCATAACAACCTAGATCCGAATACCCCAAATCATCCACCAATACAACCACTACATTGGGTTTTTGCTGTCCATAGGCTATTGAAATTAACGAAAAGCAAATTAGGAAGAAACTGAATTTGTTTAATTTTTCTCTCATATAAGTTTTTTATTTTTCAAATTGAAATTGGTAAATGCGCTTATAGTAAGTCTTTTGTCTACTAAAAGTAAATAAATATAAGACAATAAAAATAATATCTACAAGTTTAGTAGACTATTTTATTTATCCATTAAATTCACAGTGAGCTAAAAAATCCTCTCAATCAAAAAACAATCCTGGAAATAAAATAATTATGTAATTTAGAATGTTTACCTAAAACTAATTTAATAGGCCGTATGAATCTTTGTAACAAAAATTATTATTTGCTTGGTATATCTACCTTACTGTTCACGCTATTCAGTTTAGAAAGCCATGCGCAAGAAAAAGTTGGTAGTAATAATAAATCAACAAAAACAAAAGAATTTCAATTTAAAAAGAAACCTTCCTGGTCAGATGAGTTTAATTACCAAGGATTACCCGATTCAACCAAATGGTCCTATGACATAGGCTCCAAATGGAATGGCTGGGGCAATAATGAATTACAATATTATACCCATGCTGAAATCAAAAATGCCGAGGTAAAAAATGGTGTTTTGAAAATTACAGCCATTAAGGAGGAAAAAGAAGGATTAAAATTTACTTCAACGAGACTTGTAAGCAAGAAGAAAGCAGATTTTAAATATGGCAGATTTGAAGCCAGAGCCAAAGTTCCTGTAGGCAGAGGAACCTGGCCAGCGATTTGGATGTTACCTACTGAATCGGTCTATGGAGGTTGGCCAGCATCAGGAGAAATTGATATCTTGGAACATGTTGGTTACGATCAGGATGTTGTTCACATTTCGGCTCATAGCAAAACCTACCACCATTCCATCAACACGCAGAAAACAGCTACCAAAAAGATAAAAAATGCGACCAGCAAATTCCATTTATATCGAGTAGACTGGACACCAACATACATCAAAGGTTTTGTAGACAATGAAGAAATCTTTCATTTCGATAACGAAGGCAAAGGTTTTGAAAGTTGGCCTTTTGATCAAGAATTCCATTGGCTTATCAACTTAGCCGTTGGAGGTAATTGGGGAGGCCAAAAAGGAATAGATGATGCTGCGTTTCCAGCCGTATTTGAAGTAGATTATGTCAGAAAATATGATTTAGTACAACATTAATAGACAGCAATGCGTCGTTAGCAACCTAACCATGCAGTCAACTATAAATAGAAAAGCCCAACAGATAAATTTTGTTGGGCTTTTCTTTATATCGTGCTAAGTAACTCGAATAGTTGTGATACTATCTGTTATTTTAGTTCAATAGCCAATTGTCTCCCCTCGTCAGCTGCCTTTTTATCAAACATTGAACCCACCGCCACGCCTATTCCAAGGCCAATGGGCAATCCTATTCCAAGAAATCCCATATTTCCCATACTTAATCCTAAGATTATTCCCAAAGGTATCCCAAAAGTCGACATCCCTAATGCAAGCCATAAGTTTCGATAATAACCTTGAGGAACTATTTTAGCCTCTTTCTCAAGCAGTCGAATCATCTGGTTTTGAGACGATTTAATTACTTTTTGAAGAGATTTAGCATCTTCCTCTACATGATTTACTTTCTCAATTTCCGTATTTAATTTATTTAGCAAATCATCAGATAAGTTTCGCTCTTCGATTAATTGAATTAACTGTTGAAATTGAGTCCATTGTTGCTCGAGTTTAGGGTCTTCCTTAAGCAAATGATCTTTAGATAATAACTTTGTTAGTGGCATTTTCAATTCGACTTATTAATTAAATTTATAATGAACCTGCACTAATCCAGAATCAAAAGAAGTGGATGATAGTAAGGTCATCTGCATTTCCATTTTATTTTCAGTAAATAAACGAATTCCATCTCCTAAAAGAATTGGTATGATAGAAATAGTCATTTCATCAATTAATTCCAATTTTAAAAATTCGTTGATTACTTCTGCTCCCCCATCGCAATATATTTTTTTCCCAGGTTTATCTCCTAATTCCATTAATAAATCTAAAAGATTTCCCTGATAAAATCGAATATTTCCATCTACAGGATATGCTGTTCGACTTAATACTATGACTTGACATTCGGATTGCTGATAATGACTTAAACCTATATGTTCTTTCACATAATCATAGGTTTTCCTACCAATGATTATGGTATCTACGTTGGCAATATAATTTCCATAACCATAATCTTCTCCTTCACGCTCTACCAACTTCAGAAAGTCCAATTGATGATCTTTTGTCGCTATATAACCATCCAAACTCATGGCGATAAATAAAGAAACTTTTCTCATGTTAATGGGGGTTTAATACTAATCTTTAATGGGATTTGGCAACAAAGTTATCACTTTATTGGCATACATTATTCCGTAAAACTACCCTATAATAAAAATCACAGAATGAAGGTTACAAATAAGCCTATTTTTATTCTTTCAAAAGGGCTCTTATTCCGTTCTCCATCTCCGCTGTATTATAATCCCTTCCTCCTTCTATTCTAGCCTTCATTGCCCCATTTTTATCCAAGATGACTGTAGTAGGGATCGCTCCTTGAATAAACGAACTAGGCAAATTAGCTGTTGGTTTATAAATCGGCATATTCAATTGATTATTTTTCATAAATGCTGATGATTTTTCTAAATCGCCATCCACATCCACTAACAAAAAAACAATATCATCCGCAGGATTGAATTTATTATATAATGCTTGTATAGAGGGCATTTCCTTGATACAAGGAGGGCACCAGGTCGCCCAAAAGTTTATAAATACCACTTTACCTTTTAAGGATGCTGTATTCACATGTTTTCCATTTACATCTTCAAATTGTACTGATTCCGCAACTTCTATACTTTTTGCACCTTGTTCTGTTTCAGTACCAGTACCTTTATTTTGTTCCTTTTTTACCGATTGACAAGAAACAAATACGGCTAAGCTCATGGTCAAGCTACTTAATAATGTTATGTTTTTCATGTTTATCTAAATTGATATCCTACATTCGGAACTTCTGAAAAATAGGGTTGTTTTAAATCTACCGCAACCGCTCTGCCTTCTATCTGAGGTTGAATAACCTTATGCTGATATAAATATTCTGTTAATGCTTCATGCAACGTATAAGGCTTAATTTCTACGTCTTGAGCATGCTGCATCCTACATAAGACATGCAAAGGTTCTCCTGTCCGATTACAAGAAGCCATAGAATAGGTTTTAGTCAGATCGATAGGTTTCCCTCCCACGTTTATGGAGATTAGTCGTTTGCCAAATTCTTTGGAACTATCAAAAGTTATATTCATTCCAGAAAAACGAATTAACCAACCTCCAAATCTTTCTTTAGCATGTTGAGAAAAAACATGATTTAATTCTTTCTCCATCCATTCCCAAATTTGCTTTCCGCTTACCATTCCAACTTTCATTTTCTCGTCCACAGGAATCATTCTCCACAAATCCTCTCTCGTTATGGCCTTTACTTTATTTTCTTCCGGTACTATTGGCACGCCGAATCTAAAACCATTCGACACTGCAATATCAGCTCCTGACTTCCACAATAAGGCATCCGTAATAAAATTATCCATATTATTTTCTATAACCAAATACCTGTACAAAGGAGTAGCGGTATAACCTAATATTTCTTCCATTTTTGGCCTGAATTTATTTGTTGCAAGCTCAATTTTTTTCTGCATTACCGGATTTGCCTTATATTTCTTCGGATTGACTTCTATCAACTCATACTCATATTTTATCATCTTTTTATTTTTAATCGTTAAATCAAGTTTCCCGACAAACGACCCAAAAGAGCCTGGCTCAAGTACAACAGCATATTTCCCTTGAATGGGTTTACGAATCCGCTCATGAGTATCATTTCCGAAAATAAAATCGACTCCTTTTACTGCTGGATTATTAGACAGCAAAAGTTGCTTAGATAGTCCAATATGTGCAACTAAAAACAATAAATCAACTTGTTGATCCTGCTTCAAATAATTAATTAATTCAACCAAATTGTTTTCCACCTCCTTAAAAAGGATACCTTCACTAAATTTTGGATTTTGTCGAATAGGTATTTCTGGATCATTATAGGCAATGAAGCCTATTTTCACCCTTTTCTTTTCAGTTATCCAATAGGGAGGAAACAAACTTTTCTGGTTCTCCTGATGATACATATTCGAGGCGATGACCGAAGTATTATAAGTTGTCATAATGTCCATCATCACCTTTTTTCCATAAATTACTTCCCAATTCCCTGGAATCATGAGGTCATAATTCATTTCATTAATTAATTCAGGAAATATAGCACCTTGACTTAATACACTTTCTCCGCTTCCCTGGATGAAATCTCCACCATCAATTAATAATGTTCCCTCCGGATTTATTTGACGAACAGCATCAACTAAGGTTTTGATATGTGCCAAACCTCCTGCTTCTCTAAAAACAATCTTATTGTTTTCGAGAAATAGCTCGTTGTGTGTTTGGAGGTAAGCGTGTAAATCTGAAGTTTGTAAGATACTGATGATAGTATCTTGATTTTTTGCTATTGCAGCATTCATTACACTGAATACAACTAAATATATAATGAGGATCTTTTTCATGATTTTATAGGTTTTGAAGGATATAAGCTGTAGGTATTTACTTGATTAAAAATGAAAATTAGTAAACCGCCAGCAATGGCGATATTTTTCCAAAGAGGACCATGAAATATCCCATCTAGTATTTGTACAGATAGTGTGATCATGATCAAAAGGATTAATAAAACAAAAGCTGAAAAGCGAGTAAAAACTCCTAATAAGAAAGCGATACCGAATAATAATAATCCTAAACCAGATAATAGCACTAACTCTGAGGCTACCTGGTATTTTTCAATTATGGGATACCCTATTGATTTCATAAGTCTTGCCAATGTTTTCTTTCCCTGGAAAAGATGTGCAAGACCTGCATTTATAAAAATTCCACTCAGACATATTCTCAATACAAATATGGTCCAAGAAGATAATTTCTCTTCTTTCATAAGATTCAATGATGTAGTAAATAATGAGTTTAATAAATGATATAAAACTTATTTACTAAATCCTGAACTGCCTAAATACGATAAATAATTGAGAAAAATTTGATTTATATTCATAATGATCAAATCGTTGCGGAAGATAATCGATCTTCAATCTTTCAAATTGATCATAAATAATGAAGGGTACTAGCGCAAGATGAATATCTTTAGAAAATTCAATCGCTAGATAATTCAATTCCTGAGTAGTGCAGGAATATTGGAAAAGATTCGAAATTTTAGTCTCTTTATTTAGAGGAACATCCAGTTCTATTTTAAGACTTTTCTTAAGCGAGCATGGAAGACATATGACTATAATCAGAAGCAACATCATACTGCTCCTGATGATATTATAAAAATTTTTATTCCCTATTTGCCAATTCATTCCTTTACGAGTATACAAAAAATAGTCGAGTTTAAAATCTAGCACACAACCATTCCAGCAATATGAATATTTTTAAAGATTAATTTCATTTAAAATTAGAAAATAGCAGTCCTCCCATTATTCCTCCATATAGGCTACTCATATATGGATTCGCAGTAATAGCACAGGTGCCATTCACACAGCCTACATATTTATAATATAAATAACCTCCTACAGCTCCAATTACGGCACCTAAGAGGATAAGTCCATATTGCCTGATAAATAATTCCATATCTCTTTTATTTTAAGCTAATCTATCAAACTTTCCGAATTAAGATGGTAACAAAAGTTACATTAGGTCAAAAGCTTTGATAATAAGTATCAAGTTGATTATCAACTTAAGGATACTCATAAAGTTGTTTTCAACAGTAGGCAAATGCTATTTTTTTTTACAGGTGATGTAATTTCTAAATAATGTGCTCTTTGATGAGGAAACCCAAGGTTTCTCTAGTAATAAACTAAATTTCCCTTGGGCACTTGCATCATAGGTAAGCAAAATGTTTATGATATTTTCATTATCCTCGAATCAATATCTTTTTCAATGATCTCCATCCTCCACCATTAAATACCTTGTCGAAACCTTTATCTTTAAGTAAACGTTGTGCTTGTCCACTTCTATTTCCACTTTGACAGAATACAACGATGGATTGGGTAGGATCAAGGCTGTTAAATCTACTTCCCAATTCAGCTAATGGGATATTAATCGCACCATCAATTGAACCTAATTCATATTCTGATTTGGTTCTTACATCCAAGAGGATATCCGCGTTTTTGATTACCTGTTCCAAATCTTTTGTATCGCTTTGGAACAGTTCTATTATTTTTGAAAACATGTTATTTTTTTTATTTTACATTTATAGTTCGTTCGTATTATTTCACGAAAGTATTGACCATGGACTACAGCTAGTTATAACCAAATTTCTTTTACTAGAATATAAACCCCCATTACTAATACGAATACCCCAAAACCCGGCTTTAACTGATTACTATTGATGAATTTTGAAAGATACATCCCAAGAAAAATTCCCATGATGGAAAGCGAACTAATCAACAAAAGGAATTGCCAATCGAGACCGACATGCCCTATTTCACCTGTTAATCCAATTAATGATTTTGCAGCAATAATAACCAGGGAAGTACCTATGGCTTCTTTCATTGGTAATTTTGATAAAAGCACCAAGGCAGGAATAATCAGAAAACCACCTCCGGCTCCTACTAATCCCGTAAGCATTCCTACAAAAGTACCTTCCAAAAGAATCATTGGATAATTAAATTGCTGCTTACTTGGTATTAATTTTCTATCGCCTTTTTCTTTTCGAAGCATACTGTAAGCCGCAACGATCATCAATACAGCAAATAATAACATCAGTAAAATATCTTTCGATAATAGGAAATTTCCAATCTGACCTATATGTTCTGGAATTGCTGGTAATAGAAATTTTCTTGTTAAGTATACGGCAATAATAGAAGGTATTCCAAAAACTATCGCTGTTTGAATATGAACTAATCCCTTTTTAAAATAAGTTATGGAACCTACTATACTGGTTACACCAACTATAAAGAGTGAATATGCTGTCGCTGTAACTGGTAGTACCCCAAAAAGATAAACCAACACAGGAACCGTCAAAATACTGCCTCCCCCTCCAATGACGCCAAGTAAAACACCTATTAATATAGATGCGATGTATCCTATCATTTCCATGTTTTTTAATTTTATGCAAATATCCCCCGTGCAAATAGGTTCCACAGTTACTTATGTTACACAAGAGGGAGAGGAAATATCTTTTAGAATCCCTAAATTCAATTTTTGAATTCGAAGAGATCAAAATTAAAGCCCGGATATAGAAACCTATGCGTAAAAAAAACATCACCATAAAAGATAAATTTGATTCTGAAAAGTTGCTTCGAGTACGCGTATTTGACAGCAATAAAGCGGTCACAAAAGCTCATAAACACAATGGTTACTTAGAACTCGTTTATTTAACGAATACAGCAGGAATTCATATCAAAGATGGAAAGCAATGGACTGTTAAGACTCCCTGCCTATTGGTCATAAACAAAGATGATGTGCATCATTGGGAACTGGAATCGCCTATATCGGGATTTGTACTATTACTTAAAAAGGAATTTATAGCACAAAGTTTGGATTTAGAATTGGATAAATTAGTCTTGGAAATCAATAAGACGGACATCATTTATTTACCTCAAGTAGAACCCTTGAATCAACTTTTCCAACTTTTACTAGAGGAAGAAAATAAAACCGTTCAAGAAGGAATTTTGAAAGCTATTCTGAGCAAAACTTTAGAAGGAAAGCAGCTAAAAAAAGTAAATACGTCCATATCAATCGATCTGTACCATAAATTTAATGCACTTCTGCAAAGCGATCTTAAGATTTTAAATCACGTAGCCTACTACGCTTCAAAATTAAATACTAGTCCCCAGAATTTGAATGCGGCCTGTAAAAAACACACAGAACATTCGGCATCTGAAATCATTGCTCAATCTATTTGTAAAGAAGCTAGCCGATTACTTATCTACACCGACAACTCCATAGCCGAAATAGCCTATATTTTAGGATTCTCCGATAAATCAAATTTTACTAAATTTTTCAAAAGAAACATGCAGGAAACACCCTCCAGTTTCCGTGAGCTATACAGGTAGATAAAGTCATTGTTAAAACTCCTTCTCCCCAAATTCACTTTTTGGAAGTTTGATAAAATCTCCTAATTTATTGAGGTTCACATTTAAATTCAGCAATAGCACATTTTTCTCATAAATATAATTGGTGGTCGTATAAAAGTCAGGAGCACTTGTTGTAATTCGCTGTTCATTCACGCCCCAATTTCCCAATTCTATGAATTGCCATTGCAATTGAACTTTCATAAGACCTTTCATAAAGCCCTTACTAAGATTCATATTCGGGTAAATGAATCTGCTATCGAATCCCTGTACAGTCGGTCTTTCCGACAAATAGTTTACTTGAAGCCCCGCAGACCAATTATTTTTCAAATCTGCCTGCACACTAGAATTAAATGAATATACCCAATCTTTGTTGGTTTGAGGATTAGGATAATCCAAGACCTGTCCCGAAATACGGTAATTGTACACATTGGCACCTAAGCTAAACTTTAACGCTTGTATAGGTTTCCATTCCCCACCAAACTCCAAACCCCAGCGCTCAGCATAATCAGCATTTGTAAAAACCCTATGAAGAATAGTATCTGCATATACTGAATTCACACGCTGTAATGGGTTTTTACTGTGTTGATAATAAGCATTGGTAAAAAAATTGCCAGCTTTGAACTTTTTTATAACACCCAATTCCATATTCGTCACAAATTCAGGCAATAACTCCGGATCTCCTCGCTCTAATGTTTCTGAATGTTCGCGTTCAGGAATAGGATTTAGTTCAAAGTTATTATTCCGTTGTACTCTTCTGGATCCTGCAAATCTCCAAGACCAGTCTTGATTCAGTTTTTGTTTAAATGTAATATTTGGATAGAATTGATGAGTTTGATATGGAAACTCTTCTTTGCTATGGATTAATAAAACATCACGCTGATAATACTCATACCGTAAGCCTAAGCTGTATTCTATGTTTTCTCGTGTAGCTCCATATTGAGAGTAAAGAGCATGAACACGATTGCTCGCATCCAGTTTTCCTGTAAACTCAGGGACGATATATAAATTCTGTAAACCATTTTCAGATTGATAATAGTCGAACTCCCCTTCTTGACTATCTTGACGATATTGATATCCGGATTGGAATTTACCCTTACCCAAATTCCAATTGTAATCCAATGACAGTCGATAACCTGCTAAGGGGTTACGATAGATATTTCTAGCCCATTGAACGGTGTCCGATTGGTTGGCTATATTTCCATTATTTGTAGATCCGTAAATATTCGCAATCTCGTATATGGATCCAACTTTAAATCCATGGTTTTTATTTAGTGCAAATTCATAAGATAGATCAATCAGGTAAAACTCCCCTTGTTTGTTTTGTAGATTCGGATTAAAATAAGTCAAACTATGCAGTTGTTCACCCGTATTTATATCGATAGATCGGTTTTTATAATGAATATCCGCCACCCGATCCTGATATTTTCTAGAAGCCAACACCCCTAAATTAAGGACATTACTTTCCGAAAATTTATAGCCCAAATTTAATCGAGCAGCATAATTATATTTATCAAAACTTCGCTCACCTTGAGAAGGATAAAAGGTTTGTTTATTTTGAATAATACTATACACATCACCATCCCTGAAACCTGCATTATCATTTCTTAAATAATTTGCGGAACCCTGTAATGACAGTTTGTTATTATTGTATTGAAAGGAAATATCTCCTCCATACCGTTGTTGAGTTTTTACATTATCATAGTCGTCAATACTAGGTAAACCTCCTTGTAGATTCAGTACCCAAGCCAAACCTTCATTAGTTCCTTTTTTAGTAACTAAGTTGATCATTCCAGCTTTTCCATCAGGATCAAAATTAGATTGAGGGTTGCTAATATATTCCACGTCAAGCACATCATTGGCAGCGATCTGATTCAACATCGTAACAGGATCTAATAAAGATGGTTTCCCATTCACTAATACAATGATGCCCGTCTGGCCACGCATACTGATGTTTCCATTTCCATCTATTGATGCAGAAGGTAGATTTTTTACAATATCCAATGCCGTTCCACCAACAGCATTTTTGAACTGATTGGCTTGATAAACTTGACGATCTAGAAGTTGTTGCTGATTGCTTGTCCGTCCTGTAATTTGTATTCCAGCTATTTCCTGGCTACTACTTCTTAGAAACAAATCACCTAAATTTAAAGCTCGATTTTGGTTCATCTGAATCAGTGTATCTTTCTGATGATAACCAATAAATTTTATCCGTAATGTATAAGTACCAGGGCTCAAGTTTTTCAGTGCAAACGCTCCCTTTTTATCCGTCATCGCACCATCTAACACATTTTCATTCGACCCAATTATGGCAACACTCGCATAGGCTAATCCATTGGTAGTGCGTTCATCTTTGACTGTTCCAGACAATTTTTGAGTCTGCGCATTGGATGTAAAAACAGCATGAATAAAAATTAGGAAGAGGTATATTTTTTTCACAGAATAATATTTTTGCCAAATATAATATTACACTACAGCCTTCATTTAATATTTATAAAATTGACCACTTAATATTCAAATGTACCATTTCATAAGTAAGTACAATAAAAAAAGCGACCTAAAAAGTCGCTTCGTAACAAGAAATTATTGGGTAAATTATTTGTGTAATTACTTGATTAAGATCTCCACGTTATTTCTATTCAACTTGATTCGACCTTCTTTTTCTAATGCTTTTAACAACCTGGAAACCACCACCCTGGAAGTATTCAATTCTTTGGCAATATCCTGATGTGTTTTATACACAATATGGTTATTTTCTATTTTTGCTTTCTCAAATAAATAATTCAACAATCGATCATTCATATCCATAAAAGCTATGGTATCGACCGCATTTAAAAGTTCATTAAACCGATTGTGATAACTATCGAATACAAAGGACATCCAACTTTTATATTCACTAATCCATTCTGCCATTTTTTGAATAGGAATCATTAGAATTTGACCAGGAACCTCTCCAATAGCACGGATTTCACTTTTACGTTCGCCCATACAACATGTCATCGTCATGGCACAGGTATCACCACGTTCTAAATAGTACAACAATAACTCTCCACTGTCATAATCTTCACGCATCACGCGCACTGCTCCGGAAAGGAGTAAAGGCATGGACTTAATGTATTGATGGTAATCTATTAAAACATCACCCTCCTGAAAACTCACTAAGGTAGATACCTCCAAAATTTCAGAAATAAGGTCCTTTTCGAAGATAGCTCCATAGGTATTTAATAATAGTTCTTCCATAGTTACTAACAAACATATAAAATAAAAAAATGTTCCTGTGTAACAATGGTTACCAAAGCCGCATTATGGGAATACCATTCCTAATTAAAGAAAATTTGGCATTACTGATCTTATTCTGCAGGTACCTGATCCATATCCATATAAAAAATTTCCCAAGTATGTCCATCAAAATCTTCAATCGTTCGCTGTTTCATAAAACCATAGTCTTTAGCATCTGTTGGTTCAATCCCCCCTGCTTTTATGCCTTTGTCCATCACCTCATTGATTTCATCAAAGCTTGAAACGGATAATGCGAATAAGCCTGCGATATGATTTTTCGTGTCTGCAATTGGTTTATTGGTGAAATTCATAAACTTCTCATGGCTAAGCAACATCACATAAATATGTTCGCTCCAAACCATACATTTGCCATTGTCATCGGAAAATTGTGGGTTGTTTGAAAATCCTAATGCCGTGTAAAATCCCATTGACTTTTCCAGGTCTTTTACTGCTAAATTGATAAATACTTCTTTGTTCATGATAAAATTGATTAATAGTATGCGTATTATTTTACCTGAGCAAAATAAGTATTTAAAAACAAGCTAATCTTGTCAAAGGACAAGTAATAAATAGAGTGGAATAATCAATAACTTACGACTATCCATTAAGCATTTTTTTGAGGAGAACAATTTGACCTAGATGATAATAACAATGTTCGATCATGAGGTTGATATTATCTATATTACGACCATATTTTTCCTTCACAAATATCTTCTTTAAATAAGAGGAATTCATCATTTCAACAGTAATTGCAAATTCTTCCGCATCAAGGAAGAAGCCTTTTAAAAATTGTTGCCATTGTTCTTCCGATAGCACAGGTGGAAAATCAAAACTGAATTGATCACTGATATCCAATTCCCCACCTAAAAACACCTTCTTCACTCCTACGATGTAATAATGGATATGTTGTACGATACTTGCGATACTGTTTAAGGATTGGACAGCAGCGGTTGCTGTCACATAATCCAAATGTTCTAACTGATCTTTGTAATTGGTATTTGCGACTAACCTACCTGAAAACAGTACTTCTCTTAAACGTTGGGCTAATTCATAACTTGCGCCATTTTCCATAACTAATTATTTCAAAAACACCGTCTTTTTTTCTTTTGCAGATTGCATCGCAGCTTCTAAAATTTCCACCGCGATCACATTCACCGGAAGTCCATATTGATCAAACTGATCCATTGTATGTGTTCCTTTAATTACCGCCGCCAAAAAAGAGAAGGGATCATTAAATGGAGCTGATCTAGATTGAAGCTTGATGGTTTGTTCTGGTTGATTTTCCTTTAATCTCGTTTTTAAAGTTGTCGCATTCGCTGCAATAGCATATCCTTTATCTCCATAAACCTCCATATCTTTCCTCGAAAAAGTCCAATTCCAGGATCCTTGAATAACACACTGACTCCCGGGATATTGCAACACGATAGTGGCTTCATCATCCACCTGCTTATAAATTTCAGGTTTATTTTGTTGAAGTACAGCGGTCACTGATTTAGGTCGCTGCCCATTCAACAACCATGTCATCAGATTTGCTCCATAACATCCAAAATCTACTAGAGCTCCTGCCCCATTCTTCTTAGGATCTGTCAAAATATCCAAAAATTCTGAACTTACTCCGATCTCTTTAGGACCTTGATGACCATCATTGACCAAAACTTTTTTTACTGCACCCAATTTACCTTCGTCTACTAAGCTCTTGATTTGTTGATTACTCTCATACCAAGAGGTTTCAAAGTTAGTCAGCACGTGGATGTTATGCTTGTTGGCCAATTGTTCCATTTCCTTTGCCTCCGCATAGCTGAAAGCCAAGGGTTTCTCCACCATCACATGAATCTTCTTTGGGGCACAAGCTCGAACGATTTCCACATGTTCACTGATGGCTCCGAAAGCTGATACCGCATCAGGTTTTACACGATTTAACATCTGGTCTAAATTGGTATAAAACATCGATTTAGGCAATTGGTATCGTTTTATATACCGCTCTATTAAAGCTTCGTTTTGTTCGTAAACAGCCACTAATTTCACATCTGATTGATCTTTACGATTGAAAATCCAATCGACATGTCCATGACTTAATCCTGCAACCGCTAATTTTAATGGTTCTTGAGCGAAACCTGATGGAATAAGAAATGATAATGCTAATAATACGAAGATATATTTCATAAATAATAGTTTACAGGATGAAGGAAGCATTTTGATAATGCTATTCTAATTTATAGAAAATAAATAGGAGTAAAAACATCTGTTCGAATTAAGCTATCCTTTTATTCGTATAAAATAGTGTGAAAGTATTTCCAAAGAAATCTAAAAAATTCATTAATGAAGGCTAATAGCTGTTTTTTTATACCATATTCTCTTAACAATTTTTTGATTCTTTTACGGATATTAAACCGATCTTATTCGCACTTTTACGGATGTTCTCCATTGAAAATCCATTGAAGATTCGAAGAAGATCCGAAGAAGAACAAAGCATAAGATAAAAAGTATTCCATTTGCACCTGAAAAATTATGAGCAAATAAGAATACTGATGTTAGATTGATTTGGATACAAAAATCAAAAAATTAAAGAGCAGCATACATGGAGCATCCTGATCTTTAATTTTGAAGCTTTACTGCTTGTAAGAGTTTAATGCTTTGGTATTGCCCATTTGTTTAAGAACTTTCTCTAAGCCTAACATTTCATCAATTAACGCTTTTTTAGCATCTTCATTCGTATCGTGATTTAAGATACCAATAGGCCCTTTGTATTTACTTTTCCA
Organism: Sphingobacterium sp.; assembly: GCA_036781025.1. Lineage (GTDB taxonomy): Bacteria > Bacteroidota > Bacteroidia > Sphingobacteriales > Sphingobacteriaceae > Sphingobacterium. The sequence continues at coordinate 23,236 of DAIQBS010000030.1, read as the reverse complement.
TACTTGGATGAGCATGTCCTTTTCCACATCGCCTTGACCAACACGAAATGCATGTTCGGTTACATCCGATTTTAGTCCTGCAATATTTAAAGCCATAAGTTTTGGAAGCATTTTTGGATAAAACTCCTTGAATCGTGCATGGTGAAATCGAGCATGATGAAAATTATAGACAATTCCAATATTCTTCATCTTCAGGAAATCAATAATTTCCAATTGGTTTTCAGGCTCACCAAACCATCCTCCATGATTATAAAGTGCTACCTCACAACCCAATTCCTTGGCTTTTTCTGCTATGTATTGGATGGGTTTACTTAAGGTTTTTACTTTTTCTTCCTGAGATAATTCATTAAAGTTGGCAGTTTCAGCTACTAATAGCCATAATTGTGTTTTTATCTGATTACGTTTCAAAAAAGCAAGAATCTCTTGTACATATCTATCTTTCTCGGGTTCTTGGCCTGTCATCATCCAAAAGGCTGTGAGCTCTATACCATATTTTCGTAATGCCTTCCATTCCTCATCAAATTGGGGAACATGCTCATCACGCCAATCGTAGGCAAATTTTTTGATTCCAAGTTCTGAAAGCATTTTTGCTCGCTCCTCAGGTCCTCTTTTTTCAGAATCAAAGGGTACAATGCACCAAGCTAATAGATTACTTTTATCAAAAATATCCTTCTTTTGAGCGACACCGCTCTTCCATCCTGAAATACTCAATAGCAGGATCAATAAACATTTTATAAGGGAATTATTTATACCTTTTTTCATAAGATTTTATTTTTATTAATTAAGAGATGGTAATGCAAATGCGATATACGCATCACCTGTTTTTGTACCCAATTTACCCCCACCAGTGGCAGCAATGATGAGGTACTGCTGACCATTTATAGCATAGGTGCTAGGAATAGCATAACCACCAAAAGGTAGCTGATGCTCCCAAACAACCTTGCCTGAATCTTTATCAAAAGCCCTAATTTTTTCATCCCTCGTAGCAGCGACAAAAACCAGACCTCCAGCCGTAACAATGCTTCCACCAAAATTTTCTGTTCCTGTTTGTGGTATCCCTTTAGCCGTTAGCTCAGGGTGTTCTCCAAGAGGCACTTTCCATTTCACTTTCCCGGTCGTCAGATCCAAGGCATTAAGGGTGCCCCATGGTGGTGCTGTTGCTGGATAACCGTTTTGATCCAAGAACTTAGTGTAATCCATAGCACGATATACCGGTTTCTGCATTTCATGCTGATTTTTAGTTTCTTTCGCTTCCTGGTCTAATAAAAAAGAAGCGATTTGATGAATTTCCTCTTGAGGAATTTGCGGAAAGGGCGGCATTGCTCCTTTACCTTGACGAATCAAAGCAACCAGTTCCTGCTCGGTATATTTTGCAGCAAGTCCAATAAGCTTAGGGATTCCACCAACGCCTTGTCTATTTGCGCCATGGCAATTGGAACAATTGTTTTTCAGGAATAAGGCTTTTCCTGGATGATTTGATTCTGCTGAATTTGAATTCGACGGTTGATTGATTTCTTGCATGGTAATATGCCATGCGAGTTCATTGGCATTGACGTACATGATATTTTCATTAGGGTCATAGGATCCTCCTCCCCATTCAGCACCACCATGGATACCATAATAAATAATGCCTTTTAAGGATGGAGGGATAAACCATCCTGCATCTGCTGTATTGAACCGATTTAATGCAAAAGCATGCGATTCAGCATCTATATTAGTAAGGTCTTCTTTACGGACTACTTGTTTGGAAAATGGTTCTGGCCACAGCACATAGGGTTGTGTCGGACTGGCATGCTCCCCTTCTAATGTGCTGGCAGGTACTTCCCTGTCCTCCACTTTGGAAAGCAATTTGCCTGTAATCCTATTAAACATAAGTACATTGCCTGATTTTGTTAATTGAACTAAACCAGGTATTTTTTTACCTTCTAGATTCAACTCCGTGACTACAGGTGCACACGGTAGATCCAAATCCCAAATATCATGTCGAATAGCTTGATAATGCCAAACATGCTTTCCAGTATTTCCATCGATGGCAACTACGCAATTTCCAAACAATTGATCTCCTTCATTATCAGGCCTAAAGAAATCATTCTTTGGCTGTCCAGTAGAAAAATAAATCATGCCATTTTTGGAGTCTACACTCAAACCTCCCCATACATTAACCCCTGCTTCATCCTTCCAAGACTCTTTATTTGCCCAGGACTCATAGCCTACTTCACCTGGATGAGGAATGGTATGAAAGATCCAAGTACGTTTTCCTGTTTTAACCTCGTAAGCACTAACATTTGCTGGTGAACTCCAGGTCATCGCTCCAACAATAACCTTATCTTTATAGATTACCGGTGCGGCAGGGGCTGTTATTCCCATTTGATCTGCCGGCTTTACCTGTCCTTCATTCAAGGAAATTCTCCCTAAGTCTCCAAAGCTGGTATCGGCTTGTCCAGTTTCTGCAAAAATGGAGTTTAAGTATCCTCCACTTGTAAAAAATATCCGATCCTTTTCACCCTTTTCTCTCCAATAGGCTATGCCACGATTTATTCCAGCAAACTGTTCTCCTGTTCTTGCGGGATTAAAACGCCATTTTTCTTTACCAGAGGATCCATCCACAGCAATAACTTCCTGCAATGGAGTGGTAATATAGACTATCCCATCCACGATGACAGGATTCATCTGCACATTACCAGAAGGAACATTAGAATGGTAGGTCCAGGCAACTTGCAATTGGGATACATTTTCTTTATTGATTTGATTTAACGGAGAATATTTATTCTGACTTTCTTGTCCGCCAGCATAAGCCCAATCGTTTGTCGTAAAGTTGTTTCGTTCGGCACAGGAAACAAAAAAACATATAAACAAAAACGCCAGGATACTATTTTTCATGTGTATGTTCAACTTAGGTTAGGTTTCTCGAAAATAGGTAGCTATTTCCAAGCTTTTAACAAATATGTGTATTTTTTATAGGAGAGAGAAATTGTAATAGTTGATTTACATGCGATTACTTTACGAATAACTAGTTTTAGGGAATGGGAGTCGTTTATTTTTTAAATAGAAGGTCGATATCGAGATACTATGTGCTAAGCTAAATTTGAAATATTGTAATAACTGTTTTAATTCATCGATTAAAAAACATGGCGTAGGCAGGAAATAAAAGAATTAAGCTCAACATTCGTCGAGCTTAATCAGGGTATTAATAAATAAAGGGAAAGATTACATTGCTAATTCAGGTGATTCAAATTGATTTTTATTCTTTTGGTCTACTCGTACTCTAAGGTTATTGTAGTCAGAAACTCAAGACCATTCGTAGCTGTAGCTTTAATGTTGAACGCATAGCTTCCAGTTTTCAAATTAGCATTTGTTTTAGCTGTAATGACACCAGTACTTTCATTAATTGAAAAGTTTCCTTCTTTATTATCATAAAGCTGACCATCCAACTCTATTCGTTCAATAGTGAATTTACCTCTATATTTTTCAGGATAAAATACAGGAGCACTCGAAACATATCCTGAACTTAAATCAACAAATAATTTGGGATATCGAATTGTTATGTCCATATCTGGATAATATGTTCCGAATAAAAACTTGATCGCAGGAATAAAAATAATTCTAACTTTTGCAGAGGCTACTGGAAATCCATCTTTTATTAATTCGGGTTCTACCTCATAAGTTTTCTCTTCCAACTGAGATAATTTACCTGTACTTGCGGCAAACTTTAATTGATTATTTTGAATACTAATCTTTTCTTTATCAACCGTATTCGATTGAAAGCTCCAGGATGTACCTGTTAAGCCTATTAAGGATGTTTCTAAATCAAATAAGGTTTCCTTATCGCTAAATAATGCATAAACAAAGGAAATGGACTTATCTTTTGCGGAACCCTTAATTTTTACTTCAGATTTTGACAATTTAAAAGTGGTGCTTTTCTCCCCTACAACGACTCCTTTAGTATTTACTGCTGCAATTTTAACTTTATACGTAGGGGGTATTTTTTCGCCATTGATGGTAGAGGTCTCTGAATTTGGGTATAACAAACTGCTACGAATAAGGATTCCTTTTTTATCCGCCGTTACTTGGATCGCTTCTTTTAATCGATCATGAAGTTTTACAGTTCTGTTGATATTTATATTGGCAATTTCATCAAAAGATAATTTCACTTCTAATTGCTCATTCGAGCTTTTTAAAGCTGTTAATTCTAAGGTAGTATCTTTCCCATAAGATAAATTAAAATCAGAAGGGACATCAATTTCTACTTTTTGCGGAACGGCAGCATCTTTCTTACAGGAATTAAACATCAAGAAAGATATTATCACTGTAAATACTATTGAAGGCTTTATTAATGTGTTAGTTTTCATTTTCAAATATTTATTTTCTGCAAATGTAAATAATAAATTTAAATAAATGCAACACTGTTGCAATCATAATATTTATTTTTATTTTTGCAGTCAAATTTTTCAACAAATATGAAATTACATAGGACAATTTTCTATCTCACTTTTCTCTTTATATTAACAAATTCCACAATTACAAAGGCTCAGCAAACCGTCAAATATGATAGTCTGAAAAGGGTGCAGATTGAGGAAATATTGATAGAGAAAAAAATCAATCAATTTGGAATAATCACAAGAATTGATAGCTTTAAACTAAAAAACATACAGTCTCGCAGCCTTGGAGAAACATTAAGCAGCGTCCCTGGGGTACAAAATTTCAATTATGGACCCAATTTGGGCATGCCGATGATTCGAAGTTTAAGTGGCAGTAGAGTGAAAGTGTTAGAAAATAACGTTTCGCTCAATGACCTTTCCGGAATAAGCCCCAATTTAAATCCCTTAATAAATTTTGAAAATGTACATACTATTGATTTATATAAATCTGGTGCAAGTGTATTGTATGGAGGTAAAGCCATCGGTGGAGCCGTGAACCTTAAAGACCAGACTATTCCTGATCACTTGAAGGAAAAAGCCATGGAAGGAAAATTATCGATGGAATTCGGGACTAATAATGGCCATAGACAAGCTGTGGAATTTTCTAGACAATTAGGTAAAAAGTGGGTGCTGCAAATTGGTGGAATGAATCAAAAAAATAATGGTTTTAAAATTCCCGGAAATACGAAACCTGATTTAGCTTATGATCCAACTATAGACCCTACGACGGAAAATCTTGCTCAGGTTATAGTAGATTATAGAATCGTTCAAAACATTTCGCTTTATCCGTATTTAAGTCAATTTGTCCTTGAAAAATTAAACGATCCTGAATATGGCCTTTCACAGGCGGATGTGTATACTCATCAACAATTTTCGACCATAAATGGACAAAAAATCGAAAATCAGAAAAATGAAAAATATATTGCCGGGCAACCTGAAACTACAGACTATTATACCAAAGAAGTCTATGGGATAAGTGATTATTATCCTGTAACTAAGGGTATCATGCCCAATAGCCACTCAGACAGTAAAGGTGTGAATTTTGGAACGGCTTTTTTCCATCGGGATCTAAAATTTGGGGTTGGTTTTAAAGCAAATGAAGGTTATTTTGGAATACCTGCTTATGCTGAAATTAAAAAGCAAAAGGATACGCATAATCACGGTACTCCCAGTGAAAAAATTACTTATTTTCCTATCAACACCAGGACGTTGAATTATGTTGGTTTGTTCGATGCTAGTTACATTCCAACAGATTTGACCATAAAGAAAATAACCATGAATTATGCCTACTCCAATGGTAACGACAGGGAACTGTTGGGAATTTATAAGGTAAATCAATTCAACAATAAGAGACATACCCTGCGATCGGAGGTTGACTTTCAACCTTATCAATTTTGGATGAGTACAATTGGGTTTGATTATAGCAATTTAGAGTTACATGGTGAAGGTCTTATGAGGTATTTACCGAATACGAAGAGCAAAGAAACCGGAATTTTTAATTTACACCAATTCAAAGTGAAGTTCCTTCAATTGGATTTGGGATATAGACATGATTGGACTTCCCGCAGCGCATATCCTGATCCTACTTATAAAACCTCCAGAGGTTTGGCTGGTGGAAAATTATCGGCAAGAAATTATAATTTAAATCAATTTTCTAGTGGTTTACGTATGGATATCAACAAGTTTCTTTATGCAAAAATATCTTACAACCATTCAGAAAGAGCTCCAGAATTGAATGAATTATATGCAGGAAATAATCATTTTGCTATCGTAGTTGAAGAAAATGGAGATGACCGACTAAACAAGGAAACAGCAAACTCTGTAGAATTGGAAGCGCAACTCAATCTTTTTGGATTTACACTAAACACGAATATCTATCAAACAGATTTTAAAAATTATTTATACCTAGCGCATACTGGAATGTCAAGTCCTGGCGGCTTTACTATTAAGGAATGGCGAGCTTCTGACACCAAGATTTCAGGTTTTGAAACCAGTTTACAGTATCAAAAGAATTGGTCGAAGGATAAAAATTTAATGTTATCAGCTTTTGTTGATTTGGTAAAAAATAAAAATACATCCGATAATGAAATGCGGAGATGGGCAGAGGGCGATTATATGCCAAATCTACCGACTAGTAGGTATGGCCTACAATGGAATGCTAAGTATGATAGATGGTCTTTATATGGGACATTGGATCATTATTTCCAGCAAAAATATTTAGGTAAAAGTATCAATTTAGAAAAACCTATGCCTGCTTATTCCTTGCTTTCATCTAGAATAAGTTACACACTTCCATTATTAGGGTATGAATTGACTATGTATATCGCTGGAAATAATTTATTGAACGAAGAAGCTAGACCCCAAAATTCCATATTTAAATTCTTAGCTCCATTGCCGGGAAGGAACATTTCTTTTGGATTGAAAATGAACATCTAAATTCAATCACTCATCGGATAGCTTGTGTTGGAAGGGAATATTAAGCTAATTAATTTATTAATTCATATTTATAAGCATGAGTGGTTGATCGATTTGATAGGTTGCCACTCATGCTCAATATTCTCCATTAAAATAGCATTATCAAATTGAATAGACCCTTTTGGAAATAATGTTTCATTTTCAAAATAACTGGATCTTACCTGAGTAACTTCCAAAGGTTTCACATTCCAAGAATAAGTGTTCAGCTTGAGACCTTCTAAATCATTCCCTTTGGGTGAATAGCCTATGGAACCCTTTTCAAAGAATTTAGAAACTTCATCCATGCTTTTAAAAATAGAATTTGAATTAAATTCAGTTGATCGCTTTGCATCTATCGCTAAGGTTGTGTGGTCGGAACTTAAAAAGTCTTCATGAAATTGATTAGCGTCTTCAATCACATTAAACTTCGCATAGTAATGTTTACCTGAAAAAAACCTCCCGCCTACGAGACTATTCAGTCTTAAATTTGTATCTCTTCTTGGAATAAAAACTCCTTCTTTAAGTTGTCCATCCTCTTCCCATTCGACAGCAAATCGATGTGCTCCATTTTCAGAATTCACTCCAATAAAATCAGGCAAACCTTTCGGTTTGATATTTTTCAACCTGATTAAACAAATGCCTACGATGGCTTTGCCTGAGTAAATTTTTGGTTTAAATGGTTTTGGTAAAAGCTTTTCAACGACAGCTGGATCAACTACATAGTTGACTAAAATCCTTCTGTCGATAATTCCATGTATAATAGGTATTTTCATAATTCATTGGATATTCAGGTAATGTTTAATAGCATTTTCAGCTTTTCAGCAGCATTCTCTTCATTAGCACATAAGTTTACAAAAAATAAACTTTGCCAGGATTGCGTTTTTTTACCTTGACTACTTTCCGTGTAAACCCAATCGGGATATACTCTAAAACCTCGCTTTCCAAGATGTTGCTTAGTTGAAATTATCTGCTTTTCCAACAGTACTGATTTTGGAATTATAAATACCCCAAATTGATCATGCTGTTCAACAAGAATAATGCAGTAGTCAAAAGAATCTGTTTCATCGAAAGGTTCTGTTTGCCCCATTACATTTCTTTTCCACAGGGTCACAAAATGTCCTGCTTTTTTAGGAGTAATCTTAGCTCTTCTAAATTTTATATGGTGAGAACCTATTTTAAAATTATATCCAGCATAATCTTTACATTCCTCTTCAGAAGAAACATTTTTGAAATTTACAGCAATGTATTGGTTAAAAATATTTTCAATTCTTACTAATTCTTCAAACATCATTTATGGTTTTAGGATTTACTGGATTTCATCGCCTTCAGTTTTTTAATACTATGATCATTGATAAAGGATTGATAATCTTCTGTTTCCATTCCATATAAAGCAATTTTCCCCTCTCCATCACTATGTATACCATACCCGTAGGTTTTGGTTAAAGGAGAAGCTCTAAAACAAGGTTGACCTTTAGAAAAAAATTGTACTCTAGCTTCTGCTAATTCGCTTTCCAACAAATCAGTTCTTGTTGCATAAACTTGAAAAAAAAAGGTCGTCTGAGGTATATTGATAAGGGGAACTTTCAATTAGTTTGAATTGTAGTTCCGCTACTGTCATCTTATCTTTGGATGGAGGTGCTGTCCCTTGTTTCGCTTTAGTATCTTCGGAAACTTCGATAAAGGTGTTGAAATAGTTGGTGCTGTGGGATTTCATAAGGAGAAGGTTTTTGAATAAATGGATCAATTATTAATAGCTAATTTAAAATCATAGAACTCCTTCAATGTATAATTTGGACAAGCTCCGTGATGAGTGGTTACAAAGGCTCCTAAAGAAATTGCTTCATTCATTATTTCAGTTTCATCAAATTCTCCAGATAATCTTTTGGATAAAAAGCCTGCCAAAAAAGCATCTCCACTTCCTACAGTATCTGCTACTGTCACTTCTTTTGCAGGGAAATCATAAAGACCATTCTTTGTCACATAGCAAGCGCCTAGCGCTCCATTTGACACAATGATTTCTTCTAAATTATATCGGTCTTGAATAAAGGATATTTTTTCTTGATCAGTATTATAATGCTTAGAAAGTGATTCCAATAGAAGATGTAATTCCGCTTTATTGAATTTTACGATGTGACTTTTTTTAAGTAAATATTCTACCGTAGGAAGATGAAAATAAGGTTGACGGATATTGATATCAAAAACTAATAATTGACTGCATTCAAGTAAGGAGAATAAAGTATTTCGAGATAATTCATTGCGAGTTGCTAAAGAACCGAATACCAGAGCATCAGCATTTGCCACAAGTTGTTTCGAGAAGTTATTGAGTTCAATAAAATCCCATGCAACTGGAGCGAGAATATCATAATGAGCATCATTATTCTTATCTAAGGTAGCCACAACTGTACTTGTAGGTTGTTCTTTATTAATCTGAATGCTGTCTATGGGAATATTCCAATTCCTTAATTGATTCAAGAGTTCGTCGCCTAAATCATCATTACCTACAGCACTAATTATTTGAGCATCCAGCCCTAGTCTCGAAAGATGGTAAGTTACATTAAAAGGAGCTCCACCTGCCTTCTTCTCACGCCCGGGAAATAAATCCCATAATACTTCTCCAAAACATGCTACTTTAAGTTCTTTTATTTGACTCATAGGTTAAAAGCTGAATAAGATAATTAATCTTTAATATCGTATGTTTTTTACTTAATATCAAATGTTAAATAATCTCAGGAGGAATTAATCTATCAAAATCTTTTTCCAGTCTTCTCCTTCGGCTACTCTTTTAATTTCTTGGTTTCTGACTATTAGAAATCGAGTCATATAGTTTTTTAAGAACAATTTGTTTACCAAAGTTCCAATTATTCCAAAGGGAGATTGAAATTCAAAAACATCAATCATCTTTGTTCCTTCGTCAATGCTTACAAACTGGTGAAGATGTTTCATTTTCGAGAATGCCCCTTTTAGCATTTGATCTTCAAAAAAATAAGGTCTCTCCATTTTGGTAATTTTTACAGTAAGTTTTTGGTAAACACCTAAGTGCTTTGCCCTCCAAGTTACATACTCATCTAATTCAATGAGACCAGAAGTTCTACCCGCAATAGCTTCTTCATCCGTTCCTATAGTTGAAATTTCATGCAAATCGATACTTCTAGATAAGTCAAAAACTCGTTCTATGGGAGCATGTACTGTAGTTTCCAAAGTGATTTTTTCCATTATCAAAACTGATGAAATAAATATAATCGTTCCTTAAGCAAAGGACATCTAAATCCTGTAAATATTAAAATCACAACAAGAAAAATTCTAATTCCCACTTACTTCAACTATTTTTCTTTCTACTGGAGATTTTTCCTTTTTGATTAGATTTAGTTCATTATCGATGAAGTCGTAATAGTGTGTTTCAGACCATGACCAAGATTTACTTTCCCTCATATTAAATCCACTAGCTTTAAAGTACAATACGATTTTATTATCCTTGATTTCCATATCTATCTCATCAAAAGTATCCTGAACGGTAGCACCTTCAGGAGTTGTTGGACAATTTTCCAATTCTTTTAAAATTTCCGGATTATATCTAAACCAAAATCTCAAAAATTCCAAATGAGTGAAAGAACATTGATAACCTAAGCCCAAAGACCAAAGAATTTTACACTTCAAATTACTTCTGGTAGTTGAAGCTTTACCATCCCATTCACATTCATTTCCTATGAATGTGGCAATATAAGCCAGCGCTGCTTTTTCTGGTTCAGAAATAGTTTTTATATATTCATCATTTAGGACTATGTTATTGATATCCGTTTTATATTCTTCCGAATACTGTGTTTCTCTCCAAAGAACTTTAACTTTTTTATTCGCTAATGTTAGAGGTTTTAATGTTTTAGTAGAAATAACAAATTCCGTATAATCTAAAAATTCTGAATCACCTGCATACCTAATGCTATCGATTTTCCATTGGATTTCTATTTCTTCCCCACGAATATGGTCTGGTTTTTCTCCAAAAGTAATTAAGCCTATGGTATCCTGATCTTTCTCAACGAATACTAGAGAATTATCACCATTATCATCGTACGATACATACTTTACAATATCTGTATTTACTGTCCCAAGTTGTAACTTCTCATTAGGTCTTAATGAACTTTTAAGCTCAACCTGAATATTACTTAATGAATCGTTATTAGTGATTCTACTACCATTCTTCCAATCCATTTCTTTCGATGACTGGAAGCAGCTAAGTAAAAGAAAGAAAACTGCAAAACACAAGAAAAAACACTTTTTATTTATCATGTATAGAAGGATTATACTTTACTTCCTTTTAAAAGTCCTAATAACCTTTTGAATATCACTTAGCGCTTTTTCGTTATTATTCAAATAAGTACCTACAAACAGATAATACCCTCCATCTTTATTAAATAAAATGACCTGATACATCTCTTCATTTTTATTCTTATCATTATTTGCATAAACTTCATAACCATGAAGATCATCAATAATAAACTCATTTATTCCTTTTTCTACAATAACTGAATATTCATCAGGGTATTTCTTTAACCTTGAAATACAAAATAATTTTTTATCCGCTATGACTGTTTTGGCGAAAGATTGATCAGTAATAAGTGTGGCTTTATCTTCACTTTCCGTAGGCGTTTTTAAGTCCCTATTAAATAGCATTCCATTACCCATCACGGAGAAAAACTTTAAATCGCCCACTTGTTCATCAAGTGTATATTTCAATGCGTTTCTTGGATTAATGGCTATGTTATTATCAACATAGGTTGTGAGTAAACTTTTTAACATTTGCTGTCCTAATATTTTATTTTCTTGAAGAAACACAGCATTAATCAACGTCGTAGATTTCTCATTTCCATAAGTTAAAATATATTTAGAAAATTCCATTCCATTGGCTGACTGAATGACCTCTAATAAAAGCCCTTTACTATTAGAAATAGTTACTTCGTCTTTTCGAATCAACTGCATTCCTTTAGTTTGAAGCATATCTTTATTAAATCCTTTAGTAACCTCTGCATACGGTCCTGGAATTTCCAATACCATAATCATGGAGGTTGGATCATTTCCATTTTGAAAACCTTTGAAATTCTCAGAGAGCTTAAATTCTGCTGGCGGAACCATAAAAATATTGGTGCCATTTATATTCAAGTGTTCTGCCGATTTTTCCTTTGGAAATTCTTGTGAATTAGTACAAATAACCTGTAACAGGATCAACAATATTAAAATTGTATTTTTTATAGCCATCGTTATTAATAAAATATATTGAGGCAATTTAAATGCAGACGCATCATCTAATTTAATAAATTTTCCTATATATTAAACAGTAAAAAGGTGAATTAGTTGGATTATTTCTACTTCGTAAAATCTTTATATAAACTTTCTTTATATGTATTCGTCCAAAACCTATATAAAATCCGACCTTTAATATCTTCTCTTTTAATAAATCCAATATATCGACTATCATAAGAATTATCGCGATTATCGCCCAATAGGTAATAACTTTGCTCTGGTACAACAAAGCTTTCAACATTCATATTTGTACTATCTATTAGGATCTTATTTTTATAGATTAAATGTTTGTACCCATTTGGAAGCTCTTGTTCAAACTCCTTCACTTCTGTATTTCCGCGAACATTCGGTTTAGTTAAGGTAGACGTGATGAGCTTGCCATTTACACTTATCATATTATCTATCCATTCAATTCGATCATTTGGCATTCCAACGACCCTAAAGTTAAATAAATGTCCAGCTGGTCCAGAAAACACAACCATATCACCATAATCTGGTTCATGATTATTATAAGCATGCATATCAGCTATTAAATAATCACCAACCTGAAAATTTGGAGCATTAGAAACTGTGGAAGTTTTAAGTGATCGAGTTCCTAAAATCCAAGTAGTATTATAAAATCTAAAAACTACTAGCATCACGATTGCTATTAATACGTAATAATACCAAGTATTATAAGATTTTAGAACATAGTCCTTTTGACGTTTTGCAACAACTATTCCATCTATAATGATGTAAATTCTAATAAAAAATACATTTAACAAATAACCTAAAAATCCATAAAAAACAGTTGTTCCGCGGAACAATCCAAATAATACTGGAATTAATAGGAGTAAACAAAAAAATATGATCCCCTTTTTAAATTGTCCATTATAAACCTGACCTAGTCCAGGAAATAATAATGAAAACAAAAGGGATAATAAAACATTTCGGGGCTTGGTTCTTTCAGGTAATAATTGTTCTTCTGACTCCAGCATCATAATTTTAATATTTAAGTTTAATAATATAGATTAGTCCACTAAAATATCGATTAAATATTAATCAAAAGTAATTAAAATATAATTTTTAGAAAAAAAATAACTTTAAAAATCATTTATTTTCAAACCCAATTAATCATCTAAACTAGTATTACATCCATATAAGTTTGCACAATTCAGCGAATTCCATGTCAGTGGTTTCACCGGGTCTATTTCGATATACGAAATGATATTTGCCCTCAATCAGAACTTCCAATATCCACATTTCTCCATCATTAATAAGATTTAAATCATGAGTCTCTATATCCCAATAATTAATACGATCAATTTTTTCTATGATTTAATTCCAACTATTTTGACTTAATCGCTTTTTCCTATGTTTTATACGATGACCTACTCTATAACCACCAAGTCCATTTGTTTTATTATAAATAAGAATGATTTCATTTTCAATTTTTTCAATGCTGTAGGAAAACGGTTTAGACCAGGTACCTAGATGAGTAAAACGAATCACATTTTTTTGATCATCTTTCAAATTATAAAGAATAGGTTCTTTCAAACTTTTTAGATGTTTGGAAAACCATTGATTTTGAAATTCATCGATGCTATCCTGTGGCTGATTAACATTGCACGGGAATTGCTTTTTTTCTATGCAATCTTGTTCTCTTTTTATATACTCAGCACTAAATAATGGAAAATAATAATCGTCTAAAGAATTATCGTTATATCGTATATCTGCTAAGTATGTAGAACAACTCATTAAGATGAATATCCCTATTATACAACACAAAAGCAACCGACTTGACATAACAATAAACTTTTAATGAAAAACTAGGAAACTAATTACTAATCTATATAACAATTAAATAAGAATATGAAGCTCAAATAAAACCATAGCACAGAAAAAAGCATGTGCATACCTGTTTCAAAGCGTTTTCCTTTCCACAAATCCTTCGAATAAAAGAAAAATTGAACGATTAGCCTTATTAACCAGAATAGCCCGATACCTAACGAAATTCTTTTCCCTAAACTCGTGTTTACCAAATCAGAAGAAACCTAAAAAGAATAGCACCCAAATGGCAGCATAACGATACAGCTTTATCTTACGGATATTCGATCGTTTTTTGATTGCTTTATTAAACGTTCGGTAACTCGTTGTCTAAACGAATCTATAAAAGCATCACTGGAAGGAGTCAATAAATTCTCATTTTTCCAGTCCTCATCCAATATGGAGTCTAATAATTGTTGCCCTTCTGGATCCAATAGCAATTGCCTTACATACTCTTGTTCCAAGGACGTACATTCACCAGCTATGAATTTTTTTATGAGTATGATATCGGTTTCCTTTGCCATGCGTTATAGTCTCTATTTATACACACGCAAAAAAGGATAAGGAGGGTCAATCAAAAAATAAATTTACTTTTAAAAATACCTTAATCGATTGATATACAGATAATAAAAATTAAAATAAAATAAAAATGATTAATAATAAAATTGTAATTCCTTTTAGTTGCTCTCTAAAATATTGAAGAGATGCTTTTAAATGGTTTTTGATGGTATTGACCGACAGGTTGGTTTCTTGAGCAATTTCAACTGCCGTCATATCATATTGTCTGCTAAGTGAAAATACCATTCGACGTTGAGGACTCAAACCAGACAGTTTGTTTTGATAGAAAAGTTGAAGTTCACTTTCGATCAAAAAATGATCTGCTGCTTGAACAATAGGTTCCCTATTTACATGCATTTCTTCTAGAGGAATCAACGAAAGTGCTTTTTTTCGCCAACGAGAGATAATGGCATTTTTTACAGAACGATACAGGTATTGATCCAGCTGCTTAACTCCATAAAAAGACTTCCCTTCCCATAATTTCAGCATCAAATCCATGACCAATTCTTCAGCCTCTTCTCTATTTTGGAGCTGTTTTTCTGCAAATTGCAGTAATCCATCGAAATGTCGTCGAAAGAGAATCGTGAAAGCAATTTCATCACCTTCCCTGCTGAGTTGCAAAAGGGTTTCATCGGTTAAATATGCTCTATTTTCTTCCATTGGTTCTGAGAAAATCCTACAGAAACAAAAATAGCTGTCGTATTATAATTGCTTTATTATTTAATTATTAAGTATTTATAATACTTAATCAATGCTGTTTATAACTCTAAATAATCTATAATAACCTAAAAAATATACTTAAAAAAAATCCTTTTCTCCATTAGACTTGGAGAAAAGGATAAGTTATTTATCATTAGAAAAAATACAAGTATTACTCCCTATTTCATAAACTCTCCACTATTCGTGATTCGAAAATTTTCTTTTCTTTTCTATTTTCAAACCAATTAAAATCCTTATTCATCAGTCTAATTTCCCCTGTACTGATATTTTGAAAACTCACTAACAATACTTGACTATAATTGTCAAAACCTCTAAATAATACTTTGACAATTTCTTCACGCTCAGGATAATAAAAGTTGACAATTTTCCAAAATCCAGTAGCATCATTTGCTAATTTAAACTCTTCTTTATCCAAAAAAACATCAGGAGATTTTTGCAGTAATAATTTAAGGTTTCCTTCAATTTCAGCAATTGATTTATTTATTTTCCAGCTTTCTGCAAACGGATATGATCCTGCAAAACCACCTACATTTCTTCTAAACCATTCGGAGGCTACAAAAATTAAAGAAAGACAAAAAACACTTATAATTATTTTTTTTATCATGATAATCGAATTAAGTTCATGTATATAACGCTCAAGAAAAATATCAGAAAGACTATTCCTCTGCTATCCTCAATATCACATTGCCTGTTTTTTGCCCAGATTCAACATATTCATAGGCTTCAACAATCTGTTCTAATTGATATTCACGATCAATTACTGGCATAAAATCACCGTTTTCAATCAGTTCTTTCAGAAATTGCAAATCTTTTTTGTCAATAGTTGGGATAGGAAAAATTACTTTTTTATTCCTCCACATTGGTGTAAATAGAGCTAAGAATATATTTTCTGCATTTTTGCCCAATTCAGTAGAAACATAAATTC
Organism: Sphingobacterium sp.; assembly: GCA_036781025.1. Taxonomy (GTDB): domain Bacteria; phylum Bacteroidota; class Bacteroidia; order Sphingobacteriales; family Sphingobacteriaceae; genus Sphingobacterium. The sequence continues at coordinate 7,063 of DAIQBS010000030.1, read as the reverse complement.
CTTTATCTTTCAATAAAGGCTTACAAACCCTAAAAGAGCTCTTACCAACAGCATCAAAAATAAAATCAAATGTTTGGCCAGTTGATTTGAAATCTTGAGTTTTATAGTCAATAACTTGATCTGCGCCAAATGATTTAACTAATGCGACATTTTTAGTATTACAAACTGCCGTAACTTTTACACCATAATGCTTCAGCAACTGTACCGCAGCAGAACCAATGGCTCCTGTAGCACCATACACCATAGCATATTGATTTCTTTGAATATGAGATGCCCTGATATTACATAAAGCATAATGCGCCCCTTCGGCAATTGCAGCAGCATGATGAATGGATATTTTATCAGGTATGGTTGCTATGGCTTTACTTTCATCAATGACCATATATTCAGCATGCCCTCCAAAAGTTGCATCATCAAAACCAAACACCTTATCCCCTTTTTTAAAGAGAAGGACATCCTTTCCGACATCTTCAATAATACCGGCAAACTCGGAGCCCAATGTATGTTGTTTCTGCCAAAATAAACCAGTCCAAAATCTGGAAATGAAATATGTGGCACTTCGAAAACCAGCATCAGTCCGGTTAACCGTTGAAGCACATACCTTTATTAGCAGTTCCTTAGCTTGAGGTATGGGTTTCGTAATATCTTTTAATGCTACGACCTTAGGTGGACCATATCGAGTATGTATTGCTGCTTTCATCTTTGGCGGAATATAAATACGGTTAAATGATTTCTTTTATAGGCTAATAGCAAAACCGAATTTAACAATTTCAAACTACTTTTTTCGAAATACGACTTAACAAAGAACAATTATCCAAATGAGTATCAACAAGTTCTCAAGAATACTTATTCTATATTATATTTTCCTTCCCCTAACTTCTTTTAATTTCATGGTCATTCGCATAGCGTACCTCGCTATCCATTCATCATATTCTACGATAGCATTCATCCTTAATTCTTCAGAAATATACCCCTCTTCTACTACTTGGTTTAATTTGGCTACTTTAGACCAAATTCCAATTCTTGATAAAAAATTCTCCTGCCCTTTTTCATAATTTTCATCCGAATTGATTACTTCAATGTCTATAAAACCAGCATGATTAAAATAATCAGCCAAATCCTCTGCTATTCTGTTATTCATACCAGTATCAGAACGCCATTTCAAAAAAGCTTCATAGAATGTTTTCATACTTGCTGGAGGTTCAGGATTCCAAGTTAACAATTCATGATTATAATCCAAAATAGATAAATAAGCTCCTGACTTTAACAAAGAATTTTTTCAGTCGGATTCGTCAAGAATTAACAGTTGCCTCATGGCATGAGAAGGCATGCTGCCAATATTTAGACCCTGCTTTATTTGGCTGAAAAATGTATTTTTTGTACTCTTGTTTGCCCCATAATTTCCCGTAAGAATATTCTCTTTCTTACCTTCAAATAAATACGAACCTTTCTGCTTCTCAAAGAAATAATTCAGAAATGTAAACTCACATATATTCAATTCTGCAGAAGAATCCTGCCCCGTCTTATCAAGGCATTGAATAATATTTTTGGGTATATCTTTCATTGATTTTTCTTTCCCATACAAAATACGAAGTTATCGATTTAAATAGTTATACTATATGCCCTGAGGCATTTTGGTAATTGTAACGAAACTAAGCTATGTCACCTCGCTGAGGTCTGTTTACAATTGCGTAGGCAGAAATGCGTTTTTAAAGTTGACCAATTATAGCACCACTTTTTTGTTTAGAAATCTGACTTATTACTTACGTCAATCGCGAAGATAGAAGAACTTGGTGTCTTTAAATTTGGATACATAATCATCCAGTTCATATACTTCTTTCTGGATAACTCGATAAACAAGTATCTTATCATCTTTAACGTATAATATTGAATTTGGCAAAAAATAACTAAATAGAATATGTTTCGGTTTTTTTTTCAGAATTCGTTTAATTGCCGTCTTTAACTGTTTTGAATATTTTAACTCCATGGTTGGATAGGCATTGCCGAAATTGTCCAATTCATCCTTGTTAAAATAAACAAAGTACCTAGGATTAAACTTGTCGTCATAGCAATAAAGATCGAAAGGGTATCTAGAATCATCCAGGAGTAAATAGTTATTGGAGTTAAGCTTTGATGTATCTAAATCAACACGAAGAACAAACTTTATATTATATCCGTTTATTCCGTTTTTAATTTTATCATTAATCCTATTAACAGTATCCTCAGTTGGTTGCTCAAAGAAATATGTTGAAGATTGTCGAATAGCATCCTTAAAGTTGTTTAAATAATATACAGAATCCAACTGCTTATACTTCTCTTCGATCAATGCAAGATTAGATTGTGCAATCAAATACTGAAATGATAAAATACATGACAATGATAATATTATTTTTAATTTTCGCATAATATTTATTTATCTCTCGATTTACTTGATTACGCTCACCGACCAAGTTTTAAGGTAATTATCTTTCACAAGTTCGGTGTATTTATAAGTTCCTATTCTTAGCTGAATTATTACTTTCGATTGGAAAAATTTAATCGAACGGATATTATCAGCGTGATACATTGTATTTCCTAGCTTTGCATGAACTGAAATAATATTACCTGAGTTTTTTACTGAATGCATCGCAGCCGAATCAGTAAGCAGTTCAGGATTGAAGCGAGTTGCCCGCACAAACTCCCGCTACTACGCCTACAGAATTAAATGTGGCCACAGCCCAAGCGCCACATGCTGCGGACAGCGCACCGACGCCTGCTCCAACATCGAAATATCCCAACCTTTTCCAAAAATTTCCATCTATATTTTTCCAATTGACTATTAAATTCACCGTACCGCCAATAATGGCACCCACTATAAGATGAATGAATTCTCCGTTCTGATCAATATATACGAGCAGATTGTTCATCGCGTAGCTGTACCTGTTGAAGTTCTGGCAGAAATCCGGCATCTGAACGAAAGGTTCAGGGCTTAAAAAACGACCAAGTGCCGAATCGTATAGCCGTGCAATCATGTTCACCAGTCCAAACCACGGCAGGTATTCATGTCCGGTATATCCCCGTCCAAAGAACAATACAGGTTCACTTCCCTGTGTGTAGGCCACCAGTGTTGTAGGGATCCTCAACCGCCCTCTGGCATCATAGCTCAATTCCTGTTTCAAAGAACCGTCCGCATTTGCTACATGCGTAATACTATCGAGGTAAGCCCTACAAATATAATATATTTTCCAAGCACCCGCTTCTTTTACATAGACTGCTGGAGCCGAATAGGCATCACCACCGAGATTCAGTCTTTCGACATTAGAATTAGCATCGATTTCGTATTGACCGCTTATGTAATAGCGTGTGAGTACAGTCGCTGCGCCGTTTAGCACATGCATTTTGACCCTTTCTCCGCTGGCGTTGTTAATGATGGAGCAGGTAACTCCATTCTCTGCTATGCTTGATGGGTGATGGAATGAAGTGTAGGCAACAGTCTGATTCCGCAATGGGACAGCAGTCTCTTCTGGCGTCAGCGTAGTTACTTGATAAGACTTGGCATTATTGTCATAGGCCATCGTTCCGACACTCTGAATACGGGTAATATTGGCGTTGGAAGCATAGGTGATCAACTTGCCTGCTGCACTGGTCAATCTATTAAGGTTATCGTAAACAAATGCCTCCAATTTGCTGTGCCTATTATCGACACGATTCAATAGGTTACCTTTCTGTACATCAAAGCTGTAGGTGAAGTTCTGGACAGATCCCGCTGTCCTACCGATCGGTATTCCGAAATTATTGTAGGTATAGGTCCTGTTCATATTCCCGGTTGTAGCGTCATTCTGTGAAATCCAAGTCGATACGGAAGATGGTAAGTTGCAAATTAAAAAAGCAATAGAAACCATCATGGGCCTGGTTTATGAATAGGTGAAAAGTTAATTAAGATATCTAATTCCTCAATTTCATAGAAATAATTTGATTTAGATGATGTTCCAAATGTTTAACATAATCTTTTATTATAAATTCTAGGGTCACATTATTTACGAACCTAATTAGATGATGTGTTGGAATATGATCAATAAGCTGAACTAATTGCTTATTATAAATAATCCAAAGATTTATTATTTGATCTTTCTCAATAAATTGGTAATAATTGTATTTACACCATTCATCTTGATTATAAAGAATAATCGGATTATCCTCAAATTGAGCCCTAACCAATCGATGATGATTATTGCTTGCACTGTCTATTAAATGACCTAAAATTTCCTTTATACTCCATTTATTTTCCTCAGGTTTGTAATTAAAACTTTCTAAATCTATTTGATTTAATTTTTCTGGAATAATTTGAATAAAATGATTTAATCTATTAAGAGCTTCTTTCATGCTATTGAGGATTTTTAAATTTCTAATTTAATGAAATTGGGATTGTCAATTTAAAATAATTCTAATAATCTTTCAAGAAATACAAATTCCAAAAACATACAGCTTATGTAAATCCTATCGACGAATTAACCCAATAGAAATTAAAATTTCTCTAATTTATAAATTGAGTAACTTTGTTGCAATTATTGTTAGTTCAATTATTAATAAATGATGAAACATTTTTCTATCGCAATCCTAATTATCATTTCTACATTCCTTTCAAAAGCCCAAACAAAAGTACAATTAGGCAACCGGGAGATTTATGAATATAATGCCACCGCAGTAACCTCCAAGGGCAAAATAAAAGGAATCCTTCAAACGACTACAAAAGATAATATCATCCTTCAAACCAAAACAGGACAGGCTTCGATTCCAATTGAAAATATCAAATCACTGAAGATTAAATTTGGTAAGAAGAAAGTAGTTCCTATTTTCAAAAATGCAGCACAAACAGGTTTAGATATAATAACAGACCCAGAACTTACCAAAAGTGAGCATAGTTATATAAAAGATGTAAATGGCAATATTATAGATTTAGAAAATGATGAAACATCAGTAGGGGAAAGACTTTTAATAGGTGGAACAATAATGACTGCAGCATATGTAGGAAATGAAATCACTAAATTAATTCCACCTGCTAATATTGAAACTTTTAAAATCAATTATTCTAAGGATAATTATAATAATGTACTTGATGAATTATCCATGTATTCCATCGACATGCAGTCTTCCCCAGAATATGAGTATATCTTAAAGCAAAAACTAAAAGAAGCAATGAATAAGCATAAACTTAAGGTAAAATAATAAACATTCTATTATCTAATAAATATCATTCATAACGTTTTACCATTTAATGACACTTATTTAGCCTTAGGTAATCCGTTTCAGTTATTTTTCAATCCTAGAAAAGAAATAAACATGACATCTAAGAGAAATTGACTTAAATACTAAATACACCGATTTCATTATAATGGCTTTCAGAACAGAAAGAAAGAGCTTTGGTGTTATTTGAGCGATATCCGGATGTAGAAAAAGCATATAACCTATCTGAAGAACTCTTCTGGATATTTAGCAGCACAAAAGATAAAATCTATGGCTTTACAAGACTGGCCAGATGGGCAGATAAGGTAGAACAAGCAGGATTTAAATCATTCAATACGGTTTCAAGAACCATAAATATCCATCATAAAAAAATCCTGAACTACTTTGATAATAAGAGTACCAATGCTTCGGCTGAATCTTTTAATGCTAAGATAAAGGCCTTCAGAAGTCAGTTCAGAGGTGTAGGAGATATCAACTTTTTCCTGTTTAGATTATCCAAATTATTTGCTTAGTCCACAGGTTTTGAATTTGATCCATGATCCGTTCTCATCTCCCACACCCGGACACAAAAAAAGCCCTAACTTTCGTTAGAGCTTCTTTTTCGTCGGGGTGGCAAGACGAATCCATTACCCCTCAAATATCTATTAATCAATAAATTGACTCCTTTGTTGAAGAACTACTCACCGTTTTACTCACATACAATTTGTGATTCGATGGTGCAAATATAGTCAACTTAACCCAATGGGCAATACATTTTGGAGCTTTTTTTAAAAAAAATTAATATAACTTCGGCAATTTTCCAAAAAAAACTTACATGAATGGAATATATAATTGGTAACCATTTAAGAACATATTTCCCTAATAGATCTTCTGTCAAAGAATAAAGAGGATAGTGTTTAATCACAGCCCTTTCAAATAATTTAAACTTAATAGTTAAGTTACAAATCAATCCACAATTTTCTTTATTCTGATTTTATTATATTGCTGTAAAAAGATTGGAATAAGGTTGTATAAAAAATTTGCTATTAAAATAGAAAATCCAAAAAGAAAACGTTCATTGAAAAAACCATAAATGGTCGTCAATAGAAAAAAGATCAGACAGATCCAATGGTAACGTTCATACATGGCAAGGGTTTTTAAATATTCCTTCGCTTTAGCTTTACCCTTTATTGACGGGGCTCCGAGCCCGTTTGTTCGGGAATTGACTATATCTCCATTTTGAACAAATTTTCTGATGAATTTTATCCCATATTTTTCATAAACCTTTTTATCTGCACTTAACGTAAACTTACTTAATATCTTCCCTGGAAGAGCCCCAAAAAGTAACGCTACGCCAAGAGATACATAAAAGTAAATATTGTCTATTCCTTCCTGAAACCAAAACCAAAATAAAGGAGTAAAACAGACTGTCGTCCAGAAAAAATTTATAATCTGATTTAATATATCTCGTTTATATGGTTTTTTCGTATTTCGCATAGATTTCTATTCGCCGGGTTTTGCTGTTTCCCTGATTTCAACACTTGTGTTTTGACCATTTAGTATTGGGCATTTCCTAGCTATTTTAGTGGCTTCGTCTAAGTTTTCAGCCAGGATAATTATATAGCCCGCTACAGATACATCATCAGCAATATGAGGTTTATGAATAATTCTGTCATTGGGTTTTAGGACTGTTCCATCTTTTGAAAAGTGATTTCCACCATCGGCGAGCATACCTCTCTCTGCGATATCGTTGATCCACACCATCCACTGTTTCATGTAAATTTCCATTTGCTCTTTTGAAGGCTGTGCTTCTGCGCTCTTTATGTCCATTCGGAACAATAAAACAAATTCTTTCATATTA
>DAIQBS010000029.1:0-45355 GCA_036781025.1 Sphingobacterium sp. | reverse complement strand
GATGTCAATTTGAAATTTAACAAACCGGAAGTATATGTAACCATTGATCGGGAGAAAGCTCAATCCTTAGGCGTTTCTGTATTAGATGTTGCTCAAACCTTACAGATGTCCTTATCGGGACAACGCTTTGGATATTTCATGATGAATGGTAAACAATATCAGGTCATGGGACAGTTTGACCGTAAGGATCGTGCGACTCCTATGGATTTAGCATCTATCTATACGAAAAATTCCAGAGGAGAACTCATTCAATTGGATAATATCGTCACTTTAGAAGAACGAAGCAGTCCCCCGCAATTATACCATAACAATCGCTACATGTCGGCTACTGTTTCTGCGGGTTTAGCACCTGGCAAAAGTATGGGTGATGGGATAGAAGCGATGGAAGCCATCAGGGAACGTGTATTGGATGAAACATTTACCACGGATTTGGGAGGTGAGTCCCGAGATTTTGTTGAAAGTGGTTCCAATACCATGTTTGCATTTGGTTTAGCAGTCTTATTGATTTTCTTAATCTTAGCGGCTCAATTTGAAAGCTTTATTGATCCGATTATCATTATTATTACAGTACCAATGGCTGTAGCCGGAGCATTATTCTCCTTGTGGTTATTTGGACAAAGTTGGAATATCTTTTCTCAGATTGGTACCATTATGCTTATTGGACTCGTAACGAAGAATGGTATTTTAATTGTGGAATTTGCCAATCAATTAAGGGAGCAAGGGATGAATAAGTATGAGGCGGTGGTGAATGCTTCGGAGGCAAGATTACGTCCTATCCTGATGACTTCCTTAGCCATTGCGTTGGGAGCTTTACCTATTGCCTTGTCTTTAGGTGCGGCCTCTACGAGTAGAATAGGTATGGGGGTCGTTATTGTCGGAGGAACCATGTTTGCGCTTGTATTAACTCTTTTTGTTATTCCTGCGTTTTATTTAATGATGTCAAGAAAGAAGAATCTTCATCCCGAGTTGGAACAAATTGAAGAATAGTTTATGAAGAAGTTTATGTTGATGGTGCTGGTTTTTGCACCTATATCCATGTTGCAAGCTCAGGGTTTATTAACTGCAAAAGAAGCTGTAGAAATAGCGCTTGAAAATAATTTTGAAATTAAATTATCGCAAAATGATTTAAAAATTGCGGAGGAAAATGTGACTTATGGAAATGCAGGCATGTTACCTACCGTAACTGGGAATTTTACGCAAAGCAACAGTGTACAGAATTCAAGGCAAACCCAAGCAAGCGGAGAGCAAAGGTCTTTGAACAATGCAAAAAATAATAGCTTAAGTGTAGGTGTCAGTATAGGATGGACTATTTTTGATGGTTTGGGAATGTTTGCTCGATATGATCAGTTGAAGGAACTTCAAAAACAAGGCGAGTATGAAATGAAAAAAACAGTACTGGCCAAGGTTTCCGATGTCATTTCAACTTATTATACCATTGTAGAGCAACAGAATTTATTATTAGCCATTGACTCCAGTATCCATATTTCTAAGGAACGTTTAAAAACGGCAGAGAATAGGTTTACCATCGGTAAAGCTTCCAGATTGGAAGTGTTGAATGTACAGGTCAATTTGAATGAAGATGAATCCAATCGCTTAAGACAAGCGGATGTGGTTAAAAATCTGAAAATAAATTTAAATAGCTTGATGGCGAGAGATCTTACCTTGGATTTCGATGTAGAAAGTGAAGTAGACTATGATGATACCTTAATTTTTGAGGAACTATTAGGTCGAGCCAAAGAGTTTAACCCGGATATTCAATTGATAGCTATTAACCGTCGATTAGCGGAGTTAGAAATCAAACGGGTCAAAGCTGGACGTTATCCCGTTGTTCGAGTTAATACAGGATATAATATTTCGGAATCGGAATCTAGTTTAGGATTCGTATCTAGCTCCAATTCCCGGGGTTTGAATTATGGTGTGACAGCTTCGATCAATATTTTTGATGGTTTTAATCAGCGTAGAAATGAACGAAACGCCAAAACGATGTTGGAAAGTGCTGATCTGATGATTGAACAGCAACAACTCAATATCAGAACCGCCATTTCTACGGCTTTTCAAACCTATCAAACCAACCTGTCTTTGGCCAGACTAGAACGCAATAATGCCGATATAGCTAGACAAAATTTAAGTATAACCTTAGAAAAATATAAAATTGGTAGTATTAGTGCCGTGGAATTTAGAGATGCACAAGAAAACTTTATCAATGCCATCTCCAGGTTTAATTCCTCACGATTACAGGCCAAATTATCCGAATTACAATTGAAAGAAATTATTGGCAGTATAGATTTATAGCCAAAAACGTACAGATATCTTACGAAAAGCAAACGGTTGTGTAATTTGGACAAACGTTTGCATGTTTAAAATGTTTTATTATTAGCGAAATTCCTTTTATACTTGTATTAGAGGTTTGATAATCAAGCTTCTCAACCAAATTATACCGTTCATTAATTTGATATTTATTTAAGCTTTGACTGTTTAGTTTGTTTTAAAATAGGTGATTTATAGGGGGACTTAGTCCCCCTTAATTTTGTTAATTAGTTTTATTATAATATATACTATGAATAATACACGTAGAGATTTTTTGAAGAAGGCTTCTTTGTTATCCAGTGTAGCAATCACGTTGCCGACTTTGCAAAATGAGGCTTTTGGGGCTTCACAATTCAATATGTCGGGCTTTGCTGCGCCAAAAATTGATAAAGTGAAAGTAGCCATTATCGGATTGGGAATGCGTGGTCCAGGTGCTGTGGATCGTATTTCTTATATAGAAGGTGCAGAGATTGTGGCATTATGTGATAAACATGCCGATCGTGTGACTAAAGCACAACAAATTTTAACAAAGAAAGGGTTGAAAGAAGCTAAGTCTTATTCTGGTGAAGATGGTTGGAAGACCATGTTGAAAAACGAAGAATTAGATTTAGTTTATATCTGTACTCCTTGGGAATACCATGCTCCAATGGCTATTGAAGCTATGAAATCAGGTGCACATGCGGCTACAGAAGTGCCTATTGGTCTTAGTATTTCAGAAATTTGGGAAGTGGTAAAAACTTCCGAAGCAACTAAAAAACATTGTATGATGTTGGAGAATTGTTGTTATGATTTCTTCGAAATGTTGACTTTAAATATGGCACGTCAAGGATTATTTGGCGAATTAGTGCATGCTGAAGGTGCTTATATCCATGATTTATTGAGCCTGAACTTCGATAAAAAAGGCTATGAAAACATGTGGCGTCTACGCGAAAACATTAAATTAAACGGAAACTTGTATCCTACCCATGGAATTGGACCTGTAGCGCAATGTTTAAACATTAACTATGGCGACCGAATGACGCATTTGGTAGCCATGCAAACGAACGATTTCATGATGGCAGACAAAGCACGTGAATTAGCGGCTAATGATGCATTCTTCCAGGAATTCGTGGGTAAAAAATACAGAGGGAACATGGATACGACCTTGATCAAAACGGAAAAAGGAAAGACCATCATGATTCAACACGATGTTACCTCTCCTAGACCTTATTCTCGTTTGCATTTATTAAGTGGAACCAAAGGATTTGCACAGAAATATCCTAAAGAAGGAATCGCCTTTGGACATAGTTTTATAAAAGAGGATGAACTAAAAAATCTTTATACAAAGTATACACCGGAATTGGTAAAATTCATTGGTGAGCAAGCAAAAGAAGTTGGCGGTCATGGGGGTATGGACTTTATGATGGATTGGAGAATGATAGACTGTTTACGTAACGGATTACCATTAGATCAATCCGTATATGATGGAGCTTCTTGGAGCGCTGTGATTCCACTAAGCGTGCAGTCTGTTAGCAAAAATAGCAGAACTGTTGATTTCCCTGATTTTACTCGTGGTGCTTGGAAAACCAACAAACCTTTTGATTTAACGTTAAATGGTGGTGGAAATACAAAAATCCGCCCTAAAGCAGGGACTAAAAACCTACAATTAGACGTGTAATAAAAATTTGATAAACATATAGGCTGAAGGGCTACTTCCTCGTGGAGTAGTCCTTTTTTTATACCTCCACTTCCAAACTAAATTCCATTTTCAATCTTGCCCATCTTAACGAATTTACACTAAACAAATCCGCCTCATGAGATGCCTCCAAATCATCTTTGCTTCTTATCTAGTTGCATGTTGTTTTGATGCCTGAATATTCCTTTTTTAATCCATTTTTGATATGAATTGATGAGCCATTTCTTTGCTTGTTTTTAGGATCTCAGGCGGATCTCCTTCGGACCTTAGTCGGATATCAAGTGAAAATTTTCGAAGGAGACGCGGTGCATCTGCTTAGTAGTTGCACTGTATAACTGAATTTAAGGGAGAGATGGTTTATGTTCCTGTGGAACAAATATAGCTGTATATAAGCTTATAGTAATATTTTCATGACTGCTCTTAAAAACGGTGATTATACTAGTTCGTTCCTAAAGGAATTGTTATTTTAGTTTTGCATTTAACCAATCAAAAGCTATTATACGTATACATGAAAAGCATTCTTAAGCCTGTTACCGCTACAATTGTTATCCTATGTCTATTTATTCAATATGGTTTCTCTCAATTTCAAATTCCTATTAATGAATCACAATGCATAATCTTTGAGCCAAACCAACAATCATTTTCCTTTATGCAAGGAAAAAAGAAGGTCTTAACAAATATTAAAGCCGCCTATCAGTTGAAAGGAGAGGCTAAGTTTCATGTGGAAGGAAAGGATGTGAAATTTGAGAAACTCAGGTTTAAAGATCATGTGGGTGTTGGAACGAAATACATCGTTTCCTATGGACAACAAGGAAAGGTTTCGGCTAATCAATATTTTTATACTTACGATGATTATGATTTTTTGATTACCCAATTAGAACTAATAGGGAAAGATATCAGTTCAAACCAATTGATTCCCATTGAAGCTAATGGGGCTGATCATTTGGGCACAAATCTATATCAACTCTTTGTTCCTTTTGATAACGATACCTTCATCAGATATGGAAAGAATAAGCTGACGGAAAAAGATCATTACAGTGCTGAAATAGGTCTTATTTTGGACGATGATTCTCAATCTGGATTATTAATTGCTTCTTTGGATCAATCTACTTGGAAAACTGGAGTTCGAAGTAAAGGGAGTCAGCAGCGCTTAAATGAACTAACTGTTATCAATGGATTTACAGATGCAGCAATAACTAGAGATTCCATGGCCCATGGCTATTTGAATGGAGATCGGATCCTATCTTCCAAGGTGTTAATTGATTACAGTGAAAATTGGCAAAAGAGCTTGGAGCAATATGCGAAATTCCAAAAACTATTATCTCCTAGTTATGTGCATGCATGGGAAGAGGGTACGCCTGTAGGTTGGAATAGCTGGGGTGTCATTCAAACAAAATTGAGTAAGGAGAATGCTAAGGCAAACGTAGACTATTTTAAAAATGAAATTCCTGCATTTAGAAATGAGCATGGGAAGGCCTACATTGATTTGGATTCCTTTTGGGATAATATGGTTCCGGGAGGAATGGCAGGTGATTACAGTCAGTTAGCGGATTTTGTACGTTACTGCGAACAGGCAGGTTTAGAAGCTGGGGTATATTGGGCGCCATTTACCGATTGGGGGCATGGTTCAGGTGCAGATCGTAAGGCTGAAGGATCAGAATATACCTTCGGTGAGCTTTGGACTAAAACCGATAAGGGTTATCACGATTTAGATGGAGGAAGAGCCTTGGATCCTACGCATCCAGGCACACAGGCTAGAATGCGGTTTATATTGGGCAAACTAAAAGCATGCGGATTTAAAATGATTAAGATTGATTTTCTATCACATGCTGCTATTGAATCGAGTGGTTTTTACGATAAAAAAGTCAAAACAGGGATGCAAGCGTATGCGGTAGGGATGCGTCTGTTGAATGATATCTTGGATGGGCAAATGTTGATTTATGCCGCTATTTCACCCTCCATAGCAAGTTATCCCTATGTACACATGCGCAGAATTGCTTGTGATGCTTGGAAAACCATGGAACAAACTGCATATACTTTAAATAGTGTAAGTTTTGGATGGTGGCAAACCTATTTATACGATTACATCGATGCGGATCACCTGGTATTTACTGGGGAAAGTCAGCAAGTCAATGAAGCCAGATTGATTTCTGGATTGGTAACAGGAACCTTAATTCTTGGAGATGATTTTTCCCATAAGGAGCCATGGCAAAAAGTAATGAATACTTATTTGCAGGATCCTGAACTTTTACAAATCATCAAAGATGGAAAAAGCTTTCTTCCAATAGCCCCTAAAGGAGATGAGCAGGTAAGTAGCATTTATCATAAGAAAGTTGGAGAAAGCGATTATATAGCCTTGTTTAATTTTTCGGATAAGGAACAACGATTTGAGTTAAATTTGAAAGATTTAGGTATTAAAAGTAAATCGATTTCATTGAAGAATTTGTTGAATAAAACGGTTTTGAAGAGAACAGGAGAAACTGTGATTGAATTAGGGAAACATCAAGCAGTTATTTTTCAGACTATGCTATAAAATTAAAACATTTTTGTTGTCTAATAGAAAGATTGTCAATGTGTTAAATGTAATTTTCTAGTTTTAGAGAATCTCAGATAAATTCGATTTTGTCTTAGTAAAGCTTCATTGAATCTCCTTATAATTTTTATGTAATTCACCCCATTTTTCTAAATCTTTTAGAATAGGTAAGAAAGCTAGAGCTATTTCTGATAATTCATATTCCACCCTTACTGGAACTTCAGCGAATACATGTCTTTTAATCAATTTATTGTTTTCCATTTTTTTAAGTTGCGAAGCAAGCATTTTATCAGAGATATTTGGGATTTGCTCTTTTAGATCAGAATACCTTAGTCTATTATTTTTTAAGTGATAAATGATGGATAGGATCCATTGTCCACGAATTAAATCTATGGCATATATTTCTGAACAAGTCTCACTTAATTGACTTTTATTTGCGTAGTTGGTCGAACTTTCTTTAATTTTCGTCATACTTGCCTTTTTGTTAGTTAATTACAAAAGGTCGACAATTGGTTTGCTAGACTATCTTCAGTTAAATTTATGAAAATTATCATTTACTGAGCATGAATTCAATACCGTATTATTAATTGTTTTATTATTTATTTCAACTAAGTTAATTGGGCAACAAAAAATGGATTATAATCGAATAGAGGAAACGCTAAGAGCGAGCATTGAAAATACAGAAAGAAATTTGGAAATTGATACTAAGGAATTGTTAGCGAATCCAGAAAAGATCCATCAAGACCGGGTGGATTTTGTCAAGAATAATCCGGTTCCTAAACCTGATGGTATCTTAGTGAAGGATGTTTATGTGAATAGTTCCCTGGATGGAGAAGCTATTCGTATTCATGTATATCAAGCGGAAAATTATATCAAGGATCGTGTCATTCTATATTTTCATGGAGGAGGATATGTCTTTGGTCTTCCTGAGCAAGTGGATGCGCAGATGTACCGATTAGCGAAAGATTTAAAAGCGCTTATTTTCTCGGTGGATTATCGCTTAGCTCCGCGATACCCATTTCCTATTCCTATTCAGGATGGATTTGATGCTTTCAAGTATATTATGAATAACGGGAAGGAGCAATTTGGTATAGAAGCAAATCAGATCAGCCTATTTGGAATAAGTGCAGGAGCACATCTAGCAGCAGCTGTATGTCAAATGATGGTGGATCAAGGTTTGGAATCTATTAAACAACAAGTGTTGATTTATCCAGTTATTCATAACCGTTTAAACAGCGCATCGATGAATGAATTTACCGATTCCCCTTTATGGAATAAAGAATATGCTGAAATCGCCTGGACCCATTTTTTGGGAGCAGACCATAAAGAAAAATCGATTCGTTATGCAGATTTATTAAATTTTGATCAGTTTGCGAAACTTCCAGAAACAACTGTTGTAGCTTGCGAATTAGACCCATTACGTGATGAGGGTATATCCTATGCTTCACGATTATATGAAGCAGGAGTAAAAACAGAATTATGGGTGATACCTGGCGCGGTACATGTATTTGATTTGTTTGAATCTAAACTTACGGATGCGTATTATGAATTTTTGCTCAAAAAACTGGGTAAGGTATAAGCAGGAATCTTTAAAAAGAAATAGGGGTTTATTTTCCATAAAAAATAAACCCCTATTTCTATCAAGATAGATCGTTCAGTTATTTACCAAATTTCTCTTCAAAAGTTTTTTCTAAGGCAAACATTTCATCCCTAAGTTTTGCAGCCTCCAGAAATTCCATTTCTTTAGCCGCTTTTTCCATTCGCTTGCGAACCGTTTCTATGGCTTTTCGAAGATCTTTCTCAGTCATATAAGCGATTAATGGATCAGCAGCAACTACAGCACTAGGATCTGGTTCTACGTATGCTTTTGCTTCTGGTTTATAGTCCGCCACGGAGGTTTGCTCTAATATTTCTTCTCTAGTCTTGCCTACAGTTCTTGGTGTAATACCATGTAGTTGATTATAGGCGATTTGTTTATCTCTTCTTCTATTCGTTTCTTCAATGGTTACGCGCATGCTATCGGTCATTTTATCCGCATACATGATCACTTTACCTTTATCATTTCGGGCGGCACGTCCGATGGTTTGTATTAAGGAGCGTTCAGACCGTAAGAATCCTTCCTTATCCGCATCTAGAATGGCTACTAAAGTCACCTCTGGTAAGTCCAATCCCTCTCTTAATAAGTTGACACCCACTAAAACATCAAACTCACCCAAGCGTAATCCTCGCAAAATTTCTACGCGTTCTAAGGTTTTAACTTCGGAGTGGATGTAACGAACTTTAATATTCAGTCGGGTCATGTATTTGGTCAATTCTTCAGCCATTCGTTTAGTTAAGGTGGTGGCTAATACCCTTCCACCTTCCTGAATAGTTTTGTCCACTTCCTCCAGAAAATCATCGACTTGATTAACCGCTGGACGTACATCAATTACCGGATCTAATAAGCCTGTTGGTCGGATGACTTGCTCGACTACAACACCTTCAGTCTGCTGCAGTTCATAATCACCTGGGGTAGCAGATACATAAATGGTTTGATTCGTCAAGGATTCAAACTCCGGAAAATTAAGTGGTCTATTATCCAAGGCTGCTGGAAGTCTAAACCCATATTCCACTAAAGAGATTTTACGAGAACGGTCTCCACCATACATGGCACGAATCTGCGGAAGCGTAACATGACTTTCGTCAATCACTAATAAATAATCATCAGGGAAATAATCCAGTAAACAGAAAGGGCGCATGCCAGGTTGTCGGCCATCAAAGAATCTGGAATAATTTTCTATTCCGGAACAATAGCCTAGTTCCCGCATCATTTCCAAATCATAATTTACCCGTTCTTCCAGACGTTTTGCTTCTAACATCCTTCCATCATCTTCCAATTGTTTTTTTCTTACAACCAATTCTTCTTGAATGCCAAAGATGGATTGTGTGAATTTCTCTTTCGGAGTAACAAATAGATTCGCCGGATATAAAGCGAGTGTTTCATGTTTGGAAAGTGTTCTTCCCGACACGGGATCTATTTCACTTAATTCATCGATATCATCTCCAAAAAAGGAAATGCGATAGGCGTGATCTTGATAGGCAGGGTATACATCAATGGTATCACCTTTGACGCGAAATGTTCCACGTTTAAATTCGGCTGTGGTTCTGGCATACAGAATTTCTACTAATTTATACAGGAATGCATTTCTGCTGATGGTGGTTCCTACACCAAAACGAAAGATGGATTTAGAAAAGTCTTCCGGATTTCCCATACCATATATACAGGATACAGAGGAAATCACGATAACATCCCTTCTTCCCGACATCAGGGAGGAAGTTGTCGCTAAGCGTAATTTTTCAATTTCTTCGTTAATGGCCATATCCTTCTCGATATACGTATTCGAAGAAGAAATAAAGGCTTCCGGTTGGTAATAGTCGTAGTAAGAAACGAAATAGTTCACTAAATTATTAGGGAAAAATTGTTTGAATTCTCCATATAATTGAGCGGCTAGGGTTTTATTATGACTGAGTATTAAGGTTGGTTTTTGTGTTTGCTGAATGACATTGGCGATGGTGAATGTTTTACCAGAACCAGTTACACCAAGTAAGGTTTGGTAAGTTTCCCCATTATTTACAGCAGCTACCAATTGTTCAATGGCTTGCGGCTGATCGCCAGTTGGTTTATATTCGGATGTTAATTGAAATTTCATAGATTACCTTTCCTACCGCTAAGGTAGAAAATATTATGCCAATCCACATATCAGTGACGCCTAGGACTAATTACGGATAATATTTTGTATTTTGGTAGTCAACAAGACTTTTTGTCATGATAACAATTTTAACCAAAGAGAATAGTATTGCCAATCATTTTTTGGCAGAACTTAGGGATGTTCGAATTCAGGTAGATCGCATGCGATTTAGAAGAAACTTAGAACGTTTAGGAGAGATTATGGCTTATGAAATTAGTAAGTCGTTAGCCTACAAGTTAAGTGAGGTTGAAACACCACTTGGCGTTGCCAATACCCACTTAATTATGGAGCAGCCTGTAATAGGTACCATAATTCGTGCTGGCTTACCCTTTCATCAAGGTTTTTTAAATTATTTTGATCGCGCGGATTCGACGTTTATTGCTGCCTTTCGTCACACCAAAAAGAGCGGGGAGTTTGAAATTCATAAAAAATATCAAAGTACTCCAAATTTGGATGATAAAGTGTTAATTATTGTGGATCCCATGTTAGCTACAGGTAGAAGTTTAGTCTTATGTTGTAAGGAATTATTAAGTGAATATACCATTAGAGAACTTCATATCGCTACTGTTATTGCTTCGGATGAAGGTTTACAGCACGTTCGCGCATTTCTTCCGGAGGCTCAAATTTGGGTTGGAGATGTGGATAATGAATTAACGAGCAAATCCTATATCGTTCCAGGATTGGGAGATGCAGGAGATCTTGCTTTTGGAAATAAAGAGTAGTTTTTCATACAAAAAGTCAACAAATATTTATCAATTTATTAATACGTAATAACAAGAAAATGAATAGGATATCGTTAAATTTAATAAACAAAAAATTGGATTATGGAATGGCAAAAATACAATGGAGAGACAATCAAATTACCTATTTGGTCTGCAGTTGAGGATACCATCCTTCGTGAGAGTCAAGCAGGCAATAAACTAAAAGTTTACATTGGTACGGACTCTCAAGTAAAAAGAGGGACAGTGGAATTTGCGACGGTAATCGTCTTTTTGCGAGAGCACCGTGGTGGATTTATGTTCATCCGCAAGGATCGTAAAAACCACAATATGTCCATTAAAGAGCGGATGCTTTTAGAAGTTCAGCAATCCATAGAAACAGCCTACGAACTTTGTCCTTTACTTGATGCGCATCAGATCGATCTGGAAGTTCATGCAGACATCAATACCAATCCCAATTTTCAATCGAATACAGCTCTAAAAGAAGCCATGGGCTACATTTTGGGAATGGGCTTTATTTTTAAAGCTAAACCTGAATCTTTTGCGAGTACCAATTGTGCTAATAAATTAGTACAATAGTCCGTAGAAGATGATTTCTGAATTAAAATGCTATCTTTAAGTACCTAAAGTATTTGAAGAATGCAGGATTTACTCTCTTCACTTTTTAACCAATTTATTCAAACTTCCCCCTTCGAATGGGCTGCCACCATAACGGGAATCTTGTCTTTTGTGTTAGCTACACGTGAAAATATATGGACATGGCCAGTGGGAATTTTGAACGTTTTTTGTTTTGTTTATATCTTTATAACACATAAAATATATGGAGAAGCCTTGCTCCAAGTTTATTTCTTAGCAACCGCTATCTATGGTTGGTATTTTTGGAATAAACAAACTCAGACAACTTCGAAACCTATTCTTACCTTGAATTTTTCTACTCGTTGTTATACAGGATTGATAACGATCATTCTAGGTTTATTACTAGGTTTTTTATTGAATAAATTAACCGATACAGATGTGGCATTTCCTGATGGAATGTGTGTGGCTATGTGTATTGTTGCTCAGTATTTGACCAGTAGAAAAGTGCTGGAAAGCTGGATTTTATGGATTCTTGTAGATATCTGTTATATTCCTTTATTTTTCTATAAAGGTTTATTTTTGACTTGTTTGTTATTTATTTTTTATACCTATCTGGCATGGAATGGTTATAAAAATTGGCTTAAAACCTATCATAAATTTGCGTAATATTGTTTAATGACAATTGCTAAATCGCAACCCATAAAAATTGCTATCGTAGGACCTGAGTCTACCGGGAAGTCCAGCATGGCGCAGTACCTAGCTCAAGAATTGAATACTTGGAGTGTTCCAGAGTATGCCCGATATTATTGTAAAAACCTGGAAAGACAGTATACCTTTCAGGATGAGTTGAATATGTTTTATGGACAAATAGCCTTAGAAGATGCTTTTTTGGCAATGAATCCGGAAGTGTTGGTTTGTGATACCACATTTTTGACCGTAAAGATTTGGTCGGATCATCTGTTTCATCATTCAGCAGAGGAAGTGTTGCAAGAGTTATCGAGCAGATCCTATGATTTGTATTTATTAATGAATATAGACCTACCATGGGTAGATGATCCATTGAGAGACTTTCCAAATGATAGGGCACATTTTTTATCGGTTTGGGAAAAGGAGTTAGCCAATTTATCTGCGGAAGTTGTATTAATATCCGGGTTGGGAGAGGAGCGAATGCAAGCTGGCTTGAATGCTGCTTTAAACTTTCTACATCGAAAGAAATAGGTATAAAAAAAGCCCATCTTCAATTTGGAAGATGGGCTTTTTGTATACTAGTAATATCTTAGTAGCGGTATGCTTCAGGTTTATATGGACCTTCGACAGTTACGCCAATATATTCAGCTTGTTCTTGAGACAAAACTTCTAATTCTACACCAATATGTGCTAAGTGTAGACGAGCTACCTTTTCATCTAAATGTTTAGGAAGTGTGTAAACTGCTTTTTCGTATTGATCAGTATTTGTCCACAATTCAAGTTGTGCTAAAGTTTGGTTCGTAAAAGAATTTGACATAACGAATGAAGGATGTCCGGTTGCACAACCTAAATTCACTAGACGACCTTCCGCTAATAAGATGATATCGTTTCCATCAATGGTATATTTATCCACTTGAGGTTTGATTTCAATTTTAGTAGCACCATAATTATCATTCAACCATGCTACGTCGATTTCATTGTCAAAATGCCCGATATTACAAACTACTGTTTTATCTTTCATGGCTTTGAAATGCTCTGGACGAACAATGTCTTTATTTCCGGTAGTCGTAACTACGATATTTGCTTCTTTTACTGCATCAGCCATTTTCTTTACTTCAAAACCTTCCATAGCTGCTTGTAATGCACAGATAGGATCGATTTCTGTCACAATAACACGAACACCAGCAGAGCGTAAGGATTCTGCAGAACCTTTACCCACATCCCCATAACCAGCAACTACCGCCACTTTACCAGCAAGCATTAAATCAGTTGCACGACGAATCGCATCAACTAAGGATTCGCGACAACCGTATTTATTATCGAATTTTGATTTGGTCACGGAGTCGTTCACGTTAATGGCAGGTAAATGCAGTGTTCCATTTTTCATACGTTCGTATAAACGGTGAACACCAGTGGTTGTTTCTTCAGATAAACCACGGATACCGCTAATTAATTCTGGGAATTGATCAAAAACCATGTTGGTTAAATCACCACCATCGTCAAGAATCATATTTAAAGGTTGGCGATCTTCACCAAAGAATAAGGTTTGTTCGATACACCAATTAAATTCTTCTTCATTCATCCCTTTCCAGGCATAAACAGGAATTCCAGCAGCAGCAATGGCAGCCGCAGCATGATCTTGTGTAGAAAAGATATTGCAAGAAGACCAAGTTACATCAGCACCTAATTCCACTAAAGTCTCAATTAAGACAGCCGTTTGGATGGTCATGTGCAAACATCCTGCGATGCGGGCACCTTGCAATGGTTTTGAAGCACCAAACTCTTTACGAAGGGACATTAAGCCTGGCATTTCAGCTTCTGCTAATTCTATTTCTTTACGGCCCCAAGTTGCTAAAGAGATATCTTTAACTTTATAAGGTACGTAGCTAGTTTCTAATGAAGACATATATGATTATTAAAGTTTTAAACCACAAAAATACTTGATAACCAAATTAATTCAAAACATTGTGACATCTTTCATTAGAAATTGACATTATCTTGAGGATAGTTACTTGATAAAGGGATGTTTTCGAGCTATATTTGCATATTAAAACATAAAAGAAAAAGATATGTATCCAGAATATTTAGTAGCACCTATGCGTCAAGAATTAGTAGATGCAGGTTTTCAAGAATTAAAAACATCGGAAGAGGTAGATTCAGCAATTCCATCAGAAGGAACTGTATTTGTTGTGGTAAATTCAGTTTGTGGATGTGCTGCTGCAAATGCACGTCCTGCGGCAAAAGCGGCTGTTAAAAATGAAAAACATCCTGATAAATTAGTTACCGTATTTGCAGGAATGGAAAAAGATGCGGTGGATAAAGCTCGTCAATATATGTTGCCTTTTCCTCCATCTTCACCAGCGATGGCTTTATTTAAAGATGGTAAATTAGTGCATATGATTGAAAGACATATGATCGAAGGTCGTCCAGCACAAATGATTGCGGATAATTTGGTAGCAGCATTCGATGAGTATTGCTAGTTGAATTAACTTATTCATTAACATATATAAAAAGCTTCTTTTTTAATTAAAAGAAGCTTTTTATATATACACTGATATTGATTTTTTTTCTTAGTACATTTGTATCATAGGCCTCGAGAATATGAAGAAATTTGTAATCAACCTTCTTGTACTATTTAGTATTCTACCTTTTACACATTGTACGAATAATAAACTAGTCGATCTTATTGTTTACAATGCGAAAGTTTATACCGTCGATTCTACATTTTCGGTAGTGGAAGCGTTTGCAGTAAACAATGGTGTGTTTGTGGCATTGGGGAATTCTCAAGAATTATTGAGTAAATACGAAGCGAAAAAGAAGGTAGATGCGAAAGGTAAATTTATCTATCCTGGTTTCTACGATGCACATGGCCATTTTTTCATGTTAGCAGAAGCCTTAGACCAATTGGATTTGTTAGGGTCTACTTCTTTTGAAGAAGTTCTAGAACGGATTAAAGTATATAAGGCTCAAAATCCTAGCAAGAAATGGATTATTGGTAATGGATGGGATCAGAATTTATGGCCTGATAAAAAATTTCCGGTAAAAGATAGCTTAGATAAATATTTTCCAGATATTCCCATTTTCTTAACACGTGTTGATTATCATGCAGCCTTGGCAAGCCAAAAAGCACTAAGTATCGCTTCTATAGATTCGGCTTTTCAGGTTGAAGGAGGACTAATTGCGGTGAATGAAGAAGGAAATCCTGATGGTATTTTAGTTGATAATGCGATGCAATTGGTCAGCAAACATATTCCTAAGCCTCAGCATAGAGAATTGTTGGCGATACTTAGGAGAGCGCAAGATTCCTTGTTATCGGTTGGTCTGACTTCAATTGTTGACGCTGGCTTAACAGAAAACCAAATTGATGCACTCAAAGTATTTTATAATGAAGACTCTTTGAAAATTAGGGACTATGCGATGCTAGCAGCGAGTCCTTCTGCAATTAAAGAATACTTGAAGAAAGGTACCTTTGAATCGGATCGATTAACTGTGCGTTCGTTTAAATTGATGGCGGATGGCGCATTAGGTTCCCGTGGAGCATGTTTGTTAAGTCCTTATCAGGACGCAGCTACTAGCGGTTTTTTATTGCACCCTATATCGGAATTGGATGATCTCGTGAAACGCATGGCCAATAGTAATTTTCAGGTGAGCACGCATGCGATCGGAGATTCAGCAAATCGGGTAATGCTTGATTTGTATGGGAAATATTTAAAGAAAGGAAAGGATCGTCGCTGGCGGATTGAACATGCGCAAGTTTTGCATCCTTTGGATTTTCCAAAATTTAAAGAATATCAAATCATTCCTTCTATACAGCCAACACATGCCACTTCAGATATGTATTGGGCAGAGGAGCGATTAGGTCCTGACCGAGTGAAAGGTGCCTATGCGTATCGGAATCTATTGGACCAGTATGGCATGTTAGCTTTAGGAAGTGATTTTCCTGTAGAGCATTTTAATCCACTTTATGGATTTCATGCTGCGGTAGGACGAGTAGATAAGTTTGGTTTTCCTAATGGCGGATTTCAAATCGAGAATGCTATTGATCGAGTGCAGGCTTTGAAAGGAATGACCATTTGGGCAGCCTATTCTTGTTTTCAGGATCGTATGCGAGGCAGTATAGAAAAAGGAAAAGATGCCGATTTTGTGATGTTAGAAGATGATATCATGTTGGCCTCTCTAGAAAAGTTAAGAAACATCAGAACGCTTTGGACGGTCATCGCTGGAGAAACCGAGTTTAGCCGTACTCATTAATCCAGCATATGTTTATTCCTATTTCGTTTCACAAAGTAGTTTAATAAGATACTTAACAATAGAATTGCTGGTAATCCAATAATTAAGAATAAGAACAGGCTATACTTAAAATAATAATTGGCCAAGACCTCTCGTTCGACATCTTCTCCTCTATAAATGTTGTCAAAACCACTTTTATAAAAGTTATGAACTTTCGCCATTTCATATAATAGATCGTAATTTTCACCTCTAGGATAAGCTTCTAAATAAGTAAAATCGCCGATGTTCATTCGTTTAAAATGAGTAATAGAGCTGTTTAAAAATTTTTCCAGGTAAGCATCATTTGCTTGATCTTGCTTTATATTTTCCTTGTATGCAAAAGCTAACCAAGCTTTTGCATTGGTTTTATAGGCGTCTTCTCGGTTAAAAATAGGCACAAGAAGCAAGGTTTGAATTTCATATTTTCCAAAATTTAATCCTCCTAATGGTTTAATGCTGTTGAATGGGATTACTTGCATTCGATCAACATACCAATCTTCTACTTCAAGGAAGGCTGGTTTTTCAAAAGCATTTAATTCATCAATTGATTTAATGGTTTTTACTTTAGCCAGGTTGTAGTATAAGCTTCTAGCAATGGGCTGAAATAGAATCATATTTAAAACGGGAATAACCGTTATTAATAGGATGAATTTTAAGTTCAAGAAATCATTTAATTGGAGGCTTTCATTCCATTGTGCTAATATTTTGCGATGACTTAACGCTATTAAAACAACAGCAAAGCTTAAGGGGTACAGCCATTTGAATAGGAATGACCAACTGGCTTCCTTATCAAAGATGAGGATGATGTATAAAATGGATGTTAAAAATAGAATGCAAAGTAAAGCGAGTAAAAGGGGGAGAATTACTTTTTTAAGTAACATATTCAATTGGTTAAATTCTTATGCTATGTTACAAAAAAATCCTTAGAGATTCTAAGGATTTTTACTTACTGCATATCGAATAAATGTTTTTCAGCATGATAAGAAGATCGAACCAAAGGTCCGGATTCTACATACTTAAAGCCCATCTTAAGACCTATCTCTTGGTATTTTTGAAATTGCTGAGGGGTTATCCATTCCACCACCGGGTGATGCGCTTTGGTTGGTTGAAGGTATTGACCAATTGTGAGGATATGAACACCAGCATCGTATAAATCTTGCATGGTTTCTACCACATCTTCTTCTGTTTCACCAAAACCTAACATAATGCCTGATTTGGTACGAAGACCAGCTTCAGAAATTCGACGTAAACATTCTAATGAGCGGTCATATTTCGCTTGAATACGAACTTCACGAGTTAATCGTCTTACTGTTTCTATATTATGGGAAACTACTTCAGGTCTTACAGCTAATACACGTTCTAGGTTGTCCCATTGTCCTTTAAAATCAGGAATCAATGTTTCTAAAGTCGTTTCAGGGCTTTCTCTGCGAATAGCTAAAATGGTTTCAGCCCAAATCGTAGAACCCCCATCTTTTAAATCATCGCGATCTACAGAGGTAATGACACAATGTTTTACTTGCATCAATTTTACCGAATTGGCTACTCGATTAGGTTCATCTAATTCAACTGCTAGAGGTCTTCCTGTTGCTACCGCACAAAAAGAACAAGAGCGTGTACATATATTGCCGAGAATCATAAATGTGGCAGTACCGGCACCCCAACATTCACCCATGTTAGGACAATTCCCACTTTCGCAAATGGTGTGTAGTTTATGTTCATCCACTAGACTGCGCACATGACGATATTCTTTTCCTACAGGAAGTTTTACTCGTAACCAATCAGGTTTGCGTTGGGTCTGATTTGCTGGAATAACTGGAAGTTCAATCATGCAACAAAGTTACATATATTTTTAATAGATTAATTAAAATGGTTTGTTTGCGAAATATCATAAAAACAGAATAACGATATAATTGTTATCTATATGTGATTTTTTTAGGATATTTGTAACGCAATCAAACCCTTATTAATAATGAAGAAAAACCAATTAATTCATGTATTGGTACTAATTTTATTTTTTCCAGTATTACTTAAGGCACAGGATAAAGAGATTACATTGATTCCAAGGCCTGCAAAAATACAGGTGTTAGAAGGAAGTTACGATTTATCAAAATCTGTAAATCTCTTCATTTCTGAGGAATTTACCTCGCTCACCATGCTTTTGAATGAAATTCCTAACCTATCCATAGGTGTTTCTGAAACGATAAAGAAAATCCGAAAACAACATCAAACAGGCTTACGACTTTTCAAGGCGGAAGATAAAGACCGTGTGGATCCTACAGGTTATGTATTGGAGATTGATGAAACTGGGGTGGCGATAAAAGCTCATCAAGTATCCGGGATGATTTCAGGGATTTATTCGCTGGTTCAACTTAGCATGTTGGAAGGTTTAGATAATTTACCCTTCGTGCGAATAGAAGATAAACCTAGATACGCTTATAGAGGGTTACATTTAGATGTTTCCAGGCATTTTATGCCTTTTAATTTCTTGAAGAAATATATTGACATGATGGCTTTGTATAAGTTGAATTACTTGCATTGGCATTTGACGGATGCCGCAGGTTGGCGATTGGAGATAAAGCAGTATCCGGAACTTACCCAAAAAGCAGCTTGGAGAACGCACAGTAATTGGAAAGATTGGTTCCAAAATGGTCGTCAATACATCGAGCAAGGACACCCAAATGCGAGTGGTGGATTTTATACGCAAGCACAGGTGAAAGAATTGGTTACTTATGCGAACGTAAAAGGAATTACCATCATTCCGGAAATAGAATTTCCTGGTCACTCGGATGAGGTGTTGGCCGTATTTCCAGAATTATCTTGTACAGGACATGCGCATACGCAAGGGGAGTTTTGTTTGGGGAATGAAGCTTCTATTCAATTTATGAAAAATGTATTGGATGAAGTGATTCAATTGTTTCCATCCACGTATATTCATATTGGCGGTGACGAAGCTAATACAGCCCCTTGGAAAACTTGTGAAAAATGCCAAGCAGCCATTAAAGCTGCCGGTCTAAAAAATGAACAAGAACTACAGAGCCATTCTATCAAAAAAATTGTAGAATACTTAAATAGTAAACAACGTAAAGTGATAGGTTGGGATGAAATTATGGAAGGAGGAATTCCCGCAGGAGCTACAATCATGAATTGGAGAGCGGCAGAGCATGGAGTGAATGCCGCTAAGGCAGGTCATGATGTGATTTTTACTCCTGAGGAATTTTTATATTTCGATAAATATCAATCAGATCCAAGATTTGAGCCTGAGGCGATAGGTGGATTCACTCCGTTAAATAAGGTGTATGCCTATGAACCTGTCATTGCTGGAATACCAGATGATAAGAAAAAACATATTTTAGGTGTACAGGGCAATGTATGGACAGAATATATGCCTACTTTTCAGCAAGTAGAGTATATGTTGTATCCACGGATGTTGGCCTTAGCAGAAGTGGCTTGGACAGTTCCTGAATACCGTTCGTGGAAGGATTTTAATAAACGACTACAAAAGCATTATAACTTGTTGCAACAGAAGGAAATCAATTATGCAAGGCCTTCCTATGCAGTTACCTACAGTGTTCAATACGATACACTGAATACTAAAAATACGGTTAGTTTATTTACGGCACAATACGAGCCTAATATCCATTATACAGTTGATGGTTCGGATCCGAAGGCCAGTTCAACCTTATATAATTTGCCGATAGAATTAGCAAAATCTGCTACGATTAAGGCGGCTTCTTTTTTAGATTCCGCTCGGGTTAGCCCTATTGAAATAGTTGAATTGGATGTGCATCGTGCTATAGGTAAATCAGTAACTTACAAAAATAAATGGGAAACATATGCTGCTAAAGGTGAGAAAACCTTGACCAATGGTAGAAAGGGAAGTTTATCTTATACCGATGGGGAATGGCAAGGGTTTACGAAAGATTTAGATGTCATCATAGATTTTGAACGTCGGGAAGAAATTAACTCCGTAGCGATGAACTTTATGCAGGTAGTTGGACCAGGTATTTTCTTTCCAAATGAATTTACAGTACTTATATCCGATAATGGGAAAAACTATCGGGAGTTAGGGGTCGTTTACAATCAAGAAGGTATTCGTGATCCATTGTTGAAATTTCAGAAATTTGAAATCAAACTGCCAAAACCTGTAATGGCTAGATATGTTCAAATTAAAGCCACGAACAAGATGAAAGGTTTTATTTTTACGGATGAAATCGTTATCTATTAATGCAATTGGATATTAAATTCCGTGATTTTACGAATTTGACATCAGGTTGAATAAAAAAGATAGAATATTCATCTGATTTTAAAATAAAAATGTAACTTTGCACTCCGACAAAGCAGTCGGAATACTACCTCTCAAATAAGGCAAAGTCTGTCTGCAAAGTCCACAGAATTATTTGTATTTAACATTTGAAATAAAAAATAATGCCTAGAAACACCTCCATCAATTCGGTATTAATCATTGGATCGGGACCTATCGTTATTGGCCAGGCTTGTGAATTCGATTATTCAGGATCTCAAGCAGCCTTATCTTTAAAAGAAGAAGGAATTTCCGTATCTATTATCAATTCTAATCCAGCTACCATCATGACTGATAATGTTGTAGCGGATCATGTTTATTTACTTCCTTTAACTGTTGAAAGTATCGAACAGATACTTCAAGAACGTCAAATTGACGCGGTATTACCTACTATGGGTGGTCAAACAGCATTGAATCTATGTATTGAGGCTTCAAATCTTGGGCTTTGGGAGAAATACAATGTAAAAGTAATTGGTGTTGATGTTGCCGCAATCGAAAAAACAGAAAATAGAGAAGAATTCCGTCAATTGATGGTCGATATCGGTGTTGGCGTTGCGACTTCAAAAATTGCAAATTCCTTTTTAGAAGGAAAAGAAGCTGCACAACTGATTGGATTTCCATTAGTTATTCGTCCGTCTTATACATTGGCTGGAACCGGAGGTGGTTTCGTGCACAAGAAGGAGGAGTTTGATGCAGCCTTAAATAGAGGTTTGCATGCATCCCCAACGCATGAGGTCTTGGTAGAACAAGCTGTATTAGGATGGAAAGAATTTGAATTGGAGTTGTTGCGTGATACCAATGATAATGTGATTATCATTTGTACCATTGAAAACTTCGACCCAATGGGTATTCATACTGGAGATTCCATTACGGTTGCTCCAGGCATGACACTTTCCGATAAATGTTACCAAGATATGCGTAATCAAGCGATTAAAATGATGCGCTCTATTGGTACGTTTGCTGGAGGTTGTAACGTTCAATTTTCTGTTAACCCAGAAAATGAAGAAATCATTGCTATCGAAATTAACCCACGTGTATCTCGTTCCTCTGCCTTAGCTTCTAAAGCAACAGGATATCCAATTGCGAAAATTGCTGCTAAATTAGCTATCGGTTACAATTTGGATGAATTGCAAAATCAAATTACGAAAACAACATCGGCATATTTTGAGCCTACATTGGATTATGTAATCGTTAAAGTTCCTCGCTTTAATTTTGATAAATTCAAAGGTGCCAATAAGGAATTAGGTCTTCAAATGAAAGCAGTAGGTGAGGTGATGGCGATCGGTCGTACCTTCATTGAAGCATTGCAAAAAGCTGCTCAGTCTTTGGAAACCGGTAGAGCAGGTCTTGGAGCTGATGGTAGACAATCAAGAAATCTAGAAGAGATCATGCACAGCTTGGAACATCCAAGTGCTGATCGCTTATTCCATATTAAAGATGCGTTTGAATTGGGAGTTCCTTTGGAGTCCATTAGAAAAGCGACGTTAATTGACAAGTGGTTCTTAGTTCAAATACAAGAATTGGTGCAATTGGAAGGTGAGCTTCGTCGTTATCAATTGAATAATATTCCTAAGGATTTCTTTATGACCTTGAAACAAAAAGGTTATTCTGATGTGCAAATTGCTTGGTTATTAGGTAATACTACAGAAGACGAGGTGTATGCTCGCCGTAAGGAACTAGGAATAAACAGAGTGTATAAAATGGTGGATACTTGTGCGGCAGAATTCCCAGCGCATACCCCTTATTACTACTCTACCTTTGAAGAAGAAAATGAATCGATAGCATCTGATCGTAAAAAAATAATTGTACTAGGTTCTGGTCCAAATCGTATAGGTCAAGGTATTGAGTTTGATTATTCTTGTGTACATGGTTTGTTAGCAGCGAAGGAATGTGGATATGAAGCAATCATGGTGAACTGTAACCCAGAAACGGTGTCTACAGACTTCAACATGGCGGATAAATTGTATTTCGAGCCTGTGTTTTGGGAGCATGTGCGTGAGATTATTGAATTAGAGAAGCCAGTAGGTGTCATCGTTCAGCTAGGTGGACAAACAGCCTTGAAAATGGCTGAGCGTCTAGAAGAAATCGGAGTTAAAATAATCGGTACTTCATTTACAGATATGGACTTAGCCGAAGATCGTGGTCGTTTCTCTGATTTATTAAAAGATTTAGATATTCCTTATCCAAAATATGGTGTAGCAACTTCGGCTGAAGAAGCGATAAAAGTAGCTAATGAAGTAGGTTATCCAGTTCTTGTTCGTCCTTCTTATGTATTAGGAGGTCAAGGAATGAGCATCGTGATAAATGATGAGGACTTGGAGAAAGCGGTTGTTAATTTATTGAAAAACCTTCCAGGTAACCATATCTTGATCGATCACTTCTTGGATCGTGCGGAAGAAGCGGAGTCTGATTCTATTTCAGATGGAGAGAATGTACATATCATCGGTATGATGGAACACATAGAGCCAGCAGGTATTCACTCAGGAGATTCATCAGCTGTATTGCCTCCATTCAGTTTGTCGCAAGCAGTTCAAGATAAAATGGAGGAGTATTCCATTAAATTGGCGAAAGCATTAAATGTAAAAGGTTTGCTAAATATTCAATTTGCGATTAAAAATGAGAATGTCTATGTGATTGAAGCGAATCCTCGCGCATCTCGTACCGTTCCATTTATAGCAAAGGCTTATGATGTGCCATACATTAATATCGCGACAAAAGTAATGTTGGGTGAGAATAAATTATCAGACTTTACCATCGAACGTAAACTTCAAGGATATGCGATTAAAGAGCCGGTTTTCTCTTTCTCCAAATTCCCGGAAGTGGATAAACAATTAGGCCCTGAAATGAAATCCACTGGTGAAGCCATTCGTTTCATCAAAGATTTACAAGATCCTCACTTCAGAGAATTGTACAGTCAAAAATCAATGTTCTTAAATGCACAGTAAGCATTAAGATTTAGATATAAAAAAAGATCTGTTTCGAAAGGAACAGATCTTTTTTTTGTTATAAGCTTTGGTTTTAAATATCCATCACACAGCGAAAGCCAACATTGTTGGTAGGTGAATTGATTTCTCCCTTACCTCTAGAACCTGCTTTATACCGTTCACAATATTGATCATTGCATAAGAATGATCCTCCACGTTGTACTCTTTTTACCGTGTTTGGCTCTTGAGGATCATACGAATCTGCAGGGCCCTTAGGGTTTGTTTTTGAACTATGTTGATAATAATCAGGTCTGTAAAAGTCAGAACACCATTCCCAGACATTTCCTTCCATATCGTAGATTCCGAAATTATTAGGGGGAAATGATTTGACTGGTGCAGTGGTTTCAAATCCATCTTCTTTACTGTTGCTTGTGGGGAAATTACCTTGATAGATGTTTGCCAACCATTTTCCATTTTCTAATTTCTCTGCTCCCCAATAATAGGTTTCATTTTGATGTTTGGCGGCTTTGGCAGCATATTCCCATTCGGCTTCTGTAGGTAATCTTTTGCCTGCCCATTTGGCGTAAGCTTCGGCATCTTGGTAAGCAACCTGCGTAACGGGGTGATTTTCTTTTCCTTTGATTGTACTTTGAGGTCCTTCGGGATGTCTCCAATTGGCATCTGGAACATAGGTCCACCACTGAAGGTGGTTTTCCATTCCTTGAATTTGTTCTGGTGCTTTGAAAACTGCGGAACCTGGAACTAACATGTTAGGATCTACTCCGGGAAATTCTTTAGGGTCGAGAGGTCGTTCTGCTACGGTGACATAACCTGTTTCTTTGACGAATTTTTCGAATTGAGCATTCGTTACTTCATGTGCGTCTATAAGAAAGGAGGATAAGGTTACTTCGTGAAGTGGTTGTGCATCATTGAACGTGCTGCTTCCCATTGTAAATTTACCACCTTCAATTCGAATCATTTCAGCATCATCTTTCCCTTTTCGTAATAAAGAATCTTGTGCGTTTTTTTGAATAGCAGCAAAACGAGATGGTATACTGGATGTGCTGCAAAGCGCAGCAGAGTCTTCTGGGAATAGGGCAGACGAGTCTGAGGTTTTAGTATTTGTTTGGCAAGAGGCTAAGATTCCGGCTAACAACAATAGGTGTAAGGTTCTTTTCATTTGTAGACTATTATAGGAAAAAATATATAAAAAATGAAACAAGCTTAATAAATATAAAGATGGATGATGGACTTAATTATTCATAAAAGTAATAATAGTCTACAAGATTTGTAGTATTTAAAATTAACCGGAGTGGCTTATGGTAGAAATTTTGATAATATAATTGAATCGAAAAGAGTTTTCTTGCAAATAAGAATATTAATTCATACCTTAGCACCGCTTATAGAGAAAGGCAGAGGGACTAGACCCAATGAAGCCTTAGCAACCTGTCACTTGACAAGGTGCTACATTCTACCGAAAGGGAAAGATAAGCTGGCTTCACGGATCTATGATAGCCTTCTCTTAGCAAACGATTTAAGTAAATTAATTTAAGGACAATACTTTATGTTATTAACAAACAATTTAGGTTACCCACGTGTGGGCGCTTTCCGCGAATTGAAAAAAGCTAATGAGGCTTATTGGGCGAAGAAAATCAGCGCGGAAGAATTATTGCAAGCAGGACTTAAAATCCGTGAAAGCAATTGGAACACTCAAAAAGATAATGGTATCGATTTGATTCCTTCCAATGATTTCTCATTTTATGACCAAGTTTTAGATTTATCTTTAACTGTAGGAGCTATCCCAGCACGTTATAATTCATTATTGAATAAAATTGATCGTCAATATAACCTAGATTTATATTTTGCGATGGCACGTGGTTTCCAAGAGGGTGGAGTAGATGTTACTGCCATGGAAATGACAAAATGGTTTGATACAAACTACCACTATATCGTTCCAGAGTTTGTTAAAAACCAAGAATTTAAATTGACTTCAGAGAAATTCTTAAATGAATACAATGAAGCAAAACAATTAGGACTTGAGACTAAACCGGTTTTAATTGGTCCTATTACTTACCTTTTATTAGGTAAAGAAAAAGAAGCAGGTTTTAACCGTATCGACTTAATCGATAGCTTATTGCCAGTTTATGAAGAAATCCTAGGAAAACTTGCTGCTGCAGGTGCTCAATACGTTCAAATTGATGAGCCATACCTAGCGTTAGATATCGATGATGCTACACGTGCCTTGTATGCTCGTGTTTTTGAAAAATTAGCTGCTGCAGCTAAAGGTATCAAATTAATCGTTGCCACTTATTTCGAGGCTTTACGTGATAATGAAGAAACAGCATTGAGCTTACCTGTTCATGCGCTTCATGTGGATTTAGTACGTGGAGAAAATCAACTCGACAGCATATTATCAAAAGTTCCTGCTTCATTAACCTTATCATTAGGTGTTGTTGAAGGCCGTAACATTTGGAAAAATGATTATGAAAAATCATTAGCAAAAATTAAACAAGCAGTAGATGCATTAGGAAAAGACCGTGTATGGGTTGCTCCTTCATCTTCTTTATTACATGTTCCATTTGATTTGGATAATGAGAATAACGAAGAATCATTGCCTGCTGAAGTTAAAAATTGGTTAGCATTCGCTAAACAAAAATTAGCTGAGGTTAAAGATTTGGCTGTATTAGCGGATGGTGAAGTAGACGCAGATACTCAAAAGCGTTTTGAAGCTAATAAAGAAGCTGCTGAAAGCCGTCGTACTTCTCCATTAATTCACAAACCAGAGGTGAAAAACCGCGTGAATAATATTACGGATGAAGATGCGAAACGTACTTCTGTATTTGATGTTCGTAAAGCTGCTCAATTGGCTAAGTTTGGTTTGCCAGCTTTCGCAACAACTACTATTGGTTCATTCCCTCAAACAAAAGATGTTCGTAAATGGAGAGCAGATTTGAAAAAAGGTGCAATCAGTCAAGAACAATACGATAAAGAAATCGCTGAGGAAACAGAAAGAACAATTCGTTTACAAGAAGATTTGGATATCGATGTTTTGGTACACGGAGAATTCGAGCGTAATGACATGGTGGAATATTTCGGTGAGCAATTAGCGGGTTATGCATTCACTCAAAACGGATGGGTTCAATCATACGGTTCTCGTTGTGTTAAACCTCCTGTAATTTATGGTGATGTATACCGTCCTGCGGATATGACAGTTCGTTGGTCTTCTTACGCACAATCGTTGACTAATCGTCCTGTAAAAGGAATGTTAACAGGTCCTGTTACTATTCTTCAATGGTCTTTCGTACGTAACGATCAACCTCGTTCTACGACAACTTACCAAATTGCATTGGCAATTTTGGATGAGGTTCAAGCTTTAGAGAAAGCGGGAATTAAAATTATCCAAATTGATGAGCCAGCAATTCGCGAAGGTTTACCTTTACGTAAAGCTGATCAACAAGCTTATTTAGATTGGGCTGTTCGTTCATTCCGTGTTTCTTCTTCGAATGTAGATGATGATACGCAAATTCATACACACATGTGTTATTCAGAATTTAACGACATCATTCAAGATATCGCAGCAATGGATGCGGACGTAATTACCATCGAGACTTCTCGTTCTCAAATGGAATTATTGGATGCATTTGCAGACTTTAAATATCCAAATGATATTGGTCCTGGTGTTTATGATATTCACTCTCCTCGTGTACCTAGTACCGAAGAAATGGTGAATTTATTACGCAAAGCTAAAGCAGTAGTTCCTGCAGAGCAATTATGGGTTAATCCTGACTGTGGATTGAAAACTCGTGCTTGGCCAGAGACTAAAGCCGCTTTGGAATCTATGGTTGAAGCAGCTAAAATATTAAGAGCTGAATAATCGAGAATTAGTAATATAAAATAAATCTAAAACGCCTGAATCACAAGTTCAGGCGTTTTGTTTAGATATGAGATGTTAGATTTGAGACGTGAGACAATAGACAATAGATTTGAGACAATAGGCATGGGAATTGGGCTCATTATATTTGTTTGTTGATTCTGCGGTTGCTGAAATAATAGATCGGTATTCCAATCAGAATAAGAATAAACCCGGGCCAGGTATATTGAGGTTTGTAAATCACAAGAAGGGTGCAAAATGCCAAGCCGATAAGTAAATATAGTATAGCGGGAAATGGAAACAGAAAGGTCTTGTACGGTCTTTCTAG
This sequence comes from Sphingobacterium sp., assembly GCA_036781025.1. GTDB lineage: Bacteria > Bacteroidota > Bacteroidia > Sphingobacteriales > Sphingobacteriaceae > Sphingobacterium. Next base: position 17,438 of record DAIQBS010000029.1, on the reverse strand, counting down.
TTCTGGTTTCTTCCAACGCTGATAGATGACTCCAAAAACCGTGATCATATAGAAGATAACAATAACGAAGGAGACCATATCTAACAGATTGCCGTATTGACCACTTAAACATAATAAGGATGCCCAAGCACCTTGAATCCATAACGATTTTTCCGGGACATCATATTTATTGTTTGGAATGGCTTGCTTAAGGAATAACCCATCTTTCGCCATGGATTGAAATACTCTCGCTCCAGATAGGACAATACCATTGACGCAACCAAAGGTGGAGACCATCACTAGGATGGCCATTATGATGGTTCCTGTATGCCCTAGTAGTTTTTCTGCTGCTGCTACTGCAACACGATCGTTAGGTGCAAAAGCAATTTCTTCACGGGTTAGAGCCGCTAAATAGACATAATTGCATAATAAATACAGGACCATGACTAAGCTTGTTCCTAATACCATTGCAATGACGACATTCTTTTTAGGATTGGATATTTCTCCCGAGATGAAGGTTACATTTTCCCAAGCTACACTGCTGAAAATAGAACCTACCATGGCTGCGGCAATTCCTCCCATGAGTGTAGCTCCAGAGATTTCTTTCCAACTAATTTTATCGAAGTTCTGGGAGGAGGACCAGCCCATGCTTAGATTATCTAAAAAATAATTGTTTTTAATGAGGGTTATTCCACCTATTATTAAAGCAATCAAGGCAATAATTTTGGAAGCTGTAAATATAGATTGTACAATCTTTCCGCTTTGTACACCTTTGGTGTTGATATATGTCAATAAAAGAATGATAACGATGGCAAGTACTTGCATCCAAGTGATCATAAATGATCCATTTTGGTAAAGTGCTGGCGCATCATTTAATTGTGGGAATACATAACCGGCGAACTTTCCAAAAGCTACAGCAACAGCTGCGATAGTTCCTGTTTGAATGACAGAAAAGAGGCTCCAACCATAAAGAAAACCGGTCATTTTACCGAAGATTTCTGTTAGATAAGTATATTGTCCTCCGGCTTTTGGATACATGGATGATAACTCGCCATAGCAAATAGCCGCTGCAACGGTAGCAAGGGCTGTTATCAGCCAAACTGCTATAACCCAATAACCAGATCCTAATTGGCGCATCATGTCCGAGGAAACGATAAATATTCCACTGCCAATCATGGAGCCCATTACAATCATGGTGGCATCCCATAAATTCAATTGTTTTTTCATATATTAGATTTATCGTCCAAACGTACAAATAAATTAGAATTTAAGTATTATATTATTTAATATTAAAATACTCCTACCTAGACGGTTTCTTATCTTTCTTATTGATTAATAGTTTTTTTATACTGGTGTTTTGGGAAGTGTTTTTCTAAGTTGTTATTGTTTGCATAATAGTCTGATAAAAGGAGTAATAAAACTATTTTTGAGTAAATATGTTTATAGTTAAAAGCAATTATTATGAATCGATCTGTTATATTTTACTTTGTAGGCATTTTTAGTCTTTTGATGACAAGTTGTTCAGTTGTAGAAGGGATTTTTAAAGTAGGCATGTGGTTTGGGATATTAGTTGTTGTGGCTATTGTCGCAATTATTATATGGTTGATTTCAAAATTTTCTGGAGGAGGTCCGAAATAAAATTTTAACATTTCTTTTCATTTAAATATATCTCGAATCTGTAAATTGAGTCAATTAAATTTGTCTTATGTATAGATGCTATTTGCTGTTTTTTTTCTTGTTTGGATTGACAAGATTATATGCTCAAGATTATCATCCCTCGCCAAGCAATAAAGAAAATTTATTGTTTTATATTCAACATAATCAGGGTAAAAATGCGTTCATATATCGGTTGAATTACTTGCGAAATAAGGAGCTTAACCAGAAAGAGCCAATCATAGTTTCTCGACAATTATTTGATAAAGATGGGTCTGTTCGTCCCTTAACTAGAGTTCAACAAAATTTTGCTTATGGCATTAAATGCAAAAAAATAAACAGCAAATTATTCGAAGCTGAAATTATTTCTTTGCCATCTCAAAAACTATTGTTGATTATTCCTGATAATGGAAAACCATACATAGAAACGGTGGTTAACAACCAAACCATAAAGTTGAACCGTATATTTTTAAACATTAAAAATGGAACCTCGGGATTGAATACGAAAGTGGAATCTATTTTATTCTATGGTAAAATCAAAAATAAAGAAATGGTAATAAAATTAAATTTATAAATTGTATATTTAATATGTTATAAACTAGATTCTTAATTATGAAAAACTTACTCCTGTTCATATTTCTATGTGTTCAATTTTCTTCTTTTTCCTTTGCTCAAGACAACAGTGCAAAATCATTGAGTCTATTAACAAAACAATCTGTTGTAGGAATTTGGGAATTAAAAACCATAACCTCTGATGCCAATGAACCACAAAAAATTCCCGTTGGTTTTGTGAAAATCTTAAATAGTGACCAAACCTTTTACAATCTTAGAGCAACTCCGGATGGATTTGTTGTAAGCCATGGTGGAACATATGAAGTGATTAGCGATAAGGAAATTAAAGAAACGGTTACGAGCAAAAGTAGTTTTATGAATTTTGGAGGTTTAGATTTAACGAAGCCTCTGAGTTACAATTATTCCAAAGAAGAAAATACTTTTACAATCAAACATGTTTTAACAAAGCCAGATGGAACGACGATGACGTCGACAGAAATTTGGAAACGTATTGATATTTTACCATAATATTATCCAATTTTTTTTAAAACCAATAAACCTAATAACATGAAAAACATCATTTTAATTTTAGTATTTGGAATGTGTTTCCAATACAGTGCATTTGCGCAAAAAAAAGCAAAATCAAATCCTATTGGCATTTGGCAATTAACACAATTAATTAGCGAGAATGGAGCCGCAGAAAATGTGCCTACAAGCCACATCAAAATTTATAATAGCGACAAGACTTATAGTATTATCACACCAACACAAAAAGGATATATTATTGCTCATAGTGGTAAATTCAAATTTACAGACAAGGAAATCTTTGAAAAAGCTGTCCACAACAGCAAGAATTTTACTGTAGATAAAGAATTTAAAAATGGAATGCCTTATAGTTTATCATTTGATGCTAAGGAGTTAAAGCTTTCTTATCCCATGGCAAACCCATACGATAACAATAAAGAAACTACTATTACCGAGGTTTGGAAACGCATTGATGTACTGCCATAAATTATATAGGCACATCAAAGCACAGGATGGTTATTTCAATTTTATTCATGTACTTTAGAGGTCTATTTGCTAGACCAAAACTATTGTTACAATGAGTAAAAAAATAACTTTTTCATATAATTCCAATTATCCATCTGTTGCCGATTTAAAAAGACGAGCAAAGTGGCGTATTCCAAAGTTTGCATTTGATTATTTAGAAGGCGGTTGCAATGAAGAATTGAATTTAGCTAGAAATGAAAGCGATTTTGATGATATTCTTTTAAAGCCACAATATCTCCATGTAGCTGGAGATATTGACATGTCAGTAGAGCTATTTGGGCGTCGTTACAGTGCACCATTTGGAGTCTCTCCAATTGGTTTGCAAGGATTGATGTGGCCAAATGCTCCAGAGATTTTAGCGAAAGCTGCTGCTAAACACGATATTCCGTATACCTTGAGTACAGTGTCTACAAGCAGTATAGAACGTATTGCTGAAGTATCTGAAGGTAAGGCTTGGTTTCAATTATATCATCCTACAGAAGATCGCTTACGTGATGATATTCTTAGAAGATTACAAGTTGTGGAATGTCCGGTATTAGTAGTATTAGTGGATGTACCATCCTTTGGACTTCGTTATCGTGAGATAAAAAGCGGTCTTTCTATGCCACCTAAGATGAATATCAGTAATGTGTTTCAAGCAATGATATGTCCTGAATGGGGGATAAAAACTTTACAGCATGGAATTCCTTCTTTCGCGACTTTAAAACCTTATATGGAAAAAGGATTGGATTTATCGCAGTTAGGACAGTTTATGAATCGTACGTTCACAGGTAAAGTGAACATTGAGAAAGTTCAAGCTATTCGTGATATTTGGAAAGGTCCATTGGTGTTGAAGGGGATAGCAACGGATGAGGATATGCAAGCTGCGATTTCTATCGGTGTAGATGGCGTGATTGTTTCCAATCATGGAGGAAGACAAATTGATGCGGGGGAATCATCCATTCATTCTTTAATCAGGTTAGCAAGTAACCCGGAATATAAATCCAAGTTAAAAATCATGTTGGATGGTGGTATTCGATCAGGAGTTGATTTGGCAAGAGCTCATGCTGTAGGATCTGATTTCAACTTTATGGGTAGACCATTTATGTATGGTGTAGGAGCTTTAGGTGATGAGGGAGGAGAACATACCATTAACATGTTTAAAGCTCAATTATACCAAGTTATGCAACAATTAACATTAGAGAATATTCATCAATTCCCTGGTCGATTGATCTAAAAATAAATTTATCCATTAAAAAAAAAATAGGTGAGAAAAATATATTTTCTCACCTATTTTTTTGTCTCAATATTTCATATTTTGTGTATTATAGAATATTTTATTAGTTTCGATATAACTTTTATAAACTAATTAATCAAATAAAATACATTCATTTAAATATTCAAGATCCTTATAAAACACAAAAGGATTTTTGTGTTTATTCATAATTTATTAACCTTATACTAATATTATAAAATAATCTTTGCCAAATTTTATTATAAATAATTTCTGTGTATGAATGGAGGTAAAAAATTGTTTGAAGATGAAAATGATTTTAATGTGTTTTTTAAAACATATTACCAATTAGTCTATAATTATGCCTTATCACATTTAAAAAATACCGATGTCGCAACCGATATCGTTCAAGACGCATTTATTAAAATTTGGAATCAAAAAGATTGTCTTGATCCAACTCAAAATATTAAATCATATCTCTATACGATTACAAAGAATTTAGTTCATGATGAATTAAGAAAGAAGGTTCAATTTTTTAAATATTCTAATTATTATAAAAGCAGGTTTGATGAAGGAACTAATTCAAACGAAGAAAGGCAAGCTTATCAAGAGTTGGAAAGTTTATATCTACAAGCCATAAACAGTTTGCCAGAAAAACGAAGAAATATTTTCTATCTCAGCAAAGTTCAACATTTTACAAATCACGAGATTGCTGAAGAGTTAAAAATCTCAATTAATACTGTCAAGGATCAACTTTGTAAAGGTAATAAGTATATAAAATCATATCTAAGTAAACGATCATTTTCGTTTCCCAAAAAAATATTTTTTCTTGTCGTCGTACTTTTCTTAAGCATGTGCGTATATGTTTTAAAGAAAGAGAGAAATACGGAATGGACAAGGCAAGATTTGACGAGTTATATCAGAAATACTTAAGAGATTTATGTTCAGCAGAAGAGCTGACTGAATTTTTTGAATTGTACGACCAATTGGATGATGCTGATAGTTTAATCGATATAAATACCTATCAACAATTAAATATTGCTGAAAAGCATTTGCCTGATAAACAAGCCGAAAAAATATTACAAGAAATTACCAAACCTAAGCATACCGTTTTCTATTTAAAGAATTATAGACTGCTAGCAATTGCCTCTATTCTTATAGTCAGCTTTTTTGTAGGATTGTTTATATGGAAAAATAATAATCAACCCAACAAGGTCTATTTTAGTTATTATAATGACAGTTCAAATACTAAAATTATCCAATTAGAAGATGGGAGTAAAATCTATCTAAAACCTCAAAGTTCCATCGTCCAAACATCTGATTTCAAAAATGATGAACATCGATCCGTACAGTTAGAAGGGGAAGCTTTCTTATCAATCGCGAAACGCAAAAACCAACCATTTAATTTAATATCGCCAAACAACCTAGCTATTGAGGTATTGGGTACTCGTTTTTATGCGACTTTTCTAAAAGACAAATGCGAAGCAGTCCTTACCGAAGGTTCTATTGCTGTAGCGTTAAGTGATCAACGACTTTTGTTATCACCTTCTGAGATGGTGAGTTGGACAAAGCAAGATCGTACTCTTGAAAAGCAACGAGTAGATACCCTGCGATACACCTCTTGGATGGATCATAAATTATATTTTAAAGATGATGATTTAGCCTATGTTATTGAACAATTAAATTCAACATATCCTGAACAGCAGATAAGCATTTCAAAGCAATTCGAGACATTAAAATTCACAGGATATTTACCAACCAATAATCAAGATCAATGCCTAGAAATATTGCAAACAACTTTTGACATTTATAATCTCCACATCAACTTCAAAAAATGAAAAAAAAATCCATCACCCTGGTACTGGCCATGTCGATGACCTTTGGATTATTCAATCAATCCAGAGCTTCTGAAGCTTGGTTGCTTCATCAAGACAAAAACATTACGGAGTTAATTCAGCAATTGGAAAGACAATTTAATGTGAAGTTCAATTATGAATCAAAATTGAAGCATTTAAAAATTAAAAATGATTTCAACACAACGAAATTGGAAAAAGATCAAATAATATCTTACATCCAAAAAGTAAGTATGCATCAAATACAAATTGAAAAAATTGGTATAGATTCATATGTTTTAAAATTGAAAAAAACTAATAATTCAAGTGCAAATCAATTTTTATCCAAGAGTCAGACGACTATTGTTTCGCAGCAAATTATAGAAGGAGTTGTAGTTGATGCGAATAGTGGAGAAAAATTAAGAGGCGTTACTATTCGCATAAAAGGTACAAATGAAGTCACTCAAACAGACAATGAAGGGTCATTTAAATTAAACAATGTAACTCAACAACCCATCCTACTTATCAGTGCCATAGGCTATCAAGCTATCGAAGTAGTGGCAGGTAATCATGAAATTTATAAATTGACTAAAGCTGAAGAAATACTTGAAGAAGTTGTCGTGACTGCATTAGGAATTAAGCGTGAACAAAAAGCTTTAGGATATGCCGTTCAGGAAATTAAAGGTGACCAACTTCAAAGGGTAAAAGGAGTAGATGTAGGTACAACTTTAACAGGTCGAATTTCTGGATTACGAGTTCAAAATAGTACCGAGTTTAATCGAACCCCTAGTATTTCCTTAAGAGGAATGACACCTTTATTAGTGATTGATGGTATAGCCTATGAAAATTTAACGCTACGCGATATTCCTGTGGATAATATTGAAAATATCACCACGTTGAAAGGAGCTACAGCTGCTGCGTTATATGGAAATAGCGGAGCGGGAGGAGCCATTATGGTAACGACTAAAAAAGGGTTGAGCGGTAGAGGTACTGAAATCACTGTGAATAGCAACAACATGTTTTTTGCAGGATATTTAGCATTACCTGAAGTACAATCTCAATATTCAGCTGGTGAAGGAGGAAAATATAATACCAACGATTATGTGTGGGGTGATAAATTAGATATTGGTAGAAAATATTCACAATGGAATCCAATGAGCAAAAGTATGGAGGAAGTCGAATTAACCTCCAGAGGTAAAAATAATTTCCAAAATTTCCTGGAACCAGGAGTGATATCGAACAATACGGTTAGTTTTACCAATCAAGGTGAATTTGGAAGTATACGCACCACAGTAAGTCATATCTACAACAAAGGGCAATACCCCAATGCGAAATTGAATATGACAAATATTTCCGTCTCCGGAGATACTAAAATTTCCGATAAAATAAATTTAGAAAGTCGTTTTGGTTATAATCGTCGGTATGCACCAAATGATTTTGGATCCGGTTATGGAGCACAAGGATATATTTATAACATATTAGTTTGGACTGGACCCGAATATGATTTATCTCAATATAAGGACTATTGGATAACTCCAGATGTTAAACAAAATTGGCATTATAATGCATGGTATGATAATCCTTATTTGTCTGCTTATGAAAAAATCAGTTCAGAGCTAATTAATAAGTTAAATGCAGCTGTCACGTTGAATTATCAAATGACTGATTGGGCAAAATTAATGTTCAGAAGTGGGTATGATTTCTATGCGAACACCCAGGAACAAACCAATCCCAAAGGAATATACGGTACTCGGGGAGGATTTAGCGGTTACCATTCAAATGGTAAATACTGGTCCAACAAAGAAGATGGATATAGCACGACCAATGATGTAATTTTAAACATAAATAAAAGTGTCGGGGATTTTACTATAGATGGTCTAGCAGGAGGAGCTTTAGTTTATCAGCGGAAAAATGGTTTGGTAGCATCAACGGTGAATGGAATTTCAATTCCGGGCTTTTATTCCTTACGCAATTCCGTCGATCCAATTTCTGGGACTGAAAATAAAACGAAAGAAATGATTAATAGTTTGTACGGTCGACTTTCAATTGGATGGAGAAATGCCCTCTTCTTAGAAGCAACAGGTCGTAATGATTGGTCATCAACATTAACGGCAGAACATCGTTCATTCTTTTATCCATCTTTATCCGGTAGCGCAGTGCTGACAGAGTTGTTTCCGAGTATAAAACCAAGTTGGTTGAATTTATTGAAACTTAGAGGATCTTGGGCTGTTACCAAAGTCGTTCCTCAGCCTTATGAAATCCGTCAAACTTTTTCTGTGAACTCCAATGTTTGGGACGGTATGGCAACGGCCTCGTATCCAAATTCTATAAAAGATTATTCCATTTCTCCTACCCAACGTGATTTAACTGAAATTGGTGTTGATTTTTCAGCATTAAATAATCGTATTTACGGTAATTATACCAGATACTATAGATTGTTACACAATGTAACCACCTATGCTACTATTTCTTCAGCATCAGGTTTTTCATCTCGTTTGATTAATACCAATGAAGAAAGAATCACCAAAGGTCACGAGATAACCTTAGGAGGAACTGTCATTAAAAAGAATGATTTTCAGTGGGATGTTATTACTAATATATCTCAAAATTTGGAATACTTTAATAAACTAGATTCTACCTATTCTGCTGATGCATTATTTGTGAAAAAAGGGATGAGAACTGATTATTACGCTACACGTGATTGGGAACGTTCACCTAATGGAGCAATAGTTCATAATTCTGCGGGTATGCCTATCTCCGCCACTCATGCGAATCTTTTGTTTGGTTATAGTTCTCCTAAATGGTTCTGGGGATTCACCAATCAATTTAGGTATAAATCATTTGATTTGTCATTTAGCTTGGATGGAAGGGTGAAAGGATTATCCTATTCAAATATGAATGCTAGGTTATGGCAAACTGGTGCTCATCCAGATGCGGCAACCCAGGAGCGCTATGAAGAGGTTGTGAATGGTAATTTAACCTTTGTAGGTGATGGTGTTAAACTAGTTTCAGGTGCAGTTACTTACGATAAATACGGTCAAATTATTAGTGATACTCGTGAATTTGCGGCAAATGATAAAGCTGTTTCTTTTGAAAATTATTGGAAAAGAGCATACTCAGGGACTCGTAATATTTGGGATGAAACATTTATTAAATTGAGGGAAGTATCTATCAATTATAATTTATCACCTGAAGTTGCCAATCGATTTAAAGCAAAAAGAGCAAGTGTCGGAGTGACAGGTCAAAACTTGTTGTTATGGACCAAAGAATACAAGTACTCAGATCCTGATTCAGGTGCTGAAGATTTAAATTCCCCTTCCATGCGTTATGTAGGGTTTAATTTAAATGTTAGTTTTTAATGTGCAACTGAAAATAAAAAATCAAATGAAAAAATTATCATTTTATATATATGTTGGAATGCTGACTATGATATTTAATAGTTGTTCCAAATTCAACGAAATAAACACGAATCCAGAGGCGACCGAGAAAGTCAACTCTTCGATGATTGCAACTCGTGTCATCTTAAATTTAGCCAATCAGCCGACACAGAAGGGATTTATGATGCCTTATTTGTTAAATAAGAATATTATATGGACTGAATTTGTGGAAGGTTATCAGTATAATGGATTTGGGTCAGGAAGTTTAAGTTTTACAAGTATCAATGATATCCAGTTTATGGTGGAGTTTGCTACTTCTGAAAAACTAGCAAAATCTTACGAGGGATTGATGTATTTTGCTCGTGCATATAAATTTTTTGAAGCAACCATGGATTTGGGAGATATTCCTTACAAAGAGGCACTATCGGGAGAAAAGGATAAATTATATTTCCCTAAATATGATACACAAAAGGAGGTTTTTATAGGTATCCTTGATGAACTGGAAAAAGCCGATAAAGCTTTTTCAGAAGGAGAAAAATTTACTGGAGATCCAATCTTTGCTGGTGATATAAATAAGTGGAGAAAGCTTGTAAATAGTTTTACATTGAATGTTTTAATCCAGCTAAGTAAGAAAGAATCGGATACCGATTTGAATATTAAAAATAAATTCCAAACAATCTTAGCTAGTAAACCTATTTTCACAAGCAATGCTGATAATTTTCAGATTATTCGAAGCGATAAAAACGGTCAGCAATATCCATTCTATAAAGTTGGAAATAATTTTACCATATATCCAACCATGTCAACGGAAGTAATCAATCCTTTAAAGGAAAAACAAGATCGACGTCTTTTTTATTACGCTAATCCATCAGCAAAAAAGCTAACTGAAGGAAAAACTGCCAATGAGTTTGATGCCTATGTTGGAATCGATCATTCCCTGTCATTTGATGTAATAACCAGTATTAAAAATAGTAATGATTATTCCAAATTGAACGATAGATATATGGAAATACCAACTGGGGAACCAACGCAACAGTTATCCTATTCCCAACTTTGTTTTATAATTGCAGAAGCGTCATTGCGTGGTTGGGTTACTGAATCAGCAGTCGATTGGTATAAAAAAGGTATAGAAGCGTCTATGAAATTTATTTATTCCAATACCCCTAATTCAGCTCAATTTCATCATAACATGCCTCTAGATGACACGTATATCAATACCTATATACAAGGGTTAGGTAATAGCTTTCCATCTGCAAAAGAAGCCGGAATTGAGGAAATCATATTGCAAAAATACTTGGCTAGTTTCTTACAGTCAGAATATTTTACTTATTATGATTATCGAAGAACAGGTTATCCAAAGTGGAAAATTAATCCAGCAACTAGCCTTAATTCAGAATCACCCAATCAAGTACCTAAACGGTGGAAGTATCCAGCATCTGAATTTGATTATAATACCGAAAATGTAGACGAAGCTGTGAAGAGACAATTTTCAGGAATTGATGACATCAATCAAATGATGTGGATATTGAAATAATATCTTAATTATTTATAGAAAGAAAAAAGGATGCCAATTAGCATCCTTTTTTCTTTCTATACGATGAAATACAACTAGTGAAACTAGCTCACCAATAACTTATAACCCTTACCATGCACATTGACGATTTCTACATTTGGATCTTCCTTCAAGTATTTTCTTAGTTTACTTAAGAACACATCCATACTTCGGCCGGTAAAATAATTATCATCATGCCATATTTTGATTAAGGCTTCTTCTCTGGTCAATACATCATTTTTTTTCAAGCATAACAACCTTAATAATTCAGCCTCTTTTGTAGAAAGCTTTTGTTGTTGACCTTTGTATGAAACGATTTGACTTGTATAATCAAAGAAATAATCTCCAATTTCAAACTTATCCGACACTTCTTCCTCTTTATCTTTAGCAGCACGTTTTAGCAGGGCGTTTATTCTAAGCAGAAGTTCTTCAACGCGAAAAGGTTTTGTGATATAATCATCACCACCAAGTTCAAAAGCTTGTGTTTTATCCTCCATCATTCCTTTAGCGGTAGCATATATGATAGGGACCGTTTGGTTTATTTTACGAATATCTTTACCCAAAGAGAAACCATCTTTTTTAGGCATCATGACATCCAAAATACACAAATCGTATTCGTCTTTTCTGAAAGCGTCCAATGCCTCTTGGCCATCCACACATAAGGAAACATCAAATTTTCCTTTTAATTCCAAATAGTCTTTAAGCAATTCCCCTAAGTTAGGGTCATCCTCCGCTAATAATATTTTTTGATTCATATGCTCATTCTAAAAGTTTATGCAACCTGCTCTGAAGAATGTTTCAGAGGAAGAGTTACTTCAAATTGTGTGCCTTTATCTTTTTCGCTGCGAACGGAAATTTTTCCATTCAAGCGTTTAATGATGTCATTTACATAGCTTAAGCCTAAGCCGAAGCCTTTAACATTGTGAATATTTCCTGTTGGAATGCGATAAAACTGATCAAATATTTTCTCTTGTTGATCTTTGGTCATCCCGATTCCATTATCCGCAACACTGATGATGATGTTTCCACCTTTGTTTACCGTTTTGACGGTAATATGGGGTTCCTTCTTACTGTATTTAATGGCATTGTCCACTAAGTTGAAAAGCACATTCGAAAGGTGTAATTCATCTCCGATTACCACATCATTTTTTGCAGCCAAATCAATATCGATGGTACCTTTTGCTTTTTCGAGTTGCAGTTTCATACTTTCAATTACCGCATTCGTTAAAGAATTTATCTGCACATTAACCCGTTCTATTTTGAGGTTTTCTTTCTCCAAGCGGGCAATATTTAATACACGTTCGATATGACTTCCGAGTCTAACGTTTTCATCATAGATGATATTTGCCAATTTATTCACTCTCTTGTCATCTGCAGATATTTCCGGATCCTTTAATGATTCGCTAGCGATCATGATCGTAGCGACAGGAGTTTTAAATTCATGCGTCATATTATTGATGAAATCTGTCTTCATTTCTGAAATTTTCTTCTGTCGGAATATGATACTTAAGGTATAGGCAAAACAGCCTATAAGAAGCGCTAATAAGGCTAATATGGTAGGGAATAACCAATATCCCATCGTTCCGGCAATGATAGAACCTTTGTTTGGAAAAAATATGCTCAGTTCACCAGGAGATTTACCCTCATCACCTTGAAAAAGTTTAGCTGTATAAGGAGTTAAATTTTTTATTTCCTTCAGATTTTCATTATCTACCACATAAATCTCTTGAAATACTAAGGGGAAATCGTTGTCGTTTTTTACAGACATGACAAAAGATGAATTAACACCTCGTTTAGCCAATTCATCCACTAATAATTGTTTGACATAATTTCTGTTCAAGCGCTTTTCTAGCGGCCTCTTAGCCAATTCGATACTGATGGCAACATCGGCAACCACAGCGCTTTTTTTGCCCCCTAAAACAGCTACGGAATCAAATAACGTTAACTCACCGGCATTTTTACTTAATCTCTGATTAGAGAGTTCAGCAAGCTGTCTTTCCAAGCCAATAATTTTCATTGCCAGTTGATAATTTGTTCTTGGAGGAAGAGTCACCCATTGAAAACTGGAAGCAACGAAAGAATATTCTGAGAATTCTGGAATAATTAATCGAACACTATCATCTTGAGGTGGAATTTTTTTGATTTCCTTTACTGCATCTATCCGAGCTAATTGTTTTGGTTGTCCTTCATAGTTCAGGTATGTCTCTAATCTAATGATGATCAAATTTCGATATTCTTTCCTTCTTACATAAGTTTCAAAAAACTCATTAGAAATGGGAATGGTATTCGTAAATTCATCGTTGATTTGTTTTTCCAGGCGTTGAAATTTTTGTTGATAATTAAAAATTTCAATCTGACTTTTCTTAATTTCTTCCTGAATTCTTAGTTGTTCCGCCAGTTGTTTTTCTTTTTTTTCCTGATTCTGTTGAGTGATGCGGTAACGTTCTTGGTTTATGCGCTCCTGTTCACGTGCAAAATCATAAATTTCTTTTCGTTCAATTCTACTAACCACAGAGGCTAATGAAGCATTCACCGCTTCGTCAAACAATTTGGATTTTTGCCTGAACGAATCCCGAACAAAATAATATTGCATGGCCATTACCCCAATTAGTGCAATAGACATTAACCAAATTATTAAAGCAATACTTCTTTTTTTCATTGTTACAAAAATAAGCAGCCTACTAAGCTATTTTTCTCTTTTAACACAATTTAACAGCGAAAACAACATTTTTTCTTTTTACTTCAAAAATATAGGTATATTATTGTTTGTAAAACAGTTGATTATGAAAACGTTAGTAGCACTATGTATATGTGTATTTGGCTTTATGCAGATTACGTTAGGTCAAATTAAGGAAAATAATTCGTTTGAAAAACTTGAAAAATCTATTGTTTCAAATCAACTTGTTACAGTTGATACCGGTAAGCTAAATCTAAAAATTCCAGGCTCAAAAATTCAATCTGTTAGAATAGGAGGAGTACAAAATTTAAAAAGTGATGTTGGCTCAATCGAAATTCCTAATGCATATCCGAAGATGCTGGCTTCAGGAAAAGATAATTCTGTCATTTTGATGAAGAAGATGGATATTATTAATCAAGCTCCAATGCCAGGAACAGGACCTTTAAATGATAATATCTATAATAAAAATAATCTCAATCAGTTGGTTGTTCCGAACATCGACTTAAAACCAAAAAAATAAATATATTGCATCTTTTGCCTGTAGACCAATATTATATTTTAATGAGCATTGTAAATGACGCTTATTTACAATTTAGATCAACTATTTTCAAGCAATCTCTCCCTCAAAACTTAAATTTTTAATTAAACAAATTGCATTTCGATATTTTATGCTATTTATATCGTCACTAGCTTAAGTTGTTAGTTGTTGAAGTTAAACATCAAAATATTTCAGCAGATTATAAATACAAGTACTTTCTACTCGTCTTTTTTTACTATCCAATGCTTGACCTATGCTTCTTACAGGCATCTCCTTCGGATCTTCTACGGATCAGCAATGAAAATTTCCGAAAGAGATCCGATGAAGAACCGTTGAGAATCCCCAGTAATTGCATCAAATAAAAGGATCATCTAAAAATAAAAATCAAAAAATTACGCCAGGAATTAGGAATAGGGGACTATGTGATTAGAAATTCATGGAATTTTTATTTATCCCTTAACTTTAGTTTAAAAAAAAATAGGGCTTGTATGATTGATTTCATACAAGCCCTGTAAATATTTCATGTGACAAGCTTTATCCTGTCAATTGCTTTTCTATGTATATTTTTCTTACTTCACTTCAGAAACACGGATGGTATTTGTTCTTCCTTTTGCGTGTAAAGGAGTTGAAGAAGTATTAATTACAATCTCACCTGGTTCTACCAAATGATATTGGATTAATAATTTATTTACATCTTGAATAGTTCCATCAGTACTTTCATATTTTTCATAGATGAATGTCTGAACACCCCACACTAAACTTAATGTACGTAATAAAGTTTTGTTACCTGTAAACACATAAATATCAGCATCAGGGCGGTAACTTGATATTTCAAGCGCCGTGTAGCCCGAAGAAGTCATTACAGCAATGGCAGAAGCTTTAGTTTTTTCAGCTAAGAAGATCGAAGAGCTACAAATTGCGTCTGGAATACGTGTGATATCTACTGTGCTTAGCGTTTCTTTTTCACTGTAATAAGGGTATGAAGTTGCTTCCACATGGGTAATTACTTTAGCCATCGTTTCAATCACGATTTCTGGGAATTCACCAACAGAAGTTTCACCACTTAACATTACGGCATCAGCACCATCAATTACCGAATTGGCAACATCATTTACCTCAGCTCTAGTAGGTCTCGGTGTTGTAATCATACTTTCTAGCATCTGAGTAGCAATGATTACCGGTTTAGAAAGATTACGACATTTTTGTACAATGATTTTTTGCAGACCAGGTACTTCTTCCATCGGAAGTTCCACACCTAAATCTCCACGAGCGACCATGACAGCATCTGTTGCTTCGATAATAGCATCAATATTTTCAATTGCTTCCGGTTTCTCAATTTTAGCAATCACTTTTGCATGAGAACCTTTGGCTTTGATGATTTCTTTACATTGGAAAATGTCTTCTGCTGAACGTACAAAAGACATGGCAATCCAGTCAGCACCATGATCTAGTGCAAAATTCAAATTGTCTAAATCTTCTTCCGTTAAAGAAGGAATAGAAACTTTCGTATTTGGCAGGTTTACACCTTTACGTGATGTTAAAATTCCTCCATGAACCACTTGACATTTAACGGTATCTTTATGATTCGTATGAAGCACTTTTAATTGTAATTTTCCATCGTCCAAAAGAATGATTTCATCCTCTTTGACGTCATTAGGAAAATTTTCATAGGTAATATAGATTCTTTTCTCATCACCAATTAATTCATCGGTTGTAATTTCGACCTCAGAGCCATTCACTAAAATTGCTCCTCCTTCTTTCATTTTACCGATACGAATTTTTGGACCTTGCAAATCCGCTAATATACCTACATTGAAAGGGTTTTCTTGGTTGATTTCGTTGATGGTGTTAATCACTTTTAAGTGATCATCTTGGCTACCGTGTGAAAAATTAAGGCGACAAACATCGACACCTTTAGCAATCATACGGGTTAAAACGTCTTTTTTTGAAGAAGCTGGTCCCAACGTAGCTACAATTTTGGTCCGCTTTTTTAGTTTATCCATTTAAATTTAATTTTAAATTTTATTTAACTTTTATTGTTAATTTTATTCTCCACTACCCCAGGAAAATAACAAATTAGGTTTATGTGTATAATTTACACTATCTAATAATTTGCTAAAATATTAGATTTTCTTTAGATTTCAATACGGTTGGGTCTAATTCTTTTGCTAATAAGACCTCAGGAATGTTTTTGATGTTATCAATTAATGCCTCCAAGTCTTCTTCATCAATGTAATGTTTGATTAAAAGAAAATAATCAAAATTGATAATTTCAGGAATAAGAGAACCACCTTCGATGGATTTATTACTCAATAAATAATATTCAAAATCGAAAGTTTGGTTATGATATCTGAAAATATTGAAATGATGGAGAATGGAGGGTTTTGCTTTTTTAGATTCGAAGAGGATATGATAATCGAGTTCATCCTTGGGTTTATCTTTATCCTTACCGTTATGGTCTTTGTAATCTTCCTTACCTTTGATGAGCTGAAGGCCTGAAAATTTATTGATAAAGTGACATAATCGATAATCTTTCAAGGTAGAACTAATCCCAATCAGAACGAAATCTAATTCGAGATCGAAGTCAGTTTCTAGTTTAAAAGTAATTTTGCTCAAAACGATTCAGCTCTTAATAAATAACAAATTTACAGAATTATGCTGTTTAACATAATTTATTGAGTAAAAATTTCATTAAATCAGCCTAATGTTTGTAAAACTATTTTAGATTTGTTATTATTGAATAAGGTTAACTTAAATGGGTTTAAAACCATAATTAGGATAACTTTGTTCTTTATTTGGTTTCAAAAATCAAAAAGATTTGATTTTTGGGGAAATTTATTTTTTCTTTGCACAGATTTATTACACAATTAAATTAGAAAATCATGTCAGATATCGCATCAAGAGTAAAAGCAATTATCGTTGAAAAGTTAGGTGTAGACGAAAATGAAGTAACACCAGAAGCTTCTTTCACGAATGATTTAGGTGCAGACTCACTTGATACAGTTGAGTTGATCA
>DAIQBS010000028.1:0-45709 GCA_036781025.1 Sphingobacterium sp. | reverse complement strand
ATTTCAAATTAAAACATTCCACGGCAAGTTCACTTCAAGGTACTAGTAAAGCGAGTATCTATGAAGAATTAAAAGCTGCAGTTGCTTCTACTCCCTATCATGAGAAAGTGGTAGAATCATTTGTAGAACATTCCCTTCAATATGCGGAAGAACAATATAAATTGAAACAAGAAAATGCTGTATTGGAAATAACTGCTTTGGCCTTGAAATTCAAGCCTGATCACAAAGATTTAAACTATTTGAGAGGATTGGCTTTTGAAAAATTAAAACAATTTGATTCGGCCTATTTTTATCAGAAGTTTTATACACCATCAATTATTGAAGAAAAAGATTTCATAAAGCATCTGGAATATTTAAATCTTAGACACCAACCGAATGATGTTGGTATTAGTCAACTGAGATCAAGACTTGGAGATGAACACAGTATCCAATCTATTTCTTCTTTGGAATAAAATAGATTGAATGGTGATAATACCTATACTGCTAGGTTGCATTACACCGGTAGAGCTGATGGACGAGGAATAATGGGACAAGTGGAATGGCAGCACCTATGGAATGAAGACTGGAGCAGCAAGTTAGAACTCGCATTAGCAAATCAATATTTTAACAGACTTAACCTTCAAGGAACAATCTTTAGAAATTTAAAAAACGACTGGCAACTAGAAGCAGGTATAGGATATCGAGAACTATTCACTTCAGAAAAAATGAGCAATGCAACCATTGGCATTGCCAAAGAACTCAATCAGTTTAGATTAAATAGTAAGTTGACATTATTTAATATGGAAGGCAAGTTGTTATACAATACTACCATTCAAGGAAGATACAGCTTTTCTATACCCAAAAATTACATTTTAGGAATTGCAGGAATAGGATCAAGTCCAGATGTGGAGATGCTGAATTATCAATTTATTAATGGTTTCTCCGTACAAAATGCTCTTTTTGGAGCTGGATTTGGACATATGATTTATAAAAATGTCTCTACTTCCATAATAGGTACTTGGTATCATTTCAACAGCAATCAAAATCAGTCAGAATATAATAGTTTGTATAACCTTCATATGCAACTCAATGTATCTTTTTAATTTATTCATGATCGTACTAACTCCTCTCCTATTGGGCTGTAAAAATTCGGATAGCCCATTTCAAGCAGCAGGTTTTGTCATCACCAGTGAAGAAAATAAAGAAAGTCAACGTTGGGGAAAATACCTATTTCAACATCTTAATAAAAGAACTAAAAAAGAGGGTTTTGTTTTCTGGGAAAATCAAGTGAAAAAAATGCCAAGCGGTTTTACTAGAATCCATATCTTTTTTGATCCACAATCAAGCTATGATTACAGCATAAAAAATAAAAAATCAGAGATCCTCATTGCATTAAGATCCGAAAGGGCAGCCTTGTGGATGATCTACCAACTTATTGATAAAATTGCCTCTTATCGCGATTTTATTGAACATCAAGATCTTCCTCCGGCATATATCTCATTTTCAAATACAGCACGCAATTTCGACTTCGAATATCGGGAACCCCATTATCGACAAAATTATAATCAAGAATATGCGGCCATAGTTGGTACTCATAATGTGGATTTAGATTGGGGTAATTGGGGTCATAATTTACCGAAGATATTAAATGATCATCCAGAACTATATGCACATATAGATGGTAGATTATCCAAAGAGCAATACTGCTTTTCAAGTGAAGAATTACATACTCAATTAAAAAATTATATTGAAGAAAAAGGAGTAGAAGGTAATTTTTCCGAACCATTAAATTACATGATAGCGCCAAATGATAACGAGTTGGTTTGCACTTGCGATGCTTGTAAAAAATTAGGGAACAGCACTGAAGACAATAGCCCCTCAGTTCTGAATTTATTAAACAAACTAGCTGTAGAATTTCCAAAAAATTCGTTCTATACTACCGCTTATTTAAACATCAGCAACCCACCAGAAATTCAATTAGCAGCTAATGTGGGAATCATGATGAGCAGCATAGAATTACCAAAGGGTAGATCTCTTACGAATACGAAGGCATTTAAAAAATTTAAAAATAACACCAGCAATTGGTTTGCATTAACAGACAAAATTTATTTATGGGATTATGCTGCCAATTTCGATGATTATTTAAGTCCTATCCCTACTCTCAAGGGTTTACAAACACAACTAAAGGAATATAAAAGCATCGGAATCCAGGGTGTATTTCTCAACGCCAGTGGATATGATTACAGTAGTTTCGACGACTTAAAGCATTATGTTACCTCTGCTTTGATGATAGACTGCGAACTAAACATAGATATCCTAATAAAAAATTACTTATTAAGATTTTATCCTCAAACATCCGAAATACTTGCTGATTACCTATTGAAACTAGAGAACCATCTTCTGTCAAAAAACAAGGGTTATGAAATGTATCAAAGCTTTTTATCGGCAAAAAACAATTACCTAAACCTAGAAGAATTTCGTTCATTTTATAACCGCTTAAATCAAAAAATTAAAAAGGTTCCATCGGAAGAAAAACAAAAATTGGCACCTTTACTCAGCGCTATGCACTTCAGCTATTTACAGGCAGCTTATATAGATGGTTTATCGGCAACAGGAGCCTTCGAAGTGAAAAATAACATGATCATTACCAAGAAAGAAATAAATGATTTAGTCCAACAATTAGAGAAAAATGCGAAAAGAAATAACCTTTCCATTTATAAAGAAACTGAAGGAGAAATAACTCAATATATTCATGCTTGGAATAATTATAATAGTTTACAACAACAGGAAAATCTATTAACGAATAAGGCTATCCAAATACTAAATAAACATCTGCATGAGCAACAAGAACCTGGCTTATTAAGTGATGGCATACTAGGGTTTTCCCACGATTATCAACAAGGATGGTTTATTGCGAATAATGACCTAGAATTACAGATAGATCCCATCCCCTCCACCACGTCACAAATAACAATTCGATTTTTAAAAAACAAAAAGCATAAATTTTCTAAACCCAAAAAAATTATTTTAAAGCAAGGGGATCGTTTGGTATCTCAATATGATCATCATCAAATTTCAGATAATCAAGAATCTATTTTTCAATTAACCATACCTATTAAAGATTTAGTTTCTTATGTACCATTAACTATTTCCATTTCAAAAGACGAGGAATCAAATGCAAGATTTGCCATCGATGAGGTTCAATTTTATTAATAAAGAAAACAAATGAAAAAGCTACGTTTAATATTGATATTATCCTTTTACATGTTATTCCATTCATGTTCAAATCCGAAAGACAATAAAACCAGCATGGAAATAACTGATAATAACCGACATTATTACCCCATCATTACCGGACAACCATTAACTATTTCATTTAAAGTTAAGAATACGGGAGATCATCCTTTACTTATTTCGGATATCATCACTTCTTGTGGATGTTTAGTATTAGACCGCACAACCATGAAAACAATTTCGGTAGGTAAAGAAGGATTTATCAATCTCACCTATGATAGTTCTAAAAATATTGGTTATGCTAAACACTGGATTGAAGTGTATGGAAATTTCATTAATATGGATAAAATGGAGCTTATTTTTGACTTGAATGTCGTTCCCAACAACCTTTACACAAAAGATTATGAAGAACTATATGCAGAACATAACAAGACCGCTAAAGAATTAAGTGATTTTACGGAAGGAAAAGAAAATAACAAAGGTTATTATTTATCTACTGATGTAGAGAATTAATAGGCTTATAATAATAGTATAGCTTTTTAAGTAAATAAGGGCAAAATTTAGAGTCTAAATTTTGCCCTTATTTGATCAAATTAATATTAATACCCTGGGTTTTGAATTAAATTAGGCTCCACTTTTAAACTACTTTCATGGAAAGGCCATAAATACTGATGTGAACTAAATTTCCGTTCTTCAATCTTTAGGGTTTCGATTTTTCCATTTACAAGCCTAGTATGGCCTAATGCTGGCTTATTTAACACATCCTCAGCTATTTTCCATCGGATTATATCTTCATATCTAAGCCCTTCAGCAGCAAACTCTATTCTTCTCTCATTTCTGATGAGCTCAATCCACTGTTGTTGAGACAATTGATTAAGCTTAACATCGGCAATACGCATATCCAATCCAGCCCTTTGTCTAATATCATTAATATATTGTTTCGCTAAATCATCCACATCATTCAACATAATTTTAGCTTCTGCATACGTTAATAGCACTTCAGCATACCTTACAAGCGGAAAATGCATATTTCCTCCTGATCGGAAAGCATCTGCCTCATCCACAAATTTTTTAAACCAATATCCAGATTTACTACCACGCAATTGTTGATAATACATTGGGCTATTCGCATTATAAATATCGATCTCCTCTCCTGAGAAAGAATCACCATGGCCAAATATACTAGCGCTTAATCTAGGGTCTCTGTTTAATTTAGGATCTAACTCATACTCTTCCTGAGTATACAAAGGGCAATCTTCAATTTTTCTACCCTGTAAAGTCCAGTAACTATCCACCAAAGATTTGGTAGGGACAAGATAAGATTGTCCTTTTCCTGTTCTATAATGAGGTCCCAAATGTTCAAATGATGCCGTTGCAGAATTGTCATGGCTCTCCATATTGAATTTTATAATAAATTCTTTGTTGGTCTTGTCAGCATTGTAATTAAACAAATCAGCATAAACAGGATGTAATGAATAGACCCCACTTTCAATAATTTCTTTAGCCAATTTTGCCGCTAGTTCAAATCTTTCATAATATAAAGCATACCTCATGACAATTGCTTTAAATGAATTTTTATTAAACATGTAGGCATTCGTGGTTTCTTCTAACTCAGGCAATCTGTCTATAATATCTTCAGACATGATAAACAATTGATCAAGAATTTCTTCTTTAGGAGTTGGAGGTAGAATGGCTGTTTCCAAATTTGCAGGCTCTAAAAGAAATGGAATATCGGACCAATGGAAAGTAAGTCTTAAATAATGCCATACGCGTAAACCTTCTAGAATAGCTTTATATTTTTGTCTCACAGCTTCATCTTCCACATAGGGTTTTGAAATATTCTCAATAAATGTATTCAATCTTCCGATATGCTTATTAAATAATGTCCAATAATATTCTGCTGCCCTTGAATTACTGTTGAAATTACCATTTGCCATGATACCATGATGATCAGATTCAATTCTTGCATAGGCGTTGTCTGACCTACCATCCATCATATAGAGCATTAATCTTCTCTCTGTAGGATTAGTTAATACATCTCGATAACTGCTATACACTACTCTTCTAATGTCATCTTCTGTATTGAAAAACTCTTCAAAATCTGTCGCTGTTGGATCTCGTTTATCGAGAAATTTTTCGCATCCTGTGATCCAGAATGATATAAATAATATGGATATAAATACTGTTTTTTTCATGATTTGCTTCGAATAAAGATTAAAAAATAATAGCACGAATTCCTAAACTATAAGAAGCCATACGAGGGTATCCACCATTACTTCCATTTCTTTCAGGCTCTAAGCCTTCAAAATTTGTGATGGTGAATAGATCTTGGGCATTCATATAAATACGGACGTCTTGAATACTCTTTCCGATTTTTGGGAAGGTGTAGCCTAATTGCAGCATTTTAACTCTAAAAAATGCCGCGTTGCTTAGCCAAACATTGGATAAATAAGCATTTGAACTTGCTCCAGACCAAATCCTAGGAAATCGAGCATTGGGATTCTCTGCAGTCCAACGGTTGTCCACATATTCTTCTCTAGGAGTTCCTAATGAATTACTATCACCATCCACATAAACAGGATAGCCCTCCATTCCTGCTAAGCGGCCTGTTCTTCTACCTACCCCTTGGCCAAGAAATGAAAAATCCCAATTACTATATTTTAAATTAAAGTTTAATGAATAATTTAAATGCGGAAATGGATCTCCTAGATTCACACGATCCTGATCATTAATTATTCCATCAGAATTTTGATCTAAATATTTTATGTCTCCAGGAAGGGTATTGGGCAATTTTGCAGCAGTATTGTCTACCTCTTCTTGATTTTGAAAGAAACCATCTCCTACAAATCCATAGTAATTATCTAATGCGATACCATTGAACCATATTTTATCGCTATCACCTTTGAATACCAAGGTGTCACTATTACTGTATCCCGCTTTCAGAACTTTATTTACATTATCAAAAAGCATTCCTCCTACAGAATAAGAAACCTTTCCAATTTCATCAGACCAATTTGCTGAAATTTCCCATCCTTTATTTTCTACTTCACCAATATTTACTGCAGATTCTAATGTATTAGAACCCGTCAAAGGCGGTACTGGGAAATTCCCGTAAATAAGATCATAAGAGAATTTATTATAGATTTCCCCTGTAAGGGAAAACTTATTATTTAAGGCAGTTAAATCTAAACCAACATTCCATTGTTTTTGTTTCTCCCAAGAAAAATTAGGATTTGGTACTCTGGTTGTCCATCCCCAATTGTTTACGATTTCTTGCCACAGATAAGGATCTACATTTTCATTACCTATCAGACCATAGGATCCTCGAAATTTTAGGTTATTAATAATACCTGACTCCCTAATTGTGCTAAAGAAAGATTCATTATGTAAATTCCAGGCAAGGGCAGCAGATGGGAAAAAGCCCCATTTATGCCCTGGAGCGAATTTACTGCTTCCATCCGAACGGCCCGTAAGCTCTACTAAATAGCGGTTATCAAAAGAATAATTTAATTTCCCAAAGAATGAAGCCTTATTTTCTTCCCGGTAATCCGTATAGGTATAAGCCATCATTTCTGATCCCAAGGTTAAATATATTTTATCCTGATCTCCTCTTAAATCCTTTGTATAATTCAATAAACCTCTGGCGGTTAATTGACTTGCACTAACACCCTGCTCAGCAGTTACAGAATTATTCCAAATGGTTACTGGAGCGCCATCCCCATCGAAAAACTTAAAAGTATTCCTCTTTGCTTTATTTGCAGACTTATTAATCATATAAGATATATTTCCTTCTAGATTTAGGTTTTTATTAATGTTATACCTAGGTCTTAGGTTAATCGTACTTCGATCATGAAGATAATTTTTAATGCCTCCTTTTTCTAAAGATGCCAAAGGATTCATATTATTATGAAGGATATAATGGTCAGGAAGTTCCGATTCATAAAATAATTGCTGAGTTGGATTCATCCTCCAAGCGAGTTGATAAAGCCCATGCCCATTATCATTCGCCATTAATCGATCGATTTGCAATCTATGCGCATAAAAATCCGCCAATAAAACAAATCTGTCCGCAATATTAATATTGGTATTAAACCTCGCCGAAAACTTATTTGTCCCCTCAATTTCATTCAAGCCTTTTTCATCGATATATCCAAGCATCAGGTTAAATGTACCCACACCTCCTCCACCAGAAATATTTGCCGTGGTGTTTTTAGACAATGGTGTTTGGGTCATAATTTCATCCAACCAATTAACGCTCTTCAACTCACCAGATTCCGCCTTAGATATATCTTCTTCTGTAAAAAGCAAACTCTGCCCTTGATGTGATCTAGTTTCATTATTTAATTTCATATAATCCGCAGCACTCACCCAATTAGGTAAATCCAACGGAGAACTTACTGCTGCCCATGAATTCAAATCAACTTTAAATTGCCCGGTATAGCCCCGTTCTGTTTCAATTATAATAACCCCATTTGCTCCGCGAGAACCATACATGGAAGTCGAAGCAGCATCCTTTAATACAGTAACACTTTTTATTTGGTTCGGGTCAATATCTGTAATAGATTGTTCCATGCCATCCACAATCACCAAGGCATCCGCATTTTGCAGTGTACTTATGCCTCGAATAGAGATTGTTCCGGGTACAGCTCCAGGCATATTAGACCCTTGTAACATAGTAACCCCAGGGATAGTTCCACTAAAAGCTTCTTGCATTTTGAATATAGGTCTACTTTTAGTTTTATCCATATCCAATTGCGCAACAGAGGATGCAACGTGTTGTTTTTCAACTCTTGAATACCCCATAACAACCACTTCGTCAATTCCTACATTTTCTGCTTGAAGAATGACATTCAACGATTTTTTACCATTTGTTTCTATTTCTTGAGATTGATATCCAATAACTGAAAAAATTAAGGTGCCCTCAGATGGAATATTGATGGCAAACTCACCCTCATTATTGGACTGAGAACCTACATTTGTTCCTTTAAATAAAATGGAGACATTGGGAATTGGTGCATTTTCGGAGTTCTTTATTTTACCAATAATTTCTCGCTGCTGACTGAAAGCACTCGAAGTCAACAAAATGCATAAAAGCAGCATGACTGTTGTCTTTGTAGACAAAACTAACTTGTTTTTCATAAAATTATAAAAGAGCTCATTTAGAGCTGAATGATGGCTTAGATAAATAACAAAAAAACATTCCGATGTTATACTATTAATTAATAAGTTGACCTATTAATTCCATTTTATAACTATAACGGTTAAAAAAGTGCTTTAGCTACAACACTATTACTTTTTTTAACAGATGTTTGTATTCTAAAGCAGTAGAATCTATTCTAAATCATTACACAATAGCCTATTGCTATGAAATCGTTTTCGTGAATATTTCATGGTATCGTTTGCCAAGCATATTATCTTGTGTTCGGTTTTCTTTTACAAACGACAACACAAAATGAAATTTAAGAATATAACTTCTCCTAAAAAGAAATGCGAGATTACCTCATTAATTACCATACATCTCTGATATACGTATTGTTAATAATTGTGTTGAAGCATTTTATTCTTAAATTGACAGCTAATCAATATGCCTAACATGAAAAACTTTATAAGTTATATCATCTTTCTATTAATGAATTGTTCTATAATAAGTGCTACATCAGCTCAAAACGTAGAAAATTTATTAACCAACACCTTTACTCAAGAAGCTGTAAAGAGCTATTTAGTAGAAAACAGAAATTGGGTTCCATTTCCTGCTTATAATGATCGCGATAGTTGGAACAAATTAACAGCTACAGTCTATACTGATCTCATCCAAAAAGGAGACAAAGCATTGAATTATCAATGGCAAGTTGTAAAAGCTACCGACTATTTAGCCTATGAACGCGATGGATCTCGAGTAATCATGGAAAAACCCATGAATGAGAATGCAACAGCCCTTGCCCAACTATTCTTTGCTGAACTAGCAGAGGGAAAAGGAAAGTATGTAGATCAAATCATCAATGGCGTCTGGTACTTTACTGAAATGAGCTCCTGGTCGCTATCCGCTCATATTCCTGCCTACCAACCTTCCAAAAGATCCTTAGCCCAATTAGACGTCCATGTTGTGGACTTAATGGCTGGAGACATGGGATCCTTATTATCCTGGATTCATTATTACCTCAAAAACCAAATGGACCAGGCAAATCCTGAAATTAGTAAACGCTTAAAATACCATATACATTCCCGAATAATCGAACCTTACCTTAACAGAAATGACATGTGGTGGCAGGCTTTCGATTTAAAGAAAAACAGCATTGTTAATAATTGGAATCCATGGTGTAATTTCAATGTTTTAAGCTGTTTGTTGCTTATGGAAGATGATATCCAAGTAAAATCTACTGGAGTCTATAAAACCATGCGATCGGTAGATCAATTTATAAACTATGTCAAAAATGATGGTGCCTGTGAAGAAGGACCATCCTACTGGGGACATGCTGCCGGAAAATTATACGATTACCTAAAAATTTTATCCCTAGCCACAAATAATAAAGTAAATGTATTTGAGCAAAGGCTCATCAAAGACATGGGTGAATACATTTCACAATCGTATATCGGAGGTGACTCATGGGTGGTCAATTTTGCAGATGCTTCCGCTAAAGGCGGAGGAAATCCCTTATTAATTCATCGTTATGGAGAATCCGTAGGAAGTTTGGAAATGAAGAAATTTGCAAAATACCTTCATGACAAGCATTCGAATAAGATCAGTGTAAGCCGTGATGCTTTTAGAGGTCTTGAAGACTTTAAAAGCTTATCATTAATTCAGCATGAAACTGCAGGTCTACCTGAAAATCCTTACAAATGGTATCCAGAAACGGAATTCTTATATATTCGAAATAAAGCAATATTCTTTGCAGCCAAAGGAGGCTTTAACAACGAAAGCCATAATCACAATGATGTAGGAAGCTTTATTTTATACAAAGATCATCAACCTATATTCATCGATGCAGGAGTTGGCACCTACAACAAAAAAACTTTTAGCAAGGAACGATACGACATTTGGACTATGCAAAGTAATTACCATAATCTTCCACAGATAAATGGTTTTCAACAAGTAAATGGAGCAAAATATAAATCTAAAAATGTAAGCTTTAATCCAACATCAAAAGAGTTTAAATTAGAACTGGCAGGAGCCTACCCAGAAGAAGCTAAGATTAAATCTTGGGTTAGAACGTATCAATTAAAAGATCAAGAACTACATATCAACGATAAGTTTGATATAGAAAATCCACAACATGAGAACAACATACATTTTCTAGTAGCATCCATTCCAGTCCTTGAACAAGGAAAAGTACTACTCCAAAACGGAGCACATGCTATTTCTTATGATTCGAAATTATTTGAATCCACCTATGAAGAAATAGTACAAGATGATCAACGACTGAGTAATGTTTGGGGTCCAAAATTATATAGATTGACATTTAAAGCGAAGAATAAGTCATCAAAAGGCACCTATAAATTCATCATAAACTAAAGCTATGAAGCGAAGAACTTGGATACAACAAGCTGGATTATTTTTAGGAGGAATAACACTTAGCAATACTCAATCAGTAGAACAAGTAAAGAAACAAGAGACAGCTGGTTCTAACGATTTTGAATCATTAAATGATCGTGCTTATTGGGTCGCTATCATCAGTAAAATGGCTAAACCTATTCTAGAAAACATCAGTCAAGGCACATTGCAAAAAAACATGCCAATGGTCGTTTCAGAATCCTTTGACAGTAGAAATCCGAAAGTAGGGTATCTAGAAGCTTTTGGTCGTTTATTAGCAGGAATAGCCCCTTGGCTAGCGCTCCCAAAAGATAATAGTGAAGAAGGTAAACTGAGGACAAAATTTTTAGAACAAGCCTTATTAGGAATTCAGCATGGAGTAAACCCTCAGTCCCCAGACTATTTTGCCTGGCGAGATCAGTCAAAACAAACTTTAGTCGATGCCGCTCATTTAGCCTTAGCATTTTTGCGGGCACCCAAAGTCTTATGGGATCCCCTTCCAGATCAAACAAAACAACAAGTAATAGAAGAATTCAAACATATCCGTTGGATTGATCCTCCACAAAGCAATTGGCTTTTGTTTTCCTCAATGACGGAAACATTCTTGCAAAGCATAGGAGTAGAACCCGAAAGAAATAAAATAGACCATGCAATCCATAAATTCGATCAGGATTGGTACGTTGGAGATGGTTGGTATAGCGATGGAGATCGCTTTAGTTTTGATCATTACAACGGCTACATAATCCATTGCATGCTGGTGGAAACCTTAAAACATCAGACATCTATTTCAAAAGCCTATGAGGAAAAATACCAGCGTGCTTATAAACGTATGCAACGCTATTCCGAACATTTGGAACGATTGATTTCTCCCGAAGGATATTTCCCTATTATAGGGAGAAGTTCTACCTATAGAAATGGAGGTTTTCAACCATTAGCTGCCGTGGCATTGGATAAAAAATTACCCAAAAATTTAACGCCAGCACAAGTACGATGCGCTATGACAGCCATGCTAAAAAAGATCTATACCCATGATTTATACGATCAACACGGATGGTTAGTTCTCGGCTTCACCTCCGCTCAGCAAGGGAACATTGCCGACTCGTATACCAATTCAGGGTCTTTATACGAAGCTTCCCTATCATTTCTAGTTTTAGGATTGCCTGAAACAGATGAATTCTGGAGCAGCAAACCAGAACCATGGACTTCTCAAAAAGCATACTCTGGACAAAAATTCCCTAAAGACTATCACGTAACTTATTAGAACTATTAATATATGAAAATCCAATTCACATTACCTTTTGCTGTTGCCGCATTGCTCGTATTAGTAAGTATGAAACCGCAGCAAGCCAATTTTATTACAGAAATATTTAAAAAGGCTGAGAAACAATACCTATACCTTGCCGGAGAAGCCGATGTGCTCAACAAATTCCCCCGTAGTATGAGACAAAACAAACTCGTAGGAACTGATGAATGGGATTGGACGGGCGGATTTTTCCCAGGTTCTTTATGGTATATCTATCATCAAACGAATAATGAGCAGATAAAAAATGAGGCTATCAAATGGACGGAAAAATTAGAAAAAGCTAAAAATCTAGATCAGCATCATGATATTGGTTTTGTGATGTACTGTGCTTATGGAAATGGTATCAAATATTTGAAAGATCAGGAAAAAGTCAAAGCTTATCAAGATATCATTATTCACTCTTCCAATACCGCATTGAAGAGGTATGATAAGCAAGTTGGTGTTATCAAATCCTGGAACGAAAAAAAGGCTTGGGATAAAACAACATTTTGGAAATATCCTGTGATTATAGATAACATGATGAATTTAGAAATGCTGTGTTATGCATCAGCAATTACTGGAGATTCAAAATACAAAGAGGTTGCGATTAGCCATGCCAATAAAACCATGAAAAATCACTTCCGCCCGGATTACAGCACCTATCATGTAGTCGCTTATGATGAACAAGGCAATGCCCTACACAAGCAAACCAATCAAGGATATGCCGACAATTCTACTTGGGCAAGAGGTCAAGCTTGGGCAATCTATGGATTTACAATGATGTACCGAGAAACAAAAGATCCTGCATATTTAAAAACAGCACAACAGGCTGCTAAGTTTTATATGCAACATCCTAATCTACCTAAGGATAAAATTCCAAATTGGGATTTTAATGCTTTCGAGGATGGCTATAAATCAGATGTCGATTTTACGGGTCGCAACATATCCCCTGCGCCTAGAGATGCATCAGCAGCAGCTATCGTAGCTTCCGCTTTGGTAGAACTATCCGGCTTTTCTAAAGGAAAAGATAAAAAGGCATTTTTAAACTTCGCTAAACAATCTTTAGAAACCCTTTCAAGCCCGGCCTACTTTGCAGAATTTAAAACCAATGCAGGATTTTTACTGATGCATAGCGTTGGAAGTTTGCCTCATAATTCGGAGGTGGATGTTCCCTTAACTTATGCAGATTATTATTACCTGGAAGCATTAACCAGATTGAAAGAAATAAAATAGTTAGAATTCATTAACAGAAAGGGGTTATTGTTACAGTAACCCCTTTTAATTTTTATACCTTATCGTCCCATCCAACCACCATCTACCGTAAGAATGGTACCATGGACGTAATTAGATGCTTGTGAGGCCAAGAATACCACCGGACCTTTGAAATCCGCGGATTCTCCCCATCTACCAGCTGGAATTCGGTCTAATATGGAAGCAGAACGATTGGGATCATTCCGTAAAGCCTCGGTATTGTCAGTAGAGATATAGCCTGGGGCAATAGCATTTACATTTATTCCCTTACTCGCCCATTCATTCGCAAAAGCTTTCGTTAGAGATGCTATCGCTCCTTTAGATGCCGCATAGCCTGGAACGTTGACTCCTCCTTGGAACGATAATAAGGACGCTGTAAATATAATTTTTCCTGATCCCCGAAAGATCATCCCTTTCGCCATTTCTCTGGTTAGAATAAATTGTGCATTCTGATTGATTTCAATAATCTGGTCCCAATATTCATCAGGATGCTCTATCGCGGGCTTTCTAAGAATATTCCCTGCATTATTAATTAAAATATCAATTATAGGATGTTCAGATTTCACCCTGTCAATAAAGGAATATAAATCCGCTCTATTGGAAAAATCGCATTGATAAGCATAAAACTTTTTCCCTAAAGAAAGAACCTCTTTTTCTATAGCGGAACCCTCTAATTCCAAACTGGCAGATACGCCAATAATATCGGCTCCTGCTTCTGCTAATGCAATAGCCATCGCTTTTCCTATTCCTCGTTTACATCCGGTAACCAAGGCAATCTTTCCTGTTAATTCAAATGAATTTAAAACTGACATGTCTATTTCAAAATAACTTTTAATGGTTCCTTTAATTGCTTTTTATACCTTTCCACGGCCATAATCCACTCCTCTTCATTGTTAATTTTTCCAGCCTTATTCCAGGCAGCCCCATTGAAATAAGTAAAATTCTTTTTATTCCTTACTTCCGTAATCAGCAGTGTTTGCTCTGGACGATCGTTAATCCATTTCACTTTTGAATCTGGCATAACAACAGCTATACCCAAGACCCCATTACTGCCCATCTCAGGTTCCCAATAGGTTAGTGAAAAAGGCTCAGCTCCAGCTTTTATCAAGGGTTTTTCTTCCTTTCTTTTCACAATACCTATGGCAATCGAAGTCGAGGCTTTTGCATAATTTTCAAAATTTAAAGTAATTTTATTAAAATTACACCCTGCATCCAAACTGATCTGTTTGCTTAATACAATTTGTTGTCCACTCACTTCTTCCGGATCGAATTCCAATCTAAAAGTTGTTCTTAATGGCCCATTGTCTAAAATTTTATAACGGCGATAATGTTTACCATAGGTCAATTGATCATTAATATAGAAACCTACATCTGCAGCTCCCAAGGTCTGACCTACTGAATAATAATCCAACCCTTCTCCATGATCTTGATGATAATCGCCAGTTTTATACCATTTATCCACAATTAATTGATCGGTACGTTTAGCCCAAACATCCATCCCTTGAGCATCATCCGCCCTGCCTTCCAATGCTTTACCATACATTCTAAATGCAAGCACATCATTTTCCCATGCAAAATCATCGAATCGCTCAGGAACGTATCTTGCATAGGTCTTCGAATTAATTCTTTCACTTGGTTTATCTATAAGTAGAAGTTTCAATTTAGCATGAGCTTGAAGGCTAACTTGAAGCAATACGTTAACAGGTTTTGACATACCCAATTTCTCTAATTGATGTGGAATATTTTTACCATTTTCATCCACAACAGAGAACACTGTATCTAGACCAAAGTGTTTCGAAAACTTAGCATAGGGAACAGAAATAATTTCATTCCTCTCGAATGCTGAATTATTTTCAACCAGCATCATTTTTTGTGCGCTCAATTGAGCTATAAAAACTATAAAGAAAGCGCCAGTAAAC
This sequence comes from Sphingobacterium sp., assembly GCA_036781025.1. Classification (GTDB taxonomy): domain Bacteria; phylum Bacteroidota; class Bacteroidia; order Sphingobacteriales; family Sphingobacteriaceae; genus Sphingobacterium. The sequence continues at coordinate 30,516 of DAIQBS010000028.1, read as the reverse complement.
CAAGCCTTTTTCATCTTATCGCAATTGAGTTATAAGACTCTTGTCCATATCGTCATAATCCAAATTTTCCCCAGCCATACCCCAGATAAAAGAATAATTGCTAGTCCCAGCACCTGCATGTATAGACCAAGGAGGTGAAATAACCGCCTGTTCGTTCTGCATCCAAATATGTCTTGTTTCATCTACCGGCCCCATAAAATGCGATACCGCTTGATTCTCCGGGATTTCGAAATAAAAGTATACTTCCATTCTACGGTCATGAGTGTGTGCAGGCATCGTATTCCACACCGACCCTACTTTCAACTCGGTCATACCCATTTGAATTTGGCAGGTTTGTATCACCGTATGCAGCACCATTTGATTTATTATTCGGTGATTGGAGGTTTCAAGAGATCCCAATTCAATTTTATTGGCCTGCTCTTTAGTTACCTTCTTGGTCGGATAACTTTGATGTGCAGGAGTAGAATTGAGATAGAATTTTGCAGGATTGTCCTTATTCGCACTTATGAAGTATACTTCTTTTACCCCTTTTCCAATATATAATGCTTCTTTAAAATTTAAATCAATCAACTCTCCATCGACTTCCACTTTTCCCTCACCGCCAACATTGATGATCACCATCTCTCTTCTACTTAAAAAATAAGCTTCTTTCAATAATGGCTCTATGGTTTCCAATGCTAGCTTTTCATGAACCGGCATTGCTCCACCGACCATATAACGATCATAATGGCTATAGGTAAAATGTATGTGATCTTTACTGAATAGTTTATCTATTAAAAAATTAGTTCTTAACCCTGCTGTGTCCAAATTTTTAGATTCTTGAGGGCCAATTGCATAACGACTTTCGAAAGTTGTTTCCATTATAGTTTATTTTAAAACTATAAGTTAGCACAACTTCATCGTTTAAAAGACTATTTTTTGCGAAATCGATTACGATTTTCAGTCATACAGAAAGAAAAAACTTCCATTTTCAGGATATTTACGCAATCGTTTAAGTAAATAATTTTTTTATTTTCCAGCAATAATTAGGATTATTATATATAATTATTAGCGCAATAGTTCTTAACTCGATCTACAGAGAATAGGATTTATCAGCAGCATAATTAAAATAACCATAAAAAGAAACCATATAAACAATAAATATGACTGAAAAAAAAGCTGGAAAATATAGATGGACCATCTGTGCCTTATTGTTTTTCGCGACCACCATTAACTATCTAGACAGACAAGTACTATCCTTAACCTGGAAAGATTTTATATCGCCTGAATTTCACTGGACCAATAACGATTACGGATTAATTACCGCCCTATTTTCTATATTTTATGCCATAGGAATGCTATTTGCGGGAAGGTTTGTGGATTGGATCGATACGAAAAAAGGATTTATATGGGCTATTGTGGTTTGGTCTATCGGTGCCATTTTACATGCTTTTTGCGGCATAGCTACCTCAGGCATTGTTGCCGGTGAATGGTTTGTTGGTTTTGAAGGCGCAAAAGATGCAATAAGCAATATTCACGACTTTTCTAGAGTCATCAACGTGAGTGTAGTACTGTTTATCTTTGCGCGTTTCGTATTGGCGATTGGAGAGGCTGGAAACTTCCCAGCAGCGATCAAAGCGACAGCAGAATATTTCCCTAAAAAAGACCGTGCTTTTGCCACAAGTATATTCAATGCAGGGTCCACCATCGGCGCATTAATTGCTCCCTTGTGCATTCCAGTCATAGCAAAACATTGGGGTTGGGAAATGTCTTTTATCATCATTGGTGCCTTGGGCTTTGTATGGTTGGGCTTTTGGATTTTCATGTATGATAAACCTGAAGTACATCCCAAAGTGACTAAGGAAGAATTAAACTATATACAACAGGATGATCAATTGGAAAACAGTACGGATACTACCAACACTGCAGTTGTTCAGGGTAAAGTAAGCATACTAAATTGTTTAAAGCAAAAGCAAACCTGGGCATTTGCTGTTGGAAAATTCATGACCGATGGTGTATGGTGGTTTTACTTATTTTGGATGCCGGCATTTCTAAGTTCTGTTTATGGTGTCAAATCCTCGGATTTGAACGGGCAATTGGCATTATTTGTCTTGTATGGAATTACCATGCTTTCGTTAATTGGAGGTTGGTTGCCAACGTATTTTATTAACAAAGGAATGAATCCTTATGCAGGGAGGATGCGTGCCATGCTAATCTTTGCCTTTTTCCCTTTGTTAGTTCTTTTAGCCCAACCCTTCGGTCATTATTCTTTCTGGATTCCTACTATTCTCATCGGAATTGGAGCCGCAGCACATCAATCTTGGTCTGCAAATATTTTCTCTACAATCGGGGATATGTTTCCAAAGCGTGCGGTAGCTACGGTCACAGGAATTGGAGGTTTAGCGGGTGGTTTAGGCTCTTTTTTTATCAATATTTATTCTGGTAAACTCTTTGATTATGCAGAAACACATTGGAGTAAAATTAATGGTGTAAACCTATTGGAAAAGTTTCCTGAAATTGGAAATATAGATACTAGAAAAAGGTTTTTTCAAGAACATGATGTTGCCAATATAGACGAGTTCTTAAAGTTGCTGGCAAGTAAAGGAGAACAAGTTTCCAACGGAATTGATCAAGGTTATATGCTAGTTTTCACCTACTGTGCCATAGCTTACTTAATTGCTTGGATCATCATGAAAGTGCTCGTACCAAAAATGAAAGCTGTCAAACTTTAGTGGAATTTCTAGGAGTTATATGGGTGTCCAATACGGTGGTGGTATAATCTAACTGGTATCGATCTTTCGATTCAATTATTTCGATTAACTTCTCGACACCCTTTTGTCCTATTTCAAAAGCTGGCTGGATGATGGTTGATAAGGAAGGATTTAAGGATTCTGCAGCTTCTGTATTTGCAAATCCTATAACAGCAACTTCTTCTGGAACTTGAATTCCCAAATTAGCGAGTATACCTAAGGCAGAAACGGTTAGGGTATCTGTAGTTCCTAATATGCCCACAGGTTCTTGTATGTTTTTCAACTTTTCTTTCAGGATCTCCGTGAGATTTTTAATCAAATCTATGCGGGAAAGTCCATAATCTACTTGAATGATATTTTCCTTTTTAAATGGAATAAAATTAGCTATTAATGCCTTGGTATACCCCGAGATACGTTGTTGATTGATCCCCACGTTTAATCCACAAAGTACTAAAATATTTTTTCGTCCAGAATCAATTAAATGCTGAGTTGCCTCATAAGCTCCCTTTTCACTATTGACCCCAATCTTAAATGTTTCTAATTCAAAATCTATTCGGTCAACCAATACCAGCGGACAACTTTGATGAAATTGCTTTAAATAATTTAAATCGCTATTCGCTGAAGGGCTAATGATAATGCCATCTACATTTTGCTGATGTAATGTATTTAATGATTCTTGTTCTAAAATGGCATTTTCTCTACTCTGCATGAACACTAATTTATAATTGCGCTCATAGGCCGCTTGATGTGCTCCCTCTAATACTTGCGATTGAAAGGGATTTCCTAAATAGGGAATAATGACTCCAATGGAATTACTACGGCCAGTTTTCAAACTTTTGGCCAAAATATTCGGTCTATAATTATGTTCTTGAGCCATTTTGCGCACCCGCTCTTTTGTCTCCTCACTGATCTCAAAACTATTGTTTAAAGCCTTGGATACCGTAGATACCGATATCTCTAATTTTGCCGCTAATTCTTTTAATGTGATTGCACACATGAAAAACTCCCCTTTTTAGAATTTAATATTGTAATCAATTTATCAATATAGGGATAATTCTGAAATTGAGTGTAGCGTATTTTGTAAAATAGATAGTTTCTTTATACACTTTTAAATTCCTGTGGCTTAGATTTGAATTAATATCAAATTTCTACATTAACTATTTCACCGAATAAACTATCGGGTAATGATAAAGGAATACAATCATCATCTCAATCTAATATGCTGCTTGAAATAATACCCAAATTCTCAACCACATCTTACTCGAATAATGCATACATTTACAACATGGTAGAAAAAAACACCTATATCATTTATTTACGTGTTATAGCAACCATATTTGTCGTCTTTATTCACGCTTCCACTGGCTATCTTTACCACATTGACACCCAAGCATTTGATTGGAATTATGCAAATTGGATTAATGCCGCAACGAGATGTTCTGTCCCCATTTTTGTGATCATTTCAGGAGCTTTAGTTTTACCTAAAAATGAACAAACTTGGACTTTTTACAAAAAGAGAATTCCTAAAATTCTTTATCCTTTTATTTTCTGGACCATTGTTTACCTTATTTATTATTTCTATCGATACACAAAATTCGATTTGTTAAGTAATGAAAAAATTTTCTCTATTAGCATCGATAAAATTCTTCATGGAGCAAATGCCCATCTATGGTATTTGTATATGGTGGTTGGTTTATATCTGGCCATCCCTTTTTTGCGAAAAATTCTTATCAATTGCAGCTTGCGAGAAATGGAATTCTTTCTTCTCTTTTGGGTCTTAGCGACTTGTTTTACCAGTAAACCTATCTATGCGTACATGCCTAAGTTCGATTTCGATTTTTTCACTGGATATATTGGCTATTTAGTTCTAGGATATTACTTAAGCATTCGAAGTCTAGACTTTAAATGGAATACCTATGGGTTTGCATTGATTTATATAATTATGGTCGCAATCAGCGCTATTGGTACACAGCTGTTGAATCAAGATGCTACTAAATTAAACACTTTTTTTTATAATTACCTTTTCCCTACAACGGCAATTACTGCTGCTGCATTATACCTTTTCATCAAAGAATTAACAAAAAATAAAATTGCCCCTCGCTGGATTAAAATTATTGACAATTATAGCTTTGGAATTTACCTAAGCCACATCATCCCTTTAAGTTACCTGCACCCATGGCTAGCAAAACAATTCAGTACAGCATGGGTGATTCCTTTGGCAACTTTCACTACTGTAATCGCTTCTATACTAATCACTTTTGTAATTCGAAAAATACCTTATGGTAAGTATGTGAGTGGCTAAATGATAAAAATTTCATATATTATTTATTACAACCATTCCAATCATAAAAAAATTTATTTACCCTTATAACCAATGGAGTTACATTAAATCCCTAAGATTATTTTAAAGAAAAAACATATACAAACTCAAAACTTAACAAGTTAAAATTTAATTTAACTTGTTTTAATAAATTGACATATTACAAAACAAATATTGTAAAATTAACTTAGTACATCAATCATGATACTTTTTTATTAGATTATATAAAATAATCATTAAGCATTTTAACTGACCACCCTCAATAAACTTATTTATTACAACCATTCCAATCACAAAAAAATACTTACTCTCATTTAATACTTAAATAAAATATTTGGACTTATTCTATATATATATTTATCATCAACTATGACCCCCCTACCTTTAGCTGCATTACTCGCTGTTGCAAGATCTGCCTCAAATGACTCTGTTAAAAACATAGTTAAAACGTCTTTTTGAATATTTGGATAAGACCAAATGCCTCCATTAGTATATAGAGTACCTCGGGCATTAAGAATTTCTTTATCGGTGTCAGGTATAAGGTAAGAAAACCTATAACCAAGGATATCCTTTCCTTTTTTAACTAATTGAAATTTTGCTTCTTCCAAATTTTTTCCAACGGATCTAATGGTATCAATTGCCTCAAAACCAGTCGAACTATTATATGTTTCTACTCTTACATCGATTTTATCGTAAGGCAGCGCTTTTTTAGCATAATTTGCAATTTTAATTTTAAGATATCCTTCTGGAGCAGCTTCTTCATTATCTTGATCTCTACTATTAAAAATGGCAACAGATGAATTTGCTGTGGGTTGAAAAAGAATCAAAGTGTCTGGAATATCCGAACTAATCGTAATTGTCTTCTCTGCTAATAAATTCTCTGGTGATTGGGTATGGTAAAATTGAAGTTTAGCTTCACCTTCTGGTAAACGTGAACGATATATAGATCCAGAAAATGGATAAAAAGCGAGTGGAAAACCCTTGTAATTTACTATGGATTGTCCATTTAGGGCAGTAGCGCCGCTGTAATCAAGAAACACCTCTCTTAGTGGGGTAAAGTCATCGTTATACTCTAGTTTTTGACATGAAAATAAGAACATGAACAAACTAAGTATGATGAATATAAAGAATTGAAAAAATTTTATCATCGCTTTAAAATAACTGATTATTGAATAAGTAGGAGTTTTAGGAAAGATTAAATGCTTTCCTAAAACTCTACATGTATTATCTTTTTTAAATATTAATTTTTACACTAATTATTACAGCAGAAACCTGGAGCAAAATTAGTCCAACCATTTGTCCAAAGAGTTGTTGTCTCTGGTGCAAATGCCCCCCAATATGTACTCGTTCCATCACCATAAGCGTCTGAATCTTCATTAGGAAGTAATTTCCTTGGATCAAAAGGAAAAGCACAAGACAAGAAAGAATTTTCGTCCGAATCACCTAGATTAAGCACAGCGTTTGTTGGTAAATTAGTCCCCAATATGTTTCCAGCTGGAGATGCACCTAAGAAAATTGTTGCTGTAGTAAATCCATGTACTAAATTATTAGTAAATCCACTTGATGCGGAAATACTTGGAGCACTTTCAAATAATGCAGCACTGGTAGGAAATCCTCCAATAATTGATTTTTGAATATTTACTCCAGAACCTCTTCTCCATCTGCTTCCATTTCTCAATTTTGAAGAGCTTGAATTGTACCCCAATAATGTAAAATTACGAAGAGTAGGTTGTGTCTGAGGAATAGCTGAAGTACCAGTTCCATCATTATCCGATTCTATACCATTAGAGTCCGAATTGCTTCCACTTGTACTATTGGTTGTTCCAGGATCTTTCAAACCAATTGCATATTGAATGGTACCCGAATAACCGAAATCAAAATCGAAGTCATCATCATCTGTACCAATTGCGACTAAGTGATCTGCATTTACTGTACCACCGAAGAACTCGAAAGCATCATCTGCAGAATAAGAAACTTGAATATGCGATAAGGTAGTACCACTTCCTACCCCACCTAAGGTCAGACCATTAATTTCATTGTTATCTGCCAATTTATAACCTGGAAATTCAATACGCACATATTTTAAACTTCCTGAAGTATCATTTGCGATATTATTTCCTAATCCACCGTATGTAATATCCGTACCTGATGGCTGAGGAATACCTTCGATTCTAACTGGGTTAACCCGGTTTGTGGTAGCTTTCCCTAACATTACAATTCCACCAAACGCTCCTGCATTGCTACAACCTGAACCACAGCCACCAGCACTAGGAGAAGTAAATACAATAGGCTCTGTCGGAGTTCCATTCGCAATTAACTTACCTCCCCTGGCCACCACTAAAACCCCTGCCAAATTTTGAATTCCGTAATCTGGATCATTATATTCTTTTGTTCTACCGGTGATAATTGTTGTACCAGCCTCAATATTTAAAACCTGACCATCTTTAACATAAGATACACCATTCAACTTCCACAATTTATTCTTGGTTAATGTCGTTGCTGTGATGATACCGTTGGCATCTACCGGAATAGATACAGTATCAGCACAGGTTAATGTTGCTAATGAACCGGCGGAAGTCGACTGATCGAAGTTGTTTTGATCGAGGTTTTTCTCGCAACTCGACATACCTGTTGCAAGCACGGTACTTGTTAATACGATAGTTGAAAATTTTAGCAAACCTTTGCCTGTTTTCCCTAGAGTTTCAGTTCCTGCATCCATTATTACGTTTAGTTTTTGGACGCCATGATTACATGCTGTTTGAACTTTATTTAAAATGTTCATATATTTACTTTTTAAAATAATTTTTTAGAAAAATTTCAATTAAGGGTGTTGAAAAACCAATTTTCACGCCCTTCTCCTTTTGCTGGTATACTACTGCTGCTACAATTCCTGTTTTTTTCCCTCCTTCCTTTTTTAATTTTTACATAATGAGTCCCATTAAAAATTATATGTAAATGATAAGCTGATATTTCTTCCTGTTTTCGCACGATACATTATACGGTCTCCATTTTCTGGTTCAAATGCGGTGCTATTATTTTTCTTGAGTTTCCAACCTGCTGTTCTTCCAGTTTCGTTAGTAATACCTTCATAGCCATCAGTATTCTTGTAAAAGATGATATACTCATCCAATAAATTACCAACATTGCATTTTATTTCTGCCTTACGCTTCAATACTCGAGCGCTCAATTGAATATCCAGCATATTACGTCCATGTTCATATTCAACTAAATCAGGATTTAAGTCAATGGTATACGTTCGCTGCCCTGAACGGTTAAAGCTGCTTGTCAAACCAAAAACGGCATCCTGATAGCTTATACCTCCATTCACAATCCATGGCGCTTGCCCATACAAAGGCCTATCTTGAGATGGTCTTCTTGTGGTTTTCAACGTTACCCCTGGCATGGGTAGTTCTTGCACCTCAACATTTGATTTAAGCCATGTACCATTTCCAAACAAAGTAATATGTTGTAACCAGGGTTTTTCCGAAATAAATCCCAAAGATTTGCGTATTTCCACTTCCATTCCGTAGTTTTTTGCAGCAAATTGGTTCTGGAATCGGTAATGTCTATCCTGCACAAAAATCAGTTCAATAGGATCTTTCATTTTCTTATAAAACCCAGAAATGGAAATCACCTCCCCCGCGGCAGGGTACCATTCGTATCGCAGATCAAAGTTGTCGATAAGGGTGGAAACTAATTGCCGACCTGAAATATTGGCGTCCAAGTCATAATCATAAAAACCAAAGTAAGAAGTCTCCCGAAAATCTGGTCGAATCGCTGTCTTGCTATAGGCTGCTCTTAGGTTCATCTGTGAGCTCAAACTATAAGTAAGGCTAGCAGATGGCAACATCCGCCAATCCTGCTCCCCTGTAGTAGAAAACAAATTCCAATTGTCATCAATTTTTCCATCGCGTCTTTTAATATATTCTTCTTGTCGGTTGCTGAGGTTATAATGCTCTGCACGCAAACCATACACGAGGCGAAACTTTTCAAAAAATCGTTGGTCAAACATGGCATATAGCGAATGGCTACGCATAGTCCCATTAAACGTAGGTCCGTTAAGGTTATCTGCCCAATAATAAGCCTGCCCTTTTTTTGCACCCATAGCATGATCAGAAAGCACCTCAGAATAAGGGCCTTCAATGGGATTAATTACATCGGAAAAACTGGTATAGGCTATGACTTTTGTCATATTCAGTGTACGGTGTTTATCCCATCCACTATATCCTACCTTAACAATATTTTTTATGGATGGTCCTAACAGAAAGTTCTTGCTAAAATTCAGCCCCCAATTATAGTCAAGCTCCTTCACATCGGTCCATAAACGGTAATCGTAAAAAACTCCTAAATCACTGGGAATATAAATATTGGGCGTTTGAAAATAATCTATCCCAGCAATCGAAGCTGTATGGCTGTATTTAAATCGACGTTGATCTTGAACTTGCTGACCGATACGAGTCCATCCAAACGAATAACCCATTCTGATTCCTGAACCATGTAATAAATTTTCCCCTTCCAATTTATGTTGCCAAACCCAAGTAGACTGCGGGTCTTGAAACTGCTCTCGATATTTGTATTCATTGCTTGCTCCGTAATTTACTCGATACGCTTCATTAAAGTTATCGTCTAATATACGGGAGTACATGTTTTTCAGAGCCAACTTAAAGCTTTTGCCTTGTAAACCAAGATTGAAGACCATGCCTATGGTACTGTTAAAACGATAGGATAAGCCAGGGCCATTATTTGTACTATCAATATAGTTTAAACGAGTCTCAGAATAACCTCCTCGAACATTATTGAATGGAACAATCGTCTGTTGATTACGATAAGTTGCGCCTCCTGAAAATCCAAATTGAAGCTCGTTCCTTAAATCATAAATCCTTCCCAGAGCAAATCGGCCATTTTGAAATGGTATGGTTTTGTAACGGTTTACCAATAATCCAGTCTTATCTATTCTTTTGCCCTGGGCAATGGCATCCAAACTAGTATAAGGTATTCCTGAACCCGGAACTAGCTGTAGATCTTTAGGCATATCAGCTGGATAGTCGCCGTTGGGGCCAAGTGGTGGTGTATTTATTTGCGAATACCAATACCAGGATTGTAAGCCTTCGGGTTCCTTGCGGTTTTCACTATTCAGTGCAAAATAATCGCAGGCTTTCCGATCGCCCAGCATTAAAAAGTCCTTAGCTGTACTGCTGGTATTCCCTCCTGACCCTATGGAAATCGTTGTAAAATTCTCTGTAGGAATATCGATGGTATTAACCATAACTTGTCCACCACTAAATTCGGCAGACATGTCAGGCGTAGCTGTTTTATTTACCACCACCGAACTGACAAGCTCCTGAGGAAACACATCAAATGAAAAATTACGACGATTCATACTCGTACTCGGAAGAGTTACTCCATCGATCATGGCCTGGTTATAGCGCTCAGATAATCCACGAACCACAACATACTTATTATCTACGGTAGTGAGGCCACTCACCCGTTTAAGCACCTGTCCGAGATTATTATCCGGTGTTCGTGCAATCTGTTCCGAAGAAATACCATCTGTCACCGTTGCGGCATTTTTCTGTTGAGCATATAATCCTGCGACACTTTCCTTTTTGAAACTACCGGTTACGACCACCTGATCTAGCGTGCTCGTTTTTTGTGTTAACACAATATTTAGTGAGGTCAACTTACCCGATTTTACATCTACCTGTGTTACACGTTTCGTTTGATAAGCAATGTAACTAACCACTACGGTATAACTTCCGGGCATTAGGGTAAAATTAAAAGTACCATCCAAACGACTCTGCACCGCCTGATTGTTTTCCTCGATTTTGACCGAGGCTCCTATAAGTTCTACGCCCCTTTCATCAACAATCTTTCCGCTGATCCGTCCTGTTTGTTGCACAGCCGCTACCTTTGTTCGAAAGGACGCTTGTTCTATAGGCTTAGGTTTAGTGTATTTTACGCTAATATCTTTCCCTTTTATGCTAAAATCGAAACCTTTACGCTCCAAATCAATAAGTACATCAGCTAATTTCTTCTTTTCGAATCGGATATCTTCTACTATTACTTGTCCTATGGAAGAGCCATAATAGAACTCATAGCTTGTTTGTTTATTAATTTCCTTGAATAGCGTCGCTGCTTGTACCTGGCTATAATTGATACTTACTGGAGCATTCAGACGGTTAGAAGCCTGTGCATAAATTGCTGATGTTGCCATCAAAAAGACCACATATAGCATGCTTTTTGTAAGTCGTTTTTTGACAGTCTGTTTTAATATACCCGTTAGGATAAGTACATAGAATTGCATATTTTAGTAAGGTTTTTTACAAATTATTTGTTTAAAATTCAATAAGATCATTGCGGTTAACACCGCATTATTTAGAGTGCCGTTTTTCCGGAACGGCACTTTTCTGTTGTTTTATTTTTGCTTTTTGTCTTTATTTTCTGCTCATCATAATTTCATAAGTTAAACTGTCCGTTTTTATTATTTGGAGATTTTGTGTGTGAGTGAGTATATAAAATATGTCCTCCAACTTTTTATTATTAAAATTCCCATTAATATGATCCGATTGTATTTTTCTCCGATCAAACGTTAATGAAATGCCATACCAACTGCTAATTCTATAGATTGCTTCCTCAAATGGGACATCCTCAAAATACAGTCCTTCAGCAATTGGATTTTGTTGATTTTGATCAAAATCACTTAAAACCACTTCCCCAGCTATATATTCATAAGCTTTACCTGGACTCAATACCACAGATCCTACTTCAGTCTCTTCTTTAATTTTGCGAACAGCTTCTACGGAAACTTTGCCGCTGTATAATTTTACTTTTTCACGCTTCAGGACTGGATCAAATTGTACCGTAAATGATGTACCTAAAGCAATGGTTTGCAATGCTCCAGACTGTACTCGAAATGGTTTAGCAGGATTTTTTATGACTTCAAAAAAAGCTTCTCCCTGATCCAGATAAATTGTACGTTCGTTCTTTGTAAAACTTTTGGGATAACGAAGAATAGTTCCCGAAGACAGCGTGGCTACTGAACTGTCTGGAAGTATGAGCCGCTTGATTGTCCCTTTAGGAACCTCCATGCAGACAAATTCAGAAAATTCTTTAGTCGTCAACTTGTCTCTAAATAAGATAAAGCCTGCATACATTAACAAGACCGCAGCCACTGAGGCGACGGAAAGATATACACGATGAACTTGCTTTTTTCGACGCACTCGATTCTCTTGGTAGCTAACAATCCTAGATAACGACTCTTCCATACCCGGTGGCCCTTCCAAATGGCTGTACTTTTCCAAATCAAGTTCTCCATCATCAAATGCATCAATCTGTCCCATACCTTTGATGCGCCACAGCTCCTGTTCTTCTTCTTTGCTTAAGATTCCTGCCTTCAATTTTTTTAATAAATCTTCTCTCTTACGCTTATTCATTTTCAATTGTTCACCCTTAAACTGTTTAAGATGGGCTTCCGTATTTATATCCCCAAATACTAGCCTTTAAGGTCTGCTCAAAAATTTTCAACCTTTTACGAAAACAAATTTTAAAACCGTTAGACAAGAAATAGAAAGCGATATCCTAAGAGAATATTTTTTTTATATAACATTGATTTTAAATGTATTACCAATAAAAAACACACATTTACACAAGTATATCAGGTAACTAAATTCACTATATTAAGTTTATATGAAACAGATTATGAATTTGTTAATTAGCTGTTTGAGGGCAGAGGATTAAAAAATATCGGTTGGATGGAGACTTTTTTAACGAAGGAAAAATAGGTAGATGGGGAGAAGCAAAAATTAGATAATACTCGTATTCCTTTTTATGGATAGTTCCAGTTATCCTTCATTACAGCAAGTGTTTTTTTAGCTTTAATTAAATGGTCTTTGACGGTAGCCTTGCTGATGGACAACTGTTCAGCAATCTCTTCGTAGCTCATCCCATGCATGCGCGACATCAGAAATACCTGACAACGTTTTTTGGGCAACACTAAAGTCAGCTTATCAACCATGATGCTTAAGTCCATCGAAGCATGCAATGCCTCTTCTCCGCCCATCTCTTCCTCCTTGGTTGGATACGCTGCAAAATAATCGTTTTTCAGCCTTTTTTCTCTTTCGTATTTTGCTAACCATTTGCAAAAACGTCCACGACACATTTCTCGTATCAAGGCATCTAAACTTCTTTCCGTATCGAGCTTGCTCCGATAATCCCAAAGCCGGTTAAATATATCGTTCGTCAACTCTTCAGCAATTTCATGGCTATTCGTTTTCTGTTTAAAATATAACCAAAGTTGCTTGTGGTATTTCTTGACAATCAGATAAAAGGCCTTTTGACTACCTTTTCTTAACTCATCTACTATGCTTAAATCTGCGTTTTCCATAATTTAAATAAGGTTAGTAATTATTTTTCCATGTAAAATGATCGATGATGTTCTTGTATATAGTTATCTCTTCATGATAATATTGTGAATACATTAGGGTCTGATTATAAAATTCACATGACGGTCGGCTAAATCCCTTGAATCATATAATACTCGAGGAGCCATTCCTTCTCCTATAGTTGTTTTACTCGACCTTTTGGAATAGCCTGAAATTCTTGAAAGTGCAGCGTGGATAAGCGGATCCTTTGCATCTCCGAATGGATATAAAGACTCACTAAGCTCATGGATCATGATATCAGGAACTAATCCCTTCGCATAATCGCCTTCCCCCAGGGAGTTATACAACTTAAAAACCATAACTTCTAAACTCCATGCATTGCTCTTGCTCGTATTTCCATCACGGATGCTGAAGGAAGCCATATCTTTACCCAAGGTCGACTCTCCTATCTGTATAACTTCCGTATACGGTCGAAGCGACTTCACTAAAAACTCTGCTGCAGATGCTGTATGACGGCCAGTGAGGATAAAAATCCTTTCCAAAGGCAAACGCAAACTCCTGATCTCCGAAAAATTTAATGGATTTCCGCTAAACGTCTTGGATATGGTCTTAGCAAAAGTCTCTTTACGAATGCCAGCAAGACTATTGCCCCGATATTCCAAATAATGATCCTGCTCGTTCACATCAGACAGCATGGCCACCATTGCTGCACATACGCCGACATCTCCTCCTGCATTGTAACGCAAATCGATTATTAATTCCTTCACTCCTGCCTGTTTAAAAATTCTAAAAGCCTCTGCAAGCCGATTGAAATAACGTGCATCAAAAGAGTTGTAAAACAAATAACCTGTGGGTTTGGATAACTGATCAAAGACACGATATCCATAGACCGAATTTTCAGAAATGAAGCTGCTAGTCAGATTTACCAATCCTAAACCGACCACATCTAGAGTCAGCCTTCCTGCTGTTACCGCCGAACGAACTAAAGCATCTATATTCTTTTCATTTAATGCTGTTCCATTGATGCTATTTACCATTTGCCCTCTCTGCATTCCATTTTGTTCGGCTTGAGATTGAGGTACTACTAAAGTAACTGTAGTTTTTATTTCCCCATTTCCTGGATCATAAAGCATCAGTTCAAAACCAAAATGATGTACCAGAGAAGGATAAAAACTTTCAGGAATGGAAGCATTGTAAATTCTAGAAAACCGATCTTGTGAATATTTCAGTGAAGCAAAGAAATTCAACGGTGTTTTACCAATATCAGACTTTTTAGGTAATTGATGGTTCCAATAATAATAGACTTTCATACTATCCAGTAACCAATCGTTGATATACTGGTTACTACCGGCTGGATAATCTGGTTCTTCACCTTCCTTTTTACAAGCAGAAAATAACAACAACAGCATTAACCAAACGGAATAGCTCAAATAAAATCTTATTCTGATGTTCATCATAACATTTAAAGTCCGCGTACTACAAAACTAACATTACAAAGTAAACTATATGTTAATTTTATTACCCCAAATACTTACTATTCAATAGATAACGAAATAAGAGAGCGTATGATAGAAATGCTTTTATATTTAAGGTAATTTTAATCAGAAAATGAAAATTTGATTAGTTGAAATTGAAAGAATAAGTTTTAAATTTGATATTCTGCAAAAAATAACTTCCTTTTTAGCAGAAAGGAGCAAATTTTTTCAATAAAAATAGGACAAATTTCTTTGTCCCACTTTATTTTTCAGTTTAAGAATTTCCTTAAATAGTTACTGTATTAGCAACAACTAACTGCACAAAAAGATATTTTTATCATGATGAACGTATTAAGCCTTGCTACCACTTAAACGATTCAAATGTCCTGTTGTATAGATTAGTAAGACAACAATCCTTACATTGTCTTGTGTTTTAATTGAATACTAATCGATTACCTTACTACGGGAACCTGAAAACCAATTAGCTTTTGGATTTTGTCCAGCATCGGTTTTTCATCTTCACTACAAAATGAAATTGCTTTTCCGTCCTTTCCTGCCCGTCCGGTACGACCTATACGGTGTACGTATGTTTCAGAGTCTGCCGGTAAATCGTAATTGATAACTTGAGGAAGCTCTTTAATATCTATTCCTCTGGAGGCAATATCTGTAGCGATAAGCACATTGATTTTACCGCTTTTAAACGAAAGAAGAGCATTTTCTCGAGCATTTTGCGACTTATTGCCATGTATGCAGGCTGATTGCACTCCGCTTTTTAATAGCGTTTTTGCCAATCTATCTGCACCATGCTTGGTGCGCATAAATATGAGTGTTTGTATTTTCTTATCATCAAGCAGCATCCTGGTCAAGCGTTTTGTCTTTTGGTTCTTATCTATAAATAAAACAGATTGGCTTACCTTTTCAGCTGTAGAAGATACAGGAGAAACTGAAACTTCCACAGGCTGATTCAATATTTCACCTGCAAATTTACGTATGGCCTTAGGCATCGTTGCAGAAAATAGCATGCTTTGCTTTTTGACAGGTATGCGTTTCAATATTTTTTTGATGTCGTTGACAAATCCCATATCAAGCATATTATCTGCCTCATCAAGGATCAACCATTGAACAGAACTCAGGTTGACATGCCCCTGATTTACTAAATCCAATAATCGTCCGGGAGTGGCAACAAGTATATCCACGCCCTTTTGAATTCGGGAAACCTGCTTATTCTGGGAAACCCCTCCATAAATAGCGATATGTTCAATGGATAGAAATTTACCGTAGCCCGCTATACTTTGATCTATTTGCAAGGCTAATTCTCGAGTAGGTGCCACTATTAATGCTCGAGGTTTTTTGGAGGTATTCTTCTCAGCAGCTAGGAAGTGAAGAAGCGGTATTGCAAATGCACCGGTCTTTCCGGTTCCTGTCTGCGCACAGCCTATGATATCCTTACCTTTCATAATATAAGGAATAGCTTGTTTCTGTATCTCGGTAGCAGTTGTATGTCCTAATGTTTCGATAGCTTTTATAAGGGGCGCTATCAACCCAATGTTTTTAAAATCCATTTTTTCCTATTGACTATTTATCCTATTTCTACCATATATCCATGCGAAATAAGATTTACCTATTCATTACAAGGTCTTGCTTACACATGTAGTAAGACAATTTTTCGTTTTGATAACAGAAATATATGGGAGATTTAAAAATCGGAGCCTAAATGTCGCATAGCAACTTAATGCTAAATATACCGTTGAAAACTTTAAATTGGCGACTGAATTAATTGAACTGATACTGATTTATAAACAAACTAATCAGACAATTTATAGGCAGAGCCTTGTGTTGTGGATAAAAGTACAACTATAAATTAATATAATAAAATTATATAAGCTCCTGTAGGTACTTTAACCCATTGTGAAGAACTAGGAGAATTTACTTCGTCATCGATTTATTAATTGTAAATGGAATTAATTAAGGTTCCTGGAAAACAGAACTGCTGCTACTTTATACCATATGATAAGATGGTCTACAGGAAGTTATATAATAAAGATAGCTGTAAAAAATTAATGACGCCCAAAATAATTCAAGTTCAAACTGGTTAAGCAAATATAGTGATAAGCCATTTATAAGCTCATGGTCATTAAATATAAGTCAGGCAAACTATTCTATTAATAAGGATAGATTGCCTGACTTTGATAAAATCTGTCTTATGAATTTTGGTTGTCCTAATCTACCATCACTACATGATAAAGGTGCTGAATTACCATTACCAACTATAAGTCATGGCATTGATGTTCATCCCAGCACCCACAGAAGCAAACAGGATTAAATCTCCCTTATCCAACCGAAACGGCTCTATTTGACCACTCAGCACTTGATGTAGCAGTGTAGGAATAGTAGCTACCGAACTGTTTCCCAAGGTCGATATATTCATTGGCATTATATTTTTGGGCAAATTATCTATCCCGTACAATTCAAAGAACCTTTTGACAATCGCCTCATCCATCTTCTCATTGGCTTGATGGATTAGAATCATTTTTAAGTCTTCAATTTTCTCACCAGAACGATCAAAGCATTCCTTCATCGCCAAAGGGACATGCTTAAGTGCATACTCATAAACCTTGCGTCCTTTCATTTTGATAAAACTGGTACCTGTATCGTCCCCATTATTTTCCCCTGCAGAATAAATGTATTCCAATTCATCCTTACAGTCCGAACGTACAGCAGTAGATAATATGCCTCTGTGATCGGAAGCATTGCGCTGAACAATAATAGCTCCAGCACCATCAGAAAATATCATGCTGTCTCGATCCGAATGATCCAATACTCTCGATAAGGTTTCGCACCCAATGACCAGACAGGTGTTCGCAGCTCCAGCTTTTATAGCCTGATCAGCCTGTATAAAACCCTGTAGCCAGCCAGGACATCCGAATATAATATCATAGGGAATACAATTCGTATTACTAATCCCTAATTTATACTTGATACGCGACGCAAGTGAAGGAACCATGTCTCGAGCTGCACCATGAAATTTCATATCCCCATAGTTGTGCGCAACGATAATCATATCAATGGATTCCCGATCTATTCCCGCTTCTTCTAGGGCTAGTTGGCTCGCGAAAGCACCCATATCAGATGCTGTCATCCCCTCCGGCGCATACCTCCTACGCTCAATTCCAGTAATCAAATTAAACTTCCTAATGATATCCTCCGTAGGTTGATCTATGGCTTTTCCATCTGTACCAAAAAATAAACGGTCAGAAAAATGCTCATTTGGAACATCAACAGTAGGTATATATGCTCCTGTAGCGATAATTTTTGATGCAGACATGTTGAAACTCTTATATTTTTCGTATCCTTAATTGAAGTGGTACAGAAAAACCACATCACCTACATAGGCCAGTTTAGCATAACCATTAATATTCAATTTGGCCTGGATGACCGCCTTTACCGTGCCCCTCAAGTTTGTAATAGATTTCACAGTGGCTTCTAACTGTACTTCACTATCCACAGGTACCGCTTGTCCAAATTTGAATTGCTCAATTCCATAATTGATTTCCATTTTTACATTCCGAACATCTGCAATTTGCTTCCATAGGTAAGGTATCAAGGATAACGTCAGATAACCGTGAGCAATGGTAGATTTAAATGGACCTTCATTTTCGGCCTTTTCCTTATCCGTATGTATCCATTGAAAGTCTAATGTTGCTTCAGCAAACCTGTTGATTTGCTCCTGGTCTATTTTATGCCAATTGGAATTCCCTAAAATCTTCCCTTCATGAGATTTATATTCCTCAAAATTATTGATGATTACCATGCGAATGTATTTTATGAATAGATGTTGCTAATATTATACACAAGTTAATAAAAAGTAGGACTAATCAGCAAATTTCAAGTCCTGCCAAAATTATTTTTTAAATAAACTATATTCCATCTCTGGACAATAGCATTGTACTAGCAAATTTGGAAAAACCTATCCTAATGCTGCTTTTCCAGAACTCGTGCTTTTAAACAGCCTTCATAAGTATACATTTTTGCAATATCGATTCTAAGAAAAACTTTCAAAAATCTACATTAATAGATTATTTTGTTATATATAATCTGCTTAAAGTTTCTCGAGTAACTCCTAAATAGGAGGCTAGAATTTGCCTAGGAATTCTTTGAACAAAGTTTGGATATTCCATGAGAAATGACTCATAACGTTCTCTTGCGCTGCTACTTAAAAGTGATAAAATGCGCTTCTGAAGTGCCACATTTCTTCTATTTGTCTTTTTTCGAAAGAAATGTTCAATTTCATGTAATTCTCGACATAATTTTTCTCGGTTTTCAACACTTAAGGATAAAACTTCCGTGTCCTCTAAACAATCGATGTTTACAATTGCTTTTTTTTGAAAGTAATATGCTTCATAATCTGTTATCCACCAATCTTCAATCCCAAAAAGTAAAATATGATATTTCCCGTTAGCATCCGTATAATATGATTTTACACAGCCTTTAATTATAAAAAAATCATCCTCAACCTTATTTCCTTCTTGAACCAAAAATTGATGTTTTTTAAAAGTCTGCATTTTAAAATGGCTCAAAACATATTCAAAATCCTTGTCTGTCAGATTGACAAAGGACGATATTTGATTTTTTAATTTTTTGCTCATTGAGTTTTATTAATAGTGTTCCAATGTAATAATTCTTAAGCCTTAAAAATTTGACCTAAGTCAAATTTTAGTTTATTATTTTGAGGTATGTCACAAGTTTATTTTGATGTAAGTCCTTCTCTTATCTTTAAGTGATTATGAACTTTGGAAAATAAAATTTATTTAAAATATGAAGAAATTTATAATTGAATCAACAAATAGCCATATAAGTTGGACAGGAAAAAAATCTTAGGATTGCATACAGGTGATATTAAAATTAAAAATGGCTTTTTAATTTTCGAGGATATGAATTTGAAAGCTGGGGAAATACAAATCGATATGACTAGTTTAACCATCACAGATATTATTGACACGCAAATATATCAAGAATTTAAAAACCATTTATTTAGTGTTGATTTTTTTGATATTCCAAACTACCCTTTGGCTTCCTTATTCATTAAAAGGTCTAGTTTTGACGGATACAACTATAGTATTACAGCAGATTTGTCTATTAAGGAAATTGTAAAGACAATCAATTTTGATGCATCAATCGAGTTGATGAACGAATATCTATTTACTATTGGTAAGCTCTCTATTGACTGAACTGATTTTAATATTAAATATAAATCAGGCAAATTTTTCCCAAACTTGGGTAATATGTTAGTATATGATGATTTCATATTGCAGTTTAAACTTGTAGGGCAAAACTTGGAGGAATAATATATGTGGAGTAATACAAAATTTACGAGAGGTCTTGGAATTGATCTACCCATTGTGCAGGGGCCATTTGGAGGAAAAATATCGTCTGTTGAATTAACCTCTACCGTATCTAATGCTGGATGTTTAGGTTCTTTTGGTTGTCAGCCTTATCACGCGAATGAAATTGTCGATATTGTAAATCAAATTAAAAATAAAACAAAAAACAAATTTAATTTGAACTTATGGGTGAATGATCGTGATGAATCAATCTCAGATTTTAGCCAATATGATTTTGATAAAGTAATTAAACTTTTAGAACCATATTTCGAAGCTGCGAATATTAAACCGCCTACTTTTCCGAAAGATTTAGGCCCTCAATTTGAAGATCAAATAGAGGCAGTTTTTTCTTGTAGGCCAGCCATTATTAGTTTTGTTTATGGTATACCAAATACAGATATTTTACTGAAGTGTAAACAATTAAATATTACTACCATCGGAACTGCCACCACCTTAGACGAAGCGATAGCTATTGAAAATGCGGGGATGGATATGGTTGTAGCGACTGGAACAGATGCTGGAGGACATAGAGTTTCATTTCTTCAGGAATCACAAGATTCCTTAGTTGGAACATTTTCTTTAATCCCTCAAGTTGCGGATCATGTCAAAATTCCAATAATTGCTGCAGGAGGAATTGTGGATGCCAGAGGTGTAAAAGCAGCATTTGAATTAGGCGCTGATGCTGTGCAAATAGGAACAGCCTTTCTTGCTACTAAGCAATCTGGAACTACAAATCTGCATCGGGAAAAGTTATTTTCTAAAGAAGCAAGATATACCACATTAACCAAGATTTTTTCGGGCAGATTATCAAGAGGAATGCGAAGTAAGTTGACCGATCAATTAAATGAATTTGAAAAATACATGGCACCTTATCCAATTCAAAGTAAAATTATGAGTGCTCTCGGTGCATATCAAAATAATTCGGAAAAATCAGCAGAATTTAAGTCATTTTGGGCTGGACAAGCTGCCCCGCTTTTAAAATTTAAAGATGCAAATGAATTAATTAAGAGCATAGTATTGAACATGGGGTCTTAAAGATCATTTTTAAAATAATCCAACTTTATTTTGGAGCTAAACCATAACGTATTTAGCTCCATTTTGTAGTTAATCATCTGATCGTTTAAATTAAACGATAACCTAAGGGTATACTTGTTTTTTCTTTAGTTCTGGTCCCCTAATTGATCTACAGATATTTCTTTTAAGAGTTCAATTATACCGGTTTATTTTCTACTCAGATGAACACTTCAAACACAATTTAAATAATAATGAAGTATAAGAGCAAGGAATAAATTGTACTCATGATTTAGCATTTAAAACATGTAACAAAACAAGTCTTGCAGCATAAACGTGTTAAGATGTTCATAGTATTCTATTCTGTATTTGTGACTCATCCAATGTCAGCCCTACAAAATCTAACTACTTAATACTCCCATCTATATACTAAAAAAAGCGACTTTTTCAAGTCGCTTTTTTCCGTAGCCCGTAGGGGAATAACACCTTACGAGCAATGATTTTATTTTCAATAATTTACAAATCCTCTGCTTCTTTACTCACCGAATCACTCACTAGATTGATATACTTTTTAGCTGCAATTGCTTAGTCTTTAAATATACTGACTTTATGTGAGATTTAAATATTAAAAATTATGATAGCCAACGGTTTTAACATTTTGAATCCCGCTGGGATAATATTTACAACGTTAAAACACCTATTTTCAATGTGTTAAATATTGCACTTTTCTAAAGGCACCAATTAAGGTAATAGTTTGTCGTAATAATATTAACTAACATCAATGATAATAAAATTATGATTGTTACACGATTAAATTTCCAAAAAGTTATAAGTTCTGAAAATTATATTCTCATCTATCCTTTTTAATTCGATAGGTTTGTATCCCTTCCTCTGGTGATAAAAGAGCAACTGTCAAAAGTTACTCTTTTACGTTTAAAGGCACTTTTCTCTTTCTTAAGAATTTTATATAAAAATTCGATTTATCAAAGCGTTTTTAATTCTTTACGCATTAAGTTATTGACTGATAACTAATTTCTTAACTTACTTTAAAGATACCTTTGAATATTCAATATAATTCCATTAACCGCGAAATAAGATGTTTCGTGTTAGATCATTGTGTTTTTGAGGATAGTATTAAGTGGTTCGGTGATACAACCTTTTCGATATATTCTGAACAACTAATTTACAATGCTTTAAAATCCTTTTGATGTTAAAATAACTTTTCTGTAACGTTACAAACTTAGGAGTTGATACTTTTAAAACAATTCTCGGTAAAACGAAGGAATTTATTGAATCAGACGACTTTAAGTCTAGTGATTTCTTTGATTTTTGCAATAATTTGCCAGGAAATAAATCCACCTATTATAAAGATGAATTTATCTTACCGCGTAGAGTGGTGGTAGCTTGTTCCAACTCTCTGTCTAATTTGGATGTATAGCAGGTAAATGATTTTGCTGGTTCTTGAAATAATCTATTGACTGAATACTCGCTTAATAACTATATCTTGGTCCATCAAAATCTAGTTAATCGGGGTCAAAACCTTCGAAAATTATTAGAGAAAACGCCTAGGTTAAAAAAGTGTTAGTGTCAAGAGATAATATCGTGTCTTACGATAATCTTAAGCCAGATTGGTCCGAGTAAAATGAGCATTTTAGTTTTGAAATCATAACCAATTAGTGGGGTCGAGATAGTTCTTCATCATTGCGTTTACACGGCACTTGATTTTGTCTCTAAATCTTTCGGGAGATAAAACTTTCGTTCGCTCGCCGTAGGATAAGATTAGCGTTTCTAGTTCAAAATTGGGTATTACCTCGATCTCGATGATTAGGCCGGTTTCATCATTCGATATTTTTCTTAGGGATCCATGCGGCGGTTTTGAAATCACGTACGGAGCGGCAGATGCGGTAAACCACAGTCTTATTTTTTCGAGTTTATCCGATTCAAATGATACACCCACAATGTCTTCAAAATACTCGTTGAAATTCCACTCTTTGTTTTCAATGTATGGATGGTTTCCGTCCTCTATCGATAAGATGCGGTCTAATGCCAAATTAGTTAAATTACCATAATCTTTATTTCTTCCAAACAGAAACCAACGGTTGTTGTATTCACGCAGATGGTAAGGCGATAACTCGAACACGGTTTCTTTTCCGCTCTTATAAGATTGATAACATATTTCTAGCGATGATTTGTTTAGGATGGCATGAAATAGTTGTCCCAGATTTTCTATCCCTTTGAGATACCTATTGTTATCATGGCTCATGATCAGTTGGTCGGTCTTCTCTAGGAAAAAAGTTTCTTCCAGTTTCGTGCCTAATTCTTGCACCCAACCCATTTGAGGCAGTCCCTCTATCTTGGACAGGGTTTCTATCGCGTTTTTCAACTGTTGTACTTCCGAAACGTTCAAGCCTTGGTTGTATAGCTTGAAATTTGGATCATTGTACCTGTAGTACGATTTTCCATATTTTTTATAGATGACGATTGGTGCCTCACCTCCTTCACGACTGCGCAGATGCTTGATGTCATCACGCAAGGTACGCGTGCTAATCTTGCTGTTTGCTCCGTTTATCTCCTCAAGTTCCTTGTTGATAGAGTCTAGCAGATCGTAAAAAGTGTACCTACGCTGTGTATTGGAAAGACAGTTGTCTAGGATACGATACCGGATACCAGCATGCTTATTTGTAGACATAATCGTTAACAGGTTTGATTTTTTAAATATAACAATTACTGTGCAATTAGGTTGCACAGTGGGGTGGTATTTTTGTTTGTGGATAGTCATGGGGACTTTCTGTAAATACAAATAATTATGGCAACAAATCCGCCAAAGGGAGATGGGCGTCGCAATGGAGCTGTGCGAAGCCGTAGTCAGGTACACAATCCAACGACTAAACAATGGGTCAAGCGGGATGCTGGCACAGGGAAATTTATAGATGTTAAACAAGATGGGACGCCGTTCAAAGGCGTCAGAAAGGAGAAGTAAAATGGACAAGTATTACGTAAACAACACGGCGCAGCTTAATGGTGATCACGAGGTGCACAAAGACGGATGTTACTGGCTAGATAAAGCCAATAGTGTAAAGGACCTCGGATATCACAGTAGTTGCTTTTCGGCCGTACGCGAAGCTAAAAGGTACTATGTCAGATCCAACGGTTGTGCGACCTGTTCTAGCGCATGTCACACGAGTTAATCCTGTTTTAATACTCAATTTTCATGAAAACTTATTGACTGCCCCTTCGACAAAGAGGGGCTTTATTTTCCATTCATTGTTTTATTCTGAAAAATTACGTACTTTGTTTTTGCAAACAATCACCCATAATACAACTATGAGCCAACCGCATACCTATACTAAAGATGATATTGCCAAAATTGGCAATACACTCGTATATTTTGCTCAGCATATTCCTGACCTTTCAAAGACTAAGTTGTTGAAGATGGTCTACCTATTGGAAGAGACTACCGTCCGCAAGTGCGCACGCCCATTTTTGAATATAGATTTTGAGGTATGGAAGCTCGGCCCAGTAGCCAAGGATTTGTTTTCTGACCTGAGTTCTACAGAGCAATATTTGCTCAAGGACTTTGTACAGACTCATCCCTTTGAAGAGGGGAGAGTGTACGTCACTGCTGTCAAGGAATTCGAAGATGACGAGTTTTCGGACATGGAGCTTACAATCCTTGATGAAGTGATTAAGCAATATGGTCGCATGAGTGCCAAGGAGCTGGTCGAGCTAACACATAGCCCTCATTCTCCATGGACAATGACTGCGATCAAAGAAGGTGTTTTAGAGGGATTGCTCAACGAGTGGGTGATCACCACAGATTATAAGATCGACTTCAGCACACTGTTGGATGAGCAGAGGAAGGAAGCTTATGTCCAACACCTAGAATATATTAGTGCCGCTAAGTCGCTCAAATAGTGTACTCATGTTTGCACTTGGAAACATTCTTTATTTTACCCCATTCTACTTCAAGAATGGTGCTGCCCCGAAAAATAAATATTTCATCGTTCTGAAAGACATCGATGGTCAGTTGATTCTAGCATCCTTGCCCTCTAGTCAGATATATCTCCCTCGAGATATTTCCGAAGATCACGGCTGTATCGAAGTACCTCAAGGCTGTACCAATTGCTATCTTTTTGCTCGAGATCGTGTAATTGGGCAAGAGGGTTTTTCCTTTCCGTTACTGACAGCTGTTTACGGACAGGAAGTTGATCAGTATATGAAGCATATCATCAAGGATCAATATCCGTTGGAAAATGTGCACTATCAGGTCGTTGATCGTTTATTACCCTCCGAATTGGAGGCGGTATTGAACTGCCTACGCCATTCGAGTTCTGTCAAGCGTAAGTATAAGAAGGTTTTGTAATAAGTATTGTACTTGCTTTCGTTTTAAATCATTTCATATTCCAACGATCCGACTTTAAAATGCTGTAGAGTCCTTCATTTTTTTTCATATCACTTTTAATGTGCAGATTGGTTGCACTATGCCTATCGAACTTTGTGTCAATATGTCAAATGGTAAATTTGAAGTGTTCGTGAGTTCTAGGAATTTGCAATACTATTTTAGGTTAAAGTCGGGCAATGGCGAGATCATTTTAAGTAGTGAGGGATATGTATCTAAGCAAGGATGTTTAAGTGGTATTGCCTCTGTAAAAGTCACTGCTCCCTACGAAAGTCGTTATAATCGCAGGGATAGCTATCAAAACTATACTTTCAATCTTACGGCATCCAATGGGGAAATTGTTGGGCGCAGTGAAAATTATGTATCGTTTGCCGGCAGAGAAAACGGCATTGCCGCCGTAAAGCATGAGGCACCGGATGCTAGAGTAGTCGATCTAACCTAATCACAAGTAGCCATTGCTCCACTTTAGGAGGATGGCTTCTTTTAAGATTATCATTCCAGATTAAATTATATATTTATCTATTTCAACGATTTCTTCAACAACTGTCGGTTTTCCATTATCTGTAATTCCTTTGTGTTTTACTCCTAATTTAGTGCCAATCTCGATATACCCCCATCTATTCCATCCACTTTCGAATTTGTTGACGTGGAGAAAGAATTGTTGATCTCCTTCATTTTTTGCAAAAATAAAGTTTGAAAATCCTTCCGACCTATCTGGGATATTGTAAACTTCAACTATTGTGTATCCATCATTTAGTAATTCCTCGATATGCTCTTCATCATAAGTTGTTTCTGTTTTGAAAGAATACCACTCCACAGTATGAAGGGGATTAATCTTAATGTCGAAATTATACGCTTTACTTAATAATTCTTTAGATTCCTTAGAGTCAAGGTTTTCATCTCTTAGTCTGGAAACTATATTAAAGTAATGTTGGGCAATAAAACTTATATATTTTACAACCAATTTTTTTGAATATTGATAGTTTGATAAAAGAAAATCAAACTCCTTTATTATTTTATTTGATTCAATACAGGCAATTATTGGATATTCATCCTTTTTGAAAACTTGTGTAAAAGTATCTAAAGATTTTGAAATCAAATTTTCTCGCTCAGGAATGTTGCTTTTAAGCAACTCTGATTGCCTCTTATAGGCAGAAGCTCTATAGCTACCATACATAGACGAAAAGTTAATTTCGTTTTCCCAATTTTCTGTTATTGTTAGAATAGAATGGTATTTACCTAGATATAGCAAACACAAAAATCTTAGTTTGGTTAGAGAAAAACTAAATTTTCGGGATGACTTAATAGGGTCGTCAAAACCGTACTCAACTAATTTGTTGAAAACTTCCAATGATTTGTCGTAATCGCCATTATAAAAGTGAAACTTACCTATAGCAATATGTGTTCGATAAGAATTGAGGTTAAGTTTTAATGATTGTTCTAGGCTTCTTAGTTGCCCGGTTCTATCTTTAAGTTCTGCTAATACTCTTGAAAAATTATATTGCAATTGATAATCTCTTTGATTATACATCAAGATATCGCTGAACTTTTTCTTTAGGAAAGCTAATTCTGAGTGTTTTCTGTTAGCAGCAGGATAGGAAAGAAACTTATTTAGATCGAGAATCAAGGCATGTATAGATCTATCGGTATTTGGCTCGACATAGTTGTCGTCAAATTCGGTCAATCCTAATTGTTCATTCCTAGTTGTTTGTACTAAAATTTTTTCTTTTATCTCTTTTAGGCTTTCAGAGATTTTAGTTCGAATTTCAATATTCTTTGGATTGATAAGTAGTAAATCCCTAATTGAATCACTTAATTTGAAACAGTCAATGCCCTCATCATTTGTGTTCCTAATTATTAGACTTGTTTTAGAGAGTTCGTTAATGGATTCTGAAATCTCTTCGTTGGTCAGTTCAAGGAAGTCTATCAGCTCTGTTTTAATAGATTCATTTAAAACATAAATTGCTTCAAGTATAGCAATGGAATTATCGGACAAAGACTCTATTAAGTTTTTGTACGAGAAGGAGGCTATATCTTTTTGAGATTGCTGTATTGACTGAGATATGTCAACACCTTTTATATATAAATCAACTGTGAGTCGAATAGCTAGTGGGTTATAGTTAGCTCTTTCTGAGATGTTTTCAAGTGTACTTTGATCAAAATGTTGAACTCCTCGTTTTTTTAAATAATTGCGCGTTAAGTTTATAGCATGTCTTTTACCTAGTGGTTCTAAAGGAACAGTCGTTGCGGAATCAATGGAAATACGCGAAGTGACGATTACTCTCCAAAACAAAGGAAGAGATTGATTTAGAGCAATGAATTCTTTTTGGGAATGCATCAGTAAGGTCTCAAGGTTATCAATACAAATTAGTATTTTTTCATTTTCCAAATCTTCACATGCACTTTCAAAAGTTTCATAAGTCCTACCATATAATAAATTTATGTCGGCTAATATAGAGTCTTTAATTTGGTCAATACCATTTATTGCCTCTACAATTTGAATGCCCTCTGCTGTTAAAATTTCATTTTTTAAAGTGCAAAAAACGATAGCATTTACTTTTGAACTGTAACTTGGTGTCAGACTTAAATCCTTTAGAAATTGAAGTATAAGTGCAGTCTTTCCTATGCCGCCAGGAGCTACCACCGCTATTAAGTTGCTTCTAACTTTGGACAAAGTCACATACAATTCTGAAAAATCCTTGTCACGGCCTAAAAGACCTGTTATCTCATGGTCAAATGAATTTGGCAGAGTGTTTGGTATGGCCCACTTGACATTATTAATCCATTCGGAAGGAGGTGAATTTAAGGTTTCTTCTACGGCTGAATTCAAAGCCTGCCTAATGCTTCCCAATCCTAACTTTTCAATCAATGGATCACTTGCTATCGCTGCTGATCTAAACCAAAAAGAATCTGGAAAAGGTCGGTTTGGATGACTGATCGCATTTCTTATGTCAAAAATGCCTAGATAACTACAGAAGTCTTTCAATTCTCTCATATAGGTATTTAAAATTGTTCCTTCAGTTGTGTCAATCGCTAGATTAAACACTTCATCTAAATAGCTTGATTCTACCAAAAAAGAAACTTGGTCACTTCTAGTATTATTACCTTTTTTAGCTTCTCTTTGCGAAATCATCGAAGTGTTTTTTTTACTCAGGTTATCCAAAATCTCATTCTCTATAACATAGTTACCCAATGCAGTTTCTAGCTCATAAATTATCATAGAACTTTTGATTCTGTTTTTTTGCATATTATCCATACATTTTTGGTTGTTAGTGTTTGATTTTTAAAATATAAAAAAAATTTTACCAAGTTTTTATCTGTTTTCGACCTTATTTCCAATCTAAAGGAATTAATTTTGAATTATTGATGTTAATGGCTTCCAAGTTTTTCATCATTGAATAAATATAATAATACTCATTAGAAAACCCATCGTTCCTTAAAAGATAAGCATAGACATATCCTATTTTATGCTTTACAGGGAATTGCTGGTCTAAGCTAATTGTAATTGATATGATTAAATATCAACGTGAATTATAAATTCAAATAAATAAATTTTAGCTAAAGTACATGAAGCTGTAAAGCTATATCAGGACAATGATTAAATTTTAACAGAAATGTGTAAACTTATTCCAGGACGAGTCAAATGAGCAAGCGGAAGTTGGGCAAGCCCTACTTTTTAAGCCATCATGCGCTGCATTTGGCTTTTTGAGTATCCTCCGGGGATACTCTTTCCATTTATCGACCATTTAAACCTTCTTTTTGGAATTCCCCACAGAATTCTCTACTATTTTACACTATCATATGCAATATTTAATTGGGTTCCCTTTGAACAGCTGTTTTTCTTAGATTTAATCCCCACTCCCTAAAATGCCTCGACTTGAAGTAATTTTTAATTTAAAAGAGATAGGATATGGAAATCAGAGTAGTGACGATGGAAGATCTTCGACAGCTCAAGATTGAGCTGATTGAAGAGATGAAGGAAATTTTCAACCTTAAAGTGAAAAATGGTTATGAAAGACTTTGGCTGAGGAGCGCTGAGGTTAGGCAGCTATTAAAAATATCTCCAGGAACGCTCCAAAATATGCGTGTAAGGGGAATCTTGCCCTATAGAAAAATTGGTGGAAGCTTTTTCTATCACAGGAACGATATTGGCAACATGATGGAAAGGAGTAATGGCAATGGATAAGGACAAATTCAATGATAAAAATCCCATTCAAACACTTTTCAAAAGAATCAAACGGGACAATAGCCTTAGTACATCACAGATAAGCCTGGTTATGGCTCTTTATTATTATTCGGATGATACAGATGAAGTCAAATCCTTTACTGCCAGTAGAAGGAAATTGATGGGCTTCTCCAAAATTCGATCGATTTCTACCTATCACGCTTGCATCCATGCGCTAATCAAAGGCAGGTACATTGAATATTTTCCCTCCTACCACCCGTTACTTGGAAGCACTTTTAGATTCCTGATTTAACCTATATGGAAAAGATACACGAAAAGAACCGATCCGTCAAGTTCAGCGTTCAGGTCGATTCGAAATTGGAAATCATTTCAAGAAAGTTTGGAAGGACAAAGCGGACACTGGTAATGCAAATGATTGAATATTTCCATTCCACAAAAAAAGACCCGATTGATATCAACGATCATATGTTAAGGAATCAGCTTGGTCAAGGCATCAATCGGATACTTGCTTTTATCAAACAAGCAGAAAAAGATCTATTGATGCCTACATACAATTTGTTAGAGGAAGTTTTCAGAAACGTGAACCAACACCAGCATGAATTCTCAGAACAGTTGCAGCCTATCAATGAATTAC
>DAIQBS010000027.1:0-45888 GCA_036781025.1 Sphingobacterium sp. | reverse complement strand
TCAGGTTTTCAGTGGTTCAAAATGAAAAGCTAAACTCTCACATCCAATGTCTCATTCACAATATTCTACCTAAAATAGAATTCCGTTTATAATTATTGATATCAATAAAATAATCTAATGTAATACGTGATCCATTAATTATTTTAATAAGCTTAGGCAATTCTTTTTCAACTGGGTTCAACAGCAAGATCTCTGATAATGCAATATTACTCCATTTAGGTGTCACATTTAAAGAATATAAAAACGCATCTGTATCGGCACAGACTAGACTAAGTCGATAATTTTTAGACTCTCGAATCACTGTCTGCGCAGAGAAATAACACTTATAATAAGCCACATCTAATGGTATGGATTTATAATTAAATAGTGTAGCATTTTTATAGTATTCATCTGGGTTAGGACTATTCAAACATTCTTCATATTCTTTCAACCAATCATTTATAAATGTTGAATTAGGAATGCTAGCTAACAACCATGTTTCTATCACTGGAAAATTCATATCACTCGTATTATCTTTTGTATAATAAGCAAGTGTATCTGTTCCATTCGAATTATTTAATTCCAAAACCCAATCAAGTTTTTCCAATAATAAAGTACTAGCATCTAAATATATACCACCATATTGAGACAATAATTTTAAACGAATTAAATCTGACTTATTTGCTAAAGGGAGATTTTCAACCATCTCCAAATCAAAACTAATATATTGATGTACAGTATTTTTATTCAACATTTTTATCTCATAATCCGGATGTAATAGTCGAATATTATCAACACAAGCCTTCACAGTTTTGGATTTGATAATTTCATCATCCCAATATATCCAAATAATCTTAGGTATTACCTTTTCATATGATGCGTTTAAATCCCCCCATACAAATGACGAAAACCCCGAAGATTGAGGAGTTTTACATCTAAAAAAATAGATATAAAACTTTAAAAATCTTTTAAAAGACTTTAGCATATATAAAAAATATATTTTCCTTAAATTTTTTGTTATTTACGACTATTGCTAAAAAAAAGAGCAAAATAAAACCATTAAGTTTTTAATAAATGTATCCGAATATAATAGTTAGTTGAATTTGCTATTTATAGTTCTGCAATTCTATTTCCCAAAACTATTAATTTTTTTATTATTAATTATACTATAAAGTCAAATGTTTTTCGAAATTTGCTTACTCTAATTCAATCCATTTAGATTTATATATTTTTTAAGCAGAAATGGGATTTCTTACTCTTTTTTAACTTAAATAATGTATCCAACTATTTAAGGCTTATGGATATTATTTTCTCATTGATAACCTTGAAATTCTTTCCATCCAAGATTTTCAGTTAACTCATATCCTCTTGGTTCAAAATTACCTATTCGCAGACGAAGCCTATTATCTAAGACAAATTTGACAAACCTCTAACTACTAAGTACTCAATACTAACTACTAAAAAAAACTCCTTGGAAATTCTTTCCAAGGAGTTTTTTTTATTAAGGTTTATCCCACCAGAGTTTGGCACTTAGAACCGATTGTTCTGGGACATTTTTTCCATTTTCGGTATATTCATCGGCTGGATAGGCGACTCTTCGAATAAAGTCTGAACCTAAAGAAGCTCCTACTGGCAACTGAAAGTTTTTGTAGCCATAATCGCAACGACGAACATCGTTCCATGCTTCTGAATTTAAATAAGTGACTACATATTTTTCTCTAAAAATATCGGTCAAAGTTAAATTTGCCTGACCTACAGAAATTGCAGTCATATAAGCTGCACGATCTCCAGCGGTAACACCCAACTTATCCATATTTGCATTTACAGCTGCTAAAAACGAAGTATAAGCTAATGGTTTATTATTATTACGGAAGGCTGCTTCCGCTTCAATAAACTTGATCTCTGCATAAGTAATGATGTACAAAGGAGCTGTCTCGTTCGTCAAAGGTGAATTTAAGCTGATATAACATTCATCACGAACAGTATTCGCTGCTCCAACATTACCTTCGCCATTTCTAGTTCCTACATAAACGTTATGTACTGTTTTATCGGTAATTTTAGAAACCCTTGGATCTTCAATACCATATTTTGTACCATTTAAATGGTCTACAAAATTTTTAGACAACCATCCGCCCAGCAAATTGCTAAGATTTCCTTTTGCAGTAGATGCCCACGGATTGATTCCATCGTAGGTAGACATGCCCACATCTTCTGCATTCGATTTCAATGATGCAGCAGCAGCTGTTAATACAGCAGTGGCATTGTAATTTGATTTTTTGGAAATTTTATTCAACAAGCGTGCCTTTAGCCCTTGTCCAAATTTAATCCATAAACTTACATCACCTCCATTAATCAAATCTTCCGCTTCTGTTAACGCCTGTGAAGCATCTGTTCTTGTGAAATTTTGCAAGGCATTATTGATCAATTCTTCCTGTGTATTGTACAACTCCTCTTCAGAATCGTATGCTACATTTAGAGTAGGCTCCTTACCAAAGGCTTTACTAAATGGTGCGGATCCCCAGGTATCGGCAACCAAACCTAATTGATAAGCTGATAGCAATTGTGCTACTCCCAAATGATGATACGCAGCTTGTTCTTCTGACTTTTGCATAAAGTCATATAAATCGGCTAATGCGTAATATAAGTTATTCCAAGTTCCAGAGTTATCGGTAGTTTTATACGTATCGGTATCCCCTCCTGCGGATGGACTAGCAAAATATTGGGCATACGAATTTGTGAAAGACGCAATTCGATAATTATTATAAGCAGCCTTATGTGTAGCGGTAGTTAATAATGCTTTCAATGGTGGCTCCTGCACTAAATTTGGATTATCTGTCAAATCAAAATAATCACCACAGCTATTGAAAGAAGCTAATGCGATAGCTAATAAAGATATTCTACCTAATTTATATAATGTTTTCATGATTCGAATAATTAAAAGCCAACATTTAAACTAAATAAGAAGCTACGTACAGCAGGATAAGTCATCCCAGCAAAGCCTTCAATATTAGATCCACTAGCTGTTGTTGAACTTTCAGGATCATAACCTGAATATTTAGTCCATAAAGCTAGGTTGTTTCCAATAACAGACATTTGCATATTCTTGATAAACTTATTATTGAATAAAGTTTGAGGCAAACTATAGCTTACCGATACCGAACGTAATCTTAACCAAGAAGCATCTTCAACGAATGCCTCAGAATTTCCACGATGATATAAACGGTAAAAACCATCTCCATAGGGTTGATTATTTTTAGGATCATTTCCCTGGCCTAACCACACTTCTTTGGTATTGGTCGTTCCATCTGCTAATTTACCTTCAAATACTTTATAGTCATTACGATCTTCCGTATAATCAGCATATCCAAAGGCTGACATAAAGTTGCCTAATTGATTGTATCTTGATTGACCCACACGAGCATCTAATAACACATTCATACTTAAATTCTTGTAGGTAACGGTATTATTCCAACCACCAATCCAACTTGGTTGAACATTTCCAAGTTTTTTACGATTGGAAGTAGACTCCAATACAGGAAAACCATTTGCACCAATTAATAATGGTCTATCTTTATCCAGTTCATCAGATTTATCCAATCCTTGCGCTATTTCATCCGCAGAATAATAACGTTTAAATGAACGTCCGTATAAACCACCATAAGATTCACCTGGTTTAATAATCATGTAGACATTGGAACTTAAATATCCAAACTCAGAAGCTACGACAATCTCATCCTCTAAGCCTTCTCTAATTTCCAATACTTTGCTTCTATTGAAGGAAAAATTGATATCAGAAGACCAAGTAAAATCATCTTTTTTCACAGGAACGGTATTGAGTGTAATCTCCAGTCCTCTATTCCGTAAACTTCCTGCATTGATAGATGCATTAACAAATCCTGTAGTCGAACTTACCGGCACTTGAATAATTTGATCTTTACTGGTTGAATTGTAGAAGTTTAAATCAAATCCTAAACGACTTTTCAAAAACTTCATTTCTAAACCTGCTTCAAATGTATTGGTAAATTCAGGTTTCAAATTATAATCTCCTAATAACGAAGGTCTAGTAAAACCAATAAATCCTGTAGGAAGACTAGCATATGTAGCAAATCCGGAACTGGTAGAATACTCTGCTCCATCCTTACCTATTCCAGCATAAGACAACCTCAATTTACCATAATTGATGGAAGAAGGTAATTTGATTTGATCAGAGAATACATAACCTAAGGAAATTGATGGATAGAAAAAGGAATTATTAGGTTTATTTAAGGAAGATGTGATATCATTTCTTCCTGTAATATTTAAAAACAAATAATTTTTATAATCGAAGGCCATTTCAGCGAACAAACCCATCAAGCGGTATTCCCTTAAATCGGTACTTGCTTTAATAATATTCGCATTTCCTAAG
Organism: Sphingobacterium sp.; assembly: GCA_036781025.1. Lineage (GTDB taxonomy): Bacteria > Bacteroidota > Bacteroidia > Sphingobacteriales > Sphingobacteriaceae > Sphingobacterium. The sequence continues at coordinate 41,504 of DAIQBS010000027.1, read as the reverse complement.
TCAAACCAATTATACACGGTAAGATCTCCTCCTTCAACTGCTGTTTGCTTCCTTCTACGATCGTAAATATCTTGCCCTAATCTCAATGTACCATTTAATTCAGACGCTATTTCATGTTTTAACGTAGCAATAAATGTACTACTGATCGCTCTAAAATTGTTGTTATATACATTATAATAACCTCGACCATCAGCTCCGTCCACACCATTATCGCCTACTAAACGTTCATCGGCTAATCCTCTATATCCCAAAGCGGTACCTTCACGTGTATCGCGATAAGCATCCACACCTAAGCGATAAGAAAGATCCACCCATTTAGCTGGAGAGTAGGTTACATTTGCTCCTCCAATTAAACGTAATACATCATCTTTTAATCGGTTGGTATGTGCTACATAGATTGGGTTATCGGTTCCACCATAGGAATTCATGGTTCCATTCTCTAAGATATAATCTCTTAAATCATGTCTTGGAGACCAATAAATTAATTGTTCCGCATAGCGGTTTGCGTTACCGCGATAACCTCCAGAATTTGTCGTATTTAAGGAAACCCCTCCTTTCAATTTTTCTGAAATGGTAAAATTCGTATTAATCCTCGCTTGATAATTTTTGAAATCTGTAGCAGGCAACACTCCATTATGACTCATTTGAGAAAGAGAGGCTAAAAAGTTCATTTTCTCTGAACCTCCTGTAAAACTCAAGGAATTTCTAAATTGAGAACCCGTATCAAAAGCTTCTTTGAAAGGATTGTACAATTGATCTGGATGGGTATTATCTAATTTTTTAGCTTCTTCTACTGTAGGTCCCCAGGATGGCCAAAAATCATCAGCATTATATGTTCCTTTCCATCCTTGAGAATAAGTATCTTGAATTTTTGGGAATTTATTCACATTTTCGAAACCAGCAGTTCCTTGGTAATCGATCTTTAAAGTCCCAGCCTTACCACTTTTAGTCGTAATAATAACAACCCCATTCGCGCCACGCAATCCGTATAAAGCCGTTGCAGCTCCACCTTTTAGGACATTCATCGTTTCGATATCATCTGGATTAATATCCACTGCACGGTTACTCATACCTCGTAAGTCGGCCCCACTCCCTTGAACAGAGGTGCTGTTATCCATTAATATTCCATCGATAACAAATAATGGTTGACTTTCTTTGCTTGGATCAATAGAGTTAATACCACGGATTTGGATATTAGCTCCTTGTCCAGGTGCACCACCTGTGGAACTAATAGTAACCCCTGATACTTTACCCTGCATGGCATTAATCAAGTTTGGTTGTTTGTTTGCATTCAGCGTCTTGCTCGACACGCCTTGAGCCCCATACCCCAAAGAACGTTGGCTACGCTGAATCCCCAAAGCAGTTACAACCACCTCATCAATCTCTCCACTATCATCATCCATAATGACTTGAAGGTTAGTACGACCATTCAGAGCAAGCTCCTGTTTGGCATAGCCTACAGCACTAAAAACGAGAATACTGTTTGATGATGCATTAATTGAAAATAATCCATTCTGATTACTGGAAGTCCCAATTTGGGTTCCCTTAATAAATATGGAAACTCCTTCAATAGGGGTTCCATTTTTATTAGTGATTTTTCCAGCTATAGATTGTTGTTGTGCGGATAGCATTTGCATTGAGCAAACTGATGCTACCGCAATTGAAATAATTGAAGGTAGATTCATCTTTAGCTTGATTGGTTTATTAAAATCTAAGACTAAGATAACTTATTTATGAGAATAATTACAATAACCTTGCAAAAAAAAGCAAATACATTCAAAAAATTAAGCTACTTACTTGCGAATCTTGCAATTAATGACATTTTTATGCGTTTTTTTTCAAACTTTAACCAATGAGAAATATAACAATATCAAAAATTACAACTATTATTTGATCCGAACGCTAAAAATCGAACATATATCAGTAATTATTTTCAAGATCAAGCCTTTGAAGTATTTAAATCTGACAAAAAATATTTTTATCATCAAAAATTAGCCAACATCAATTAGTACAATCCAAAAAAAATCAAAAAATTAAATACAAAATTTTAATATTACACACAAAACACATTACTTCAAAAGATGTAACCGCATTTTTAAATAAATTCAAAGCAAATACATGGAAATATTTTTTCATTTTTTCTTATAAATTCCATTTTGTTAAAAAATTTTAGATGATTAGCATTATAATGTTAACAAAATGTTAAATTACTGTTTAAATAATTCAAACTCAAACCTAGTTTACACAAGGTTTTAGCTAAATATTAGCGATACTCAATCGATACTCAGTCGAATATTATTCGAAATTTTTAAAGTGAGTTCCGAAAGATGTCCGAATGAGATCCTATAAAGATCCGATAAACAACAAACGTATAGGAAAACATCTATTGAATATTAACAAGTATATAATAACTTAACACAAAATTGAAAAATGACTTATAATAACATCAATTAGTTAAAATTTATAACAGCTTTGGGTTTAAATTCCAAGGTTTAACCATAAAAAACAAACTAATAATCCGAAAAGTATCAAGGCATTCCTTAGTGGAGCTTAAGTTACACGCCGATCTCCTTCTAATAAATTAGTTTATAATTGAAATTGATAATCACAAAAAAAACTTCTGTAATGCAGCACTACAGAAGTTTTCTATTTTCAATTAATTACTAATATTATTAATTCTTCTTGAGCACCCCTATTCCAGGTCTATCTGGTAATATACACCTTCCATCAGACACATACATACCATCATAAATATCGTTAGCAATTAACAATGCCCCATCCAAATCAGCCCAGTCCACCAATGGTCCTATTTGCGCTGCAGCAGATATCGCGCAGGATGTTTCAGTCATACATCCCAACATCACTTTAAGCTCCAAGGCTTTGGCAAGTTCAGCCATTTGTTTAGCCTCTCGCATTCCAGTACACTTCATCAATTTGATATTGATACCGGCATACACTCCTTGCAATTTAGGAACATCTACTAGACGTTGACAAGCTTCATCCGCAATGGTAGGAATAGGAGATCGTTCTGTAAGCCAGGCATTTTCGTCAATCAGTTCTTTCGGCATAGGTTGCTCCAAAAAAACCACATTCTTCTCACTTAACCAATGAGCCATTTCCAATGCCTCTTCTTTATTACGCCATCCTTGATTCACATCTGCACATAAGGGTACATCGGTAACGGATCTGATGGTTTCGATGATCATTTTATCCGTATCAAGACCCAGCTTGACTTTAAGTATATTAAACTGCTCAGCTTCAGCCAACTTCTTCCTAATCACTTCTTCGGTATCGATACCAATCGTAAAAGAGGTAGGTGGAATCAAATCTGGATTTAAACCCCAAATTTTATAAAAAGGCTGATTCATCAATTTACCCAACAAATCATGCAAAGCAATATCAACGGCCGCCTTAGCTGCAGTATTTTTCACTTCAATAGCATCTACTGCACTTAATATTTCCGCTGTTTCAAAAGGAGAATTGAAATTTGATAAATCCACTTTTCTTAGGAAGTTAATCACACTTTCCTGCGACTCTCCTAAATATGGCGGCATACTCGCTTCACCATATCCTACAAAACCATCATAAGATAGTTCAACTAAAACGACTGGTGTAGTACTTCGACTAAACGATGCTACAGTAAAAACATGTTTGAGCTCTAAGGTATAGGGCATATACTTAAGCGTAAACTTACCCATGCTTTTGGTTTCCCACTGTTGGTTAATCATTTTATTTAATTGTATAATAGGGAGATTGTTGAATTTTTTCGATTTGTTTGTCATTTACACCAATGTAACGACGCGCTGCTACAACAGTCCTTGTTTGAAAGTCATCGTAATTGGAAGCATCCTTTAACATGGAATTGATACGTACCGTACCCGCCGCATGAATAAACTCCCCATTACCTAAATACAATGCAACATGAGTCACTCGTGCATTCGGATTGCTATTTTTTCCTGAAGCAAAAAATAGCAAATCAGCAGGTTTTAAGTTTTTCAACGCTTTTTCCGCATCAAAATGACCGTCTTGACCTAAAATATCGATTTTTTCACCTGCTAACACTTGCTGTGATGCATCCCTGGGAATAACATAGCCGTTCATAAAATAGGATGTTTTGGTAAACCCGCTACAATCCACACCTTTCACAGAGGTTCCTCCCCATAAGTAAGGTAGACCCATCATTGTTTTTGCACTCTCAATAATATTTTCAGGTGTCAAAACTCTAGAATTTAACCATTGATCAAATGGAGTCGCTTCCGATTTAGGTATGTAAGCGATTCGTTTATCTGGATATTGAACATGAAAGTAGTTGGCATCTTCCCCAGTTAAACTTAGGATATTGCCATAAACCAAATCTGTTACACGCATACTTTTTGGATCCGCCTGAGAAAATGATTTTCCAAAATCCTGTGTATATATAATTTTTTTCTGTTGGTTCCAGGCCTGTAATTCAGACTTAGTCATTGGACTAACCGCAGATGCTGGAACCCAAGAAATATACCCTTCAGGAGTTCTAGCACGATATTCACCGTTTGCTTTTTGCAACAAGTCGACCTGCGTACCTAACATCGCTTGAGTAGCCATTTCAGAAGCATTTCCAGGCTGTGTTCTAAAATTGGCCACAGACAGATTAACTATTGCAAATTGTTTTTCACCAACAGAGCTATCTGGCAAGCTCTTTATAACAACATGTATAGGTAAGCCTTTAATTTCATTCTGGATAAAATCGCTTGCATTTTTTTCAGTAGATTCTATTTCAAATCGTTGACTTTTTAAATCTGAAGCTGTTAATGCAACTATTCTTGTACGTTTATCGGGAGCAAATTGTTTCTTCGCTTCTTGAACGATAGACTCCAATTTCTTTAAATAGCTAGAGTCTACACGATTTACCTCTTGATTTTGAGGTGGTATATTTTTCATTTGTTGCTTGCCTTGCTGCGCAAAAGAAATTTCACATAATAGCAAGAGAAAACAAAATATTGAAGTATTTTTAATCATTATTACAATAGTTAAATTGATCAAAATTTAAGATGCAAAATGCATTGTTAAAACGCATGCAATTAAGCATTTTTTTACGGATTTTGCAATCAATTAAAGCTAAAAACGCATAATTTGGAAGTTCAATTCCATTTAAAAAAAAGATAATCATGACTAACAGCAAGCATTCAAGAAGGAATTTTCTAAAACAATCTATCGTAGCAGCTGCAAGCATTAGCAGTATTTCCACCGCGATTTCTTGCCAATCTGAATCCAACGACAAGAAAGCGGTGCGTAAACCCATTGTTATTTCCACCTGGGATTTTGGGGTAGCTGCGAATGCTGCTGCTTGGGAAATCCTAAAAAATGAAGGTCGCGCTTTAGATGCTGTAGAAAAAGGTGTTCAAGTAGCAGAAGCTGACCTTTCTAATCCGACCGTTGGCAAAGGTGGATATCCTGACCGCGATGGACATGTTTCTTTGGATGCCTGCATCATGGATGAATTAGGGAACTGCGGTTCGGTAGCTGCATTGGAAAATATCGCCTCCCCTATTGCGGTTGCTCGTTTGGTGATGGAAAAAACTCCTCATGTCATGCTTGTAGGCGAAGGCGCCAAGCAATTTGCGATTGAACAAGGCTTTAAAGAAGAAAACTTATTGATCGAATCTTCCGAAAAGGCTTGGAAAGAATGGTTAAAAGAAAAGAACTATAAACCAATCATCAATATAGAAAATAAATCTTTCGCGACAGAAAAACTCCCTGGCAATCAATACAACCACGATACCATTGGCATGTTAGCATTGGATGCCGCAGGAAACCTCTCCGGAGCTTGTACAACAAGCGGTATGGCTTTTAAAATGCGCGGTCGTGTAGGCGATAGCCCCATCATCGGCGCTGGCCTGTATGTTGACAATGAAATTGGAGGAGCGACATCCACAGGAGTAGGTGAAGAAGTGATCCGAACTGTAGGAAGTTTTTTGGTGGTTGAATTAATGCGTCAAGGACTATCCCCTGAGGAGGCTTGCAAGGAAGCGGTTCTCCGGATCGTCAAGAAAAAACCTGAAATAGCCAAAGATATTCAGGTGGGATTCCTTGCTTTAAATAAACAAGGTGAATACGGATCTTATGCCCTACAAGACGGATTTACCTTTGCCATTTGCGATGAAAATAAACAAGACCTCATCGAAAAAGGAAAATTCCATTACAAACCAAAGGAAGGCTAAACTAAATTTCTTTGTAAATTTGTAATCCAACAGAATTAAACGATATGAAAGCAACATTCGGAGGAGGTTGTTTCTGGTGCACAGAAGTAATCTTTCAAAATACCCCAGGCGTCATTTCAGTAGCTCCTGGATATATGGGTGGGAATCGCGAAAACCCTACTTACGAACAAGTATGTTCTGGCGCAACAGGCCACGTGGAGGTCATTGAAATCAATTATGATGAAACACAAACTTCCTTTCAAGAATTAATGGAAGTATTTTTCAAAACGCATGATCCAACTACCTTAAATCGCCAAGGTGCTGATGTAGGTACACAATACCGTTCGGTTATTTTTTATCATTCAGCCGAACAACAAGCGGAAGCCCAAAACTTCATCGCTCAACTAGAAGAAGCACAAGTTTTTGACTCCCCCATCGTTACCGCCGTAGAACCTGCCGTCACCTTCTGGGAAGCCGAAGCCTATCACCACGACTACTTCAATCAAAATCCACAAAATCAATTTTGCCAAGTCGTGATCGCTCCGAAACTTAGGAAATTTCTTCAGAGACATTAGATGTGAGATATTAGACATGAGACATTAGATGTGAGAGTATGACTTCTAAGCAAAGTTTTACATATCTAAAATCTAATGTCTCATGTCTCAAATCTAATGTCTCAAATCTAATGTCTCATGTCTCAAATCTAATGTCTCATGTCTCAAATCTAATGTCTCATGTCTCAAATCAATCTCAAAAAATCTGACTCTTAATCAACGGAAGTTGATCTATAGGTTTTTCGAGGTCAATGAGGTATCCGTTTAGGATAGCATATTTAAGGTTGCCGCTTTCATCGGCGATATAGAAATTTGCAGTACCTCCTAGATCGATAAATGGAGTAGTTGCAAAGCTGTTCTTTGCACTGACATGAATAGGTAAATTATGCAATCGACCTATATCTTCTGGAATAGGTGTTTTTATTGAAATCCCCATAAAACCTTTCTTTAAAAGATCGTAAGCCAGCATAGGGTTAAGTTGATTAAAAGAATCCAAAGGCTTATCAACTAGCTTTCCTTTGACCATTACCAAACCTTTAGCCTCTAATTCTTCATACCCAAAAGATTCCTGTAGATCTCCGATATCTTCTATCCTTCCCCTCACAAAGAAATCTGTTCCTACGGTATTTTCAGATCTTCGAATAGCAATATCGCTGATTAAGGGAATGGAATCAGTACCAAAAGAAAGGCCTCGAATCACCAAATCATGTAGCTGACTGGTATTGAAAGGTATATTTTCATAATCCTTAGCCTCATACTGCTGATAAGTGCCTTGGGAAATCTCAATCAGCGCATTCAAGATGATGATGAAATTAAGCTTACGTATTTGCTGCTTTTCAGGATCACCCTTCATTCCTCCAGACTCAATTAACACGGTACGTGCTCCCCAACTTTGGAAATTATCACCAAAACCTCTTGGTGTATAAGTATCGTCGTAACGAGCAATGGCACCTGGAATGTATTGATTAAGGACTTTATCCATACCCACTATTATTTTCATAGCTCCTTCACGAACATCATTGATATCTCGTTCCTGATTAAATGCTGGGGCTAATAAAGATATACTTACTGGTTTGGTAGAACCAGGGGTATTGTAGTAAATATGTTGATCGTGCAAATTGAAACCATACTTTGGAGCAATCGCTTTTGCTCTAGACCGCAGCAATGCCCCTTCTACCGTTTGTCCGGCTCTGGCATCGCGATTTAAATCGATGCTTTGTCCATTTCTCCGCATATAGCGTTCAGCGCCATCGGGATTAAGCATGGGGATAAAATGAATCTTTAAAGCTGAATTTAGAACATTTCTAAGGGAATCATATCCATCATTGCTGCCTTTTAAAAAATTAAAAATATCAAACAAGGCCATGGTTGCCGTGGGTTCATCCCCGTGCATTTGCGACCAAAGCATCACTTTCTTTTCTCCTTGACCATACGTCAATTCATAGATGGACCTACCTTCAACAGATTTTCCGATTTGATTTACTTTGTACAAGGATGATTCAGCGTGTTTATTAATCAGTGAATCAACCGTTGCATGCTTAAACCTGCGATGCTTTATCGCAGATTCTTTATACTGTTCATGGATTTTATTCCATGCGGTTGTATCGAGTTGAATAGCCTTCGAACTTGGCCCTGTAGAACGGTTACAAGAAGTTATTGCGAACAGAAAAGAAAAGAAAATAAGTAGCCTCATACTATACTAACGCTTTTTCTAAAAACTCTATTGTACCTTTATTAGCGTCCAAGCGAACTTTTACCCCAACAGGTAATAGAAATTGATTGTCAATATGCCCTATGACTGCTCCTGTATAGGATGGAATATTTAAAGGCTTAATGTAGTCTCTTAATATCTGATCCAGGTTTAATGAGCCATAACCAGCTGAAGGTGTACAATCGGTACATTTACCAAAGACAAAACCTTTAATTTGTTTCAAAATTCCCGCATTCATCAATTGACAGAACATGCGATCCACCTTCTCCGGAGACTCATTGATTTCTTCCAAAAACAAAATGGAATCTTTGAAATCAGGCAAATATAGAGATCCACATAAACCAGAAATTAGGGTTAAATTACCTCCCAATAATTTCCCTTCCACTATTCCCGGATTGATGGTGCTTATTCGATCCTTATATTGAACGATGCTGTCACCTTTATTAACTGGGTTGCTAAAATTGGCTAATTTATTTTCAATAAATTGATCTTTAAAAGTTTGAGCAACAAAATTACTCCAGTTGCTGGTACCAACAGGACCATGGAAAGTTACTAAGCCTATTTTAGCATGTAAAGCCATGATTAATGCCGTAATATCACTATATCCTAATAGAACTTTTGGATTTCTGGCTATTAAATCATAATCGATTCGACCTAATAAACGTGAAGCCCCACTACCACCACGAATGCATAAAATACCTTGAACAGATTTATCGGCAAACATGGTATGCAAATCCTCTAAACGTTGATCATCTGTACCTGCAAGATTTCCATATCGTTCACGGATATACTTTCCTTCTTTTACCTTAAATCCAAAGTAGTTAAGCACTTCAATGGTCGTTGTAATCGCTTCTTCATTACCTAAAGCACTTGCAGGAGTAATAATTCCAATGGTATCCCCTGCTTTTAATACCGAACCTTTTAAAATAGGTTTTAACAAATTGACAGTTGCCAAGGTATCCGATTTTCCCATAAGTGGTAACCCCAACATACCAAGCCCCAAAGATTTCAAAAATGAACGCTTATTCATGATTATCTATTAAATAGTAAACGATGTCCAGAACCTACTTCGATAAGTTGACCTTGACTATAAGCAAGGTTTCCAGAAACGATGGTATGTTCTATAGTAGATGTAAAGGTGTGGTTTTCAAAAGGTGACCATCCACACTTCGATAAGATATTTTCTTTTGTGACCGTATAAGGCTTGTTCAAATCGACAAGAACCAAATCAGCCCAATAACCTTCGCGAATAAAACCTCGCTGTTCGATTTGGAATAAAATAGCCGTATTATGAGCTGTTTTTTGCACCAATTGCTCCAGTGTAAGTTTTCCAGCTTTCACCATATCCAATAAAGCTTGTAAGGCATGCTGTACCAGTGGCCCACCAGATGGAGCTTGTAAATAAGGTTGCTGTTTTTCTTCTAAGGTATGTGGTGCATGATCTGTAGCAATCACATCAATATGATCGTCCAACACAGCTTGCAAAATGGCATCTCGGTCATCTTTCGTTTTTACAGCAGGATTCCATTTGATAAAATTCCCTTTTGTCAAATAGTCCTCATCGGAAAACCATAAATGATGAACGCAGGCCTCTGCAGTAATACGTTTTTCAGCCAATGGAATTGTATGATCAAATAATTGAGTTTCTTTGGCTGTAGAAATATGTAAAATATGTAATCTTGTTTGGTGTTTTTTCGCTAATGCGACCGCTTTGGATGAAGATAAATAACAAGCCTCAGCAGAACGTATCAATGGATGCATTTCAATTCGGATATCCTCCCCATATTGTTCTTTAAAATTAGCTAAATTGGCTTTAATGGTTGATTCATCTTCACAATGTGTCGCAATTAAAGTCGGTGCCTGACTGAATAAAGCTTCCAAAGCTTGTTCATTATCTACCAACATATTTCCTGTAGATGAACCCATAAACACTTTGATACCACAAACATCGCGAGGATTGGTTTTTAGTACTTCATCCAAATTATCATTAGCAGCTCCCATGAAGAAAGAATAATTCGCCAATGAGGTATCTTGGGCAATATCGTATTTATCTTGTAGTAAACGTTGAGTTAGCGTATTTGGTACTGTATTGGGCATTTCCATAAAGGAAGTGGTACCTCCGGCAACAGCTGCGCGGCTTTCTGTATATATATTTGCCTTATAAGTAAGACCAGGCTCTCTGAAATGCACTTGATCATCAATTAAACCTGGCAATACGTGCAGTCCTTCAGCATCTATGAACTGATCTGCGGAATCGTTGATTTCTGGAGCTATCTTTTCAATTCTACCATACTTAATGAACAGGTCAAGTTTTTCAACTTTCCCTTCATTAACCACTTGGGCATTCTTAATCAAAATTGTCGACATGTGAACTTTTTATATAGAAACAAATATACGATAATAAAGATGCGAAAAACTGCAAGGAATTGCAGTAATTGGACTGGATTTTTGTTAAAATTTTAAGAAGTCATGTAATTTTAGGAAAGGTTTTTAAGAAACTTACTTCATAATAGTGAAGATGTTTCATTAATCAAATGTATGATCTGGCACATAGAACATTTCTAGGTCTTGTTTATTTTTAATTTTTCGACATCCACCGTTTTCTAACAAATACAATTGATTACATACATCTAAAACATGTCGATAATCATGATCAGAAAGTAGAATTCCTTTGGTTTTACTCTTCTCTACGATAATCTGTTGAATCCTTTCTATGATGATGGGAGATAAACCCGTAAAAGGTTCATCTAACATAACAAAGCTTGCTGGAAATTCCATTAAAAGAAGTATTTCCAATAACCTTAATTCACCACCAGAAATAATAGCAATCTTATGATCTAAAATTGGCTTAATGATGTCGTCGCCCATAATTTTATCCTTGGATGAAGAATCATTAATTAGAAGCATAATCACACGACGTACCGTATAATGTGTAGGAAGAAAACTTTCCTGAGGTAAAAAACAAACTTCCTTTGTCAGATAAGCGGATTTAACCTTCTTACCATTCACACGTATATAGGCATATTTGGCTTTTAGAGTGCCAAATATAATTTTCATTAAGGTAGATTTACCACAACCATTTCTCCCTAACAATCCAACCACATCGCCTATTTTTAAACAGAGGTATGCTCCAGAGAGCACTTTCTTATCGTAGTGGTAACTAAACTCTACAGAATCTACATGTAGTTCTCGAAGACCTTTATCCATAGCCAAATGATAAAATAAATAGAAATAGCAATTACGCTATTAAATATAAATGAACTGAGATATAATTTGCGATGGGAAAGTCCTAAATTATAATACATATAAGAGGTATTCTTCTCTAAAAATCGGACTAAGAAAAAACTAAATAGGAAACCAATGCTTCCAAATAATATAGGATATACGAATTTAGATTGATCCAATTCGATTACGAAATAGGTAAAAAAAGCGATGGAGATTAAAAGATTGGTGAACAATACTGGCCGGTAATAATTCCAAGTAAACTTAGTCAGCAATCTCATATTTTTTTTTAAGTTAAAGTATTGATTTCAACAATTTAAATAAAAAATTACTGAATTACAATAAATTAACTTTTAATAACAAGATCCTGTAAACATAATTATTGATAAATTAAATATTAATAGCCTATATTAAAACACAGGATTCTACAACCTTCAAGAAAACACCTATAAAAAACTGCATACTTTCAATATACTGTTAATTTTCAATAAGATACATTATGAAATTATTTTAACAAAACCATCGTCGATTGAAGTCATTTGGTAACATTAAGAGAAATATATTATCACCTATTAATATATTTTATAATATTATTAGTGTGTATTCATAAATAATTGAATAATAAAGAACAAGTACATTAAAATACTTAATGATAAGAATCGTTTTAATAAAACATTCTAATTAACACCAAGCCATATATAAAATTTTTTATTATTTATTAATCTTAGCCCGATACTTCTTACATATTTCATTAAAAGTTTACTAATTTTTTGAAGTAATAATATTGCAAATTCAAATTTTGTATTACATTTGTTACAATACTAACTTAATAACTAAACAATCTGTTTATGATGAAACAAGTATCTATTCTTGTGTTGTGTATCTTGCTGATGAGCTCAGCATTTTCGCAACAACGGCCGCTCACAGGAACAGTCCTCGATGCCAACAACAATAATCCAATTTCAGGTGTAACTGTACGTGTCAAAGGCAGTACAGTCGCTACTTCTACCGATGAAACAGGTAAATTTATTCTAGAAATCCCCACAGGAGCTGTAACCTTGACATTCAGCAATTTAGGGTACAGCAATTTAGAACAATCGGTATCAGCTCAACAAAACAACTTAGTAATTAAACTAAGCAGTTCTTCCAATACCATCGAAGATGTTGTTGTGACAGCACTCGGTATTGAACGTAAAGCGCAAAGTTTAACCTATTCTACACAAGTTATTAAAGGAGAAGATCTCACAAAAGTGAAGGATGCCAACCCGATGAATAACTTAACAGGTAAAATCTCTGGGGTACAGATAAACCGCAGCAACTCCGGAATTGGAGGTTCGGTAAATATCGTTCTTCGAGGTTTTAAATCTGGGCGTAGTAATCAACCCTTGTATGTCATCGATGGTCTTCCGATTACCAACACTGGAGGCTCTGGAAGTGAAGGTGCTTTTGGTGGAGATACCGATCGAGGAGACATATTAAGTACCCTAAATGCGGATGATATAGCCAGTATCAACGTGTTGAAAGGGGCCTCTGCTTCGGCTTTATATGGTAGCCAAGGTGCTAATGGGGCAATAATGATCACCACCAAGAAAGGTGCTGCAGGTAATATGAAAATTGATATTTCCTCTGGTTTAACAGCCGATCAAGCGTTTTATTTACCTAAACTTCAATATCGTTATAAACAAACCACAGCTGATAGCGAAGAAAGTTGGGGTGAAAAGGGAACCTTCAACGATCATGTGGATGGATTTTTCGAAACAGGAACTACTTATATCAATTCAATTTCGTTGAGCGGGGGATCAGATCGTATGCAAAATTACTTCTCCTATGCCAATACATCCAATAATGGAATCTTACCAACGAATACCTTTAAACAGCATTCGGCAACAGTTAGAAATACCAGTAACTTCTTTGATAATAAACTAGTATTTGATGGTAGTTTAATGTATTCCAATCAAGATATTCACAATAGACCTAGTTCAGGATTGTATTTCAATGCATTGAGCGGTCTTTATATGTTTCCAAGAGGTTTAGATTTTAACAAATATAAAACCTACGAATACTTCTCTCAAGAACGCAATATTTACTTACAGGATTGGTGGAATATCAATGCTGATGCTGGATTGACCGGAACCCATCACCAACAAAATCCGTATTGGATATTAAACCGTATTCCTACCGACCAGAAGAGAGATAATATCATTGGTCAGGCACAGTTGAAATTCCAATTAGCGGAGTGGTTGGCACTGAGTGCCCGTGGTACAATAAATAAACGTTGGGATACGTTCGAACGCAAAGCATTTGCAGGTACGCAGGGTGTACTTTCTGGTGAAGTGATCGAGGGTGTATTGAATGATAATGGACGCTATTCCCGTTCGGAAAGCCAAAGTACAAGCATGTATGGCGACTTATTATTAATCGGAAACAAGCAATTTGCTGAAGATTGGGACTTAAGTTTTACAGCAGGTACTTCAATAAATGACTCTCGTTCCAATGGTTTTAGTTTAGATCAACGTAAACTAGCAGTAGCTAATGTGTTTTTAATGAGCAATATTTACCGTAATAACCCGATTAACTCCTTGAATGAGAGTATTACGCGTAGACAAGTTCAATCCTTGTTTGCTTCCGCAAACCTTGGTTTTCAAGAGAAAGTCTATGTGGATGCTACTGTAAGAAATGACTGGGCCTCTACTCTAGCGAATACTCCTCAGGAACATACCGGATATTTTTATTGGTCTACAGGTTTGAACACCATATTGACGAAATGGGCAAACTTACCAGAATTTATAACGTATAGTAAACTTCGTTTCTCTTACGCTCAGGTAGGTAATGATGTGGATGTATATTCCACCATGCCCTTAAACACATTAAGTACCGGAACATTAACGTCGAATGTGTCAGGGCCTTACATGGGTTTACCTCTGAAACCAGAAATGAGCAAGAGTTTAGAATTTGGTTATGAAGGTAGGTTCTGGAATGATCGGGTGAATCTAGATCTAGCCTTATACAGAACCTTAACAGAGAACCAATATTTTACCTACCAAGGCCCTGTAGGGGTTGTGAATACGACGATCTTCTTGAATGCTGGAAAGGTAGAAAATAAAGGGATAGAAATCGCTTTGGGAGTGGATGCTATAAAGAAGGAAAAATTCACCTGGAATACAGGTTTAAACTTCACAGCTAACCGTAATAAAATATTGGAACTTGCCGACAAACTGGGCGACAGATACCCGCTAGGAGGAAACTACAATGTGTTGCGTCTTAACGGATCTTTCGGTGATTTCTGGGCAAGAACCTTTTTAAGAGATGCAAATGGGACCATCATCGTGGATGATAACGGTAGACCACAAATAGGTCCAGAAGGTTATGTTGGAAATAACACCCCTAAATCAATAATTGGATGGAATAATACCATATCTTATGGAGATTTCGGTTTAAGTTTGACCATTGATGGCCGTTTTGGTGGCCAAGTTATTAGTACAACAGACGGTTACTTGAATTCATTTGGTGTAAGTGAGGAAAGTGCCCTAGCGCGTGACCGCGGTGGTGTAGATGTCAAAGCTGTTAAAGCAGATGGTACTGCTTGGTCAGGATTATTACCGGCTCAAGCTTATTATTCTGCTGTAGGGAATAGGGATGGAATTATTGAAGGCCAGGTTTATGACGCCACAAATATTCGCCTTCGTGAATTGTCTTTAAGTTATAAGTTACCTATTCAATGGAAAGCAGTCCGTCTAGCTACCATTTCATTAACAGGACGTAATTTATTCTTCTTTAGAAATGATGCGCCATACGATCCTGAACTGAACACGACGACTAGTGTAGGAGGTCAAGGATATGACAACTTCGCACTACCAACAACTCGTAGCTATGGATTGAATTTAAAAGTTTCCTTTTAATTGCGAATGATGATGAACTCTAAAATAAATAACACGAAATATGTAGGATTCTTGTGCTTTATACCAGCAATCTTACTTTGTTTATTCAGTTGTACAAAGAATTTCACTGAGTTAAACACCAACCCAGCAGGGATCTCAGACGAACAAGCCAATGCAGATTATGCATTAATCGCATCCTTTTTAGCTCAAGCACAACGCGATATTATCCCGGAAAATGTTGGCGAATATCAATTGGCAAACAACTTGACTTCGGATGCTTACAGCGGTTATTTCGGTGCTCAAGCACCATTTGCTGGTAATGCCAACAATTTAACCTACAACCTCGTTCCAGGATGGTATCAAGCCATTTTTGTGGACCGGTATATTACAGCCATGAATCCTCTTTATAAGGTAATTCAGTTTACTAGAAACAATGACAAAATGCAGGACATCTTTGCTTTTGCACAATTGATAAAGGTCGCTGCTATGCATCGAACCAGTGATAAAGTAGGACCAATCATATATAGCAAATACAATATGCCTGATGAATCAGGAGGTGTGGGCTATGACTCGCAGGAAGCTGCTTATCAGAATTTCTTTTTGGATTTGGATACTGCTACTACCATATTAAAAAGTATTCAAAATGATGAACCTTCGGCAGCAATCCGAAAATCAGATCAAGCGTATACCAGCAACAATTATAAACGTTGGTTAAAATTCGCAAATACTTTACGTTTACGTTTAGCGCTACGAATTGCATACATCAAACCAGGGGACGCAAAAATTCAAGGTGAAAAAGCGTTGGATCCTGCAAACGGAGGTTTGCTGGATGATAATGCAGATAATTGTTACATCAACCTCAGTACCGACCATCCGTTGAATATTATTACAAGTTCTTGGAGTGATACGCGTATGGGCGCACCTTATGAGTCCATTCTGAAAGGCTATAATGACCCTCGCCTTCAAAAGAACTTTTTACCAGCTGTGGATCCAGCAGTAGCTGGTCAATATAAGGGTATCCGTTCGGGAATTAATATTGATGCTAAAAGCAGGTATGATAATTACTCCAAACTGGTTCCTCAACCTTCGAAAATACAATTAATGGTGGCCGCAGAAAGTTGGTTCTTAAAAGCAGAAGCCGCATTACGGGGTTGGGCAAATGCCGGAAATGCAAAAACTAATTATGAAACCGGAATAAGTACCTCGTTTGCGATGTATGGTTTGGGTTCTGCAACTACCTATTATAATAATGCAATGAATACAGCTGCCCCCTATGTGGATCCGAAATCATTTACTCCAAATGAAAACAATATTAATGCAGGGTCAGAGCATTTAAGTACCATCACCATCCGTTGGGATGATGCGGCAACAAATGCTAAGAAATTAGAACGTATAATTACACAGAAATGGATCGCGGTATTTCCGGATGGAGATGAAGCCTGGGCAGAGTATCGTCGTACAGGATACCCCATTCTATTTCCTGTGGTTGTTAATTTCAGTGCTGGAAAAATCCCTACAATCCCAGGAGTCAGAAGGATGCCATATCCTGAAAGGGAATACAATAGCAATAGTGCTGCAGTACAAGAAGCGGTAAGCTTGCTCGGTGGTGAAGACAATGGCGGAACACGACTTTGGTGGGATGTCGCAAATAAAAACTTTTAATATTCATAAATAAAGAAGGATCGCTGATTGGCGGTCCTTCTTTGTGTTAAATAGAAATATGATTTAAAGGCCTATATGCCTAGATCATTTTTCCAGGTTAATTTGTTTGATTTGAATAAATATACCTGAGTCTTGCTTCACCAGCTGGTTATAAACGAGACTTTTTCCATCTGGGGAAAATGATGGAACTCCGATTACTTGCAATTCATCCAGTGAATGATTGCTAAGTTGAATGCATTCTTTTTTAATTATATGATAGATGTATACTTGATTGTTTGCTGAAAATGTAATCCAATTGGATTCAGGATCTAAATTGATAGGTGATTGAATAGAAAAATTAAAATCAGATAGGTATTTAAGTTCTCCTGAGGAAACTTCACATTGAATTAGTTGATTTCTATTTTTATCATCTTTGCTAAGTGCATAAATATACCGACCATCATGGCTTGCCCTTAACCAATGCCTCAAATCTGATAAACCTCGTTGTGATCTACTTAATCTGCGTTGCTCGATTCCTTTAGGAGGGCGTGGCCGCTCGCCAATAATCCCTACTGCATTAGTATCTGTTAATATTTTATTTTTATCGATATCGACTACAAAGATTTCTGTAATCAATTGCCCTGTTGAATCGACTGTATTTCCCTGAAAGGCAATTCTTCCATAAGGCCCCTCCTTTTGTTCTGAGTCAGGGATAGGAACCCAACATTCATCAAAAGCTTTGGAAATTTCATCAGACCCTGGTTTAGGATTAGCCACTACTTTTGACACAATAACGGAATAATGATTTCCAAGTACATTTCCACTACCTGGTTCAATGTTGAAGTTATAATCTACTGGAAACATGACTCCTACCATGCGTAAATTAGGTTCTACAAATTCATCATTATAAGTAAAGCTGATCATTTCTCCTTTAGGACTCCAAGCATGCGAATGTGTTCCTCCACGCAATGAACCAGGAGCATAAGGAAATTGAATATCTCTATTATCAGCAAAATGAGGAATAGAAGAAGAATTGATGGGCATAATCATACCTGTCCGTCGGGTAATATCATAAGGTTTATCCGCATTGGCATCTAATAGTCCATGTATGAATATGACTTGGTTTCTATGCGGATGAAATGAGACCGCTCCTACTCCTGGACCATGTACCGTTTGGTGTTCTGTATTGTAAATAACTTTTGTTTGCCCATTGCTTAAATCTAATAAACCAATTGATCCTGTACGTCCAATATGTGTCTCATCATTTCTTCCATCAAATACTACGTATCGTCCATCAGCTGAAAATACTGCCTGATGGTGTAGGGTATGTCCCGAAGGATCAAAAGTCAATTGTTTTGTTTTATACATAGTCGCATTATTCGAATTACATCCCTTCAACGATAGACATCCTAAAAAACATATAGCTATTAATATGCTGTTCATTCATTGAAATTTTGGTTATCATTATCTTTTCAGGAGGCAATTTAAATATTCAATTTCATTTTTAGCTTTTCATAATCCACACTCAACTGATCTAAATTTCTTTTAGTTTGCTCATTCAACTCCTCAATATCCATTCTTCGAGTATGTAAAGCGATAGGAAAACCCGTTTGTTGTAAGTAATATTTAGCTGCTGTAGGATAAGCATAATGCATTACATCCATTTGATCTCTTAAAAATACTTGAGCTTCGTTAACGTCTTCTTGCATATCTTCTTCATCGAAATGACGACATAACCAAACTATTAATTCCGGAAAATAATTTCCCTGAATACAGGAAAGTCCCGCAGATCCAGCGTGCAGGGAATCCACAGCATGTACCATATAGGCATCAAAAAGACCAAATTGAGCATTATTTTGAGTGAAGGATATTTTTTGAGTTATATGATCAAGGTCCAATGAGGTATCCTTATGGTAGTTGACTCTACCCATACCACTCAATTTACCTAAAAACCCTGGATCAATGAGTCTTTTATAAGGAACAGGACATTCGTAGAAACCCAAAGGTATTTGATCTGTTAAGCTTAATAATGCCAATACGTTCTCTTCAAATTCTTCATTGGATTGCTCTTCTGTAGCTAACAAGCCCGTAATGACAATAACACTATCGACTCCAAGATTATGTATTTGTCTTACAAAAGCAGCTTGTCTAGGCAAGGATTCATCAAAGGTACCAGTCGCTACAACAGGAACTCGACCATTCACCTTCTTGATGATAAAATCGATGGACTCCAACATTTCCTCCTTGGATAAATCAAACATCTCACTGGATAAACAATTTGCAAATAATCCTTGAGCACCAGCAGATAAGTAAAATTCAATAAGCTTTTCCAAGGCATCATAATCTATGGATAGATCTTCCTGAAAAGGCATAAGCATGACAGGAATAAATTTTTTAGGTTTATTCATTTTATGGTTGATTAGGTTAATATTTAATTTTTGAACTTACTGATCAACATTCCTACAAGGCAAATACTCAACGTACCTATCACGATGATCATATTGCTATGCAAAGGAAATTTCAAACTGTTTAGATGGGGTGGTAATAAATAGGAAAGTGACATCCAGAGAATCAATAATACGCCGACAATAACGCTAATAACTGCCGCCCTATTCTGAACTTGCTTTCCAATTAATCCGAGTAGAAAAAGCCCTAACATGCCTCCTGCAAATATACCAGACAAAGTCCACCATATATCCAGTAAACTTTTAACGCCAATCATAGCTATTCCACAACACATACCAAACACCCCCACCAAAACAGTTGCGGTATACAATACCTTTAGGTTGATTTTCTCATTACTTTTTCTATTTATATAACGTTTATATATATCTTCCGTAAATACTGTTGCTGAAGCGTTCATTCCTGAACTGATGGTACTCATAGCCGCAGATAATAAAGCCGAAATGATTAAGCCCAGAATACCTGTTGGAATCATGTTTACCATAAAATGAGGCATTACTTTATCTCCATAATCTGCTGGAACCATCTTTTCGGCTAATGCCTGAACTTCAGCACTCCCAATGGGCAGGGCCAACCTCTCCCCTGCAGCTTGCAATTTTATCCCCTCTATTAAATCGGGATGCTGTTGATAATACACATAAAGACAAGTACCGATAACAAAGAATAACAAGGACACAGGAACATAAATCCAAACACATAACCAGATGGATTTATTCGCTTCCGAAGCTGATTTTGCCGTATGGTATCGTTGTACATAATTTTGATCCATACCAAAATTATTGAGGTTAATAAAAAAACCGTACAATAGAATAACCCAAAAGCTGGAGGAGACGAGATCAAATTCAAAAGTTCCTAAACTTAGTTTCTGATTCGCCACAGCTTCCGTGTAAATACTGGATAAGCCGCCGGGCACTTCTCTCACTAGCAACCATACAATAATCAAAGCGCCAATTGTTTTTAACACCCCTTGAACCACCTCCGTCCAAATAACAGCCTCTATTCCTCCCATCACCGTGTAAATCACAATACACAGACCAGTCACAAGCATGATGGTCACCATATTATAGCCTGTTAAAGCTTGAAGTGTAAGCGATATTCCGAAAAATATAGAGCCTATACGCGCCAATTGCGTCAACAAAAAACAAACGACAGCATACGTTCTAGCCCAAGGGCCAAATCGCTTTTCCAAGTTAGTATAGGCAGAAACTTCTCCCGTACTGCGGTAAAAAGGCACAAAATATTTGGCAGCTAACCAAGCTGCAAAAGGCATGGAAAGGCTAAAAACAAAGGCATTCCAATTACCACCATACGCTTTCCCCGGAACACCAAGAAACGTATTAGAACTTAAAAATGTCGCATATATCGATATCCCAATCGCCCATCCTGGTATTTTACCTGCCGCCTTAGTAAAATCATCTGTAGACTTGTTCTTACGTGAAAAATACACCCCAACCATCACCATAGCGATCAGGTAAACCACAATAATCAAAATATCTAATACAGGTAAGTTTTTCATGTTTGGATTTTGAACAATAGATATTAACTTCTTTTCGGCAATTACGAATACTTTACATCCAAGGATGTAAGAGTTTTAATTAGTTAAACGAATTAAGGCAATTTTTGAAAGCAATTGCTTTTAAAAATTGCCTAAAATGTCCAATATTTTATCATGTTTGAATAAACCTTGTGTTTTTAAAATTTAAGGAAATATTAACCTAATCGTAATATCAGACTTCATTAAAAAAATCAATTAATTAATACCTTTAGCACTTCAACTTTTTAATTATTTATCGTTAAATTTAACCAAGTAACCAATATTAAAGCCATGATTCCCAAATTTCATCAGGTACCGAAACAATCGGATAATACATTTAGAATACGACATGATATCTTACCAAATTTTGGTACTATTTGGCATTACCACCCGGAAATGGAACTCCACTATGTTATTAAAGGTCAAGGATTAAAATTTATTGGAGACAATATCAGTAATTTCCAAGAAGATGAAATGGTCTTGTTAGGCTCCAATATCCCACATACCTGGAAATGCCATATTCCAAAAGAATCTGACCATTATGTGGAGGCCATGGTGTTACATTTTCATCCAGATTCCTTAGGTAAAGAATTTTTACATCTTCCTGAAACGCTAGATCTTTTAAAGCTATTAAATTGTTCTAAAACCGGCTTATATATCTTAGGAGATACCAAGCAAAAAGTAAAAGAATATATGATCAATATGTTGGAATCTTCCAAGTTAAGAAAGGTCATCTACTTATTGGAGATTTTCGATATACTCAGTCAAACGAAAAATTACGCTCCCATCACACAAGATTACGCAACAAGTAAGTTTAACAGTATAGATGAGGAACGAATGAATAGCATTTTCAATTATACCTTCAAGAACTTTAGAGAGAAAATTTATGTGGAAGAAGTGGCGAATATTGTGAACCTTTCTGTTACCTCCTTTTGTCGGTATTTTAAACAAATGGCGAATAAATCCTATTTTGATTTCTTAACAGAAGTACGTTTAAATCACGCTTGCCGATTATTAATTAATTCCAACTTTGCTATAAAGCAAATTGCTGAAGATGCTGGTTTTGAAAACACGTCTAATTTCTATCGTCATTTCAAGATACTTAAACAATGTACTCCAAAAGAGTATATTCAGCAATTTAGCTAGAAAAGTAAAAATTACTTTCCTCTTTGTAAATCAAGCAGCTGTTTATAGCTGATGATATGAATATTATTTGCAGCGATCAAGTCTCTGATTTTTTTACTTTTAGTAAAGACTTCCAATTCTGCCATTCTCTTTTTCCATGATCCAGTAATCACAGGCAATTCCTTAGTTTCATCAGAAGCATGCAAATAAAGTTCTGTTACACCAGGTTTCAAATCCCCAATGATATTTAACCAAAAACCTTCCACATCGTCTTTGTATCCTTGCAGTTCTTCATAGATTAAGTAATCAACAAAGACCAGTCCTAGATCTTCACAATTTTTTCTCAAATCTCCTTGACCGAATTTAGCACAGGTAGCTTGAGAAGCCATTCGCAATGGCAGGTTAAATTCTTTAGCCAATTTCACATATTCTGCAATATAAGCTGGATCCAATTGAAAGGTCCCCATGTGGGAATCAATATGTGTGATGTTTAATCCATAGTCTAATGCTTTTTGTATTTGCGCTTTCCCTTCTAAATAGGCATGTTCAGGCTTTCCATGTTTATATACTTCTTCCACCGATCTCCATAAATAACCATGTGGATCCAATAAGGAGCTAACCTGGTCCGAAGGAGCAACAGTTCCCCACTTATACATTTTCCATTCAGAAGTAAGTGTTAGGTGTACTCCAAAATGTTTATCAGGGTTGGCTAAAGCAAAATTTACAATATCCGTACTCCAAGGACAGTTAAACATGATCGTCGAAGAGCTGATCAAGCCTTCCGTCATACCCTTTATCGTCCCTTGATTGGAAGCATAACTCATTCCCGAATCATCGTTATTTATAATGAGTAATTTATCTCCCTTCTTATAGCCCAATCGCTCGGCTAAAGTCTTGTCTTGTGCCATTAAATCAAGCTGAAAAAAGCAGATTAGGAAAGCTAGGGCAGCGAATATAAATGTCTTTTTCATGAGTATTTAACTTAGTTATTTAATCCGTTTTTATGTGTTGATTTTAAGTATTGTTTAAGTTGTTGCGCATAATCCGTTTGGACGATATTTACATGTTGGTATTGATTAAAAAAAGTCGCAAAACCTTTCTTTCCTGAAACCTCTTGTTGATCAAATTTCCCTAAGCTATTTAACCATACAAAATACCCTTGGTTGATCAATTCCTTCATCAAATCAGCATCATAGCATTTCTCATCGATATGAATAAACCGGATAAACGGATATTTCTTCACAAAGGCTATATCCTCTTTATTGTAAACACGTGCCAGTATAGGAGTTTTGGGCGCCAATTTATGCATGCGTTCAATATCCAATTTATCGTATAAGAATAAAAGAACCTCCTCTTCCATTTGATGTTGACGTAGTAAGTCTACGATTCGCTTATAAGAGTCCTCCGATTCTAATTTAATATCCAGGTCTAAATAAACTTTTCCTTTCGCAAGTTTTAACACTTCGTCTAACGTTGGAACTGTAAAATCGGTTACAATATCTTGATGTTTCAATCTCAGCTTCTTTAACTCTTCCAAACTGATTTCAGCTACATTTCCTTCACCATTGGTTGTTCTATTCAGCGTTTTATCATGAAAGATCACCAATTGCTGATCCTTAGTTTCTCGGATATCCAATTCCAAAATATCTGCACCAGATGCAATACAATGCTCAATAGTTTTCAAAGAATTCTCCGGATATAAATCATCTCCAATATTCGCACGATGTGCTACCACCAAAACCTCTCGTTTAGCTTGATCAGAATGGGCAAGCGCTATTAAATTCTTATGGGTACGACAAGAAGTAATGGTATGCCCGAAAAAGATCAGGCATACCATTATACAAACATTATATATTAATTTATTTACCATGGTTTATTGGTCCCTTGCAGTAACCAAGGTTTCGACCATTGACTGTTTTTACCTCTTAATTTAGAATGACTAGTTTCTTGTAATGCTTCAATAGCCGCGCTAACATTATCCTTATTTGCATTAATTTCATTATTACCGTAGATGAATCTCACTGGCAATACAGGTTCAGAAGATGCTGGCCCTGCCACTAATTTAGGAAATCCAGTACGTCTAAAGTCCATCCAAGCCTCTGTAGAACAATTCCAACTGGCCACCCATTTTTGTTGCAAGATGCGCTCTAAAGTTCCATTATACTTCACTGCGGTTCTAGCAATAAAGGTATTATATTTATCGGCAATATTCCAAGTTGTCAAGGAGGCTTTTATACCTTCATTATACATATTCTCAGCATTGGCAGTAATCCAACCACGCTGAGCCGCTTCCGCCAATATAAAATACGTTTCACTCGCAGAAGCAATTCTTCTTTTTAGCAATGGACCAGTAGCCTGCCTATACATCTTGCTCAATTGAGACACATGTTGATTTTGCACAATTTGACCTGGTGTAGGATTCATGTTGGTGGCATCAGGCACTTGAACTCCCACTGGAACACCCACATACAATCCGGTATCCAATTTCGAACCTAATAAAGTAGGGTTATAATGTCTGGTAAATTTATTTCCCGCAGTTATCTCTGCCTGATATTGCTCATCGGTCAAAGATTTATAGGTTTGCAACACGCCATTTTTACGTACAAACTCATCCGTCTTTACAGCTAACAAAGGATCTTCCACCCACTGGCAATGTACCGGATCTATCCACACGAATAATCGAGGATCGTTGGTGGTTTTCAACTGGTCCATAATAGTTTTGGCAATTTTTCTACGACGAAATATACTACCATCCACATCAAACTGACGCGCTAAAAACCAAGAATCTCCACCAGTATTACCCAAGTAATTTACCACAGCATCTTGACTAGGTTGCTGAATATAAACCCCACTATCGTACACTTTTTTGATAATTGGGGTCACCAATTCAGGAAGCTTTTCAGATAGCCTCATCGCGTAACGCAACAATAGAGTATTCGCTAAACGATGCCATTTATTGATATCTCCAGCATAAATCAAATCATTCGCAGGAATGATTCCGGCATTGGTATTGTTTTGAAATAAAGTCGATGCCTTTTGCAGATCATCCAAAATACCACGGTAAATAATCTCTTGATTATCATATTTGGGTTGGATGATATTTTCATTCGCTCGCAAGGCTTCTGTATAAGGAGCATCACCCCATAAATCGGTAATATTTCCAAAGGCAAAAGCTCGAATAACGTATCCCATACCTTCGTGCATTGGTAAACCATTTTGGATTGAACTCTTAATTAGTAAATCATTATTTCTCAATACATCAAACCAATCTGCCCAATCGCGAGCATCCCAGGTATAATGATTGAAGGAAGTAAACCAACCATCTTCTTGCATATGTTGCACCAACCCAGCCATCACCCCATTATCTAGGGAGGCATAGTTTCCAGATAAGGTACTCAACACTCCCGGAAGAATCAAATTGGCATTTGCACGACTGGGATCTACACCATTAGGATTAACATTGATATCTGTCAGGTGACTTGAACATGCTGAGCAAATTAAAAACCCACATGTTGCTATTATATTAAGGAATCTATTCTTTTTCATGACCATGTTTTTATAATGTTAAATCCAATTTAAATCCAAAAGGTATCGTCCAAGGACTCACGTTCTGCATTTCTACCCCTTGTCGGAATCCTGTTCCACTAGCTTGAAAAGCTCGCTCCGGATCAATTCCTATTTTTGCTTTGGTCCACATCATTATATTTCTGGTAAACAAGGAAACCCTAAGATTTTTCACACGTTTTATCCCCGTGATATCATATCCCAAGGTTAATTCCCTTAGCTTGATGTAATCTGAATCAAAAATAACCTGTTGATTGTAGCTCCAGGCAAAAGCATCTGCAACCGGGTAAATATGGGTAGTTCCTACACCCAAATGCTCGATATAACCCGTAAAATTACCGTCATCATCGTACTGCGCAATGACACCAGGTGCGAATGAACCATCATAAGCTCCGACACCATCCATCTCAAAGAAATAGCCACCAGTTTCTTGTGTCAAACCACCAACTTTTGGAAAGTTTCCATTATGTGGAATAATATACTTTTCAGGATCAGATTTTAGGAAATTAGCTAATTCCTCTGGTGTTCTTGTACTTCCTGGAATTAATGCATCGATTAGGTGCTGTGATTTAAAGTTTGAACCACCATAGCGATACGTAGACGACATAAACTGACCTCCACTTCTCCAATCGAAACTAAAGCTTAAATGAAATTTCTTATAACTCAAGGTAGATTGCATACCCGCAATGAAGTTTGGATTGAAATTACCTACTTTCATTTTGGCATCCACTGCATTATCCTGAATCCATTCTCCATTTTTATCCAATATTGGCCAACGATAATATGGTGAACTTTGATCTTTCACGTACGCGTAACCTCTACTGTACAAGTTTCCTACTTCATCTCCTACCCAAGTCAATGCACCACCATTATTTTCTTCCCAAAAGGCTACATAATCAATTCCTTCTGCCAATTCTAAGATCTTCGTCTTCGTTCTCGTGAAGTTCACATCAATGTCCCAAACTAATCCGTTTTCATTGCGTATTGGTGTACCCCCTAAACTAAACTCCCAACCTTTACTTTCCAATTTACCTGCATTGATTAACTTACCATTGTATCCCGATGAAACAGGCATACTTACACCAAGAATTTGATTTTTGTTATCCTTGATAAAATAAGTTCCTTCAAAACGCAACCTGTTTCTAAACAATTGTAAGTCTAAACCTACCTCCGAAGAAGAGGCTATTTCTGGTCTTAAATTGGTATTCAATAATGTTCCCGGAACGGTAGAATAAATAATAGTACCCCATCTTCCAGTACCTAAAACAGGGTTTAGCTGGTAAGGGTTCGTATCATTACCCACCTGAGCATAACCTGCGCGCAGTTTCAAATACGAAATGGCCGATGGTAAATTTAACGTCTCATTCGCAATCCAGCTAAAGGAAGCCGATGGATAAAAATAAGACCTGTTATTTTCTGGTAAGGTACTAGACCAGTCGTTCCTCGCGGTTAAATCCAGAAACAATTGGTTTTTATAACCCAAGTTCGCTGTTCCATACAAACTATATATGGCTTTCTCATACTCCCCATTCGAAATGATTAATCCGGCACTTGGAATATTAGACAATCTATATAAACCCGGTATGGTCAAACCAGCATTTCGTTGAGATCCTCCATAGAAATCCGAGCCGTATTGATGCATATAATTACCACCCACCGAAACGGAATAATTAAAATCAGGAATTTTTTCCAAGCTATTATAGGTTGCTAAGAAATCAAAATTGTTTTCATGACCCTTGATGTCTTGCAAATGGTAAGCACCTTTCAAATCGCGGCTATAACTCCATGGAATTTTTGTTTCTCTATTCTCAACAGATCTGGTTTCTGCACCTCTGATGAATGCAGAAAAATGCTCATTAATTTTCCAATCCAATTTCACATTTCCAAAAATTCGATTTCTTTTAAATCCGTTGGTTACCCCATAAGCTAAGAAATACGGATTATCCAAACCAGGAGAAACCTGCAATTGCTGAATTTCCTCTTGACCAACTTTCCAATAATCTCTCAAATCGCGCACATCCACATGGGGATAAATGTAGACCGCTTGCAATGGATTTGTACCACGATTTCCCGTTGCTGGCATATCGTTCGAATTGGAACGAATGAAATTAATATCTGTAGAAATCTTAAGGTTATCCAATATACTGTAACTCACGCTCGTCGATACTCCTGTACGTTTTAAATCACTATTAGGAATCATCCCTTTATGCGTTAGGTTATTCAACGATAAACGGTACAACATCTTTGCTCCAGCGCCAGAAACAGCAATATTATTGGTGGAAGAAATGCCTGTTTCAATAAAGTTTTTCATATTGTCCTTATAGGATTTCAATTCCGTAGGAATTTTATTTCCACTAGCATCCACTGGACTATTCCATTGAACGGCCATATTACCTTTATCCAATTCAGGACCATTCCAATATTCGGAGGATTCACTAAAGATGGTATGACCTCCAGGCGCATATTTATAGTGAAAATCCAAATAACGATAAGGCGTTTCAAACACATTGTTGGATGTGAAATTCACCGAAGTTTTCTGACCTTCTTTGGCAGATTTCGTTGTGATTAATACCACTCCATTACCAGCCCTTGATCCGTATAATGCTGCTGCACTCGGCCCTTTCAGAATCGAAATACTTTCGATATCGTCCGGATTGATATCAGCAATTGGGTTTCCATAGTCTACCTCATTCCGATCTCCCATATTACGCACATTATTAGTACCACTAGTCATAGGTACCCCATCAATCACAAACAAAGGTTGATTATCGGAACTCAAGGAGGTAGCACCTCGAATGATCATACTTACCGAGGAACCTACACCTCCTGTTTGACTTAAAGTTACTCCTGGTACTTTTCCAGCAATACCTCCCAATACATTTTCTTGCACGACTTTAGTCAGGCTTTCCCCATCCACCTTTCCTACAGAGTAACCTAAAGATCGCTCCGATCGTTTAATTCCTAAAGCGGTCACCACAACCGATTCAATTTGCTCACTACTTGGACTTAATAATATGTTCATGCTGCCCGAACGTGCAATGGCGACTTCTTTAGTTGTGAAGCCTACATAGGTAAATTTTAAATTTGCATCCGCGTTACTTACCCGGATATTGAATTTCCCCGATTCATCACTGGATGTCGAAGCACCTGATTTATCGGTGCTGATGCTGACACCAGCTAAAGGTAAATTCGTCGTTTCTGATCTAACAACTCCAGAAACAGTAGTTCCTTGCTGCTGCGCAAAACTCCTGATTGATGTGAAACAGCCCACTAAACTCAGTAGCATGTACATCAAAACAGCTGTTGAAAGTTTGATTTTTTTCATAATTGAATGTTAATTTTTTATGGCTCATTAATGTTTCAAATAAATGTGTTATATACCAGAGGCTTTAGGTAAATCCTCCTTCTATTTTTTTAGTCGTTTAAAGGCAATATTAGATCGATTCCAGGTATAGGTTAATGCCACATAATCTCCCGATTGAATGATAGCGGGATAGGAATATTCATCTTCTGGATCTCCATGTTCTAAAATCAGTTCATCTTTCCAGGATGTACCGTTATCCTTTGATCTCGCTAAATGCAGATCACCTCTTGAACCCCAATTCTTCTTATCAGGATTGTATAACAGCAATAAATCGCCGTTGTCCAATTTCACTAAATCAATTCCGCTATTGGGATTAGGCAATACCGTAGGATAAGGTTTATTCCAGGTCTGTCCATAATCTTTCGAATCTGCTCGATAAATGAATCCACCACTAGTCCGTAGCAACATATGCACTTGTCCATTTTCAGATTCCCACAGGGTTGGTTGAATCATTCCTTCTCCACCCAAACTATCCACGTTAAATTCAAAGTATGCTGATCTTCTCCAATTTTTTCCAGCATCTTTACTGATGTCAACAAAAGGTCGCCAAACACCTTGCTCGTTAGAAGCACCAGCAATCCAATCGCCATTCGAAAGAACAATTGGTTTATTACGTACAGGTCCTCTTCCACCTCGATCACCTGCCACTAGTTCTGTCGCTTCTGACCATGTTTTTCCCTCATCAGCAGACTTAATATACCAAGTCTCCCAATCCGCTATTTCCTTCCCAACCTTAAAGAAAAGGTAAATCGTATCTTGCTTATCTCGAAATAAAACAGGATTCCAATGTGGCTCTTCTCTAATTTTAGCTATTTCTATGGGTTCAGACCAGGACTTACTGTTACCTTGAGTAAGCCAAATACCTACATCATCGTCTTTCTCTTTTGTTCCTCCGAACCATGCAATCAAATAATCTCCATTGTTTAGGTACGTTAGTGTGGAGGCGTGCGCCTGTGCGAAGGGTCTTACTTCAGGTAATACAAAGGAAGAATCTACAATGGAATACTGATCATTGGTTTTACTTGAGTCGCAAGAGGTACCCAAAAAACCAAGCGATAATAAAAGGAATACTAGAGTCAAATTTTTCATGAATAAACTTTTTAATATGGAAGAACAAACCTGCTATTGGCTATATATGTGGTCGACAGTTTATTATTGGATAATCAAAATTACAGGCTGATTTTCAACTTATTTTCTAATAAATTATCTAGATAATATGAAATTTTGGCATTTTTATAATAAAAATTATTGAATGATATGTAAATATCGACCCATCCAGTAAGGAAGCAACCAAATATCGCCGGCAGCATTTTCTGAAGTTCCATCATGTCCTCCATCCAATACAAATCGATTTCCATTGTGCCTGGCAATTTTTAATTCATCCGGAGGAAGAACCTGTTTGGTGGTTTGCCTTCTAAAGTTCTGCTCCAGTAATTCAATATCCTTGCGATGGGTATTTTTGATGGTCCATTGAATTAAATCCATCGGATATTCCTGTAAAAACCAAACCGCATCGGAGAGTCCAAAATCTTCCGGTTTTGTGATTGCTGTAATCACATTCCATAAGGCATCCTTTTCAGGTTTTTCCATTTTCCAATGATCCAAAATAGAAGCTTTGAATTTTTCCTTCAATTCCGGATTAAAAGCATAACGATACAATCCCCAATAGCCTAAAAAATACATTTCATCATCCGAGTGATTCCAATACATTGAAAGTAATTGACTCAAATCATCGGAGCCTTCTGTAGCCTTCCCAATCTGCTCCATCGGAGTCATTAAATTATCCAGATAACCATGCTTATCCATCAATTCAAAAGCTTTTGTTTTAAACTGCTCCTTCTTCGTGAAATGGTAGGCTGTTTGCAGCATGGCAATAATATTCGAAGAGTTTAATTTTCGATCGCCTATATTTTTTGAAAAAGCATTGACGTATTCCGGATTCCATTTTCCCCAAAGAGTTGGTTTGCCATCATAATCAATCAAATACAAATCATTTTCTACGATATGCGTCATCATGGAATCAATGAGTTTGATTGCCTGTTTTTTTACCTCAGGGACTTCCACAATATCAGCTATTACACCATAAGCGAAAATATGTCCTATAGCCTCATCACTACTGGTAGTGGCTTTCCAAACAAAATCCTTTGCCGGTGCTTTTTGCCAACGCTCAGGATCACCAAGCTCCGCAATATGACCTGTTCGCTCAAAAGATCGAGAAGGAAATCCTTTCAAGGGATTTATGCTGAACAATCGTTCCATGGCATCCAAAGATTCCTGCATATTTCTTAGCGCCTCATCACTCTTCGTCACGGCATATCGAAATGCTTGAGAAGCTAAATACATGGAAGTCCATAATCCATCATTATCCGAGTCAGCTAAGTAACCTGTTCGAATGTTTCCATTGTTCATGCCCACCAGGTTCGCATTAAATCCAAGACGAATATGTCGATCTCGAACTTGTTGCTCAAAGAACTCAGCCTTTTTAGCTAAATTATATTCCTGAAATACGATTTTCGACAATCCTTTTTTGGTCAATACATAAACATCGGAACCAGCTCCCTGCTGGATAGCAAGCACTTGATCAGATGGCAACCAGCGTTTACTGGCATAGTAATTTATTTTTCCATCAGCAGCAATTTTATAAGCTCCTTCCGAAGTACCTACCCATAACTCATTATTGATGTTTGCTAAGCAAGTAAAATCTAAGGATGGCAGTTTGCTAATAGACTTTACAATTTGATTCTTTTCGTTTAAGTAGAATAAGCAATTATCTTTTAGGGCAATCACCAACTCATTTTGGATGATGGTAATAGCCGATAGCCTAGAACCTGAAAATATGAGCTTCAACTTTTTCTTATCTAAAGTTCCCTCAAACAACTGATTACTGGTTAATACATAAAATTGATCGGCTTCCCTTCCTTTTAACACTTGAACAATAGGCTCGTTACCAACAGGAATCTGCCATATTGTTTTCGAATTTTTAAGGTACTTCAATTCTTGATCACCGTATACCAAAAATTCCGAATCTGGATAACAAAGGAAACCTTTAGCCTGATTCATTCTATGAGCTATGTATAAACTTCCTGCCCAGGCATTACTAAATATAACTTCCTGATCTAAGTACACCAACTGTTGATCCAATTGCTGAATATCCACAATTTTCTTATCCTTCATAAAGCGATACACCTGATCTGACACAACTTCACCTGGCCATAGCAATTCAGCATGACTGAGTTGTTTTAATCCGGTCTCACTTAACAATTGAATTTTTCCATTTCGATCCCAGGCTACATCCAACAGATTTTCATTGGAAAAATATTTTATGGCATAATCCTGAATAAATGGTTTATCTTGATGAACTTCCTGTGCATTCGAATTCAGGGAAAAGGTGATGGCAATAAGTAAAAGAAATATAGGTTTCATAATGGTTTTCATGGATTTATTTTACAAGTTTTTACTATCTATACATACATAAGCTATGGATTTCACTTCATTCCCCTGATGGTGCGAGTAGGTAATGTGTACCTTACCTTGCTTACCTAAAATCATAGCAGGATAGGAAAACCTACCCTTCTTTTCTTTGTCCTCAACTATAATACCTTTGGATTTCCAATTTAAGCCCTCATCCTCAGATTGGTATAAGGATAATCTGGCACGACCTTCTTCCAAGTCATTAACCAACAATAACCAATTGTTTTTACCTACTTTAAGCACATCTACACTGGCGGTACTAGGAATCTCCAGTTCCACATTTGCCGTCCAGGAAAGACCATGATTCTTCGATTTACTGAATTGCAATTTTGAAGGTGCATCTCCACTATCTCTCATGAAAGCTAAAACTTCGCCTTGACTATTTTCCACTAAAGCTGGTTGTATATTTCCCCTTCCTACCAGGGGTAAAGAAGATTTCCATTGCTTGCCTTGATCATCTGAATAAGCAATCATAGACATATTTAAACCATCGGAATAAAGGGGTAGTAAAATTCTGCCAGATGCTAATACCAAAGGTTTTATTCTGGTCATCCAACCGATAGAACGTTTTAATACATCTTCGGATGCTTCCATAATTAAATCATCGTATTCAGGCGCATACTCAGCCCAACCTCGATGTAAATTTGGCAATTCTTTAAACCGATCTTTCACCTCCTTTTCGAAGCTCGAATCTGGTTTTAATAAAATATTATCTTGCCAATTCCATTCAACTTGATCTCCATCAAAGGATTGACTTTTCCGAACCCGCAATATGGAGTTTTCCCATTTATTAGCGTGAACAGCTATCCAAACTAAGAACAACTCTTTTTGATGAATAAATAATACAGGATTACAATCGGGTAATCCGGGTGTATCTGCCAATTCATAAGGTTTCCCCCAGGTTTTACGTTGCTGATTATATTTCGCTCCCATAATCCTTACATCATCCGCAGAACGCTCTCCAGACCCCTCAAACCAGGCAACCAGTAAATCCCCATTGGCTAATTCGACAATGGAACTCCCATGTACATGCAACTTTTGCAAGGGAAATATCAATTCCTGCTTCTCAACGGTTAAGCTAATCTTTTGCTGGGCTTTTCCCCCGATTGCCAGCAAGGTAAATAATAAAACAAAGGCTAGGTTTTTCATCATTCTCAGTTAGGTTTTATGATTTTAAAATTATCAATCAATAGCCCGGCAGTATCCACTGCACGCAGCTCAAGTGTATTATTTTTTATTTTGATATGTTGATACAGGTATCCCTGATTTTTCCACTTAGCATCTGGAAGCACTTGAATATCATCCCTCTTTTTTACACTGGTAGCGACAGACATGACATAGGTGGGAGCGGGTTTCGCTTTTCCAGCTTGAGTTCTTAAGTAATAGTGAAAATGTCCGCTCAAAACTAAGTCTACCCCATATTGATCAAATAAAGGAATCCAATCGCTGATGATATCCGGATAAGTGCTTTCAAATGTATAAGGAGCAAAATGAAAACAGACGATTTTAAATGTTGATTTACTGGCTTTAAGTTCTTGTTCCAGCCATTTTTTCTGAGCAGCCGTAGAAAAAGTTACGCCATCCAACATCAGAAACTGAGCAGAATTATAAGTAAAAGAATAGGTTAATCCAGTTGCTTCAGCAAAGGGGCCATTACTAGGATACTTTAAAAAACTTCGATACATGGATGGAAATATTCCTTCCTGACTATCGTGATTTCCCGGAACCGCCATGATGGATCTACTGGATCCGATGGAAGCTAAACCGTTCATCAATTGATCCCATTGATCCCTGTATTGCCCCGTGTTGACCAAATCACCCGTCAGCAAATAAAATTGAGCATTTGGGAATGCTTGTTGCCATTTAGGGACATGTTTAGCCCAAACCTCATCATTATGAATGTCTCCAAACCAGCCAAATTCTAATGAATCTGAATTGGAAGCCGTCTGAAAAGTATATATATCCGATTTCTGTTGATCTGCCACAATTTGATACGCATAAGTAGTGCCTGAACTTAAGCCTGCTAAATCCACTTGAAATCTTTTCACTTCCGAATCATTAGACAATTGCACATCCAGTATGGTCTCTGCTTTTGCACTAAGCTGAATAGTATCTGTCTCATTCTTTTTCCAATAATAGATACTGGATTCGTTCACAGATTTTGACGTTCTCCAACTGATATGCTGAGAATTGTTGGTTTCTCCAGTCCAGCTTAAAAGAATTTGATCGGGTGTATCTGAAGTTGGGTAGTTTGTTTTCCGAAATGCATGTTGCAAATGTGCCTCTCTGGATCTTCCACGATAGGTATTCAACAAATACGATCCTTGCAATTCCTCAGGAATCGCTAACAACTGCAATTCTGTCCAGTCTGTATAAGTAGAGCTTCCCTTCGCTAAGGGTTGGATGGTTTGATCAACAGGAAAAATTGGATTTATTTTAAATTCATTGCTCGCTTGTATTGGTTGTACTAATGTAAAATATACAAAACGATGCCTATCGAATCCATTGATTCCTAGATTAACCAAACCTTTCTGAAATTTCTTTTTCCAAATTTCATATTCAACTGACTCATTGGATAACCTGAGCGTTGTTTTTTCAAATCCATTCCTTGCCAACCAAAAAGGAGTTTCTTGTTGATTCTTATCCCGACAGATATAAACGATTGATTCCTCACTAATTTCGAATTCCCAATATTTTTCAGCCAAAACTTGTTGATCTTGCTTCGAAAAATAAGCCAAAATCTCTTCTTGATTTAAACTATCAAATTTTTCCCAAGCACCCGATTCATATAATCCGGATACCGTTTCTTGGATTACTGATGCTATACTTCGACTACTCGTTGTAGCTTGCTTACAGGAATAGAAAAGGCAACTGCAAATCAGCAGAAAAACTATTCTATTCATCCATTCCTTAGTTTTCATCTTGCTCAGTTTTTGTAATTCTTATTGATTTCAAAATAATCAACGAGTTCTCCTAATTGATTATAGCTACTAAATTTCAACTGATCTTGGTTAATTTCTAATCCATGAAACAAGGGAGTGAATGCCAATTGCTTGTCCATCCATGTAGCAGGTTCCACCTCATACATTTTAGGTCCTGAAACGGAAACTACATAAGTTGCATGTCCATTTCCAGGAACTTTCGACCGACCTCTAGCATATCCATGATCATGACCTTGTAAAATTAAGTCCACTCCATATTGCTCAATCAAAGGTTTTATCTTTTCCCGCAATAGATCATTATCGCGATTCTTCTTGGTCGAATAGATGGGGTGATGCAACAACATCACTGTCCATTGTTGTTTATTCTCCTTTAACAACTGGGTAAGCCATGCTAATTGAGAATTCCTAAATTGCTCCTCATCGATAAACATTTCTGTATTTAATACGATAAATCGTACTCCTTGAACATCCAAATAATAACAGGTTTCCTCCAAGCCTTTTGGCCCATTCGTTGGTAAATTAAATTGCTTATTCCAATGCCTTGTAATTCGATGTTTTCCAGTTGCATCATCCGCATGGTCGTGATTACCAGAAGCTGGAAGAATAGGAATTTGAGCGGCATGATAATCCATCGCATGAAACCATTCCTCCCATTCATGACTATTATTTCCTCTATTCACTATATCTCCAGCAAATAGCATTAATTGGGCATCAGGAATACTTATCATGGATTGCCTAAAAACTTTAGACCATAAGGATTGTACTTGTGCTTGCACATCGCCATAATAGATCAGCTTTAGGGAATCCTGCTTTGCAGCAGCTGTTTTAAAAACAAACCATTCCGACCATTGATCTCCATTTCCTACTCGATAAGTATACCTTGTAGCAGGTTTTAAATCATGAACTATGACCTCATGTTGGTAGCTGGTATCCTTATTAAACTCAAATCTTTTGCTGATGGCAAGTTTATCCGAAACCTGTTGTTTCCACTTGCTACTGGATTCCTCTTCTTTAATTTGTATGGAACTAACAGGAAATAATTGATGTGTTCTCCAGTTGACGGCTATGCTATTAGAAAGATCCGTAGTAACATTTAATAAAATCTGATCAGGAAAGCCTTGTTCGAAACGAACTTGCTGTCCGAATACCGAATTATTTATGCTGGAATGAAATAAAAATAAAACCCACAGGAAGCGCATTATAAATTTCATATTGTCTAGAATTAGTAATAATTGTCAGCCTTTTCTAAGAGTTAAGAATTAGATTTTCTCAGCTCTTCATCCAAAGTTATTGAGTAATCCAAGTTCATTTGTCCAATATTTTATCATAATTATCCTGCATATTGACCACATAACCTTCAAATTATAATAATTTAACAGTAACATAATCAAGCCAATACATCAGATTCTAATTTTATTTCTTTATAGTGATTGCCCATAAATGAATGTTTTTTTTACTAGTGAAACATAATTTTCCAAAATCCTTCATCCCCTAAGAGCTGAATAGTTTATTAATCATATTTCATATATGAATTATCGATTTGCAGATAATAAACTGAAAGCTATTGCCTTATCTTAGCTATATTATTTAGAATCATTATAAATAATATAACAAGACAAATAAAATTATGAGAACAATTACAATTCTAAAACCTTTCCTTTCTAGCAAAATTATCTTTCTTTTCCTGCTGAGCGTTTCTTTCCAATCCTGTGAAAAACAAGCGGTAAAACCCGAGGAAAAACCAGATCCTATAGAAAATGAAGCACAATTCAACCGTTTAATTCGAGTAAGTAATTACGGAGAAGCCTTACCTGAAGGATCAGCACCTACCTCCGATCAATCAGCAATCTATTTCAATTTAGAATCAAACATTGCCATAAATCCAGACTTTAAACAAACCAATCGTTGGGACATTAGTTTCAGTGGAATATACCGTAGCTTTTTGAATTGCAATTCCGAAAAAACAGGGGGTACAGGAAAGGGAGCCATACTGCTTGTCAAACAAAAATTTGAAGATGTTATAGACATTCCAGATGAAAAGCTATTTAGAAAAGGTGAAAAGCCTTATGGAACAGACGATTCAGGTGATTTTGGAGAAGGTCTAGGCTGGTATATTTACGATTTCACCGGAGCGATTAAAGGAGATGGAACCGAGGCAAAAACACATATTTGCTACCCTATACCCGATCGTACACTGATTATCAAAACAGCAAAAGGCAATTATGCAAAAATTAGAATTCTAAGCATTTATAAGGATTTATTGAATCCTAAAGATTGGTTAAAAAATAGTCCCAAACCTTATTTTACCTTCGAATATGTTCTTGTTAAAGCTGGAAGCAAAACATTCGAAATTAAAAATTAGTCTTTTATTAACCCTTCTATTTTAACCTTCTAAAACAAAAACAAACCATGTTTATGCGATTATTAAATCTCCTCCTTCTATTAGCTTCTATAGGCATTACTTCAGCTTCTTGTACTAAAAAAGAAGAATTGCCAATAGAGCCAAAAGATAAAATACTTTCTTATAAGGTCAACAATGTACCCGATGGGGAACAAATTTATGGAGCGATCAATCATCAAGAAAATAGCATCAAGCTATATGTTCCATTTTATTTAGGCTTAGAAATTATTGA
Source organism: Sphingobacterium sp. (assembly GCA_036781025.1). GTDB lineage: Bacteria > Bacteroidota > Bacteroidia > Sphingobacteriales > Sphingobacteriaceae > Sphingobacterium. Next base: position 3,223 of record DAIQBS010000027.1, on the reverse strand, counting down.
TCCTGAAATTGTCTTATCAGAAGGTGCAAAATTAAAAGAGGAAAATCTGCCAGTAGATGTCTATTCAAAAGATAAAACCTATACCGTTATTGCTGCCGATGGTAGTTCAAAAACCTATAAGCTACAGATTATTTTCCAAGAGCAAGACTTAAAAGCCTATTGGACTTCTAACCGAATAGGAGTACTTTTCCCTAGGGCACAATTTCCCTCCATTACAGGAAATTTTGGGATGACAAATCCAAAACTATTAAAAGTGATGCTCAGCAATCAAGAAACTAAAGAAGTTTTCCAAATGAATACCAGTTCTGGTTGCGGAATTAGAGCTCAGCCCGACGGAAATTATTTATTTTCTTGCATTGGCTTAGAACTATTCGAGCGAATACCTGCGACTATTACAGAAGGAACCTATACAACATCGGTCACCTATTTAAGTCAAACTGTTATTCTTGAAACAGCATTTGTTATTAAATATAATCAGCCTGGTGTCTTTCTTCCTTTTTCAACAATATTCTTAAATAAATCGGCAGATTGGAATATATTACCAGCAAATAGAACTGTCTTTCTAGGATTAAAAAAGGTGACTGCGACCATTGATCAAAAAGAATATACTTTAATTATTAAATCCTGGGATAGAACGTCCATCAAAGTTCAATTCCCAGCAGACTTCCCTACAGGAACATTTCCTAGCGTTCAACTAAAATTTGATTTTGACGGTTGGAAATCAGTAAGCCGAAACGCCTCTTTGCAAGTAAGTAACTAACATCCAATTTCCAAAAAGGCAAACATTCATTATACCATTAAAAATATGAACACATGAAAAATTTAAAAACATTATTTACTAGCGCATTAACTCTAATTTTATTTATTACCGTATTTACTTCCTGTAATAAAGAAGCAGAAAGAATCCAACCTATTGACCAATAAAAAGCTTCTTCTTTATCCGCACAGGCAGAAGTGCCATTGTATGTTATTGATGGGCAATGGTGGTCGCCTCGAGATGCTGCAAATTGGCCTAAAGTATATGTTGATCTTTCAGGAAGTGGCGCTCAAAGTCTTTCGTCAACGGCCACCCATCAAGTGGTATTTAGCAGTCATGTCAATGGAAATATTTCTCCAGCAACTGGTTTTAGTATGGAATTTATTGACAAATCCTTTGATTTAGTTCAAGCCTCTGATTGGAACGCAGGTAATTCTGCTCAAACCCTAGGAAGAGAAACTGCTAATACACCTCCCTATGGTTGGTATACTTATAATACCAGTACTTTGGCAAATGATGCCATTGTTGGTAGAACAGTTCTTGTTAGAAATAATACAACAGGAACCTTATATGCCATCAAATTAATTGAATTTAGCAACGTAAGTCAGACAGGATCTGGCCCTGCTTTGTTGGTAAAAGCTGATGCTAATATTGCCTTTAAACTGTTATAATAATAGCTGAACAGCTGGTCAGTCTTGGATGTGCTGACCAGCTATTCATTTATTTTCATCCATAAATTCCATTCTATTAAATTATGTCTTTGAATAAACCATTCTCCTATACTTTTTTAATCCTATTTTCAATTCATTTAATACTTCTACTTGGAAGTTCCTGTTCCAAAGAAACCTTAAAATCGAATCAGGTTGCTATTGAATCGTTTACTGTATTAGACAATAAAGGAAATAAATTACATGCCAGTATCGTAAATAATGAGATTTTTATTTACTGGCCACCATTCGAAAAAATACCAGAAAGTATTAAACCAGAAATTATTGTTTCTAATGCAGCAAGTATTCAACCAGCCTCCAACGTCGAAGTAAAAACAACTCATCCAGTACAATATCGAGTACAAGCAGAGAATAAGGAAAGTAAAACGTATACCTTAAAAATTATCGAAAATCAACCTTTACTGAAAATCTATGTCAATCTCGCTGACAATAAATATATTATTGGAAATGCAATGTTTAATATTTTCACAGAACATATCATTTTAGATGATGGTAAAACTCAAGTTTTCTTAATCGATGAGCAAAATAGAGAAATACCAATGGGTTTTAGTATCAGAAATGCCAATATAATCTATTTAACTGCTTTTGAAAGTGATCCTAAAATTGGCACCTATAGGATTAAAGTAATTAGCGGTATTCGTACCGTAATTTCAGATCCCTTCAAAATAATCATACCTCCTCTAATAGAAATAATTCATCCTAATTCATCAGCAGTTTTAGTTAAAAAATCAAGTCAAATTACTTTTAGTATTGACATTGAAAAATATAATAAATTCTATAAAAACAGCACTTTTAAAGTATCCTTATTTGATAAAAACCAAAAATCCTATCCGATAAATGATTTCAAATTTGATGTAGCATTGAAAACTTTCAGCTTTACTATTCCCGCTGACTTTACTTCCGGCAGAATGCAGGATTTAGTATTTGAAAATGTGCAAACTAAAGAAATCGATAAAATACAACTTTCACATATTACAGTGGAGTAAATGGGCTTAGGTAAGGAAGACCGATGGTACAAGGCAGGCGAAGCCTTAATTTTACATTCGAAGCCTGCCTTGTATCGCCCTTGTTTGAACCAAGAGGAAATGATTTTACTGAAAATACTGAATACAGCTTCCTATTTTTATGATTTTCTTTCTACTCATTAAATTCAGGTTATTCAGGTTCTCTTGGTTCAAAATAGCAAGTTCAGCATCTAACTACTAAGTACTCAATACTAAATACTATTTCTATCTCCGCTCATAGCCGCGGAAGGCCTAGTTCCTTTTGAGAGAGCAAAAGGAACCAAAACTCTTTGGCCCATTTAAGGCGGCTTTTCGCACAAGGCGAGGGCACACAACAAAAACATCTTTGATGGCTGGAATTCGCTACGCTCTTCCTAGGCCATTCCCTTCACTCGAAAGCCACGATGTTTTTGCTGTCTTTCCGCCGCTGGAAATGGGCCGAAGGTGCACCTGCTCCGCAGGTGAAATCAGGCTTCGCCTGACCTAGCCCCACCGTCATTGCGAGCCCGCGAAGCAATCTCTGAACTTTGCAGTTACGATATGTTTAGGAAAACATCCTCTCAAATCTTACGTCTCAAATCTCAAATCTTACAAGAGATTGCTTCTTCGTGCCTCATCGCAAGGACGGTGGGTCTTGGTAGGCTTCGCCTAATAACCTCAGCCAAGTTCTACATCTAAATACTAACTACTAACTACTAATGCGAATTAAGGGTTAAGAATAGGCTCTAAGAAGC
>DAIQBS010000026.1:0-46732 GCA_036781025.1 Sphingobacterium sp. | reverse complement strand
TGAAAGACCCTTCATTACGTAACGAAGTTGAAGCATTGAAACAACGCGTATCTACTTTAGAAGGTACTGTTGATCAATTAAGCAAAGACTCTGATGGTGACGGTGTATCTGATAAATTTGACAAATGTCCAGGAACTCCTGCTGGTACAGTAGTTGATGGTTCTGGATGTCCAATCAAATTCCCTGAGCCTCAGCAATTAACTGACGGAACTACTTCAGGATACTTTGCTCCAATTCAATTCGAATTTGATAGCTCAGTATTGAAAACTGAATCTTACTCTACTTTAGATAAATTAGCTAAAGAATTGAAAGATAACAATTCATCAGTTTCTTTAGATGGTTATGCATCAGCTGAAGGTACTGAAGCTTATAACTTGACTTTGTCTACAGACCGTGCTAACGCAGTAAAACAATACTTAGTTAACGCTGGTGTGTCTGCATCAAGCATCACAGCTACAGGTTACGGTGAAGCTAATCCAATCGCTTCTAACAGCACTGAAGAAGGTCGCGTACAAAACCGTCGTGTTGAAATCAAAAAATAATTGTTAGTTTTAACAATTACTATTATAGAAAGCCAGTTCTCTGAACTGGCTTTTTTATTGAAAAAAGTTTTTACAGATTTTACTTTTTAACGTTCACGAAGTCAATACTCTGTGGATATGTGGAAAACAAAATAAAAAAATGCTCGATAAAAAATCTTATTTTCAACATAGCTAGGGATGAATCATTGGATTATTTAAAAAATTAGGAGGTATATGGACGAAGATTTCGAATTTGAATCAACAGAAGAGCAAAAATTTTCTGTGGATAGATATGAGGAAATGTTGAGAAATGAGGATCAGTATTTCTTTGATACTAAGGCGTTTGAAAGCATTATTGATTATTATATTTCAAAAAATGACCCAATAAAAGCTTTGCAAGTAATCGATTTCGCAATAGCTCAACACCCCTTTGAAACACTCTTTATCATTAAAAAGGCTCAACTTCTAACAAGCACACATCAATTTGAATTAGCCTTGGAAGCACTTACTAAAGCTGAATTTTTAGAGCCTTCAGAAGCTGACATCTATTTAATTAAAGGAACTATCTTTTCAACACTTCTAGAACATGAGCAAGCAGAAGAGAATTTCTTGAAATCCTTAGAGTTGAGTGATAATCCTGATGAAGTGTATTATCAAATAGCAAATTTATATCAGATTCAAGGTTACTATATCAAAGCGATTGATAATCTTAAAAAATGTTTGGCTATAAACAAAGAGAATCAAGAGGCTCTGTATGAAATCGCTTTCTGTTACGATGTGCTTGAGAAACATGAAGAGAGTGCGCAGTTCTATCTACAATACATAGACTCAGACCCGTATTCATTTGCCGCATGGTATAATTTGGGGAATGCTTATCATAAATTAGAACAATATGCTGCTGCAATAGATGCCTATGATTACGCTATTTTAATTAAGGATAATTTTTCATCAGCGTACTTCAATAAGGGTAATGCATTAGTCAATCTGGATCGTTACACTGAAGCTATAGAAGTTTATAAACAGACTTTCGAATATGAACCACCTACTGCTGATACTTATTGTGCCATCGGGGAATGTTATGAGAAGTTGGAAAAAATGGATGAGGCTAGGAAATATTATAAGAAAGCAGTTAAGTTAGACAGTAATCAAAGTGATGCCTGGTTTGGTATTGGTGTAACATTGGATTTTGAAGAACGCTATTTTGAATCTTTGCATTTTTATAAGAAAGCATTGGAAATAGATGATGAAAATCCAGATTACTGGTTTGCCATTGCTGATGCTCGGTATAAATTAAAACAGTTTGACCAATCTATCGAGGCTTATGGCAAGGTTGTGGAATTAAATCCTACGGATGTTGAAGCATGGCTTGATTACTCCTCATTACTTTATGAGCAAACTCATCTTCAAGAAGCTATAGATGTCATCTCTGAAGCTATAAAATGCAATCCGGATGATGCGCTGTTGTATTATCGAATGGTGGCTTATTTGTTTGCCGCAGGTAAATACAATGACGCATTGAATTTTCTGGATTTAGCATTGAACATCGATCCTGAAAAGAATTATATTCTTTTTGAATATCTTCCTCAGTTGCAAGGTAATCAGGTAATTATTGATATCATTAATAAATACAGCAAAAAATAAATGAGGAAATTAGGATTGATTGGGTTTCCATTAAGTCACTCTTTCTCAAAAAAATATTACGTAGAAAAATTTATTCAAGAAGGTATACAGGATATTGACTATGATCTATATCCATTGCCTTCGATTGAGGATTTCAAAGACTTATACACAAACGACATTAACTTATATGGAGTTAATGTCACTATACCTTATAAGCAGGAGGTAATTCCTTTTTTAAATGAGCTTTCAGAAGAGGCTAAAGAAATGTCTGCTGTAAATTGTATCCAAATAAAACGGATGGAAGGTCAGTCTGCACCGTATTTAAAGGGGTTTAATACGGATGCTTATGGATTTACAGAATCATTAAAACCCTTATTAAAAAGTCATCATAAAAAGGCCTTAATCTTAGGGAATGGGGGCGCTACGAAAGCTGTGGTATATAGTCTGCAGCAATTAGGGATTGAGTTTCGGATTGTTAGCAGAAAGGCAGATCAGCATCAATATGCTTACGATCAATTAACTGAGGATATTATTAAGCAATATCCGTTAATTATAAATTGTTCTCCTGTAGGTACATATCCGAATGTTGATGAATGTCCGAATATTCCTTATGAAGGAATCACTCAAGAACATTTATTATATGATTTGATCTATAATCCAGTAGAAACGATGTTTCTAGCCAAAGGAAAGGCTCAGGGTGCTGCCATCAAAAATGGATATGAAATGCTTATTTTGCAAGCAGAGAAAAATTGGGAAATTTGGAATCAAGAATAATTGTTGCGTTTTTTCTAATCGTTTCGACTTGCCTATTTTCTTGTGCAAATGATGATTATTCACCGAAGCCAAAAGGGTATTTTCGCATTCCATTACCTGAAAAAAAATATATTCAAACAAATACTGGCTGTCCTTATGAATTTCAAATTCCTGTGTACGCAATTGTTCAGGACTTTCAAGGTAAAGGCAAACTAGAGTTCTGTTGGAAGAATATTCAATTTCCGGAATTCAATGCAACACTTCATGTAAGTTATTTTCAACTTGATGCTAAAAAGACTCTAGAAGAACTTTCTGAAGATGCGCGAATATTTGCTTTTAAACACAGTGCTAAAGCTACTGCTATTGATCAGGTGAATATTAGTATTCCTAATGAAAAAAAGCATGGATTTGCTTATCAAATAGGAGGGAATACGGCTTCTAATTACCAATTTTATTTAACAGATAGCACAACGCATTTTTTACGTGGGGCATTATATTTTAATGAAAAACCAAATTTAGATTCTATTCAACCTGTTTTGGATTTTATTAAAACCGATATTAACCAATTAATAATATCCTTAAAATGGAAATAATTTCTAATTTTGGATATGCTACATATTAAATCATTTACATTTAATCCTTATCAAGAGAACACTTATCTCATCTACGATGATGAGAAGAATTGCGCGGTAATTGACCCAGGAATGCACAATTATCAGGAAGAGGAGTTTTTGTCAGATTACATTCGAAGAAATGAGTTAAATGTAGTAGCTTTAATCAATACTCATGGACATATTGATCATGTGTTGGGAAATAAGTATATCTGTGAGACATATTCAGTAATGCCCAATTTCCATGAAAAGGAATTGCCACTAATTATTCAGGTACAGAATTATGCTCCGCAGATGGGGATTCGTTACGAACCCTCTCCAATTCCTGATAGTTTCCTTTCAGAGAATGATACGATAAAAATAGGTAATTATGAACTATCATTAATATTAGCTCCTGGACATTCCCCAGGGCACCTATGTATATATAATGAGGAGCATCAATTTCTAATTGGAGGAGATGTGTTATTCTATCGTAGTATAGGTAGAACTGATTTACCAGGTGGTAACCATCAGCAATTATTAAGTAGTATTGCTACGAAAATATATACCTTACCAGATCATACTATTGTTTATCCGGGGCATGGTCAACCCACAACTATTGGTGAAGAAAAGGCTAATAATCCATTTATCAGAGCATAAATATGAGGCTGCCAATATTCTTTGCAAACAGATACTTATTCTCCAAGAAATCAATCAATGCGATTAATATCATTTCAGCGATTAGTGTTGTAGGTGTGTTGATTAGTACTGCAGCATTAGTGATTGTACTTTCTTTCTATAATGGTCTTGAGAAGTTTATACTTTCTCAATACAGTGTTTTCTCTCCAGAGTTGAGGATTGAACCTGCGAAAGGTAAAGTATTTAGTACAAAGGATTCCAAATTTGATGATCTTCGTAATAACCCGAATATAACATCTTATAGCGAGGTCTTGGAAGATAAGATTCTTGCAGAATATAACAATCATCAATTTATAGCAAAAATAAAAGGGATAGAACCTAAAAGCCTTCTAACTCATGCTACTCAAGAAATGTTATTTGCTGGCACATTGAATGTTAAAGTCGATAGTGTCGATCATGCTATTTTAGGAGCATTAGTCCAGGCGAATTTGCAAGTGCCAATTCAAGGATTGAATAACCAACTTATCCTGCATATACCTGATAAAAAGGCATCCCCAAATAATATTAACCCGCTAGAAGATATACGCACCAGAAGGATTCCTGCAAGCGCCATATTAAATAATCAACCTGGATTCGATGATTTGATTATCGTGCCAATCGATTTTGGAAGAGATTTGTTAAATGAATACGATCAAATAACGGCTATAGAACTTTACGGACGTAATGACAATTCTCCTCAATTACAACGTGATATTCAAGAAAAACTAGGCAAAGACTATTTAGTAAAAAATAGAGAAGAACAAAATCCAACCCTTTATAAAACTGTACGATCAGAAAAGTGGATTGTATTTTTCATAGTTACTATCATCGGGATCATTGCTATTTTCAATATCATAGGTTCATTAACCATGTTGGTTATTGATAAGAAAAAAGATATAGTAGTATTAAAGAGCTTAGGAGCAAACCATCAACTGATTCAGAACATCTTCTTTTACCAGGGAATTATGATTGCTTTAATAGGAAGTACTGTAGGAGCATTAATTGGTTTAGGCTTTTGTATCGCGCAAGATGTATTCGGATTTGTAAAAACTTCAGAAGGTTCCTTATTTGATGCTTATCCTGTGGATATGCGTTATTCCGATTTTTTTATTATTCTCATCACAATATTAATCGTGTCAACTTTAGTGTCTTACTTAGCAAGCCGTCTAAACATTCGTGAATTTAATAAGATTAATATGCTAGATTCAAATTAGTATTTTAATCGTTCACGACTAAAATCTCCACGTTTAATTTGATTGATTAGGTGTCCCCATGCAAAAGGATTCAATAAAGGATTTGCCATGTTTTGATTGATGGCTTTATTCGATAAATTGATATGTCTCTGCATGTTATTAAAAGCATGAATTTCTTCAGCATTACGTGGTAAGATACGAGATAAAGAAGCTAAAGCTTGAGGACTTAAGTTGCGCTTTGCGGTAAGAACTTCATCATTACTAGTGTTAAGCGATAAAAATTCACGATTAAACTCTTCAATACTAGCCCAAGGCATTGGTCTTCCCATTACAATTACAGGTAACTCTTTCACTAAAGGTAATATTTCTACAGTCACCGAATATTTATCATCTTCAACATCAGGAATGGTTACCGATGTGGTTTGATAACCAATAGATGAAATTTCAATAATATCACCTACATGAGCTACAAAAGTAAAATATCCTTCATGGTTAGCGGCAAAAGTTTCGTTGCCATAACTGGTATTTCTAACGGTAACATATGGGACTGGAACATCAGTACCTGTTGCGGTGACAAAACCTGAAAATTGGACAATTTTTTTCTGTTGAGCCTGTGCTGTTAAGCTCAAAAACAAAATCATCAAAAGACCTATATATTTCAGTTTCAATCGTATCACCTTACAAATGTATATTAAATCCTAACAGGACGGTGTTAAATTGTGTTAACCTCTCCCTGTCTAATTACAATTGATTCGGATTAATAGCATTCGGATCATTCATATCCGTCAAATTGATAGCTTCGACAGCTACAATTTCAGGAACTGCTTTTTTGATAGCTTGTTCAAGACCTGCTTTAAAAGTCATGATACTCATAGAACAATTCGCACAAGTTCCTAATAATTTCAATTTTACCACATTATCAGGTGTGATTTCTTCAATAGAAACGTTTCCTCCATCTGTTTCCAAATAAGGTCTTATTGAATCTAATGCCTGCTCTACTCTTTGTAATAAATCCATTTTTTAATACAATAATCTAAAATCAATTTTATGTGTAAATATAATCATTTTCTTAGAAAATTCCGTTTTCGGGGCTGATTTCAACACAGATTTGACGGAAGTCCTAGTGATTTACTTTATTTCTAAGTGAGTTTAAATTCAATAAAACGAATAAATGAACCATTTGATTAGTAGAAAAAGGCTTAGTTAAAGATTGTTAAAAGGCTATCACGCTGCTTAAATTCATATTTAAAGCGTTATTTTCGTGAAATAAATATAATTGAAAATTAGTATTAATTGACGTATCTTTGTAAAATGTTTTTAAAGAATCATGTATTTAGCCTTATTGTCGTTTTATTGCTATTCAGCGGATTAACCAGCTGTAAAAGTAAATTCGAGAAATTAAGAGCCAGCAATAATATTCAGATGAAGTATCAAGAAGCGGTGAAATACTACGAGAAGGGTAAGTATTCCAAAGCTTTGACTTTATTTGAAGAATTAGTAGCCAAATATAGAGGCACAGCAGAAGCGGAAGATTTATTCTACTATACTTCCTATGCAAGTTACCGCCTGAAGGACTATATTTCGGCTAGATATCACTTTAAAATGTTTGCAGATAATTATCCAAATAGTGCAAGAGCAGAAGAATGTCGTTTTATGTCTGCCTACTGTTATTATTTAGATTCACCAAGATCAAACTTAGATCAGGACAATACCAAAAAAGCGATTGATCAATTGCAATTATTTGTCAATTTATATCCAGAATCCGAACGAGCAGAAGAAGCAGGAAATTTAATCCAAGATTTACGTGATAAATTAGAAAAGAAAGCATTTGATAATGCCAAGTTGTATTTCAACATGGGCTTACCAGATGATTACCGAGCAGCCGTTATTGCATTGGAAAATGTATTAAAGCAATATCCAGACACCAAGCATGCCGAAGAAGTGGAGTTCTTACTGGTGAAATCCCAATATTTATTTGCGGACAATAGTTTTCCTCATCGCCAGGAAGATAGATTCAATCAGATGTTAGATTACTATGAATCTTTCCAAGAGCACTTCCCAGAAAGCAAATATAATTCGGAGTTGAATTCCCTAAGATCTAGTGCAGAAAGAAAAATTGCTGCAGCTATAAAATTAGTTAATGCAGAAGAAGAAGCACGTAAAAAGCGTCACGAAGAATTGGGGGTAACAGAGAAATCTGAAGTTCCTGTAGAAACTAATTAATCGAACAAGCAAACAAAATTTAGAACATACATATTTAATTATATATGAGCCAAAATAAAAATACAGTTCCAAATTCTACAGTCACTCGTGACTTAAGAGAATTGGACAAAGGTACCGATAACCTTTACGAATCAATCGTCATCATTAGCAAACGTGCTAATCAGATTTCTGTGGATATAAAGGAAGAGCTTAACCAAAAGCTTTCTGAGTTTGCAAGTAGCAATGATAACTTAGAAGAGGTATTTGAAAATCGTGAACAAATTGAGATTTCCAAACACTACGAGCGTATGCCAAAACCATCATTAGTAGCGGTAGACGAATTTTTACACGATAAGGTGTATTACAGAAACCCTTCTAAAGAACAAGAATAATTAAGTTCTATGTCTTTGAGAGGCAAAAATATTGTAATAGGTATAAGCGGCAGCATTGCCGCTTATAAAATTGCAACCTTAATAAGACTACTTCGCAAAGCAGAGGCCGAGGTTCAAGTTATTATGACCGAAGAAGCCACTCAATTTATCACTCCCCTGACACTTTCCACCTTTTCCAATAAACCCGTTTTAGTGGATTATTATCAGGAAAAAACGGGAGAATGGAATAACCATGTCCATCTTGCCGAATCGGCAGATCTCTTGTTAATTGCCCCAGCAACGGCTAATACCATTTCCAAATGTGCTTTAGGATTGTGTGACAATCTATTGCTTGCTGTATATTTATCAGCAAAAGGGCCAGTTGCTTTCGCTCCTGCCATGGACTTGGACATGTGGAAACACCCCGCAGTACAACAAAATATTCAACGTTTAACTCAGTTTGGACATCAAATCATTCCTCCAGGCCATGGTGAATTAGCCAGTGGTTTGGTAGGTGAAGGTCGTTTAGCTGAGCCTGAAGAAATTCTCTCTTTTATTAAGCATTTTTTCGAAGATTCGAAACCATTAGCTGGTAAAAAAGCCTTAGTATCCGCTGGGCCGACTTATGAAGCGATAGATCCTGTTCGATTTATTGGCAATCATTCCTCAGGAAAAATGGGTTATGCTATTGCTAATCAATTAGTACAGTTAGGTGCAGAAGTAACACTAGTAAGTGGTCCTAGCAGTCAAGCAACACCAGAGGCTGTTAATCGTATCGATGTAGTTTCTGCAAATGATATGTTCAATGCGATGCAAGCCAATTTTAGCCATTCGGATATCATTGTCATGAGTGCTGCAGTAGCGGATTATACCCCACAGGAAGTTGCTACCCAAAAAATCAAGAAAAAGGAAGATCAGTTTAGCATTGCATTAACTAAGACAAAAGATATATTAAGTCATCTAGGTACATTAAAAACTCCGAATCAGATTTTAGTAGGTTTCGCTTTAGAAACAAACGATGAATTAGCACATGCAAAGGATAAACTAGCCAGAAAAAACTTAGATTTTATTGTATTGAATTCCATGAGAGATCAAGGAGCAGGCTTTGCACATAACACCAATAAAATCACGGTTATTAAACGTTCAGGTGAAGTATTTTCCTTTGAACTGAAAAGCAAAGATGACGTTGCCAAAGATATTTGTCAACTCATCATCGAAGAGCAAGAAGCTGAAGGACGCTTATAAATTGGTAATCCTTAATTCCTTTGGGTAATAATTATTTATTCGATTTCCCAAAGCCTTTACCCCTCCCAGAGAAATCCCTTTATATTTTACTAAACACCAACCTTTACTTGCGTTAGAAAAATAGTCTATAGGTAAAGTTTCTTTACGTAAATAATCTTGCGCTGAGTTTAAATCCAATTCAACAGATTGAATATCATCATTCAAATAAATACTCATAGCCAAATCATGTGAAGGTAGTAATTCGCGACCCATCCACTTTCCAATGTTGGTGCCCACATTTTTCAAATACAGAACCTGTTGAATAGCCTTAACGAATAATTCGTGTTCCTTTAGGAAGACGTGGACTTCGTCGTTGTGAACCAATGTGGCCAATTCATGACCCGCATTCATCCATTGTTTCACCATATTAAAATCTACGGCGGGTTTTTCCACTTTCAATTTTTTGAGGGCAAATGATGGTTGCACGTCTTTAAGCTTCAACACAGCAACAAAAAAGCCTTCTCCTTCCACCTGATGAGGATAAAAACGATAACCAAATCCTTGATGTTTCGTTGATTTTGTTTCTTCCATTCCCCAGGAGTCCTGAATGGGAATTTGAATCGACTCAAAGGCATATTCATCCATTAACCAATCCACAATAGCCTCATTTTCTTCTTCAGAATAAGAGCAAGTTGAATAAATCAATGTCCCATAACTTGCAAGGCAAGCCATCATATCCGCTAATATTCTTTTTTGTCGTTCACTACATAACTTTACAGCCGCTTCAGACCACTCATCAATACTATCCTCATCTTTTCTAAACATTCCAGAACCGGAACATGGAGCATCAACCATGACCAAATCAAAAAAACCAGGCAACCTTTTAAAGGCTGATGGATCATTATTACTTACTGCCGTGTTTAGCATTCCCCAACGCACTAAATTATCCTGAAGTATACTTGCCCTAGCTTTTATAATTTCGTTTGCTACTAGAAAACTTTTAGGGTTTAAATAAGAGTTCAATAAGGTGCTTTTTCCACCAGGAGCGGCACAAAGGTCTAAAGCTTTAATAGGATCATCTTCCAGTCCCAAATGAGAGAGGATATGTGCAATAAACATGGAGGATGCTTCTTGTACATAGTAGCAGCCAGCATGAAATAAGGGATCCAACGTAAATTTTGGTCTGGTATTTAAATAATAACCTAAATCACACCAAGCGACAGGATTATCTAAGTTAAAATCAAAGGATGTTCTTTTGAATGGATTCAAACGAATGGAGGTCAATTTATTTCCATTGGCATGAGCATCTAAAAATGCTTGTTCATCAAAATATGGATTGGCACCTAATTTTCTAACAAGTGCATTTGGCAGGATATTACTCATGTTTTGCTAATAAATCTACGTAAATTTACAGGAATTATCCTTTTTTTTAATATACGAATGAAAGATTTTAAGAAATATTATATCATCCCAGCTAGCCCTGAAGAGCTTTATAGAGCATTAACAACTGAGATTACTATCCGATTATGGACTGGTGATTTAGTGGAAATAGATCCACAAGTGGATGGTGAATTTTCGATGTGGGATGGCGCAATTACAGGCAGATTTATAGAGCTAGATCCTTTCCGAAAAATTGTGCAACAATGGTATTTCGGAGAACAAGAGGAGAAATCTACCGTAACCCTCAAGTTACACGAACATAAAAAAGGAACATCTTTCGAAGTAAATCATCAAAATATCCCTGATGATGCTTACGACGATATTGTCGAAGGATGGAATGATACCTATATCGCATCCCTTCTAGAATTTTACGAAGAAGACGAGGAATGAGGTAGATAGGAGATTTCTGACATTAGATATGAGACATTAGACCTTAGATTTTTGAACCACTGAGTAATTGATTTTCCTGAATACCCTGAAAATTATTTCTATTTAAATGAAAAGTCTTTCTATTCATTAAATTCAGTTCCCTCATTTCCTCAGTGGTTCAAAATCCAAAAACTTCTACCAAAAATACATCCTCTTCCATGTAACTTCTCTGTGATTAATATCTGTTTACATTAATTTACACTTCTTCTTTCTTTCTTTGCACAAGATTATAAGTAATGTAGAAATACTTATAATTTTGTCAACAAGGCGTTTAAAAAAATAATTTATGAAAAAGATTATTATCAATTTGATTATGATATTTTCTTGCATGAGCTTGTTGGCACAGAAAAAGAAAGAGCAATATCAACTACTTCCTACTTTTCCAATTGCGATAGACGGGAGTTTACAAGAATGGGAAGACAAGTTGACTTTAGTCGATCCGGACAGTAGTTGGAGTTTTGGAATCAGTAACGATGCTGAATTTATTTATGTTGCGGTGAGGGTCAAAGACCCCATTTTACAGCAAGATGCCACCAGACATGGTATTTTGATTAACATCAATAATGAGGCAAAGAAGAAAGATGCAGCACAGTTATTATTTCCTGTTCCGGATGCGGAGACATTAAGAGCAATGGCAAATGATGATAATTTGCCAAACTTAAATGTGCGGGAAGAGTTAATTAAAAGAAGTAGGGGATATCAAGTCAGAGGATTTGATCACATTGTAGATGGCTTGTTGTCCTTTGAAAACACCTACGAGGTACATGCTGTTGCAAAATTACTAGAAGGAGATTTATTGGTGTATGAAGCCAAAATTCCTATTTCTGGTATTGCTATAAAAGATCGCAATAAAAATGTTGCGATTCAGGTCATGATCAATAATCGTTTTGCACAATTGCAAAAACTAATGAAAAACAGACCAACTCAAAGACAAAGTGTATATGGAGGTATCTATAATACCAGTCCAACACTTAAGAATCCGTATAAAGTAAAAACGGATGTTTGGTGGGTAGGGAAATTGAATGAATAAAAGGCAATAAATAACATATGAATAGATTTTTAACCGCTTTATTATGCTTATGCATACTCACTGTAAGCAGTCGAGTTCAAGGGCAAACTAATCGAATAGTAGAAGGGATGCTATTTGATACCGAATCGAGACCTATCTCTGGGGCTTCCGTTCGCTTAATTACCGATCAGGATACCCTATCTACCAGCTCTTCAAATACAGGTTTTTACACCTTTGAAAATATAACTGCGACTAAGTTTAAAATTCGTGTAAGCAGTTTAGGATTTGAAGCTTCCGAGAAAGAAGTAGATTTTCCTGCTGCTCAAAAGCAAATACGTGTTCCTAGCTTTAGCTTAAAAGTGAATGCTGCTCAAATTGAGGAAGTAGTAATTGAAGGCGTTTTAACTGTTCAAGTGAAGGGGGATACTGTAGAGTATTCCACAAAAGATTTGAAATTGAGAGAAGGAGCTGTTGCGGAAGATGCGATAAAACGTTTGCAAGGTTTAGAAGTTGATAAAGACGGAAACGTAACTGCTCAAGGCGAATCCGTAACTCGCGTTCGTATCAATGGAAAGGATTTTTTTGGTGGTGATGTGAAAACTGCAACCAAAAATTTACCAGCTAATATTATTGAAAAAATCCAGGTGGTAGATGATTATGGAGATATGGCAAATGTTACTGGAAACAAAACAGGTGATTCTGAAAAGGTAATAAATATTCAAATTGACCCTAAGTATAACAAAGGTTATATGACTACCCTAAGAGTAGCATATGGTACAGAAGATCGATATCAAACTACTGGGATGTGGATGGGAATGAGTAATGAATCTCAAGTTTCGGTATTAGGTAACTTAAATAATATTAACGCCCCTTTATTTGATTTTAACACCATGGGTGGCGGCGCAAGAAATCGACAAGGTGGCGGGGGACGTCCAGGTGGAGGTATGTTTGGAAACCAAAATGGTTTAACAAATGTAGGGTCTATTGGTGTAAATATAAGACATGATTTTTCTGAAAAACTGAAAGTCTATGGAAATTATTCTTATGGCCGTGATGATAATAATACTCTATCAAGTCGAATTAACCAATATACTTTGGAAAATGGTACTCAAATAGAGAATTCTAATTCGGATGGTAATAATATTTCCGCAAATCATCGATTAGAAGCGAACTTGGAATGGAACATTACTGATAAAGATTATATTAAACTAACTCCGCAGTTTGGATTTAATAATGCTAATGGAAAAAATTTATCTTCAGCAACCAATTATTTTGGAGATGTATTAAATAATAGTGAAAATCAAAATGTATTATCAACTACAGATGTTCCTCGATATAGTATTAGTGGTTTGTATAACCGTAAACTTAGCGAAAATGGTCGTAATTTCTTTTTGAATTTTAACTATGATAATTCAGCTACAAATAATGATTATGATCGAGTGTTAGATCGATTAATATCGGATCCAGCAAATGCAAGTACACCAATTGCGGAAATATATCAACAAACCTTACAAGAATTGCGAAATAAAAGTTGGAATGCTGGAACAACATTATCTTATACTGAACCTTTAAGTGAACTGAGTCATATTGAAATAACCTATGATTTTAATAAAAATGCGTATGATAATAATAATTATCAAGCGGCATTTGATAAAAATGGTTCTCCATTAATTAACGAGGATTTAAATTTTAACTATACCCAAGATTATTCATTTACAACTCATCGAGTTGGTGCAAATTATGCGTTTGAAAATGAAAAAGTTAAATACTCCTTAGGAGCAGCAGTTCAACCCTCATTACTTTCCGGAATGGCGACTAGTGACATTGCAAACACTAATATCCGTCGAAGAAATTTGAATTACATGCCAATTGCTAGGTTTGAATATAAATTCTCTCGTCAAAAAAATATTTCAATTAATTATTCTGGTCGATCTACAGAACCGAATATCAACCAAATTCTTCCTTACGAAGTGAGTATTAATGAGACAAATAGTACTATTGGTAATCCAAGCTTAGATCCTGAATTTAGGCATCAATTAAGTCTTCGTTTTCGTTCTGGTGATTTTCAAAAAGGAAATACTTTCTTTGCTAATTTAAACGGATCATTAATTAACGATCGTATTGTATCATTTAATAAAAGATTTAACGATCCTAACCTAGGATTGGTACAGGAATCTAGGTTTTTAAATTCGGATGAACCAGTTTACAATGCTAGTGGGTTTTATCATTTTGGAAAATCTATTAAAGAAAAAACATATAACATCATGTTTATGGGTGGAGTTAACTATAATAAAAATTTGTCCTTTACTTCCTCGGATCCAAGTGCATTAGATGGTGAAAAAAATATAATTAATAATTGGGTGTTTTTCCAAGGAGCTTTCTTTAGGTATACTCCTTCTGAAAATTTAGAAATTAATCCTGGTGTTAGATATTCGTATAATTTTTCAAAAAATTCATTAACCAATAACAATAATAACAATGTGTCCACCTGGACCCCAACGCTTATTGGTTCTGTAAATATTGCTCCAAATACAATTTTTGGAGTCGATTTATCCAAAAACTTTAATCAAGGTTATAATTCTTTAACGAATGCTAACCCATTTATTGTTAACACTTTTATCGAGCAAAGATTATTAAAAGGTCAACGTGGCACAATTCGATTACAGGCATTTGATTTATTTAATGAACAAACGAATATCTCTAGAACTGTTCAGGATAATTATTTTTCAGATTCTCAAATAAATCGTTTAGGAAGGTATTTCTTATTATCGTTCACCTTCAAGCTGCAGAAATTTTCGGGGATTGCCCCAGTTCAGGAAAACAATTTCCCTGGAGGAATGCGTCGTCCTCGAATGTAATCTTCCTACCTATCAAAAACAAGCGGTTATCCAATTTATATTGGGTAGCCGTTTTTTTTTAGATATGAGATGTGAGACATTAGACATCAGACATGTATCTCAAATCTCAAATCTTACATCTCACATCTCATATCTGTCATCACACATCTAAAATCTCACATCTCATATCTAAAATTAAGTTTACCTTTGCAAGCTATGGATCCACAAGTTTTTGAGTTAAGTAATGGTATACGAGTTTTATTTCGTTTGCACGATTCTTCTATTACGCATACCTGCATGCTGATTGATACGGGTTCAAGGCATGAGGAGCTTGGGAAATTTGGTACAGCGCATTTTATAGAGCATTTGTTGTTTAAGCGAACAGAACGTCGTTCGACCAATCAAATTTTAAACCGTTTAGAAGAGGTTGGTGGAGATTTAAATGCCTATACGACCAAAGAATATACTTGTATACACGCATCTTTTCTAAATCCTTATTTAGAGAGAGGATTAGACTTGTTCGAAGACATTATTTTTCATTCGGTATTTCCTGAGGAGGAAATGGAAAAGGAAAAAGGCGTTATTTTGGACGAGATGGCCTCTTATTTAGACAGTCCTGAGGAGGCGATTATGGACGATTTTGAGGATATGGTGTTTACAGGTTCGGGTTTGGGCCATAATATCCTTGGATTAGAAGAAGATTTGAAGAACATCACTAAAGAGGATATTCAACGTTACATCGCACAACATTATGCTACTTCCAAGATTGTATTGGCTATTTCCGGAAAGTATGAGGCTAAGAAGCTGTTGAAAGTCTGTGATAAAATCTTTGGACAAATACCAGCTAAAGCTTGGGATCATGCATCGGAAGCTCCATCTAGGGCTCCAGCACAAAAACTTAGACTCACACGTCCTATTAATCAAGCCCATTATGTTTTGGGCTCTCCTGGATA
Source organism: Sphingobacterium sp. (assembly GCA_036781025.1). Taxonomy (GTDB): domain Bacteria; phylum Bacteroidota; class Bacteroidia; order Sphingobacteriales; family Sphingobacteriaceae; genus Sphingobacterium. The sequence continues at coordinate 30,912 of DAIQBS010000026.1, read as the reverse complement.
CGGTATTTATGATGATCGTAAAACAGGATTATTACTGCTGAATAATCTATTAGGAGGCTATGGAATGTCCTCCATCTTGAATTTAAACATTCGAGAAAAGTATGGAATTGCCTATACTATCGAATCAAACTATTCCTTATACTCAGATACCGGTTTGTTTAGTATTTATTTAGGTACAGACGAAGAAAAGTTAGAGAAGGCTTTGAAGTTGCTTCACAAGGAGTTAAATAAGCTTAAACAAGAACCCTTGTCTTCAAGCTATTTGAATAAGGCGAAAACTAAATTTAAGGGACAGATTGCTTTAGCGGAAGAGAATAGGATGAGCTTAATCATTGCAGAAGCTAAAAACATGCTTGATTACAATCGGATAATCAGCCTTTCCGAAGTATTTACGAAGATAGATCAGGTGACTTCCGAGGATATTATAACTATTTCTAATGACATATTTTCAGAAGATCAGTTATCCGAACTCGCATTTTTGCCTGAAGAATAAGGATATGTTATATTTGTAAAATTAATTAAATCTATATGAAGACAGCTTATATTTTTCCAGGTCAGGGAGCTCAATTTGTGGGTATGGGTAAAGACCTATACGATTTGAATGAGGATGCAAAGGCATTATTTGAAAAAGCTAATGAAATTTTAGGCTTCCGTATTACGGATATCATGTTTGAAGGTACGGAAGAAGATTTAAAACAAACGAAAGTTACTCAACCTGCTATATTTTTACATTCCGTTATTTTAGCGAAGGCATTAGGGGATTCCTTCCAACCGAGTATGGTTGCGGGTCATTCCTTAGGAGAATTTTCAGCTTTGGTATCTGCGGGCGCCTTGAGTTTTGAAGATGGTCTTAAATTAGTAGCAAAGCGAGCGAATGCGATGCAAAAAGCGACCGAGCAAGAGCCAGGAACAATGGCTGCTATTTTAGGTCTTGAGGATGTTGTTGTAGAAGAGATCTGTGCTGAAGTTCCGGAAGTTGTCGTGGCAGCAAATTATAATTGCCCGGGGCAGTTGGTGATTTCAGGTTCCGTAGCAGGCATTGACGCGGCATGTGAAAAATTGTTGGCAGCAGGAGCAAAAAGAGCTTTAAAACTAAATGTAGGTGGTGCATTCCACTCTCCATTGATGGAAGCGGCAAAACAAGAACTTCAAGAAGCAATTTTAGAAGTGGATGTACAGATTCCAATTTGTCCTATTTATCAAAACTACGATGCTTGTGCTTATCAAGAACCTGTAGCTATTAAAGAAAATTTAATAGCTCAGTTAACAGGAGCAGTTCGATGGACGCAAACTATTCAAACGATGTTAGCAGACGGGGCAGAAAGTTTTGTAGAAGTAGGTCCAGGAAATGTTTTGCAAGGTTTAGTGAAGAAAGTTGATCGCCAAATACCAACTTCTTCTGCGAGTATTACCGCATAACAAGATATTTATTTATAAACAAAAAAAGGAAGCAAAAGCTTCCTTTTTTTGTTTATAGGCAGGTTTATTTTGCTGGAAATAAATTGTATACACGATTATATTTCACGTGAAATAGCAATTTACCAATTCATATTTTAGGATTATCTTATCCAACTCTTCACTTTTCAAATCGATTAATTATTTATGGTTCAAACTTTCCAAAAAACTATAAAGTAAGCTTCATTATTATTTATATAGGTATTAATTTTTCTAGAGGATTATAGGGTATATATGCCAATTTTCCATCTTTTGAAAAAGAAATTTTGGTAGAAATAATTCATTCTCTTACGGATCTCCTTCGGACCTTCCTCGGAAATCGACTGGTTCTCTTTCGAAAAAAAGCGAACAAAATCCGGTAGAGATCCTGAAGAGATCCATTAGAAATGTGGGTAATCATTGAAATTATGAAGAGGGAGTATTTAAGGGAGGGTTTAGCGAAGAAGTGGATAAAAAAAATCCCCTAAATATTGATTTAGAGGATTTTTCTATGAGAATTGGATCTTAAATGCCGAAAGCGGCTTTTACTTGATCTACATGATCTAATTTTTCCCAAGTAAATAAATCTACTTGTAATGTTTTTGATTCTCCGTTGGAGTTTTCAAAAGTTTTGGTTACCGTTTGAGGAGTTCTTCCCATGTGCCCATAAGCTGCAGTTTCTGCATAGATTGGATTACGAAGTCCTAAACGTGTTTCAATACCATAAGGAGTCATATCAAATAATTCGGAAATTATTTGGGCGATTTCACCATCAGTTTTATTTACTTTGGATGTTCCATAGGTGTTTACATAGATGCCCATAGGGTCTTTCACACCGATAGCGTATGATATTTGAACTAATATTTCATCAGCTACACCTGCGGCTACTAAATTTTTAGCGATGTGACGCGTTGCATAAGCTGCTGAACGGTCTACTTTAGATGGATCTTTACCAGAAAATGCACCACCACCATGCGCTCCTTTACCACCATAGGTATCTACAATGATTTTACGACCTGTTAAGCCGGTATCTCCATGAGGTCCACCAATTACAAATTTTCCTGTTGGGTTAATGTGGTATTTAATATCATCGTTAAAAAGGCCTTGTAATTCTGGTTTTAACTGAGATTTTACACGTGGAATTAAAATATTGACGATGTCTTCTTTAATCTTCGCTTGCATTTCTGCTTCGGAAGCAAAATCATCATGTTGGGTAGAAATAACTATGGTATCAATACGGACTGGTTTATGTTGATCGTCATATTCCAGGGTTACTTGGGATTTTGCATCTGGACGAAGGTAGTTAATTTCGTCATTTGCTCTGCGCAGAATCGCTAATTCAAACAATAGGCGATGTGCTATATCCAATGCCAAAGGCATGTAGTTTTCGGTTTCATTATTGGCGTAGCCAAACATGATACCTTGGTCACCAGCACCTTGTTCTTGTTTATTGATGCGATCAACACCTTGATTAATATCAGCAGATTGCTCGTGAATGGCAGACAAAACTCCACATGAATTAGCTTCAAACATGTATTCGGATTTTGTATAACCAATTTTTTCAATGACCTGACGTGTAATTTTTTGTACGTCTAAGTAAATTTTAGATTTAACCTCACCAGCCAACACCACCTGTCCTGTAGTTACTAAAGTTTCTATAGCAACTCTGGAATCCTCATCCCATGCTAGGAAGTTGTCAATTAAAGCGTCCGAAATTTGATCTGCTACTTTATCAGGATGTCCTTCAGAAACAGATTCGGAGGTGAATAAATATGCCATAAGTAATTAAAAATATGTATTCAGAGGAGAAAGCAAGACTGTTCGTGAAAAATCATTTGTCCCGAATGGTTTTAGCACTTTTTTACTGTGGTTGCAATCTCCCATTTACATTAAAAAATATTTTATAATGCAAAATGCAAATCAGTCCACATTTTGTGTGGCACAAAGCTACGATACTTTGTGATTATTTAAAAAGTATTTCGTTCAAATTATTATCTTTAGCCGAATTAAAAGATTGAAATGACAAAGAAGCGGATTCTGTTCGTAGTCAACCCAGTATCTGGAGGGAAGAAGAAAACAGCGTTTAATAAACAGGTGTTGGAAGTATTGGATTTAAGTCGGTTCGAGCCAACGTTTAAAATTACCAATCATATCAATCATGCCTACGAATTGGCAAAATCAGCTATTGATGAGCAATACGATGCCGTCATTGCTGTAGGAGGGGATGGGACAATTAATGAGATAGGTTCTGCGCTAGTAGGGACAAATATGCCATTAGGTATTGTTCCGGAAGGCTCAGGCAATGGACTTGCGTTGTATTTAGGTATACCCATGAATGAGTCGGCTGCTTTGCGCAGGATTAATCGGTTTGATACAGTAGCCATAGATTGTGGCAAAATTCAAGACCGTTTCTTTTTTAATATTGCGGGAATGGGCTTTGATGCTTCCGTAAGTGATAAATTCGCTACGGAATCTGTTCGAGGGCCAATTGGGTATCTTAGGACGGTTATTAATGTGTTGAGTCGATATAAACCAAAAAAATACCATTTGAAGATTGACGGTAAAAGTTATGAACGGGAAGCTTTTATGATTAGCGTGGCGAATTCACCTCAGTATGGGAATAATGCGTACATCGCTCCGAATGCATCCATTAATGATGGGGTGTTGGATGTTTGTGTCGTCCATAAATTTCCTTTATATAGTCTCCCAATGATGATTTTTCATCTGTTTAATAAAACAGCAGATCAGTCAGAATATGTAGAAATTATTCCTGGCAAGCAGATTTGCATTCAACAAGAAGGGAAAGACTCGGTACATGTAGATGGAGAACCTATTGATCTTGGGAACCAAATAAATATTGAAGTGATGCCGAAGGCATTGAATATAATTTGTTGATGATTATGAGTAAACAAAAGAAACAACGTTATGATGGGGTAGTCTATTCGACAGATTCGGATTATGAATATACCGATTCGGTCTTCGAAATGTTACAGGAGACCAAAGCGAATGATAAACAAAAGTTAAAAGTTGGGCTGGATAAGAAAATGCGGAAAGGAAAAACAGTGACGATTGTCACCGGTTTTGTAGGAACAGAAGAAGATTTGGAGAAGCTAGCTAAACTGTTAAAGCAACGTTGTGGTGTTGGAGGGACAAGCAAAGATGGGGAAGTAATGATACAGGGTGACTTTAAAGAAAAAATTATCCTAATTCTTCAATCTGAGGGCTATCAAGTAAAAAGTTTTGGATAATAAAATAAAATGTCCTTGTAAAGCGTTAAATTACAAACCAATACTGCGATGAATTTGAAGAAAAGCAGTCGAATCAAGCGGGCAAATGTGAGTGAACGCTTACTTAATTTTTGTATTTAACGATTTGATAATTTGCATATCAGAAAAAAAATGGTTTTCATTGTAAAAAAAAAGGAATGTCAACCCGTTATGTGAGACAAAAGAGCATACATTGATTTGATTACTGCTGAAGAATATCAATGAAGACGTAACACAACCTAAATGGTAATTCGGATATCTTCAAATTAATTTTGTTTTTAACATAAAATGCTATATTTGTTTTGAATTTATGTAAAATAACGGCTAATAACTTGCATAAAATTGAATTTAACTTTTAATAATTAAACAACAGTAAAAATCTAAAAATTAGTAAAAAATGGCAAACGCACCAAAAACTACATCAGCCCCAGCTAAACAAGAGAGTGGCAATGCGGGTAATTTATTTGCGAGTTTAGCAATTATCATTTGTTTAGTCATTGGTTATTTGGTTTATCAGTTTGTAATGGGAGATCCAGCAAACTTTATCGATGAAAACCCAGAGAACCAACCAAAACCAGGAAACTACTTAGGAATGGTGTACCATGCAGGATTAATCGTACCTGTGCTTTTAGGATTATTCTTAATGGTATTCGTTTTTGCAATTGAGCGTTTCATCGTGATTGGCAAAGCATCTGGTACAGGAAATGTAGGAAACTTTGTAAGAAAAGTTCAAGGTTTATTAAGAACTGGAAGCATCGATTCAGCTATCCAAGAATGTGATAAACAAAAAGGATCTGTAGCGAACGTAATCAAAGCAGGTTTATTAAAATACAAAGATGTTGAAGCAAATCCAGGATTAGACACAGAGAAATCTGTATTAGCAATCCAAAAAGAGATTGAAGAAGCAACAACATTAGAAATGCCAATGTTGGAGAAAAACTTAACAGTTTTAGCGACATTAGTATCTATTGGTACATTAACAGGTCTATTAGGAACAGTAACAGGTATGATCAAGGCATTCTCGGCTTTAGCGACTGGTGGTGCTCCTGACCAAGCGAAATTAGCAAACGGTATCTCTGAGGCCTTAATTAATACGGCTACTGGTATCGCGACTTCTACTGTAGCGATTATTTTCTACAACATCTTGACTTCTAAAATTGATACCTTAACTTACTCGATTGACGAGGCAGGTTTCTCAATTGTACAAACTTACGCTGCTAACCACAAATAAGATGTCGAAAAAAGTTGAAAATAATTTATGCAATTTTCAACGACTTCGCATCATAGATTAAAGGATAAGCGTATTAACAATTAAAGAAGAAAAGAAATGGGAAAAGCAAAAGTAAAAAGAGCCAGCACATCCATCGACATGACAGCGATGTGTGACGTGTCTTTCTTGCTTCTTACATTCTTCGTATTGACAGCAACAGCACGTCAGCCAGAAACGATGCCTGTAGATACACCAGCGTCGACTACCTTAGATAAATTACCAGATGATAATTTGGCAGTTATTACAGTAGGTCACGGTGGCAAGGTTTTCTTCGGAATCAAAAACCCTAATGTTAGGGAAATGACTTTGAAGCAAATGTCTGCAAAATATCAGATTCCGTTTTCGGCCGAAGACTATGAGAAGTTTAAGTTTATGGACGACTTCGGTGTGCCAATCAAACAATTACGTGGCTTATTATCCTTAGAAAAAGATAAACGTAAGGAAGATGTGCAAACAGGTATCCCTGTAGATAGTACAGAAACTGAAAGTAATGAACTATACCACTGGGTGCAACAAGCACGTATGGCAACTGTAGAGTTTAATCGCGATAGAGAATCAAAAGAAAAGGATTTTGTTGATCCAGGACAGATGAAAGTAGCGATTAAAGCAGACGCGAAGGAGAAGTACTCAATTATGAATTTGATCATCGAAACCTTGAGAAATCAAAAACAAAACAAATTTAGTTTTGTAACAGGGTTACGTACTGAGCAATAATTAGAAGAAAATGGCAGAATTAAATCAAGACGCCGGAGGTGGTAAAAAAGGCGGTAAGGTAAGGTCGAAGAAAAATGGAGGTAAAGTAGATTTAACCGCGATGGTGGATCTAGCATTCCTTTTAATTACTTTCTTCATGCTTACAACATCGTTGAGTAAACCACAAGCGATGGATATTGCGATGCCTGATAAAAATAAGGATCTTCAGGAGAAAAATCCTGAATTGGAAATTGCTGATAATCGTTCCATTACCTTATTGTTAGGTTCAGACAATAAAATCGTGTGGTACTACGGACAATTGGCTAAGCCAATCGTAGCTCCAACAGTAGTTGATTATTCCAAGGAAGGAATCCGCAAAGTTCTTTTAGAGAAAAAAGCGCAAGTTCCTCAAGCGACAGGAGGTAAGGACTTAATCGTCGTTATCCGTCCAAGTGACGAATCTGTTCACTTGAACTTGGTAGATATATTAGATGAAATGAAAATCACGGACATTAAGCGTTACATGATCTCCAAAATCAAACCTGAAGAGGTTGAGGTGTTAAAAACCAATGGAGCTTATAATGTTAAATAAGTGATATAAATCGTTAAAGAAATGATTGGTTCAAAATTAGACTTATTTAAGAAAGAATGGCTTGATGTCGTTTTCGAGAATAGAAATAAAGAATATGGAGCTTATGCCTTACGTAAGTTTGCGCCAAAAGCGACCAATATTGCTTTATTCTCGGTTTCGTCGGTCGTTCTTCTCTTTGTAGCTGTGAAGGCATTTGATATCAATATATTTCCTGAGAAGGAAGTTGTTGAGCAACAAATAGTAACTCCAGTTACCCTTGAGGATTTGGTGCCACCACCAGAGGAAGAGGAAGAAGAGCCTCTTCCACAAGAAGAGGAACCACCTCAGCGTATTGCTCAGGATCCACCTGCAGAGGATTTGATCCGTTTCCCAGAGCCAAAAGTAGTAGACTCTAGACAAGTGACTGAAGAAGTCGTTTCTCAAGAGGAAATCAAAGAGAAAAATGCGACACCAGCAAGGTTAACCTTAAAAGGTACACCAGGTGGTACAGCAGTTCCTCCGGGAGAATTCGGTAGCAAAAAAGTAGAAGGTGCGATTACGGGTTCAACTACAGGTTCACCTGATGGTGATGCGAACAAAGTTTACGACTTTGAGGCGGTAGAGGTTCCTGCAGAATACCCAGGAGGTATTAATGCATTCCGTACTTTTGTACAAAACAACTTAGTATATCCACAGGCAGCTATTGAAGCTGGTGTGAAAGGTACTGTACAATTGTCTTTCGTTATCGATAAAACAGGAACAGTTACTGATATCAAGATTGATAGAGATTTGTCTCATGGTATAGGACAGGCTGCAGTAGCGGCATTGAAGAAATCAAAAAAATGGAACCCTGCGATTCAAAATGGTCGTAAGGTGCCTGTGAAGTATTCATTGCCAATTCGCTTAGACTTGTCGCAAATGTAATTCGTCATGGCGAATCCTTCGATAAAGAAAACTTTTAGACAGAAATCGCCCACACAGCGATTTCTGTCTATTTTAGGACTATTCATGTTCGGCTTTTATTTGGTATTGGGAATATTGATTGTTTTTTGGAAGAATTTTCCTATTGCGATTGATCCAACTTATAAAAATCTTTTTGGTATACTCCTAATTGTATATTCATTTATGCGCTTTGCACGCTTGTGGCAAAATAATTTTAGAGATTAAATTAATCCTTAGCGCATTCTTACATTCTAACTTATATGATCCGAAGAATTATATATGCTTTCTGTGTACTGGCAATTGTATTGCTAGGATACGCATGTTCTAACTCCAAAACGACTGATAAAAAGGGAGCTGGGGATGGGTCTGAGCAAGTGGTTCCGAGTTCCAATGATATTCTCACTGGTGAGATGACTATTGTAGTTGATGAAGCAGTTTTTCCGATTATCAAAGAGCAAATGGAGGTTTTTAAAAGTTCGTATACCAATGCAAACTTTAAACTTTTGCCACTTCCTGAACGGGAAGCTATCAATGCAATCATAGAAGGTAAAGGAGCGATGGCTATTTTAGCTCGTGAATTATCTGATGCAGAAAATGCAGGATTCAAACAACGTAAAATTACACCGAGGGTTTTCCCTATATTTTACGATGGCGTTGTTTTTGTAAATAATATTGCATCTCCAGATACTTCAATAACAATTCATACGTTAAAGACATTGTTAAATGGAGAGAATGCCGATAAGGTATTGTTGTTGGATAATTTGAACTCGAGCATGGTTAGAAGAATTAAGGAGTACGCTAAAGTGGATAAGATATCTTCAAAATCTGTAAAACCTTTAACCAGTTCAGAGGAATTATTAAAACAATTGTCAGAAAATAATAATCAAATTGGCGTACTTTCTTATGGACAGTATTTAGATTACCGGAGGAAGTTTGGAGAAGCAAATAAATTTCGTATCTTAAGCGTTCAAACTTTGGCTGCCGATGGCAAGGAGACATATTTCAAGCCTTCGCAATCGACTTTTGCTACCGATGAATATGCATTGAAGACGACATTCTATGTGCTGAATTATCAACCTAACATGGGGTTGGGAATTGGATTTTCGGCTTTTTTAACAGGAGATCGTGGACAACGTGTCGCATTGAAAGCAGGTATATTACCCGCTACTATGCCCGGACGAGAAATTATTATTAGAGAAAACATAAATTAGTTTATAACAAAGAGTAAAAAATAGATTATGACAAACAGCAAATTATTTTTAAGCCTTTTATTAGCAGGAGCTGTTGGAACAGTTAGCGCTCAAAGCTTGAAGGATGCAAAAGCTGCAATTGAAACGGAGCAATATGATAAAGCGAAGGGAATTTTGCAACAATTGGTTGAGAAGAAGGCTAAAGATGGAGAGAATTATTTTTATTTAGGGCAAATTCACTTAATTAATGATAAGGTAGATTCTGCTGCTTTAGTATTTCAACAAGGGGTGACAAATGCTCCAAAAGAGAAATTGAATTTAATTGGTTTGGGTATTGTAGACCTTGAAAAAGGAAATGCAAGTGCTGCTGAGCAAAAATTTTCAGAAGCAACCCAAGGAATAGGTAAAAAAGATTATTTAAGCCTTTATTATGCTGGTAAAGCATATAACGAAGCACCAAAGCCGGATTATAAGAAAGCTTTAGAATACTTAACTAAAGCTAAAGAAATGAACGCTAAGGATCCTGCTATCCCTACAGCGATAGGTGATGCTTATGCTGGTCTTCGTGAAAGTAGCCCTGCATTCGTGGCTTACCGTGAGGCATTGGCATTGGACGAAAAATTATTGGCTCCAAAAATTGGACAAGCAATTATTTCTCGTAGAGCGCAAGCTTATGATGTCGTATTTGAAGATTTAAATGCTTTAGCGGCTGAAAATCCTAATTACGGACCAATCTACCGTGAGTTAGCAGAGACTTATTATTTATCTTCATTAAAATTGCCTGATTCAGAGCAAGCGAAATACCGTGAAATTAATCAACAAGCGGTAGAGAACTACAAGAAGTATTTATCCTTAACAGGAGATAACTCCGTAGAGGCTAAAGTTCGTTATGCTGACTTCTTGGTATATTCAGGTAACTATGATGAATTGAAAACTGTTTCTCAAGAGTTATCTACAGTACCAGGTGTGGATTCTAAAGTATTTCGTTATTTGGGATATATATCTTTTACACAAGATAAAGATTACCCGAAAGCAAAAGAATACATGACGGAGCTATTCTCTAAAGTAGATACTAGCCGTTTAATTGCGCGAGATTATTACTTCGCAGGTATGTCTGAGTTAATTGCTGGAGACGAAGCAAAAGGTCAACAACTAATTAAAGATGCCATTGCTAAGCAAAGTGAAGACGAGGATTTAGATGCTGAAATTTCGGAGATGGCTTTCTTGAGATACCAAGAAGGAGATTTAGAGACAGCTAAAAAATTGTTCCGTGTTCCTTCTGCGAATCCAAAATCAAACTATTATGCAGATGCGAACTACTATTTAGGACAAATTGCTTATGGTGTTGGATCTAAATTATTGTCAGCTCAAGAAGGTGTTGAATTAACTCCTGAGGAAGCAGCGGCTAAGTATAATGAAGCAAAACCTCATTTAGAGGAAGCCGTGAAATCTTTAGCTTTAGCATCATCAGCTACAGAAGCTCGGGCGATTGAAATGTACAAAATTCCTTCATTGTATTTCAAAGGATTATCTGAATTAGCATTAGATAACGTGATTAATGATCCTGAGAATTCAAAAGGTATATTTGTTGATTCGTTCACTCAATTGTTAGCGGCAATTGCTGCTTCTACTAAGCAAGATCCAAATAACAATACTTATGCTGCTGATGCACATAACTACATTGGATATTTTGCTTATTTGAAAGGTGATACTGAAAAAGCAAAACAACATTTTTCTGAAACTTTGAAAATTAAACCGGAAGATGAATTAGCAAAGCAAATGATTGAAGCTTTGTAATTTATAATGATTCAAAATAACAAAAAAGGGACTGTTAGTGATAGCAGTCCCTTTTTTTATTAGCAGTTTTTGTTAAATTTGCTAGACTACTAATAGACAGAAACTAAATATGACTGAGTTGGCTGCGCAGAGTACTTCTGTGGATTATTTACCTATTCTAATACAATTGGCGGTGGCTGTAGGTTTTGGAGTAACCACAATCATTGGTACACATTTAATTGGCCCTAAAGTACGTACAGAGAATAAGCTAGGTTCTTTTGAATCGGGTATTGAAGTTGTTGGAAATGCCAGACAGCCGTTTTCGATAAAGTATTTTCTAGTCGCAATACTATTTGTGATATTTGATATTGAAGTCATTTTCATGTATCCATGGGCAGTTAATTTCAGGGAATTTGGCTGGCAAGGATTAATTGAGATGTTCGTATTTATGGGCTTATTGCTATTAGGATTTATTTACGTCATTAAAAAGAAAGCATTAGATTGGGATTAACTTCTGAATCTTTCAAAAGCTAATATACAGCATGAGCAATATAACATTGGCAGATAAACCTCCAGGAGTAGAAGGAGCGGGATTTTTTGCAACAACATTGGATAAAGCGATAGGTTTAGCAAGGGCAAATTCCTTGTGGCCATTGCCGTTCGCAACTTCCTGTTGTGGAATAGAATTTATGGCCACGATGGGATCTACTTATGACTTAGCACGATTTGGCGCGGAAAGACCTAGTTTTTCTCCACGGCAAGCAGATATGTTATTGGTGATGGGTACTATTGCAAAGAAAATGGCTCCCGTGCTTAAACAAGTGTATGTTCAAATGGCAGAGCCACGTTGGGTAATTGCCGTTGGAGCTTGTGCTTCTAGTGGAGGTATATTTGATACCTATTCCGTATTGCAGGGGATTGATGAAATTATTCCGGTGGATGTTTATGTCCCTGGATGTCCTCCAAGACCTGAAGCGATTTTAGATGGCGTATTGAGGTTGCAAGATATTGTAAAAAATGAATCCTTGAATAGAAGGAATACTCCGGAATATAAAGCATTGTTGGAAAAATACGGTATAGCTACAGATAATGGATAAGTTGACAAATGAGCTAGTGCTAGAAAAGCTACAGACAAAATTTGCAGGTCATATTGCTCATGTTTCTGAGCCGAAAGGATTATTAACCCTAGTAACAGATAGAGAGACCATCATCGACTTATTATCCTTTATAAAAAATGATGATGATCTTCAATTTATCTATTTAACAGATATCACAGCGGTACATTATCCAAATTTGGAGCAAGCCTTTGCTGTAGTATACCATGTGCATAGTTTAGTTTATCACCTTCGTATTCGGATTAAAGTGTTTCTTTCCAAGGACGATTTAACTATACCTTCGGCTACGACGGTTTGGTTAGGTGCCAATTGGATGGAACGGGAAACCTTTGATTTTTATGGAGTAAATTTTTCCGGTCATCCAGACCTTCGTCGGATTTTAAATATGGATGATTTGGACGTGTTTCCAATGCGTAAGGAATATCCTTTGGAGGATCCGAATCGCGTGGATAAGAAGGATTTTTATTTTGGACGTTAAGTGATACAGAGCAATGAGTAAACCTATAACCAGAATATCCCACAACTCCCCAGTTTTTGATGATAATGATCCTCAAGATGAATTACTAACCCTCAATATTGGGCCTACCCACCCTGCAACGCATGGTGTGTTTCAAAATGTAGTTCAAATGGATGGTGAACGTATCGTTAGTGGGGTTTCAACCATTGGATATATTCACCGGGCTTTTGAGAAAATAGCTGAACATAGACCTTTCTATCAAATAACTCCTTTAACCGACCGATTGAATTATTGTTCCTCACCGATCAATAATATGGGTTGGCATATGACTGTAGAAAAATTGTTGGATATTGAAATTCCAAAACGAGTACAGTATATGCGTGTTATTGTGATGGAATTGGCTCGTATAGCAGATCATATCATTTGTAATGGTATCCTTGGTGTGGATACTGGCGCATTTTCTGGTTTCTTGTATGTGATGCAAGAGCGAGAGTTTATATACGAGATATATGAAGAAATTTGTGGTGCTCGTTTAACCACCAATATTGGCCGTATTGGAGGTTTTGAGCGTGATTTTAATGATGTTGCTTTTAAGAAAATAAACGAGTTTCTAGAACGTTTCCCACCAGTACTGCGGGAATTTCAGGAATTGTTTGATCGAAATAGAATATTTATTGAAAGAACTTCTAACGTAGCAGCAGTTACGCCGGAGGAAGCTTTAGCGTACAGTTGGTCAGGACCAATATTGAGAGCAACGGGTGTGGATTATGACGTTCGTGCACATTCTCCGTATTGTTCATATGAAGAATTTGACTTTGATATTCCTGTAGGCACAAATGGAGACGTATATGATCGTTTCATGGTACGTAATGAGGAAATGTGGCAATCGATGCGCATCATTAAACAAGCGCTAGAAAAAATAGAGAAAGAACCTAAAGGTGTATTTCATGCGGATGTCCCTGCGTTTTACCTGCCTCCAAAAGAACAGGTATATACAAATATGGAAGCATTAATTTACCATTTCAAAATAGTGATGGGTGAATGGGATGCTCCAAAAGATGAGGTGTATCATTCGGTAGAAGGAGCAAATGGAGAATTGGGATTTTATTTAATCCACGATGGAGGTAGAACTCCTTATCGTCTTCATTTCAGAAGACCTTCATTTATCAATTATCAAATGTTTGCGCCTATGAGTAGCGGAATGCTTCTTTCTGATGCGATATTAAATATGAGTAGTTTAAATGTTATAGCAGGAGAATTAGATGCTTAGTGTTAAAGAAAATCTTATAGTCGAATTTTCAGCAGCGCTTTTGAATAAATTTTCGGAAGTGGTGTCTCGTTATCCTGAAGGGAAACAAAAATCGGCATTATTACCCATATTGCATTTAGTACAAGAGGAATATGGTTGGTTGAGTGTAGATGCGATGGATAAAGTGGCGTTATTTTTAAATATTCAACCAATAGAAGTATATGAAGTGGCTACATTTTATACCATGTACCTGTTGCAACCGCAAGGCAAATACCTGTTGGAAGTGTGCCGTACAGGTCCTTGTTGTTTAGTAGGTGCCGAGAAAATCATGGATCATTTGGAGGAGAAGCTTGGAGTGAAAGAAGGGGAAGTGACAGCAGATGGCTTATTTTCTTGGCGTGGAGTGGAATGTTTGGCGGCCTGTGGCTTCGGTCCTGTATTACAGATAGGCCCTAGTTATACATTCTATGAAAATTTAACTACCGAAAGTGTAGATGAGTTGATCAGTAGTTTAAAGGAACAATCACTAAATAAGGCTTAGCAGTATGGGACGTAAGTTATTATTAGAACATATAGGAGTGCCAGGTATCCAAGGGTTTGGGGTTTATCGTGAAAAAGGCGGATATCGTGCTGTTGAAAAGGCCTTGAAAAGCATGAGTCCAGAGGATGTGGTGGAAGAGGTGAAGAAGTCTGGATTGCGTGGTCGTGGAGGAGCAGGATTCCCAACCGGGATGAAATGGAGTTTTTTGGCGAAACCAGAAGGAGTGCCACGTTATTTGGTATGTAATGGGGATGAGTCGGAGCCGGGAACTTTCAAAGACCGATATTTAATGACTCATATACCTCATGCCTTGATTGAAGGGATGATTGTATCGAGTTATGCATTAGGAGCAAATACTTCCTATATCTATATACGTGGTGAAATGATGCCTCAAATCCGTATCATGGAAAAAGCGATCGCTGAAGCCAAAGCTGCTGGATTTTTAGGGAAAAATATATTAGGAACCGGTTATGACTTGGAGATTTATGTACAACCAGGGGGTGGTGCATACATCTGTGGGGAAGAAACGGCCTTATTAGAATCATTGGAAGGTAAGCGTGGTAATCCTAGGATTAAACCACCTTTTCCTGCAGTTGCTGGATTGTACGGATGTCCTACAGTAGTAAATAATGTGGAGTCTATTGCAGCGACTGTGCCTATCGTGAATGATGGAGGGGAGGAGTATGCGAAGATAGGTATCGAGCGTAGTACAGGTACTAAATTAATTTCAGCATCTGGGAATTTAGTAAAACCTGGAGTATATGAAATAGAAATGGGCTTGCCTGTGGAAGAATTTATTTACTCCGATGAATATTGTGGAGGTATAGCAAACGGAAAACGACTGAAAGCAGTCGTAGCGGGAGGGTCTTCAGTGCCTATTTTACCTGCAAATTTGGTGACCAAAACGATTAAAGGAGACGCTCGTTTAATGACTTATGAGTCGCTTGCAGATGGTGGCTTTGTGAGTGGTACAGCTATGGGTTCTGGAGGTTTCATCGCTTTTGATGAAGATCAATGTATTGTTCGCAATACTTGGAACTATACGCGTTTCTATCGTCATGAAAGCTGTGGGCAATGTTCCCCTTGTCGGGAAGGAACAGGTTGGATGGAGAAAATCTTATATAAGATCGAGAATGGTTTTGGAAGCATGGAAGATGTGGATCTATTATGGGAAATCCAACGTAAAATTGAAGGAAATACGATTTGCCCATTGGGGGATGCAGCTGCATGGCCAGTTGCTGCTGCGATTCGTCACTTTAGGGATGAATTTGAATGGCATATTCAACATCCACAGGAGGCAATGTCAAAAAATTATGGTTTAGCACATTATGCCGATCCGCTAGTTCCAGTATTGGAATAATTCGGGCATCTTTAAGGATAGATTACTCATGGCAGAAGAAATACAAAAATTCAAAATAAGTATTGATGGTATACCTCTAGAGGTAGCACCAGGTACTACGATATTAAATGCAGCTAGGCAAATCGGAGGGGATATTGTTCCTCCGGCGATGTGCTATTACTCCAAATTAGAAGGTAGTGGTGGTAAATGCCGTACCTGTTTGGTAAAAGTAAGCAAAGGTTCGGAGAAGGACCCACGCCCTATGCCTAAATTGGTTGCTTCTTGTCGGACAACTGTAATGGATGGCATGGAAGTATTAAATATAACTTCACCAGAAGTAATAGAAGCTCGTAAAGCAGTCGTTGAAATGTTATTAATTAATCACCCACTGGACTGTCCAGTATGTGATCAGGCTGGTGAGTGTAAGCTTCAAGATTTAGGATATGAGCATGGTTCAGATCAAACACGTTATGAGTTTGAACGTCGTACATTTGATCGAATTGATATAGGAGATAAGATACAATTGCATATGAATCGTTGTATCCTATGTTATCGTTGTGTTTTTGTGGCTAATCAATTGACGGAAAAAAGGGAACATGGTATTCTTAACCGTGGTGACCATGCCGAAATATCGACTTTTATAGAAAATGCATTAGATCATGATTTTATTGGAAACGTGATTGATGTTTGTCCTGTTGGAGCATTAACCGATAAAACATTCCGATTTAAAAATAGGGTATGGTTCACGAAACCTGTGAATGCGCATCGTGATTGTCCTACTTGCTCCGGTAACGTGACCTTGTGGTACAAAGGAACAGATGTAATTCGTGTGACGGGAAGGAAAGATGAGTATGATGAAGTGGATGAGTTTATCTGCAATACTTGCCGTTTTGATAAGAAACATACGGATGATTGGGAATTAGAAGCACCTACAGCAGTTAGCGAGCAATCGGTAATCGCTGCTAATCATTATTATGCTTTTAACCCTCCGCCTGTGATCAAAGATAATCCTTTACTGCAGGAAGCAAATGTGGAACAGTTTGCAAGATCTGAAAAATTAAAATAACAGCGTACAAAATGGAAACAGCCTTTATATTTGAAAAGTTAATTTTAGTTGTTATTGTCTTTGTGGTAACTTTAGTTATTGCGATGTATTCTACCTTGGCCGAACGTAAAATTGCTGGTTTTATGCAAGATCGTTATGGCCCAGATCGTGCCGGTTTATTTGGGTTATTACAACCTTTATGTGATGGAGGGAAATTCTTTTTCAAAGAAGAGATTATCCCTGCAGGTGCGCATAGAGGCTTATTCATATTAGGACCTACCATTGCTATCATTACCGCCTGTATCAGTTCGGCAGTGATACCTTGGGGACAAACGTTGACCATTGGTGATCGTGCTGTTTCCTTGCAAGTGGCAGATGTGAATGTGGGAATTTTATACATCTTTGGTGTCATTGCTTTAGGTGTTTATGGTATTATGTTAGGTGGATGGGCATCGAATAATAAATTCTCCCTAATGGGCGCTATTCGTGCGGCATCGCAAAGTATCAGTTATGAGATTGCTATGGGGCTTTCCATTATTGCTTTGTTGATGGTAACGCAAACGCTTTCTATCGGAGAAATTGTTGCACAGCAATCGGGATTTGTGAACTGGAACATCTGGGCACAGCCTTTAGGCTTTTTAATCTTCATTACCTGTGCCTTCGCAGAATGTAATCGGGTACCTTTCGACTTACCGGAATGTGAAACGGAATTGGTAGGAGGATATCATACGGAGTATTCATCCATGAAACTAGGCTTGTATATGTTCTCGGAATATATCAACATGTTTGTTTCATCGGCATTGATGGCGGCTTTGTATTTTGGGGGATATAATTTCCCATTCATGTATGATCTAGGCTTGTCTGAGAACTGGATCACCATCATAGGGGTTTTAGTATTCTTCTTAAAAATATTTGGATTTATCTTTTTCTTTATGTGGATTCGTTGGACTTTACCACGATTCCGCTACGATCAATTGATGAATTTAGGATGGAAAATGCTGATTCCATTGGCAATTGCCAACATTGTTTTGACCGGGGTCATTACTATAATTAAAGACACTTATTTTTAATCTGACACTGATTATGCAATCATTATCAAATAGAAAGAAGGTACTTGAACAAAAACCAATGAACTTTTGGGAGCGCATTTATTTGCCTGCAATAGCCAAAGGTTTATCGATTACGATCAAGCACTTTTTCAAAAAAATACCGACGGTGAAATATCCGGAGGAAATACGCCCATATTCCAAGAACTTTAGAGGACAACATTCTTTGAAGCGTGATGAGTTAGGTCGTGAACGTTGTACAGCTTGTGGCTTATGTGCCTTATCTTGTCCGGCAGAGGCGATAACAATGACTGCTGGTGAGCGTAAAAAAGGAGAAGAGTCCTTGTATCGTGAAGAGAAGTATGCGGTAGTTTATGAAATAAATATGCTGCGTTGTATATTCTGTGGTTTATGCGAGGAAGCATGTCCTAAAGAAGCAATATACTTGGATGGAAGCCATGTAACGGCCGATTATTTGAGAAAAGATTTTATATATGGTAAGGATAAATTGCTTGAAGAAAAATTTGATATTACCAAGTTATCACCTGCAAGCCCAACGAACTAAATCATGACTATATTTTATTTTGTAGCATTCTTATCTATATTTTTTGCGTTGATGACCATCTTCACAAAGAATCCGGTACACAGTGTGTTATATTTGGTAATCACTTTTTTCACCTTTACCGTTCATTATATCTTATTGAATGCGCAGTTTTTAGCTGTCGTAAACTTTATAGTATATATGGGGGCTATCATGGTTTTATTTTTATTTGTTCTCATGCTTTTGAACTTAAATAAAGAAACGGAGCCTATGAAATCCAATTTGGTGAAATTTATGGGAGCAATCGCCGGAATGTGTTTACTGGCGACTTTTTTAGGTGCTTTTAAAGTAATAGAAACGAATAATGGATTTGTGGAAGCTCATGAAAACATTGGTTTGGTAAAAAACCTAGGTAAGGTGTTATTTAGCGATTTCTTATTGCCTTTTGAAATATCTTCTATATTATTATTGACGGCAATGATTGGAGCCATATTATTAGCTAAAAAAGATTCACGAGTAGAAAAACATGGATAGTCTAATTCAAAATATGCAGGGAATACCCCTGAATCATTATCTGATATTTTGCAGTATCATCTTTGTCATCGGGATTATAGGTGTCCTAATTCGCCGCAATGTGATCATTATTATGATGTCTATTGAGTTGATGTTGAATGCAGTGAACTTACTGTTAGCAGCTTTTTCTGCTTATCGTGGAGATGCAAGTGGACAAGTATTCGTCTTTTTTATTATGGCATTAGCGGCAGCGGAAGTGGCAGTAGGACTAGCAATCATCATTATGGTGTATCGCAATACAAAATCAGTGGATATTGAATCCTTGAATAAATTAAGGTGGTAATTTTTTAGAATAAAGAAAGATATTGAATATGATAGATTTAATTTGGCTGATACCACTGATTCCCTTTCTAGGATTTGTTGTATTAGGGTTGTTAAGAAATATGCTGCCAAAGATTGTGATCTCCATGATCGGTTGTGGAGTGATATTGGTTTCTTTTCTATTGAGTTGTGGCTTATTTAAAGAGGTATATGATGCAAGACAACTCGGTGAAACTGCTGAATTCAGCAAAGAGATCTTCAATTGGTTTACAGTTGGAAGCTTGCAAATCAACTTGAGCTTTTTAGTGGATCCATTGAGTTCCATCATGCTATTGATTATTACTGGAGTTGGGTTTTTAATTCATCTATATTCCTCGGCATATATGTCTCATGATTCAGGATTCGGTAAATATTTTGCTTACCTGAATTTGTTTGTGTTTTTCATGTTATTGTTGGTTTTAGGCTCCAACTATTTAGTGATGTTTATCGGTTGGGAAGGTGTAGGATTATGTTCATACCTGTTAATCGGTTTCTGGTACCAAAATACAAACTACGCTAAGGCAGCTAAAAAAGCCTTTGTAATGAATAGAATTGGAGATTTAGGCTTTTTAATTGCTTTATTCTTTATACTAGCGAACTTCGGATCTTTAGAATTTAATGCGGTTTTGAGCCAAGCGGGTCTTTTACCTGTTGGGGATACGACTTTGCTTGTGATCACCTTATTATTGTTTGTGGCTGCTACAGGTAAATCTGCACAGATACCTTTATTTACCTGGTTGCCTGATGCGATGGCAGGTCCTACTCCGGTATCGGCCTTGATTCACGCAGCTACGATGGTAACGGCAGGTATTTATATGATTGCTCGATCGAATATCATGTTTACGCTATCTCCAATAACCATGCAAGTGATTGCTATTGTTGGGGTTGCTACCGCTTTAGTGGCAGCATTTATAGCGATTACTCAAAATGATATTAAGAAAGTTTTAGCCTATTCTACGGTTTCTCAATTAGGTTATATGTTTTTAGGTTTGGGGGTTGGTGCATTTACAGGAGCTTTTTTCCATGTATTAACTCATGCTTTCTTTAAAGCCTTATTGTTTTTAGGTGCTGGATCGGTTATTCATGCGATGAGTAATGAACAAGATATGCGTTCCATGGGAGGTTTGAAGAAATTCATGCCGATTACCTATGTGACTATGCTAATAGGAACCATTGCAATTGCCGGTATTCCTCCATTATCTGGTTTCTTTTCAAAAGATGAGATTCTGGCGTATGCCTTTGTATCTAGTCCAGTATTTTGGGTATTAGGGTTCTTAGGAGCATTATGTACGGCATTCTATATGTTCAGGTTGTTATACATGACTTTTTTCTCTTCTTTTAGAGGAACAGATGTACAACGCAAACATTTACATGAATCACCTTGGCAGATGACTGTACCCTTAATTGTGTTGGCCATATTGGCTGCGGTAGGTGGGATATTGAATATTCCTGAGGCATTGCACGGTGGTAGTTGGTTGAAGGAGTTTTTATCTCCAGTATTTGCTCAGACGAATGCGATTGCTGAACCTTTCCATTTGTCTCATCAAACAGAGTACTTGTTGATGGGTGCATCTGCATTGGGCGCAATTATTATGGCACTTGTTGCTTATAATCGATATGCTAAATCAAATCAACAAGAGGCAAATAAACTTAGTGAAGAACCTCAAGGTCTTTTGCACCGATTGTCATATCATAAATTATATATTGATGAATTATATGATAACCTGTTTGTAAAACCTTTAAATGGGCTTTCCAAGGTTCTTTATAAGTTCGTGGATAGAGCGGGTATTGATAATTTTATCAACGGACTTGGTGATATGTTTGTGTCTTCCGGTAAAGGTATTCGACTTTTACAAAGCGGACACGTAGGCTTTTATATTTTCATGATGGTGATAGGAATTATTGCCTTTATGCTTTACGGATTTTTTACCATCTAGAACAGAATTTTAGGAATCAATGGATAATCTTTTTATACTGCTATTATTACCTGTTGTAAGTGCTATTATTCTGGCATTTATGAACACCAATGCTTCCCGATGGGTGGCTTTCGTGTTGTCATTGCTACAACTATTTTTAACGATACCTTTTTTATGTCAATTTGTACCAGATGCATCGATACAATTCGCGCAGTCATGGTCTTGGATTTCGAATTTGGGTATAGAGTTTAAAATTGGTTTAGATGGGATTAGTCTTCCAATGTTATTATTAACGAATGGATTAATACCTTTAATTATATTGTCGAGCTTTGGACATGCACAGAAAGGGAATTTTTATGCTTTAATTTCCTTCATGCAAGCCGGACTTGTTTTGGTCTTCATTTCCTTAGATGCTTTTTCTTTCTATGTAGGATGGGAAGCTGCTTTAATCCCAATTTATTTCATCTGTGCATTATGGGGAGAAGGTGATCGCATACGAATTAATCTTAAATTCTTTATATACACTTTCTTCGGAAGTTTGTTAATGTTGATTGCCATCATTTATTTATATCAACAAACAGGCGGTAAGGATGTGTCATGGTCTACGCTAACAAGCTTATCCTTAACTGATGCTTCGCAACGTTGGATATTCTGGGCGTTTTTTGTTGCTTTTGCTATTAAGATTCCATTATTTCCATTTCATACTTGGCAACCAGACACCTATACGAATGCTCCGGCAGCGGGAACGATGT
Source organism: Sphingobacterium sp. (assembly GCA_036781025.1). GTDB lineage: Bacteria > Bacteroidota > Bacteroidia > Sphingobacteriales > Sphingobacteriaceae > Sphingobacterium. The sequence continues at coordinate 8,896 of DAIQBS010000026.1, read as the reverse complement.
TGCTGTCAGGGATTATGTTGAAGATGGGTATTTTCGGTTTATTACGTTGGTTATTGCCAATAGTACCCGATGCGGTAGCTAGTTATGCTCAAGTAGCTTTGATATTATGTATCATTGGAGTGGTATACGGTTCCATCATAGCATTTAAAATAAAAGATGCCAAGCGATTAATCGCGTATTCATCTATTGCACACGTCGGATTAATTTCTGCTGGTATCTTTTCATTCTCTCAAGAAGGTTTACAAGGTGCTATTATGCAAGCTGTCAATCACGGTATCTCTGTTGTTGGTCTTTTCTACGTGATTGATATTATACAACAAAGAACATCGATTCGCAATTTAGCGGATTTGGGAGGCTTAGCTTCCAAGATGCCTGTTTTGGCGACTTTTTTCCTGATCATCTTAATGGGAGCTATAGGATTACCATTAACCAATGGATTCATCGGAGAATTTTTATTATTGAAAGGTATTTTTTCTGTTCCAGAGCATGGGTTATGGTATGCCGTATTCGGTGGTACTACGCTAATCTTTGGAGCAATATATATGTTGAGGTTATTTCAAAAGACCATGTTAGGGAATTTGAATGTAGCCTATCAGCAGGTTTCAGATGTGAAAGGAATTGAAGTTCTTGTCTTGTTAATAATCTCCATATTGGTTATCGTATTAGGCGTATTTCCAAATGAGTTATTACACTTATCAGAAGCTTCCGTAGGACAATTATTACAACAAATTAAATAGAACAAGTTTAACGATATATTATGGGTGCGATTATCACACTTTCTCTTTTAGGTATTTTAGTGCTGTATTTGGGCTTGTTCAAAGCGAAGAATGCATTGTTGCCTGTGAGTGTTTTAGGATTAGTTGCTGCATTAGCTTTTGAGGTGTGTGCATGGAACCAAGTAGCTGAACCTTTATATAAGGGAATGGTTTTATTTGATCATTTTGCATTGTCCTTCTCTATTGTTTGTATTTCATTAACGATTCTGATTTTATTTCTTTCCAAAGAATACTTTAAAAGTATCTCCGATAATATAGCGGAGTATTATACCTTGATGCTGTTTTCTCTAACCGGAGCATTAATGGTTTGTAGCTATAATAATTTCGCTATGTTATTCATAGGGATAGAAATTATGTCGGTTGCCTTATACATTTTAGTAGGTATTCGAAGAAAAGATAAGAACTCCAATGAGGCAGCATTAAAGTATTTCTTAATGGGTGCCTTTTCCACGGGCTTTTTATTATTCGGAATAACATTAATGTATGGAGCCACAGGGTCGTTTGATCTATTAGCCATTAAACAATATGTAATTGATAATCCTACAGCAATATCTCCATTATTTTACGCAGGTATTTTGCTGTTATTAGTCGGCTTATGTTTTAAAGTAGGCGTTGCGCCATTCCATTTCTGGACACCAGATGTGTACGATGGGGCTCCGATATTGATTACCAGTTTCATGAGTACTGTAGTGAAAATAGCTTCCTTTGCTGGATTCTTACGTTTGTTTAGTACCGTGTTAATTCCTCTAAATGAATTCTGGACACCAATCTTGTTAACGGTAGTTATCCTGACCTTATTTATTGGTAATATCAGTGCATTGATGCAAACCAGTTTCAAACGCATGATGGCCTATTCCAGTATATCACATGCGGGATATATGTTGTTTGCAATCCTTTCAATAGGTCCTAATTCAGCATCTGGTATTTTAACCTATTCCATCGCTTATGGATTAGCTTCTATCGTGGCATTCGGATCTTTAATGTTGGTAAAGAAGCATATTGGATCTGATCAATTCGAGTCTTTCAATGGATTAGGAAAGACAAATCCTGGATTGGCATTTGCGCTTACTGTTGCGATGCTTTCTTTAGCGGGGATTCCATTGACAGCAGGATTTATCGGTAAATTCATCATGTTCAGCAATGTGATGAACGATTACCATACCGTTCTATTGGTATTAGCGGCTATTAATGCAGCAGTTTCGGTGTATTATTACTTGCGTGTGGTTGTTCACATGTATTTCATGAAACAGGCTCACGAAGAAACATTATCCTTATCCATGAATTATAAGGTGGTATTTTTTATAGCGGTATTGTTAACTATTTTATTGGGAGTATACCCTAATACGATACTCGGATTGTTATAATAACATAAATTCTAAAAGAAATTTATCAGGCACAACATTAATGTTGTGCCTTTTTTCGTTTAATAATTTGAACTTTCGCAACAAATTGTATCTTTATAATAATCCAGTTGATTTATGAGAGGAGTACGATTTTACGGTTTCTTAATGCTAATATTCTCTTTTCTGAGCCTCTCAGAAAATGCCCTATATGCCCAATCTTTAATTACAGGCTTAGTTGTTGATAAGGAAACAGACCGCCCTATTGCCGGAGCAAGTGTTTCATTATCAAACAGTAATATAGGCACTTCCACCGACAGTCTCGGTAAATTTCAATTATCCATCAAATCTTCCAATGGGAAGCTAGTCATTCAAGCATTGGGTTTTAAAACTCAAGTGCTAAGCATTCCTTCGGACACAAAAGATTGGGTTATTGGAATGGAATCAACCTCCAGTGTCATAGAAACAATCTCTATTACCCATCGGGGAAAATATAGCAACAAAAACAATAAGGCTGTTGAATTGATAGACTTGGTAATTGATCACAAGTATAAAAATAGATTAACAGGAAAGGATAGCCTTCAATTTAAACAATACGATAAACTGAAGTTTGGTTTAGTAGATCCGAAGGCAACCTTTCAAAAAGGATTACTGGATTTAAACTTTCTATTTGAAAATATTGACAGCAGCAGTATGGCAAATAAGAAATTGTTGACTGTCTTTTTAGAAGAGAGTAATGCACATGTATATGGAAAGCGAAACCCCTCTAAATTTAAAAAGCAGATATATAGCCAAAAGAAAACAGAATACAATAAGCGATACATCAACAATCCCAACATACAGGAATTTATGAATTACATGTTTCAGCCTGTCGATGTATACGACGAAAGTATTTATGTTATTAACAAGCAATTCCTGAGCCCCATAGCTGACAACGCAAAACTGTATTACCGATATTATATTACCGATACCATATTCAATGATGAGGGTTATTTCATTCACTTGGAATTTGAGCCCCGGAATGAAAAAGATTTATTATTCAATGGAACATTAACCATCGCTATGGATGGTTCCTATGCCGTCAAAGCCGCACAACTGGCCATTAGTAAACATAGTAACCTCAACTTTCTCAAAGAAGGAACCATTGCTTTCCATTACAGCAAACAAGAACAAGGAGTGATGCTGTTGGACAGCACGCAATTCTTTACCACCTTTGGAATTCGAAAAGGAGAATCATTCTTTGCTTATAGAACATCCATCAATTCCGATTACCTACTCAATAAACCATTCCCAGAACAAATATTTAAAGGAGCACCCGTTCAAGTGTTAGCAAACGCTGAACAAATTCCACTTGAACGACCTGTTCAGCTAAGTCCTACAGAGGCTAAAACCTATGAAAACATCGATCGACTTAATAGTAAGAAAAGTTTCAATGCGATGTTGGCAACAGGATATTTACTGGCACAAGGGTATTACGTATTAGGGAAGGTGGAATTAGGCCCCTTAGAATACCTGTATAGCAGAAATAACATCGAAGGTAATAGGTTTAGGTTAGGAGGTAGAACGACACAGGAACTAACAGATAAAGCCTATCTGGAAGGATACCTAGCGTATGGCCTAAGTGATGAACGCCTAAAATATTATTTAAAAGCAGCAGTAAGCTTAAACGGTCAGTCAGTAGTTAAATTCCCAGCACATTATATAGAAGCGGCTATTCAGCATGATATTTTGGAACCAGGAATGAGCATATCCTATCTGAAAGGAGATAGTTTCTTTCGCTCCATCCGTAAGAACAGTCCGACAAAATGGTTTGATACCAAGGCATATCAGTTGCAACACGTGGTAGAATTTGGAAACCATATCAGCCTATCGACTAGTTTTACCCACATGAATAGAAATACGGTGGGAGATTTACGATTGGTGAGCAGTTCAGACCCGAACCAATTGCTGCAACAAATCAACACAAATGAAGCACAGGTAGACTTGCGTTGGGCACCTAATGAGAAGTTTTACTACCGAAATCTGACCAGAAGATCGATCATTGAGCGTTATCCAGTTTTTAATTTAAGCTATACCCGTAGTATACCGGGAATTTTCAACACCTCCTATCCTTATGAGAAAGTAAAAGCATCGGCCACAAAAAGGCTTTTCCTTAATCAGCTAGGATTTGCAGATGTGCAATTTACTGCCGGGAAAATATGGGGAACCTTACCCTACCCATTGTTAGAATTACCGAATGTAAGGCAGAAAGATGATCGCCATAAAATAGATTATGACCTTATGAATCCCATGGAATTTACGGCAGATGAATTCCTGAAATTCGGTTTTTATCATCAAATGCAAGGATTTATACTCAATAAAATACCTTTAATCAAGAAGCTTAAATTGCGTGAAGTATGGGGGGCTCAGATGTTTTATGGTAAGTTGAGTGATCACAATAACCCATACCTTAGTGGGAGTGTAGTTGATTTTGATAAAAATGCCGATGGGGAGATTATCACCCAAGTATTAAATAAAACACCTTACTGGGAAGGATCTGTAGGATTAGACAACATTTTTCATGTTTTGCGTGTGGAATATGTTAAAAGACTGACCTATGCGAACTATCCCAATAGCACCAAAGATCGATTTCGAGTATCCATCAACATAAATTTCTAACCATGTCATTCCAAAATATACTAATCCAACAAGAAAGTCCTACAGCGATGATTTATATCCATCGCGAGGCTAAATTGAACGCATTAAATTATGAAACCATTGCGGAGCTTAAACAAGCATTCCATCAATTAGGGGAAGAAACCAGTGTTAGGGGGGTGTTATTGACAGGGTCAGGAACAAAAGCTTTCGTTGCAGGAGCAGATATTACCGAATTTCAAGATAAAACAAAACAAGAGGGAATGGATTTATCCAGGTTTGGACACGAACTGATGGATCGTATCGCTAACTTTCCTAAGCCTGTCGTGGCGGCCATCAATGGATTTGCACTAGGAGGAGGTTTAGAATTAGCTTTAGCCTGTCACCTGCGTATTGCTGCTAGTCAAGCAAAAATGGGCTTGCCAGAGGTATCCCTAGGCCTCATACCGGGTTACGGCGGAACTCAACGATTAACCCAATTGATAGGAAGAGGTAAAGCCCTGGAAATGATTCTTACAGGAGATATGTTAACTGCACAGGAAGCTTTGCAATCCGGATTGGTAAATTATGTTGTGGAGCAAGAAGAGTTAATTCAAAGGGCTCATTTGATCTTAACTAAAATTTATACCCGCTCTAAAACAGCGGTATCAGCAGCCATTCAAGCGGTTAATGCGGCAGAAAATAAAACAGTAAATGGATTTGATCAAGAGATTGAGGCATTTGGGCAGTGTTTTCAAAGTGCAGACTTTACCGAAGGCGTCAATGCATTTCTAGAAAAACGCAAACCTAATTTCTAAAAACAGCGTATATTTTCCAAACAAACCAATAGCTATCAGATTGTTGGTTTGATTATTCATGCTAGCATTCTTACTAGTACCCGTTCTCCTATGGGATGCATTTGGCTTGATTGCCTATTCTTCAGAGACCCTTTTTAGAAAAATAAGCTGCTCATCAAAACAAAATAAGCTATTTGGTATTTATTAATGTTGAGTAAAGTTAACAAGCACTACCTATACTAATTATTTGCAGGGTTAAGTTATGAACAATAATGACGTTTTTTCACAAAAGGAGCGAAATATTATTATCCTAATTATTGTATTAATATTAGGAGGAATTATCCTTTATGCTACCTCAGGTATATTTGAAGCCTTTTTAGGAACCATGATTATGTATACCTTATTTCGTAACCTCAATATCTACTTTATTGAACGTTGGAATTGGCCCAAACCGGTATCTGCTGTCGTCATTATTATCCTATCCATCTTCATTATCGTATTACCCTTTGTAGGAATTGGGAAAATGCTCATTGATAAAGCACTTGAGCTGCAGCAGAATCCGCAATGGATTAAGCGCGTCATGGATTCCATCAATCATTTTGTAGGAGATAAAATCGGTCAGCCAGATTTAATTCAGAAGCAGTTAGAAGAAAGCTCATCCTATTTTGGTGGCTTATTAACCTCCGCATTAGGAACTGCGGCAAATGCCTTTTTAGAAATTACGGTCATGTATTTTATTCTTTACTTTCTTCTCACGGGATATAAGGGCTTTGAAGGCAGTCTTATTCATTACTTACCATTCGATGATGAAAAGGCTTATGTGTTCGGAGAAGAGCTTAAAAACATCACCTATTCCAATATTATAGGGCAGACCATCATTGCCATTATTCAAGGTGCATGTTTATCCTTGGGCTTTTATATCTTTGGGGCCAAAGATCCCTTATTTTGGGGAGTCATCTGTGCTATTTTATCCTTTATCCCGCTGTTGGGGCCACCTTTAATTTTTGTCCCAGCAGCCATCATTTTACTATCTGAAGGGCATACATGGCAAGGAACGGGGCTATTGATTTGGGGATTTGTCTTAGTCATCAATATTGACAATGTGTTGCGGCTGATTATTGCCAAGAAAGTCGGCGACATCCATCCCATCATCACGGTGGTAGGTGTCATCATCGGCATTCCATTATTCGGATTAATAGGTTTGGTGTTTGGACCTTTGCTATTAGCTTATTTCCTCATTGCGGTACGCATATACAAAGCCAACAAACGACTCTCTTTGAAGAAAGATTATTTGCAAGAACGATTGGATGAATAATCCTTATTCCATCACATAACCGATCATGTACTCGTTGAATCGTTCATAGAAAACTTGATATGATTGGGAGGAACCATTGACGTTGAGTAAAAGTTCCATGGATCCAGTATCGTTGTAAGTGAAAGGTTGTACAGTCATGTGATTTAAGAAAGATACCCCTCTATTTCCTTGAAGTTTGTACAAGGCTTCTTTAGCACACCAGCAGGCATACAATTGATTCACATAATTCTCTTCTTGGAGATGGTTAAGCTCCTCTGGCTTTAGAAACTTATTTTTGATTCGAATCACTTTATCTTTTACTATTTCCAAATCTATACCGCACATTCCGGCTCCATTCAGCATGACACCGGCATAATCGAAAGAGTGAGTCAACGAGATTTCATAAGGAAAGTCCGGGAGGAAAGGTTTCCCATTTTGATCAGAAGGACAATTGATGTAGTCCGCAGTTTGCAACAAATAGCGCAACAACACACGGGTAGCTAGCCAATGTTGTTTCCGCTTGCCTTTACTTAAGGTTTTTAATTTCTCTTTCTCTGCATCATCCAGCTGTAGAAAACTGATTAATTCAGCTTCTGTCTCTTCAATTCTCCATAAAGCTATGCGACAATCCGCATTTATTTCCTTTAAATAAGCTAATGCCATAATCAAATGTAGTATTTTGTTACCTGAATTCCATCATGTATAATAGGCTTATTGCTTGATTTTCTCCATATTTTAAGGAATATTGCCTGTATTACTATATAAATCTACTAGACTATTTATTATTTGTAGGAATAGCGGCAATAATGTATTTTTGAATCCTGCTTAAAGGCAGCAATTTAGCTTCATCATATGATATTATCAGACAAGAGAATTTTAGAAGAAATAGAGAACGGTAGCATTGTCATTGAACCCTTCGATCGCAAATGTTTAGGAACAAATTCTTATGACGTACATTTAGGTAAATACCTAGCCACCTATGTCGATGAAGTCTTAGATGCCAAAAAACACAATCAGATACAACATTTTGAAATCCCTGCAGAAGGATATGTCCTAATGCCGGGAACTTTATATTTGGGGGTTACCTTAGAATATACCGAAACCCATGGACATGTACCCTTCCTCGAAGGTAAGTCCAGTACAGGGCGTTTAGGTATCGATATCCACGCAACAGCAGGAAAGGGCGATGTAGGCTTCTGCAATACTTGGACTTTGGAGATATCCGTTGCTCAACCGGTAAGAGTCTATGCCGGCATGCCTATCGGTCAGCTGATTTATTTTGTCGTTGAAGGAGATATTGAAACGTTTTATAACAGTAAGGGGAATGCCAAATATAATAGTAAAACGATTCGTCCTGTCGAGAGTATGATGTGGAAGAATGCGTTTTAGAGATTAGATATTAGATAATAGACATAAGACATGAGAGTATAGTTTGAACCGCTGAGGAAATGATATTACTGAAAGAAGCTGAATATGACTCCTCAGCCGAATTCTACGTATAACTACTGAAAACTCATCTTTGAGTATTCTTTCAATTCATTAAAATCAGTTCATTCAGGTTCTCAGTGGTTCAAAACTCAGCAAAGCTCAACCCCTAAATACTAAGTACTCAATACTATATACTAATCTTTGTCCGCTCATAGCCGCGGAAGGCCTAGTTCCTTTTGAGAGCAAAAGGAACCAAAACTCTTGGCCCATTTAAGGCGGCTTTTCGCTCAAGGCTATAGCACAACAGCTTTAACATCTTTGATGGCTGGAATTCGCTACGCTCTTCCTAGGCCAATCCTCCCGCTCGGTGTCCACGATGTTTCAGCTGTCTTTCCGCCGCTGGAAATGGGCTGACGGTGCACCTGCACCGCAGGTGAAATAGGCTCCGCATAGCTCAACCCCTAAATACTAAGTACTCAATACTATATACTAATCTTTGTCCGCTCATAGCCGCGGAAGGCCTAGTTCCTTTTGAGAGCAAAAGGAACCAAAACTCTTGGCCCATTTAAGGCGGCTTTTCGCTCAAGGCTATAGCACAACAGCTTTAACATCTTTGATGGCTGGAATTCGCTACGCTCTTCCTAGGCC
>DAIQBS010000025.1:0-47730 GCA_036781025.1 Sphingobacterium sp. | reverse complement strand
GTTGCGGTCTGGACGGGACTCGAACCCGCGACCCCATGCGTGACAGGCATGTATTCTAACCAGCTGAACTACCAGACCTTTTATTGCAATCTTATTTGATGACTTCAAAGACCTAAGTCTTTTTAGTAATTTTAAATTTGCGTAGCAAATATTTTTAAGATCGATTTCCTTCTTTTTAGAAGGTGTGCAAATATAGTGTTTATTTCTAGAACTGCTAATAAAATTTTAAAAAATCTTAGTCTACAGCTCCCTCTTTCATTTTTTCTGCATTCTCAGCAAATTGAAGTGCATCGATAATGTCTTGAATATCACCATCCATAATTGCTGGAAGATTATACATTGTCAATCCAATACGGTGCTCTGTAACACGTCCTTGCGGATAGTTGTAAGTGCGGATTTTTGCAGAACGATCTCCTGTTGAAACCATGGTTTTACGTTTTGCCGCGATATCACCATGTTTTTTCTGTACTTCAAGTTCGTAAAGTTTGTTTCTCAACATCTCCATCGCCAATTCGCGATTGGCAAGTTGAGAACGTTCTACCTGACAAACAACCACAATACCTGAAGGCTTGTGGGTAAGTTGTACTTTCGTTTCTACTTTATTTACGTTTTGACCACCAGCACCACCTGAACGAGATGTTTGCATTTCAATGTCTCCAGGATTGATTTCTACATCGACCTCTTCGGCTTCAGGTAATACCGCAACTGAGGCAGCGGATGTGTGTACACGACCTTGAGTTTCTGTATCTGGAACGCGTTGCACACGATGTACACCAGACTCATATTTCAATTGCCCATATACATCTTCACCGATAACTTTCAGAATAACCTCTTTATATCCACCGGAAGTACCTTCGGTAACATCCATGACTTCATTGCGCCATCCTTTTTTCTCGAAATAACGCGTGTACATGCGGTATAAATCGCCAGCAAATAGTGCTGCTTCGTCTCCGCCTGTACCTCCACGAATTTCAATGATAGCATTCTTACCATCTTCTGGATCTTTAGGAATCAGCATTAGTCGAATTTCTTCTTCTTTTTCTTCGATTTGCGTATACAATATGTCGATTTCCTCTTTCGCCATTTCACGTAATTCCTGATCCTTTTCGTTGGATAGAATATCTTTATTGGTCTCCATATTGCTCACCATATTTTTATAAATATGGTATTGATCCACAATTTTGGATAAGTCTTTATATTCCTTATTCAATTTTGCGAAACGCTTCATATCGTTGATCGTTTCGGGTTTGGTTAATTCTGCCTCAACTTCTTCCCAACGTTCTTTTATCGCTTGTAATTTTTCTAACATAATTTTATCTATAGCATCATATATCCAGATGCAACCTGGGTTCCACTATTAATCGACAAAAATAGGGAATTTTAAGCGTTTATTTTATGTTAATGAGAAGAAACTGCTTTTAAGCCAACGATAGATGCTATCAAAGTGAAAATAAAGAAGATTCGCCAAAAATCTGTGGGTTCTTTAAAGAGGATAATCCCCATTAATACCGTTCCTACAGCCCCTATTCCTGACCATACTGCATAAGCTGTTCCCAATGGTAAGGTTTGCGTGGCTTTAATTAATAAGCCCATACTAATAGTAACACTTACTAGAAATCCCAAATACCATAAATACATTTCATTGCCAACACTTGTTTTGGCCTTTCCAATGCAAAAAGTAAATAGTACTTCAAACAGTCCTCCGATAATTAATATAATCCAATTCATAGTTGTTTTTTTTTGATGGTACAAAACTCCCTAAAATCTAAGAGACTTTTTTTTACAAATGTTAAAAAATAATGTTTTTTGAGTTGAGTTTTAAGGAGAAGGCTGCAGGGAAGATATTAAAATCTTCTAGGACGTTATTTTATTCCTCTAATTCTACTTAGGGTCACTTGGGAAATGCCAAGATAAGAGGCGATATATCCTAATTTTATGCGATTGGTCAAATCAGGAACTTTTTTTAAAAGTTCTAGATAGCGTTCATTGGAAGAATTAAACAATCGTAACATCAAACGAGATTCAATTTTTAAAGCTTCAATCTCGGCTAATTTTCTTCCCCAATTGGCAATTTCCAATGATTCTTGAAATAATTGCTGCAATGCGTTTATGGGAATTTGATATAATTCAGAAGCTTCTAAGGTTTGTATGGATTCATACCCTTTCTCTTGAATGCTGTAATTTTTTAGGGAAATCAAAACATCAGATGGAAAGGTAAAGCCTAGAACAACTTCTTTATGTTCTTTATGGTAGTAAATGCGGGAAATTCCAGTTTTTTGAAAGTAGATGAATGGAGCAGATTTACCTGCTTCTATCAAGAGGTAATTTTTAGGGACTTTTATTTTTTCAACGATGGATGCTAATACCGCTAAAGCATCTGCCGATAGCGGATAGATTTTTAGTGCTATTTCACTGAATTCCATGTTTTCAGCTTTAATTCTTGGCCATCCCAAACAGCATAGCTGCGGTAATTTATCCATTCTCCAAGGTTTACAATTCTGGAATGCTCTGCAATAGGTAAATCATATGGCAGGTGTCTGTGTCCGTAAATATAAAAATCGTAGGGTTGAGTTGCTAGGAGTTCTTTTGTATGTACATATAACCATTCGTTCTCCTCTCCTAAAAATTTCTCTTCAGCACCACTTGATAGTCGGCTATGTTTGGACCAGCGTCTGGCAATTCCAATTCCTAAATTAGGATGTAGTCTGGCAAATAACCATTGACAGAAGGAGCTGCGAAAAACTTTCTTTAGCAATTTGTATTTTTTATCTCCAGGACCTAATCCATCTCCATGATGAATGTAAAAGCTTTTTCCATTTAAATGAAGGACAAGTTCGTTGGAGACAATGTTAGCATTTAATTCTTCTTTGAAATAACCAAACATCCACATGTCGTGATTTCCTTTGAATAAGGTTATTTCAACACCAGCATCGGCTAATTCTGCTAATTTTCCAATAAATCGAATATATCCTTTAGGAACCACTGTTTGGTATTCGAACCAAAAGTCGAATATATCACCGACCAAATAAAGCGCTTTTGCATCCTCTTTGATATCATCTAACCAAGCGACAATTTCTTGTTCTCTAGATTTAGAATGTTCATAAGGAAAGGATCCAAGATGAAAATCTGAAGCAAAATAAATGTTCTTTCTGTCGGTCATACGGTTCAAAACTAGCATAATTAATAGGTTTTACCAAGTGAAGTAGTTTTGCCTAGTAAAATAAATCCTTAGTTTTGTTTAAACTAATTGAAATCGGATGAAGATAAAATACATGTGCTTAGGCATAATGGCCTTAGGGATTACTGCTTGCCAGCAAGAAAAAGTAATCGAATCAAAAACTGATATTACTGTGAAACCGTATCCAAACACTGCTAAAGGACCACAAAAGGACATCTTTTTTGGCGTTGAAGTCGAAGATCCATACCGTTGGTTGGAAGATGACCTGTCCGAAGAAACAAAAAAATGGGTGACTGAAGAGAATGCTGTCACTCAAGATTATTTAGGACAAATTCCTTTTCGTGAGCAAATTCGTCAACGATTGGAAAAATTATGGAATTACGAGAAATACTCAGCACCATTTGTAGAAGGGGAGTATACCTATTTTTACAAGAACGATGGTTTGCAAAACCAATTTGTACTCTATCGTAAGAAAGGGGATGATGCGAAAGAGGAGGTATTTCTAGACCCCAATAAATTTTCTAGCGATGGGACGACATCCCTTGCAGGCTTATCGTTTAGCAAAGATGGCTCATTAGCGGCCTACCAAATTTCTGAGGGAGGTTCCGATTGGACAAAAGTTATCATTATTAAAACGGAAGATAAAACCGTAGTAGGAGATACCTTGCAAAACGTGAAATTTAGTGGTTTGGCTTGGAAAGGCAATGAAGGTATTTATTACAGTTCTTATGACAAACCGAAGGAAGGTTCTGCTTTGTCGGCCATGACAGATCAGCATAAATTGTATTTCCATGCTTTGAATACAGCTCAAAATACGGATCAATTGATATTCGGAGGACCAACTACCCCAAGGAGATATATTGGTGCTGGTTTGACGGAAGATGAACGCTTCCTGATTGTGAAAGCAGCAAATACTACTTCCGGAAACGAATTGTATGTTAAAGATTTATCAGTTGCTAATAGTCCTTTTGTCACTGTGGTTAACAACATGGAAAAAAATCACAGCATTTTGGATAATGATGGTGATAAACTGATTATCTATACGGAATTGAATGCTCCAAATGGTAAAGTAGTTAGCACAGATTTTTCGAAACCTGAACCTGCTAACTGGACTGATTTGATCCCTGAAACAGAAAATGTATTGAGCCCAAGTACTGGCGCTGGAAAAATTTTCGCAAGTTATTTGAAAGATGCGACTTCGTTGGTGAAACAATTTGATCGTTCTGGTAAGTTGGAGCGTGAAGTGGAATTGCCTGGAATAGGCACTGCCTCTGGTTTTTCTGCCAAGAAAGATGATCAGGATTTGTATTATTCGTTTACCAATTACATTAATCCGGGTACCATTTATAAATATGACGCAGCTACAGGTGCTTCAACCGTTTATAAACCTTCAGGAATTCAGTTTGATCCTAGTCAGTATGAAACAAAACAAGTGTTTTATACTTCTAAAGATGGCACGAAAATACCAATGATTTTAAGCTATAAAAAGGGAATCAAATTAGATGGTACTAATCCGACTTTATTATATGGTTATGGTGGCTTTAATATCAGCCTTACTCCTGCATTCAGTACGAGCAATATTATTTTGATGGAACAAGGTGGTGTATTTGCTGTAGCAAACTTGAGAGGCGGCGGTGAGTATGGAGAGAATTGGCATTTGGCGGGTACGAAGTTGAAAAAGCAAAATGTATTTGATGATTTTATCGCTGCGGCTGAGTATTTAGTGAATGAAAAATATACTTCTTCTGAAAAGTTGGCTATTGCTGGAGGTTCTAATGGTGGTTTGTTAGTTGGAGCTGCAATGACTCAAAGACCAGAATTGTTCAAAGTAGCGTTTCCTGCTGTGGGTGTATTGGATATGTTAAGATATCATAAATTCACTGCGGGTGCTGGTTGGGCATTTGATTATGGTACTGCGGATGATAATGCAGAGATGTTTCAATATTTATATAAATATTCGCCTTACCATGCTTTGAAACAAGGAACAAACTATCCTGCAACGATGGTTACTACTGCAGATCATGATGATCGTGTGGTGCCTGCGCATTCGTTTAAATTTGCGGCAAGATTGCAGGAGTATCATAAAGGGGATAATCCAGTATTAATTCGTATTGAAACAAATGCTGGACATGGTGCTGGTAAACCTACAGCCATGGTAATCGCAGAACAAACGGACAAATGGGCTTTTATGTTCCAAAACATGAAAGTTGCTTATAAGGAAGTTAAATAGGGAATTTCTATGATATAAAAAAACGGCGCTCAGGATTTTCCTGACCGCCGTTTCGTTTTTTACATTGCTGATTATCCTTCTTGTTCTTTAACCCAAGTTGGCTTACCTGCTTTCATTTTATCTAGTGTTGCCTGATAGTCTGCTTTGGATTCACTATCTGCTAACGCTAATGCTTTTTCCTGAATGGTTATGGCTTCTTTAGTTTTACCTGTTTTGTACAATAGATTCGCATAGGTATCTAAATACATCGGATTATCTTGTTTTTCCAACGATTGTTTAGACCATGCTAAAGCAGATTCTAAACATTTAGGATCATCGCAGTTTTCAAATATTGCCCAAGCAAAATTATTTAATTCCATATCCTGAATTTGATTGCCTCCTTCGGTAATATATTCCTGTACGGCATTTCTGAACTCAACCCAGTTATTCTTATTTAAGTAATAGCTCGATTTAACTTGAGCCATGATGGGTTTAAAATTTACTGTGGGATATTTATTAGCTGCTTGAGAGAAAGTTTGTGTTAGGATATCTTCTTTGGAAGATTGTATAGCAGGCCATACCTCGGTGTTTATGATTGCTCCAGCTAATACGTTATTTGCTTGTTGACTTTCAAGAACTTGATTTATCTTATCTTTATTCTCCAACATAAATGTAAATCCATTGGATTTAGTGGAGTTAACAGAATTAATGATTAACATCAGGTTGTCTTTGGTAAAAAGTTCTTCTTTTTTCGTGTTTTTGATAAACGATTCCATGGCTTTCGAAGCTAATGCATCGTCATAGGCTCTTAATGCTAAGTTGACCGTGTTCTTAGCTAAAATAGGATCTGTTGGATTTGCTTCAAATTTTTTCTTTACAGAGACATATTGGGTTTCTGGGTTTAAACCTTCTGCTGCTTTCGCTATAAAGTCATCCGCTTGACCTCCTCCAACTATTCTATGAACTAATTCGCCGTTAGGGTCGAAAATAAGAAACGTAGGGTAGGCTTGTATGCTATAATCAACGGCAAAACGTTTGGCTTCTTCTCTCCAGGATTTAACATCTTCTGAATCTTCAGGAGTTTCATCCATTTGAATTTTTAAATTGACGAAGTTTTTGTTGAAAAATGTTCCGACCTTCTCTTGAGGAAAGATATTTGCCGCCATCCATTTACATGGACCACACCAGGTGGTGAATACGTCGACAAAGATGTTTTTGTTTTCTGATTTTGCTTTCTCCTTGACTTTCTGCCAGGTTGTTTGATGCTCAAATTGAATTCCTTGCTCCTGCCCTATAGCCAGAAATGGGAAAACAAATAAAATTAATAGTAACTTTTTCATAATCAGTTCATTTGTTATTAACGATTATCTAAAGTAACTATATAAAATTAAACCATCAAGATTTTTTAATTCTTGATGGTTTAATTATGTTGCTTTAACAGAGTTTAACAATTTCTTTTTTGAGAAATTATTAATTCACAGAGATATTTTTCTTCATTTCCTTGCTTAATGCATTTTTGTGTAACAACAATGAAATTGTTTTAGCACGTACATATTCTTTTGTTGCATACATATAGCCTTTGTAATCGTTGGACACTCCCCAAGAGTTTTTAACGATGTAGTATTCTTTTCCGTTTTGATCCTTTACCAAGCCTGTAATATGCATTCCATGGTCATCTGTTGTGCTGTAATTATCAAAAGATTCTTGTCTTTGAGCAGCTGTAGTTTTTGCTTCGGGCTTTGGACCATTAAACATATTGTCTATCTCTTCTTTCGACATTTGTTCAATTGGTTTTTCTGGCATATAGGCAACTCCATTTTTCCAGCTAAAGGATTTTTCAGATACGTCTGTTGCCCACGCAACTGTATAACCATTCACTAGTGCATGGTCAATGATGGAAGTTAAATCATCAATTTTTACATTGTAAAAACTTTCAAATGACCAGTTGTCTGGAATTAATAAAACAAATGGTTTATAATAAGCATGTTCATCAAAAGAAGATATACCAACATAATCAGCTGGATTGATACCGATTACTTGATCAGCAAAAGTCCTAGGAGTGTATGTTTTTCCTTTATAATCGAAAAAAGTTGGAGCTTGACCTAAATAGGAATCCATAGCGGCAGTAAATGAAGCTAGCCAATTGTTGGATGGTTTTTTGCTTTTTGCTACAGTTTCTGTAATGGATTGAAGAATTGGAGCCATTTCGCTAAAATTATTACGTGTTTGCCCTTGTGGTAACCCGGTATAGACATCATAAGGAACTGCACCGTATTTCTTGAAGATGGTCATCACATCATGAAGCTGGCCACCATCTCCCTGTGCTTGAACTCCATGTAAACGTACAAAATTCTTCGCTTTTTCGATGTAAGTGTTTCTAGCGGTATAAATTTGAGAAATTTCTACAGGCTCTTTGCCCATACGAATCATTTCTGATTCAATGAATGAGTTACCTGAATAGGACCAACAAGTTCCTGAAGAGCCTTGATCTTTAACGGAAGTGTTTTTTAAATTAATGAGTTCAGTAAATTTAAAACCTTCCTTACTATTGTCACTCGCATTGCCTTTTAGTGCATTAATTAGATTGTCTTGGGCATAAGTGCTTGAGGCAGCAAGAAATAATGCTGCAAATAAAATTTTTTTATTCCAATTCATTTGGTTCTTTATTTTGTATAAACGCACGAATATATAAAATCATCCAAGTCCTAAAGAATTTAGCGCGTAAAATTATTAAAATATGGAGTTGAATAAGGTAATGGATTGGGCTTAATATAGAAGTGATTCTAATTTTCAAAAGAGATGGCAGTAAAATAAAAAGAGCTCAATAAGTTTGATTATTGAGCTCTTTGGATATGAAAAATATACTTGTTTAACTTTTGTCGTATTCTGGTTTCTTAGGAAACATCAATGATGCAACAATACTTATAGCTAATATTCCTAAAATTACAATTAACGAATGAGTTGTAGTGAAACCCCAATCTTTGAGATAACTATGAAATAACATTTTTAATCCTATAAAAATTAATAGAAATGCTAAACCTACTTTTAAATAATGGAATTTGTGGATAATGTTGATTAATAAGAAAAACATAGAGCGTAATCCTAATATTGCAAATATGTTTGAAAAGAAAACGATATATGGATCTTTTGTTACGGAAAATATTGCAGGAATAGAGTCTACTGCAAATATCAAATCGGTAAATTCAATAACAATAAGGACTAAGAATAATGGGGTCATATATTTAACTCCGTTTTCTTCATGGAAGAATTTTCCTTGATCTAATTTATGCGTCACTTTAAAATGCTTAGACATAAATTTAACGACACTATGATTTTCGGGGTCTACTTCTTCTTCTGCATTTCTATTTAAATACATTTTTACACCTGTGAATACGAGGAAGGCTCCAAAAACATATAATATCCATCCAAACTTGGTGATCAAAGCTGCTCCAACGAAAATGAATATGCAGCGCATTATTATTGCACCTAAAATTCCCCATACCAATACCTTATGATAATATTTTTCTGGAATTCCGAAGGAGCTAAATAGTAATACCATAACGAAGATATTGTCGACAGATAATGCATATTCTACGACATACCCGGTTAAATATTCTAAGGTAAGGTTCTTATTATACAGTTGTATACTGGCGGCTAAGTCATTTTCATTGATTACTATATTATGGAAATGTTTTGCTACTATTTCTTTTAGCCTAACGATATCGTGCACATTGTGTAGCTCATTCCCCCACTTGTAAAGAAGTAATCCAAACAGTAATGCAAAAGTTACCCAGATTGCACTCATTATAGCGGCGACTTTCAAGGAAACGGGTTTGTCACTCTTTGAAAAAAGACCTAAGTCAATGGCTAACATCAGAATTATAAAAACTATAAATCCGATCATAAATAGTGCTTCGTGGCTCATGTGTTATTTTTTTCTTTCTGTTGTAAATCGTACTAATTGTTCTAAACCTGTTTTATATTCCAGGCCTCCTGGGATATCTTTTAATATGTCAAATGCCTCTTGCTGAAAACTAAGCATCTTCTCCGTTGCATAGTCTAATCCACCATTTGATTTTACAAAATTGATGACCTCTGTTACTTTTGCAGGATCGTCATTGTGATTTTTAACTAAGTTAATGATCTTACGTTTTTCTGATTTATCTACGACTGATAAAGCATAAATCAATGGGAGAGTCATTTTTTTTTCTTTAATGTCATTCCCTACTGGTTTACCAACATCATCTAATCCAAAATCAAATAAATCATCTTTAATTTGAAATGCAATTCCGACCTTTTCACCAAATAGATGAAGTTTTTCAATAGTTTTTTCATCTGCACCAGCAGATGAAGCTCCACATGCGCAGCAAGATGCGATTAAAGATGCTGTTTTTTTTCGAATAATCTCATAATAAATTGATTCTTCTATGTCCAAATGCCTTGCTTTCTCGATTTGTAATAGCTCACCTTCTGACATTTGCTCCACTGCTTCGGAGACAATTTTTAATTGATTAAACTCTTTATGTTTTACCGAAAGCAACAATCCTTTCGATAATAAAAAATCACCGACTAATACAGCTACTTTATTTTTCCATAATGCATTAATAGAAAAAAATCCTCTTCGTTCATTGGCATTATCGACCACATCATCATGGACCAATGAGGCTGTATGAAGCAGTTCAACCAATGAAGCCCCATGATAAGTAGCTTCTGTAATGCCACCACATAAACCTGCTGAAAAGAAAACAAACATCGGACGCATCTGTTTGCCTTTTTGTTTTATTATATATCTGGTGATATGATCCAATAAAGGCACAGAACTTTGCATAGAAGCTTTGAACGTTTTTTCAAAGTTTTTGAGATGTTCTTTTATAGGAAGTTGTATTTCGTTTAATGTTAACATGAAAGTGGATTAAACCATCAGTTCGTTCTGAAAATTGACTATAAAAATAGGAAATTTATGCTTGTGTAGCTAAGGTAATTTCAAGCTCTTTATACCACTCTTCTCCATATTCTCGAATGAGTGGATCTTTCAAGAATTGGTAAACAGGAATTTTTAGTTCTTGACCGAAAGTACAGGCATCTTTACAAATGTGCCAGCGGTCATAATGTAAAACATCAAATTCAGGATAATGTGTCGCTCGTATAGGATATAGGTGGCAAGAAATAGGTTTTTTCCATTGTACTTCACCCATTTCATAGGCTTTTTCGATGCCACATTTAGTGATGCCATTTTCCCAGGTAACGTAGGCACATTCCTTATTTCCATCGACACAGGTCGTTGTTAAGTCACCATCCGCATCGATAACAAACTTTCCTTGTTCTTCAATAGCTGCGATACCTTTTTCGGTAAGGTAAGGTTTAACCTTCGGATATATGTCTTCCAATATTTTTGTTTCTTTTTCTGTAAGTGGGGCACCAGCATCTCCTTCGATACAACAAATACCTTTACACTTACTTAAATTACAAACAAAATCATTTTTTATAATATCCTCATGTACTAGGACATTTCCAACTTCTATCATTGCTATTTTGAATAACTAACTCGAGTGCCCAAAGGATATTTTAATCCATCGGCACTTACTAAATCCATGGTTATTGAACCAATTAATATATCTACCTGTGCTTTTACAGGTATTCTATTTCCATCATTGGTCACCCAAAGATACAAACGACTATTCTTTTTAAAGATTCTTCCTGGAGATATTTCTGGACTTAACTTAATACATTCAAGTTCACCTAATACAGATTTTATTTTCTCAATACCGATGTATTCAACTCCCAATTGAGCAATTTCATCATTCAGGAAGTAAGAAATTTTAAATTTATCTCCTGATTTTAAGGTCGAAAAGTCTAGATTTCTAGAGAAATAATAAGCTGACACGAGATCAAATGTCTGTACTGTAGGGCTTTTGAATGTGCCTTTTTTACCCTTAACTTCTTTTGTTTTATGTTCAAAAGTAGCGTATTCAATACGTCGGTAATTATTTTCTTTTATATTTTCTGTATATAAGTAAGGTAGAAAATTCTCCTTATTAATATAAGAGTCATATTGATTTTTAACAGTATAAAATTTTGAGAACGCGCCTGAAGTTTGTCCAAAGGCTGATAAATGCATTACTTCTTTACTTCCAAAATCATATTTAGAATCTTGGACTGTAAGGGTACCAGTTGCAGCAGATATAAAACCATATCTTAATTTATACTTAAGTTTCTCTCCGGTTTTAAACGTAGGCTCTTTTAAATAGGGGAGACTTTGAGCAAATGTATAGGTTACTGTAAATAATAGTAATAATCCGAAAGTAATGATTCTTTTCATAATAATATGACCTTAATAAGCACAGAAAGTTTAAGTTTTTCGTTTGAATACAGGAACAGTAGAACAAGGTTCACCATACATCACACTCTTTGCAACTTTATATAATTGAGATGTAAAGTTGACAAAAGCTGATTCTGGTATTTCAATATCTCCACAACCTTTTACTACTACACGTTGATCTTGATAGTTAGCATAATCAATTGAATTGATGTTATTATCGAAAATTGATTTTCTAACGGTATCTTCATCTCCAAAATGGACAGATAGCGCGTAATCAGATAGTTTTGTGGTAAGCAACATATAGGCCCAAGTAGGAACAATAGCATCTGCAGAACAGATAATACCTATATGCTGGTCAGCGTATTGTGACCAATCATGCTCTTTAATAAAAGTACGAAAATCTTTCTCTTTTAATATTAGACCATGAAAAAGGTTTTCTTTAATATCGTATATGCGGATGTTAGAAGAAGGAGCGTATTTCGCTAAATCAATAGTAACCAATCCACTTTCAGCAACCTTATTAATAATATTTTCTTGAATATCCATTTTAGTAAAAATAAAAAAAGCTGGGTAATATAAATTACCCAGCTGTAAATTTAACTATTAAATATTAATAGAATTTAATACGATTGTCAACAATTTTGGCATTGTCTTGCAACGCTTTGAATATGTAATTCGAAGAACGTTGTGTTTTAGATACAGTAAGTTGTTTTTGTTGTGTAGCTAATTCTTCTCCTGCTAATGCTTTAGGATTCACAAATCCTACAACTTGAACAGCATAAACTCCTTGCTTTCCTTCAATTGCTTTTGATGGTTTATTGGGTTGAATTCCAAAAACAGTTCCTATTACTGCATGTTCTTCAGCAATACCTGGGATTACTGGATTAGCTAGTACCACATTCTCTACTGACTGCGCATTTTTTTCCAATTTCTGAGCAACTTGATCAATGGAATTCGCACCATTTAGCGCATTATTCATTTTCTCTTTTAGCATACGAGCTTTCACTAATCTCTTAACTGCTGGCTCTATGATAGTTTTTACTGATTCTAGAGGTTGAATTCCTTTTGCTTGAACATTTGTTAATCGAGCTACAAAGAAATTGTTTGCAGTCTCGTATATTTTATCCGTAATATCACCTGTTTTAGCTTCAAATGCCCAACGAACTAATTCACGAGGAACTTCCGTCATTCCAAATACATTGTCCATAGAAATCGTGCGCTCATTCTTTTGAACAACTAAGTTTTGTTGTTTTGCAATATTATCAAAATTTTCTTTGGTAGCAGCTGAAAAGAATTTATTTGCTTGTGCAAAGGCCGCTTCTGTGGTTTCTTTACTAGCTTCAATACTTTTATCTACAATAGCTAATTTTACAATTTTTGAATTACCTACTTGTTTATTTATTTTAATAATGTGTACACCCATGCTAGTTGTTACAACTTTAACATCTCCAGTTTTACTGTCAAATAGAACATCATCTAATTCTGGTGCCATACCACGAGTTAATGTGCCAATTTCACCAGCATTAGTCTTACTATTAGGGTCTGCACTAAATTCTATCGCCAATGCGGCAAAATTTGCACCTGCAGTAATTAAATTTTTAATAGAGTCTGCTTTAGCAGTCGCTTTATCAACACCACCTTCAATTGCAGGATTTAAAACAATATGGCTTGCACTTACGGAGTCAGGGCTGTTTTTTACAGCAATAACTTTAGCAATCTCATAAACATTTTGAGATAAAAACGGTCCTACTACGGTATTAGTTGCTGCATTAAATACAACTGAATCTAACGCTTGACTAACTTGATTTTTGCCATAATATCGTACAGGATATTTATTTTCAGAATGAATAGATACAAATGAGGAATCGTTTGTTGAAACTTGAAGATCTGCTTTTAACTTTTGGATTTCACCTAAAGCTTGTGCAGTGTCTGCAGCATTTGGACTTGCATCAAAAACTACATACTCTATTCCACGAGTTTCTTCTGCGTTTTTGAAGGCATTCTTATTTTTGTCGTAATATTCTTTATAATCTCCATCACTAACTTTTACTTGATCATCACTGATAGAGGCATAATCTAATAAGACATATTTGAAGTTGGCTAATTTATTGCGAGAATTGTAATCGTATTCTGCTTCCAATGCTGTTGTATAAACTGAATTATTCAATAAATTATTGAATTTAGTTTGAAGTCGCTCGTTTTTGACATTAGATAATAGAGCTTCCCATTGTGCTCTTATTTCAGGATTTGTTTTAGCCTGTTCAACTACAGAGCCAATATAATTTTTATCGATTTGGCCTGTTTGTGGATTTGAAAATGCTTGAACAATCTGCATTGATGGGTTATTACCATAAATTAAGCTATTCAATTCTTCTTTTCCTACTTCTAATCCAATATTTTCAATTTCTGATGTCAATAAATTTTGACTAATAAATTGGTTCCAAACTTGTTGAACAGCGTAACTTCTCATTTGTGGAGAGTTTGCGCCTCCCATTTGTTGTTGATAATTGGCTGTCATCTGGTCAACTTGATTATTGAATAGTTGATAGTCCAACCCTTCGCCATTAACACTTCCTACTTGATTCTGGTTTTCACGCCAAAATGGAGTACCCATGTTAATGATATCTCCCAATAAAAATGCAATAATTGCTAAACCAATCACAAATATGACTAACCCTGCACGGTTTCGCAAAAAGCTCATTAATCCCATAATTGTATACTATATTTTATTAAATGCTTAATTAAGTTACTTAATTGTCTCGTTTCTGTAAAACAAGGCGCAAGATACAACTTTTATGAAAAAAAGTGTAAAATATTATGATTACAGACTTTAAAATATTTTTCGACGTTCTTTCCTATTAATTATTGATTTCCAAACGTTGGAAATTGACTGCTCGGTGTTTGATATAATAAACCGGATGCATCTTTTATAATAACATTATTGAAATCTATATCAGAAGTAAATGATGTTCCTTGCATATCCCCCCGTTCATCCATGAATTTGGCAGTTACGGATTGACTGCCATAATATTTTTTATTCTTTTCATCATAAATCAATTCTTCCGTATTGATTACTGAGCCATCATTTTTGGTAATAACAACGTTTTTTCTAAATTCAGTTATTCCTGTCGCATTTCGCTGAATAGCATAGTCCGATTTAATTCTTTGCAACTCCTTAACATCTTTGTCATAAAAGATGATTAAAACTCCTTTTTTAAACTCATAATCTCCGTTATCATTCCCCGTTGTGTCATGATAAATACGCATTTCTGGTGCTGTAAGTTCTGCTTTTACAATGGACGAATCACTATAAATGACAGAAACATCTCTTGAAATATCAACAGCTTCTCCTTTTTGTATATTGGCGATTCTGTCTATATCTTTTTTGTCATTTTCACAGGCAATTGACAAGATTGCCCCTAACAATATAATTGATAGGGGCAAAAAGGAATGTTTTTTAATCCTTAACCTAGACATGATTAATCGTAACTTCTTCTAATAAACCACGCGTCATTTATGGTAAATCCTAAATTCAAATTAATATATCGTTCTCTAACTAGGTTATGATTCATCGTACCTAGTTGGCCTACTTCTGCTGAAATATTAATGTTTGAGAATGTTCTTCCGAAATTTGTTTCTGGCAATGGTAATCCTAATCCTACGGTTACCGCCATATCCGTTAAGCGGTGGTTATTCACAGTGATATGCGACTTATTGTATCTAAATCCTACTCTGTAATCTATTACATTCAGATATTTATTGGAAGTAGCATCTGGTTTAAATTGCCCTCCAACGGCAAAACCTAAGTTTTTCCCTAATTTTGGTTCTCCTTCTCTTGTTTGGAAGTTTGACCAATCGGCATATTTAAAATCAGCCCCAACAGACCAATTGATTCCTTTACTTAACGTGATACCGAAATTATGTTTTAATGGTAAATTGATTTTTCTGTTAGATAAGGGTTCAAAAGCCGAAGTATCTTTTGCTACTTGTTCAACATTCTCCGTGCTTGGATCAGTTTGAGTAAGTGTCACCAAAGAACTTGTTTTTGTACGTACTGCATTATTTAATGAACCAGAATATCCAATCGTAATATTCCATTGGTTACCCAATGATTTAAAATACTGTGCTCCATAATCGAATGTGGCTCCACGTGTCTCACGTGTCAAAGTTTGAACGGTATTATACATTCCTGCTTCATAAGGAAATTCAACCATAGCTTTATCGTACAAATTTCCAAATAAGAAACCAACATTACCGCCTATACTAAAGCCTTTAAATGGAGAAACTCCGTATCCTACATAAGCTTTATTAATCCCTCCTTCTCCTACTAAACTAGTTTTATAAGAAATGTTGTCAATTTGTCTTGTGGCTGCTGTATTGTAGCCAACATCAGAATAAGGGAGTAAACCAAAGGAAATACCGCCAATTTTAGGACCATTACTTTTATTTAATGAAAAGCCAAACGCAAAATGGCTAAATGCAAAATCTGCCGTATTGCCAACACTGCCGCTTTTTTCCAATTGGGTAAGATTCCCATATAAGCCGGCATCCAAAATCGTTCTGTTTAATGCTGAATAACTTGCTGGGTTTGCTATATTAAGAATTGGAAGACCTCCTTGATAGCGCACACCTGTAGATATTCCACCCATAGCACGTGTTTGTGGAAGTAAATCTTCACGAATTTGGCCTATGCCAAATTGGGAATATGGTGAATGCGAGGTGGACGATTGTGCTAATCCTGTATGGCTTTGGAGTAACATTAAACCAATTCCTAAGGCAATGATTGTTTTACTATGTGAAAAAAGTTCTCTCAACGGTTTCAATTTTAAAATGTTGCTTTGCGTAATTCGGTACTTTTCCTATACAATTGTCTAAACTAGTATATTAAGTATACCTATTAATCTGGCTATTATACTCTGATTTTTGCTACAAAACTATCTATTTTTTAATAATCACGTGTTATTAAGTTGTTAAAAAAGGTTAAACAACTAAAAATAAGAGTGTTAGAAAAACTGAAAATAGATAATCGTGATTATTATTAATATATATAAAATTTCATAAAACCATTTTTTCTTAGCATTACTAAAAAAATAGGCCAAATAGATGGATAATGCTGGAACGGCTAATAAAAAGTGGTTTACGGATTTATCTTGATTCAAATAGAATGATGCAAAAATCAAAATTAACATCACAAATAATAGTTGAAAGCTTTTACGGATTTGAACGATACTTCTAAAGAAATTGTCTTTAAGTATAAACAAGAATCCAATTAACGCGATGCAAATGGGGATAAGGACAAAATAATCATGAACATCCATGTTCAATCTTGTCGGAATAGCATAAGTGAATGGTTCAAAAATCCGATAAAATTCATCCATTCGCTCCGTCCAATAATAAATTACCGCTAATAAGAAATACACGATTATTACTCCTAACAAGGGAGTAATCCATTCCCTCCAAACAAAAGATCGATAAATAATCAAACTTGCCCAAATTAATATTAGCATACTGATAAAAGGAAGGTATATCAGACTTCCCAAGGCCACTAACAAACCCAAATCAAACATGATACCTTTAACATCGGCATGCTTATAAATATTGAATAGTTTTTGAAGCATCCATATCGTAATAAAATTACAGATCAGGGTTGGTGATAAAACTAAGAATGGGATAAAAACACTCACTAACGTCATGAACATTAATGCGGTTAGGAAATTGGGTTTCCCTAACAAGTTATAATGGTTAATGATTCTATTGAGGTAAAATGCTTGTAGCAAGGTTAGTACTAAAGTTATCAGAACATTACTTTGCGGAGATAAATTTATACCAATCTGTATATGCAGTAAGTTTGCTAAACTTGGTTCAACAAGTACGGGTGTTAATTTTTCTGGTAGATGTAAGTAAACACCTAAACAGAGTATAGTGCCAACTAACGTAACTAGGAATATATTAAGCCCAGATAAATTACGATGTTGGTTTATTAACATGATCTAATCTTACTTCTCTAATTTCTTAATACGACGTTCCAAAGAAAATAAAAACACGGTAATAGCACCAAAAATAACAAGTAATACTAAAATAACCACATATATTTTACCTTCTGCACGTAATCCATCGGCCATAGGCACTTGATCTTGGGCAAATAATGTTGAAACGCTTAGGGCCCATATAAAAAGGGATAATACAAAATTCTTCATGTTTATAAATTATGTTTTTTGTCCTCGATAAGTCTAATTCTATAGCGTAATGACGCAATCCAAACTCCAATTAATATCCATCCAATGACAGCTGAATAAAATATAGGTCGCATGGTATTATCCATATCTAAATCTCCAAAAGTAGAATTCCCTCCATTTCCCGGATGCAACGAATCTGTTAATTTAGGTAGGATATAAAGCAAAACAATCATAATTGGGAAAGCAAAAATATTGTAAATCGCAGATATTTTTGCCCGTTTTTGCTCTTCATCCAATGCATTTCTTAATACTAAATATGCTAAATACATTAATGTTGCTATTGCGGAACCATTTAATTTAGGATCATTTGGCCATGGATCTCCCCATGTGATATTTGCCCACAACATACCAGTCATTAATCCGCAGGCACAAAATAGAATCCCGGTATTGACCGCTTCAACAGCTAGAAAATCATGTTTTTTATCTCCTGAATTCAAATATTTGATACTATATATGACTGAAAGAAGATACAAGAAAACCATGCTGAACCACATGGGTACGTGGAAATACACATTGCGTATAGTTTCATTTAGAATATACAATTTAGGAACTGGTCCTAATAAACCTCCTACAATAGAGCCTGCTACTAGAACTATTCCTAAGACTTTCCACCAATTTTTTCTCATTTGTACTCAAAAATTAATCTCGCCAAAGATAAGGAAATAACAACAAAGAAATAGATATCGTTACTACATTAATGGATAGTAGTAGAAGGATATGTTTTAGATTAGATTCTAAATTTTCTCCTAACATGGATGATTTTGAAAGTTGTATTAATACAATAAGCAAGGGAATTATAACAGGGAAACTTAAGATAGCCATGATGGTGCTGTTATGGCCAGCTTTCGCACTAATTCCTGCAACCATAGTAAAAACCGTTGCAAAACTTATACTTCCTAATAATACACTTAATAAATAAACAGGCATGTTTACTACTGGATTTGTGAATATGATGCTATATACCAAAAAGGCAATTAAGAACATCAATATCATTAAACCGGAGTTATAAATTATTTTTGCTAGTATGATAGCCTTTGGATTTACGATAGCATAATAATATAAATGTCGGTTTCCTGTTTCTTGCAAAAAACTTCTACTCATTGCATTGATTGCAGCAAACAACATTATTATCCAGAACAGGGTGTTCCAAACGATAGAATCCACAGATTTGAAAGATTGAAAACAAACAAATACTGTGGATACTACATAAAGAAGGATGCTATTGATGGCGTATTTAGATCGCCATTCCAACAAAACGTCCTTGTATATTAGTGTTTTAACTTGATTGAAAAGATTCATCTTTGCAAAGATACAAATCAATCTTTGGACTCAAGTTAATCGTTGTTATTTACACGTTTTTTATTTCTGATTTTGCCTTGACAGCCAAATCTTCAGCTTTATGACTTGCCGAATTCGCTGCATCAGATGCTCTGTTAGCCCATTCTTGTGCCTTTGAAGAGGCTTTATCAATAACATCTTTTCCCGCATTTTTTGCTCGATCCTTTAAGTTTTCCAAATCCTCTTTCGTCGTCTGCGCAAATTTGGCAGCTCTTTTGGCTTCTTTTTTAGATAGTTCTTTGATAGATTTGGTCAAACCCTTGATTCCTTCATTGGCACGATCCAATTGCTTTTTACCATCCTCAGTACCTAGTAAATAATATGCTGCTGTTCCTACAGCTAATCCTAAAAGGGCAAATGCCACTAATCCATTTCTATTCTTTTCCATGATTGAATATGTTTATTCTAACAATAAATGTCAACTTTATATAGCTTATAAACAAGCTATAAGCCAAAAAGTTTCATAAAGTTAGAAATTAACAAAAATTAACGGTCATTGTTTTGCAAGGATTGTAAATGATACAAATGTTGGTATAGTCCTGAGCTTTTAGACATCAATTCTTGATGGGTTCCTTGTTCTGAAATAAAACCATTTTCAACAACGATGATACTATCTGCTTCACGAATAGTTGATAGTCTATGTGCGATGATGATTGAGGTTCTATTTTTCATCAATTCTTCGAATGCTAGCTGCACCATGCGTTCTGATTCTGAATCCAATGAGGAAGTTGCCTCATCTAAAATTAAAATGGCAGGATCCTTTAACAGTGCTCGCGCGATCGCTATTCGTTGTCTTTGTCCTCCAGATAATTTAACTCCTCGTTCTCCTACAATGGTATCATAGCCTTCTGGAAAATCCATGATAAACTGATGTGCATTTGCGCGTTTAGCCGCGATGATGATGTCCTCTGCATTAGCCGATAAATTACCGTAGTTTATATTCTCTCGAATGGTTCCTCCAAATAGCAAAACATCTTGAGGAACGATAGCAACTTGATTTCGAATATCTTTTAGGGCCAATTTAGAGGCAGGAATACCGTCATATAATATTCTTCCAGATTTGGGTTGGTAGAATTGTAATAGTAAAGAAGCAATCGTAGACTTCCCTGTTCCACTAGGGCCTACAATGGCTAATTTCTTGCCTGCTTTAACTGTAAAATTGATGTCACTAAGGATTTCTATATCTGGTCTAGAGGGATAGGAAAATTGGATGTGGTCAAAACAAATATCCCCTCTTAATTCTTGATGTATTTTTTTATCATTTTCACATACTTCAATATCCTCTTTCGGTTCATTCAAAATTTCTAAGACGCGTTCACTAGCTCCTAAAGAACGTTGTATACTTGCGTAAAGCTCAGGAAAACTTCCCATTGAACCGGCAACAAACATCGAATAAAGTATGTAGGTCGTTAAATCACCAACAGATATCTCATTTCTTGAAACCAAGGATGCTCCATACCAAATCACTAAAATGACAGCTCCAAAAATGGCAAAAATGATAAACGAAGCAAAAATCCCCCGATATGTAGCGCCTTTTACAGCTAAATTCACAGCTTTCCCTAATTTTTCAGAATACCTCTTGGATTCATAAAATTCATTGACAAAAGCTTTTACATTACTAATTCCTAGTAAAGTTTCTTGTACTATAGAATTGGAATCAGCTAATTGATCTTGAGCTTCTTTGGAAAGCCTACGAATGAATTTTCCAAAAATGATGGCAATGATTATAATTACTGGTAATATACTCAGATTCATTAATGCCAATTTGGGAGATACAAATACAAGCAATACCACACCAAAACCCAAACTTATTGTTTGTCTTAGCATTTCTGCTAAAGTCGTTGTCATCGTGTCTTGAATCTGTGATAAATCTGATGATAATCGACTGTTTAATTCTCCAACTCGACGGTTAGCAAAAAAATCTATCGGTAAAGTGATTAATCGGTGATAGGTGTCTTTACGTAAATTTGCTAATGCCTTTTCCGAAATTTCAACGAAAAGTCGAATCCTAAAAAAGGAAACAATGGATTGAACAGCTAGTATAGAAATAGACAATCCTCCTATATACATAACACTTGAAGGCAACCAAGGATAGGTTTGTATACCCTGTGCAGCATCTATCATTGCTCCTAATAAGGCAGGAAAAGTCAACATAGTTAAACTCGATAATATGAGAAATACCATGCCTATGATAAATTTCCATTTGAAAGGTCGGATATAGGAGAATATCTTAAGAGCTTTCTTCAGTATATCTTTGCTAATTTTTGGTTTCGGTAAATCTTCCGAATGGGAATCACCACTATTCAATCTCGGTCTGGCCATGTTTTAACTTCAACAACTTTGGGCAAAAGTAAGGATATATAAAACTCTTCTTATCACTATTTCGTCAATTTTTTTGTGCTATTCTTTCTGTATTGCATAATTAATAAACTGGAAAGTATAACGATAAGCAGGATGCAAATATACAATAACCTATTATTCTGATCGTCTTGATGATCCAAATCATTCAATTGCTTTTTTAAATCTTCATTTACTTGCTGTAATTGAGTGATGGTTTTCATATATGCCCTTACCTGTACGTCATATTCTTTCGCTAATTGTTGGTATCGAATGTTTTGGGAATCTTTTAGAGCTAATAATTTTCTGGTTTCTAGGAATATGTTGTTATCGTTGATCACAATAGCACGTAGTATTTCATTGGATTTTTGCATATCACCTTTGGTTTTAAATAAACCAAAAACCCCTGTTTTCTGTTCCAATGAGGTGCTATATTCTCCAAATTTTTTACTCCGCTGATCTAATAATTGGTTAACACGATCCCGTTGCGATTCATAATTTATTGAATCAGCATGCTGGTTAATTTCGTCTTGAGCATAAGCTACACTCCAAAACAAACTCAATAGTAAATAAACAAAAGGGATTGCTACTTTCCTCATTCTTGAATTTCTATTTAATTACATTCAATTTAATAATTACAGTATTACTTTAAGTTTTTAAAACTTAAAGTAGTAAAGTATGATCAAATGTTTTTCATATACAATTTCCAAATGTATGATTTTTTGAAATAGTAAGGGTAAGTGCATTCTTGTCTAAGTTATTTTACAGCTCCTTATTAATAAAAGGTTAAGAATTTTGTTACATAACAAGTCTTATACCATAAACGCAAACGTTTGATGTTAAATTAACCCTTTTTTATTTTAATTAATATACACAACTTAAAATGAAATAATTATAAACAACCACTGAGTTAAATTTAATTTGCTAATTAATTATGAGAAAAATCCAATTGTTCCTGGTTATAGCCAGTGTCGTTTTTTTAACATTCTCTTGCGAAAAAAATGTTGACATTGAAATTGAAAAACCAATTCCGGAAAAAGCAGCACTAACAAATGCATGGAAAGATAATCCTTATAAGTTAAATGTTATTTATTTCGTGCCAACTGATGTGGATACAGTAGCTAATTTTAGAAAACGATTAAGTGAAATTCTTATTTACGCACAAAATGAATTCGCAGTAAATATGGAAAGAGAAGGTTATGGGAAGAAATCTTTCGGGTTAGACTTGGTATCTGATGAGTTGATCAACATTATTTATTTAAAAGGTAAATTTCCTAAAACAACTTACCCATATGAAGGAGGAAGCGGCGCTGTAAAGAAAGAGGTTGATGCCTACTTTACTGAAAATCCCGCAGCAAAGAAAAGTGAGCATAATCTTATCATCATTCCCACTTACAATACAGAAGACCCTAATAGTCCAGGTGGGCCACCATTTTATGGAACAGGAACAACTTGTTATGCGTTGGATTATATAAATCTAGATCGAAAAAATTTAGGTATTGGAGGTACTACAGGTTGGAAAGCTACTGTTTGGATAGGTGGACTATTACATGAATTAGGTCATGGATTAAATGCAAGTCACAACAAAATGAATAAAACTTTAGAGTCAACCTTAGGGACCGCATTAATGGGTTCAGGAAATTCTACTTATGGAATATCGACCACTTCATTAACCAGTGCCACTGCTGCTACATTTAATACCTCTCAAGTTTTTAGTACCTCAACACGTGCAGATTGGTATGCATCGGTTCAATTCGAATTGAAATCTTTGAGTTCAAAGTTAGAGAATAATAAGATTGTGATTGAGGGAACTTTCACAACCAACAAGGCCGTAAAGGATGTGGTTGCATGGCATGATAAAACCCCTTACGGTTCCAATAATGATTACGATGCCGTGCAATGGGTTTCAAAAGTAGGTGCAAATAATACGTTTAAATTTGAATGTCCACTAGCTGATTTTTATGAACTTAGTGGGGATTATCAATTAAGATTGGGTTTTATGCATGAAAATGGAACCAGATCAACTGAAAATTTCCTCTATTCATTTCAAAACAATAGTCCAAACCTTAAAGATGTTGTACTCCATAGTTTCCTACCAACTACGGGTTGGAATATCTTAGGCACAGATAGTGAAGAAAATGATGGAAAGGCAGCTAATGTGTTGGATAATAATAGAAATACCTTCTGGCATACTGAGTGGAAGTCGAATCAACCAATTCAACCACATTATTTTTCGGTGGATATGGGGGCTGTGCAAACGGCAAAAGGAGTTTCCTTTAGAAATCGCGATAATTTGAATGGAGCAATGAAGGATATCAAAATTTATGGCAGTCAAAATGGAACAACATGGACTATTTTGAAAGAAACTCAATTACCTAAAACAGGGAAATCTTGGATTAATGTAAATTTTGATACTACGGTAAGTACCAGATATTTTAAAATCGAGTCTACCAGTTCGTGGGGTGATTTTTACTATTCCAATTTGGCGGATTTTGCCGTATTTAATGATTAGAATATGGTATTCCAAAAAACTTTTCAGAATTGATAAATGGGGAGAATTCGCACAGAGTTCTCCCCATTTTTTTGGTATTAAAGTTTCCAAGTAAATATCGATAGTCTATACCAATGCCCGATAGTTGATACACTCCAATTTTTCAACTTCTCCTCAATTGTGTTTTGGATTAGAAAAATGAATAAAAATAGCTAATCATACATTTTAAAAAACAAAGGTGTCTATTTTCTAACTTCTAAAAAGATCTCAATTATAAAAAATTATGTCGTTTAAATAATGTTTAATTAATTTATTTGCAATAATATGGGAAATATAGTTTTGTAATATCTCCAGAGAAAATAATTTTTGACTTAATTAAACCAGTTATTAATTTTATAGTCAATAAATGAAATTAATTTAAAAATTATGAATAAATCATTATTACTTTTAAGTGTAGCTCTCTATTTGGGCTTAAATTCTTCTAATGCACAGACTACGTATGGACTTAAAGCCGGAGTCAATCTTTCCAAGTTTTCCAACCCAATTGATGAAGAATTAGAAGATTACGAAACCAATAAGGTTGCATTTCACGTTACTGCATTTGCAGACATTCCGGTTGCTAAACAATTTTCAATCCAACCTGGTCTTTCCTTACAATCAAAAGGAACATTATATAAAGCCACTGAAGGAGGGAATTCAGCAAGTGCGAGCATTCATTTAATGTCTTTGGAAATTCCGGTAAATGCGGTTTATTATTTTCCAGTAAGTTATGGTGATTTGTTTGCGGGAGCAGGTCCCTATATCAGTTATAACTTAAGTGGAAAGGCCAAGGAAGTATTAAATGGAAAGACTGAGAAGAACACCAAGATTAAGTTTACTGGAAATGAAAAAGATATGAATGCTTTAGATTACGGAGCTAATTTCTTAATCGGATACAAATTACCTTCTGGATTATTGATAAACGCAGGCTATGGACTAGGGTTGGCAAATATCTCACCATATGATACTGATAAAACCAAATTCGCCAACAGAGTGTTATCTTTTGGAATTGGATTCCAATTCTAAGGAAATTGAAAAGGCTTAACAGCCTGAATAAATGTAATAAAAAGGTGTGATCCATAAGGTTGCACCTTTTTTTGTTAATATAATCGGTGTTTTAGATTTCCATTATAAAAACTGTTGTTCTTGAATAGATTTTTCAGCGTAAAATAATATTGAACGTTTTATTAAATAAAAGAAGCCGTATCAAACCTAAACGTTTTGATACGGCTTCTTATATTTTCGACAAATTAGATTGATGCCGTTTTTGATTTTAACCATGTACTTTCAGAATCTGTTAATAATGGTGCTAATTCTGCATAAACCCTGGCATTATAGTCGTTTAACCAATTGATATGTATATCATCAAGCAAGGATTTATCTACCAAATCAGTTGCTATGTAGCAAACGGTCAAAGTCTCAAATTCCATAAACTCTCCAAATTGATTACTTTCCAAAAATTTAGAGTGTACAAGGTTCTCGATTCTAATACCGTATTTTCCTTCTCTATATAGCCCCGGTTCTATTGATGTAATCATACCTTCTTCTATACTGATGTCAATAGGGGAGGCATTAAACACCTGTGGACCTTCATGTACATTTAAGAAAAATCCTACTCCGTGCCCTGTACCATGACCATAGTTTCTTAACTTGGACCATATTGGTCTTCGGGTTATAGCATCTATTTGATAACCTCGTGTGCCTTTTGGAAATATAGCCAAGCTACCCTCTATCATACCTTTCAAAACGATGGTATAATCTGTTTTTTCTTCAGGTAAAATATTCCCTAGGGAAACTACTCTGGTAATATCGGTGGTCCCATCAATATATTGTCCCCCAGAATCGACTAAAAGCAAACCAGATGCTGAAAGTGTACTATTACTTTCCTCCGTAGCTTTATAATGGGGTAGAGCTCCATGTTCTAAATATCCAGCAATTGTATCGAACGATATATCAACAAAACCTTCAGAAGAAGAACGCAACTCTTGTAAGTAGCTTGCAATACTGATTTCAGTTAAGTTTCCATGTGAAACATGTTCTTCTAGCCATTTGAAAAATTTAGTCAAGGCAACACCGTCTTTTAACATCGCTTGTCGAGTATGGGCTAACTCAACCTTGTTTTTTACCGCTTTTAACGAGGTAGATGGATTTATTTCTGAAACGATTTCAATTTGATCCGGTACAGCATCAAAAAAAGCAAAGCAAGTACGTTTCGGATCTAATAAGATACGTTTAGCATTTAAGTTCTTTATAGAATCAAATGCTTGTTCATAAGGTTGAACTTGGATTGATGATTCATTTAATCGATGAATATCCTCATCAGATAATTTCCCTGAAGAAATAAATAAGGTATTCTGCTGTTCTGTTAATAATAGAAAGCCTAATACTACTGGATTACAATTGACATCGTTTCCTCGAATATTTAATACCCAAGCTAAGTCATCCAAAGAGGAAATGAAATGACTGTCTACTCGCTTTTCTGAAAGTATTGACTTTATTTTTTCAATTTTACTAGATGTTGATTGTCCTGTGATATTTTCATCGAGTAAATATGCTTTTTCTTGTGGTAAAGAAGGTCTGTTTTCCCATACCTGACTTAACAAATCAACATGTCCATTAACAATAATTCCTAATGGTGTTAATACGTCTTGAACAGATTGCGCTACGGCTACTGATGCTAAATTTCCATCAAATGCAACTATATCCCCAGATGTTAACTTTTTTGAAAGCCAAACAGCATATTCTGAAGCACCTTGTACTTGTAGTTTCACCAATTCATACCCGGAATCTGCCAGTTGTTCATTTGCCTGAACAAAATACCTGGAGTCAGTCCATAAGCCAGCGAAATCTTGTGTAATGACTAAGGTTCCTGCTGAACCTGTAAAACCTGAAGCCCAGGCTATGCATTTAAATCGTTTGGGAAGGTATTCACTAATGTGAGGATCGGAAGAAGGGATGATATAGGCATCAATCCTTTGTTCAGCCATTTGTTGGCGGATCGAAGCCAGTTTTTCGATGTACTTCATTGTATATTTTTTAATAATCAATGCAAGTTATAAAAACTATGCTAATTTAAACAGCCTCTACATCTTAGATTTGAATTTTTACAATTTTAATGTACGAGTTGTTCAGTAGATTACGATATTTGCTGTCTATGGGAAGATTTTTTTCATTTTTTTATTTACTTGTTGTAGTTTTTCTACAGATTTTTTCGGTAGCTCATGCTCAAACTAATAAATCTAAAATCCAAACGGCCTTTCAACAATTGCTTAATGCTCCTGCTTTAGAAAGTGGTTTAGTTTCTTTGACGGTTTTAAATGCAAAGAATGGTGAACTTGTTTTTGAAGGTAATAGTAAAATTGGTCTGCCAACTGCTTCCACGTTAAAAGTAATCACCTCCATTACGGCATTGGATCTATTAGGCCCTAATTATACATTTTCTACACATCTTTTTTATACAGGACAAATTGATTCTTTAGGAGTTCTGAATGGTGATATTATTATTGAAGGATCTGGAGATCCAACCTTAGGAAGCGATCGTTACCCGGAACATTCCGCCAATATATTGCTGACTAAATGGAAAGAGGCAATAAAAAAACTAGGTATTAAACAAATTAATGGAAATATCATTGCCGATGATCAACTTTCTAATGGGTTTGATGTTCCTGGAACATGGACTTGGACAGATATTGGGAATTATTATGGTGCTGGTTATTCTGCTCTAAATTGGAAAGAAAATAAAATTGCTGTGGATTTCAAACCATCGAAAATAGGACAAGCCTCCAGCATGATTTCTACCTCTATTGATTCATCCTATACACTAATTAATGAAGTTACTACAGGTCCTGCAGGTTCTGGAGATCAAGTTTATGCGTATTCCGCTCCCTATTCAAAACTGGTCTTTTTAAGAGGAACCTATGGTTTAGATTTAAAAAAGTCAATAGAAATTTCCATGCCTGACCCGGCCTTAGCATTAATAAGCGATTTATCTCATAGTCTATATCAAGACTCTATCCAAGTCTTAGGTGCTCTTCAAACTTTTAAAAATCTTCATAATGAAAATCCTCTTTATCAAATTCCTAAAGAAAAACAGGTAATTCTAACTGTTCAATCCCCAAAACTTATAGATATAATTCACTGGTTTAATCAAAAAAGCATTAATCTCTATGGGGAGGCCATCCTAAAGGTAATAGGAAAAGTTTCTGCTAATAAAATGGATAGCCATGAAGCCGCTAAAATGATGGCTAAATTTTGGGAAAATAAATTGAAAATTCCTATCAGTATGTTGAATGTTTATGATGGTTCTGGATTATCTCCTCAAAACCGAGTGACAACCTTGGCTATGACCAAAATAATGCAATATGCTCGATCTCGTCCTTGGTTTACGGATTTTTATAAAGGTTTACCTACCATTAATGGAACTGCCATGAAAAGTGGTACAATTACTTCCACATTAGGGTATACTGGTTTTCAAAAAGCAGCAGATGGTCAAGAATATACCTTCTCCTTGCTCGTGAATAATTACCAAGGATCTGCAACGAATATGCGTCAAAACATGTTTAAATTATTAAATGTATTAAAATAAACTTCCTTCATGCAGGGAAGTTTCCAATAAATAGAATAAACCAAAATTGTAATGAGTAACATCAATAGAAAAAAAGACGCTTTGCAATACCATGCGATGGGGCGTCCTGGAAAAATTGCCGTAGTACCTACCAAACCACACAGTACACAAAGAGATTTAAGTTTAGCGTATTCTCCAGGAGTAGCTGAACCTTGTTTAGCTATCGCAGAAAATAAAGATGATGCCTACAAATACACCGCTAAAGGAAATTTAGTTGCCGTAATTAGTAATGGAACTGCAGTATTAGGCTTAGGTGATATTGGTGCACAAGCAGGTAAACCAGTGATGGAAGGTAAAGGTTTGTTATTTAAAATCTTTGCCGACATTGATGTTTTTGATATTGAATTAGACACCAAAAATGTAGATGAATTCGTGAATATTGTGAAAGCAATGGAACCTACTTTTGGGGGTGTGAATTTGGAAGATATTAAAGCTCCGGAATGTTTTGAAATCGAAAGACGATTAAAAGCGGAGATGAATATTCCGGTTATGCACGATGATCAACATGGAACAGCTATTATATCAGGTGCTGCATTAATCAATGCTTGCGAATTGCAAAATAAAAATATTGCGGAAGTTAAGATTGTAGTGAACGGTGCTGGCGCTGCTGCCATTTCTTGTACGGCCATGTATGTAGCCGTTGGAGCTCGTAAAGAGAATATC
The DNA here is from genome assembly GCA_036781025.1 of Sphingobacterium sp. GTDB lineage: Bacteria > Bacteroidota > Bacteroidia > Sphingobacteriales > Sphingobacteriaceae > Sphingobacterium. The sequence continues at coordinate 18,296 of DAIQBS010000025.1, read as the reverse complement.
GTCATGTTGGATAGTAAAGGGGTTATCCGCGCTGATCGTGATAATCTAGATGCTACTAAAGCAGAATGGGCTACAACCTTGGATATCCATACCTTAGCTGATGCAGTTGATGGTTCCGATGTATTCATCGGCCTTTCTAAAGCAGATGTATTATCACCTGAAATGCTGTTGACGATGGCTCCAAACCCAATTGTGCTTGCCATGGCAAATCCGAACCCTGAAATTGCCTATGATTTAGCAATCGCTACAAGAAACGATATCATCATGGGAACTGGTCGTTCAGATTATCCTAATCAAGTTAATAATGTATTGGGATTCCCGTATATTTTTAGAGGTGCATTGGACGTGAGAGCGACAGCTATTAATGAAGAAATGAAAATTGCTGCAGTTAAAGCGATTGCAGAATTAGCGAAACAACCTGTTCCTGAAGAGGTGAATGTCGCTTATAACCAAAACAATATTCGTTTCGGACATACTTATGTTATTCCTAAACCTACCGATCCTCGTTTGATTACCGAAGTTTCTATTGCAGTGGCAAAAGCAGCCATTGAATCTGGCGTAGCGCGTAAAATAATTGAAGATTGGGATGCTTATCGCGATGAATTACATAAAAGGTTGGGAAAAGATGATCGTTTGATTAGAAATATAACCTACAAAGCCAAATCCAACCCGAAACGTGTCGTGTTTGCTGAAGCAGATAATTACAAAACCTTACGTGCTGCTCAAATCGTTAAAGAAGAAGGAATTGCTTTTCCTATACTTCTAGGTAATAAAGAGAAAATTAACCAACTCATAGCCGAATATGGTTTTGAATTGGAATCTGTTGAAATTATAGATCCGCAATTAGAAGTAGGTTCCGAGCGTTTCGAAAAATATGCGGAACATTTATATCAAAAAAGACAACGTCGTGGCATCAATAAATTAGATTCTAGAAAACTAATTACTAATAGAAATTATTTTGCTGCGAGTATGGTAGAATTTGGGGATGCGGATACCTTAATTTCTGGTCTAACTCGTAATTATGCATCTACTATTCGGCCAGCATTACAAGTGATAGGAGCTAAACCTGGTAGTCGTGTGGCAGGTATGTATATTATGATTACCGAAAAAGGTCCATTGTTCTTTGGAGATACGACGGTTAATGCGGATCCTAGCGCACAAGATTTAGCGGATATCGCCGTATTATTAGATTCTGCTGTCAAGCGTTTTAATATTAAACCTCGTTTAGCGATGCTTTCTTATTCTAATTTTGGATCAAACGATGGGGCTGTTGCGGATAAAGTGCGTGAGGCAGTGAAAATTCTGCACTCCAATAACCCTGAATTAATTGTGGATGGAGATATTCAAGCAAACTTTGCTTTAAGTAAAGAAATGTTAGCAGATAATTTTCCGTTTTCTAGGTTAAATGGCGATCCTGCAAATACGCTTGTGTTTCCTAACCTAGAATCTGGTAATATAGCCTATAAATTACTACAACAAGTAGGTAATGCTGAGGCCGTAGGTCCTATTCTGTTAGGTATGAATAAACCTGTCCATGTATTGCAATTGGATAGTTCTGTTCGTGAAATTGTTAATATGGTGACCATTGCTGTAGTCGATGCTATTGAGCATGGTAATGCAAATAAATAATTAATTCTTTAGGTCTATGTACGATTATTTTAAAGGAAAATTAGTCACCAAAGCACCTACTCATGTGGTTTTGGAAGTTGCAGGAATTGGGTATTATCTTCATATTTCTTTGACTACCTACAGTCAAATTAAGGATCAGGAAGAATGTAAATTATATGCTTCTTTTATCGTGCGTGAAGATTCGCATACGCTATATGGTTTTGCTACGGAGGCTGAAAGGCATTTATTTCATCATTTAATTTCTGTATCAGGTATAGGACCAAATACAGGTAGAATGATGCTTTCGTCCATTACTCCTGAAGAAATCCAACAAGCCATTATTGCTGGGCAAGTGGCTACTATACAAAAAATAAAAGGCATAGGTCCAAAAACTGCCCAAAGGGTGATACTTGAATTACAGGATAAATTGAAAAAACAAGGTCCAGATGCTTTAATGCCTGTACTTATCAATAAACCTTCTACTATTGATGAAGCTTTATCTGCATTAGTGATGTTAGGTTTTCCGAAACAACAAGCAGAGAAAGTTCTTCAATCGCTTATTGATCCTGCTGCTGAACAAACAGTGGAACAATTAATCAAGGCGGCATTGAAAAAGCTTTAATTAACGTACTGGAAATCCTACTAACAAGAAAGTCTATCTGTTTTCAGATAGACTTTCTTGTTAGTAGGCAAAATGTTCGCAATGGAGGAATTTGTATCTTTACTAAATTTTTAAATAGTCATGGCAGAGGATTTACATATTAATAAAGGAACTAAGGAAGAACAATACAGAAGTTTAATTCCTCAAATTGAAGCTTTAGTGCAAGGTGAAGATAACCGCATTGCAAACATGGCTAATGTTTGTGCCGCATTAAAAGAACAATTTAATTTTTTATGGGTTGGCTTTTATTTGGTGGAAGGTGAGGAATTGGTCTTAGGTCCTTTTCAAGGGCCTGTAGCTTGTACAAGAATTGGTTTAGGACGTGGTGTTTGTGGTACAGCATGGCAAAAGAAAGAATCGATTATTGTTCCTGATGTAGAAGCTTTCCCCGGACATATAGCCTGCAGTTCACTTTCTAAATCTGAAATCGTTATTCCGATTTGGGAAGGCAATCATTGTATAGGAATTTTAGATGTAGATAGTGACCGACTAAACGACTTTGATCTAATAGACTTAAAAAACTTAGAAGATATTATTGAAATTTTTAACAAACCATAAATTATGACTATATTAGGTTAACGTAAGGCTAACTAATTATTACTCTATCATGGCTGCGATCAGGCTATTAGCTATATTCAATTTCGTTATAGTCACGATAAATTTTATCTGGATAATTCTTCTGGATAATCAATATATTTTTGGTCAAACGATAGAAACAGCTGTCAAAAAATATAAAAATCCCATTGCCCCAGCGATTTACACCTTCAATATTTGGATTTTTATTTCGCTTGTTATGATTTTAGTGTCTTACATCATGTACAGCAGTACCAATAAAACCCATCTTAATTTTAGAACTATTCGCAAAATTCAAAAAATTGATATTATGTTGATCTTGAACCAAATGTTCTGTGGTTTGAGTATGGTTCTAAAACTCAATGATTATTATTTTATTTCTGTTTTATGCAGTATAGGCTGTGCCTATACGTTATTAGTAATCAACCGAAGAATTAATATTCGGATGTTAACATCCAACTCCATTACCCGATACTTTATCAGGTTAGCATTTGGGATTTATCTCGGATGGATACTCGTCGTCATTACCTTCAACTCGACAATTGTATTGTATAAATTTGTAGACTATTTTAATCCAGTGCTCTTGTTATGGATTTGTGTTTGTCTACTCATCCTGTTGGTGGCTTTTGGAAGCTATTATGCCATCAGAAATTTATTACCTTCTGTTATTGTGGCCATTTGTTGGGGATTATATGGTATGATACACCAAATTCAATTAAACCAATTAGAATCCCAAAATATTTTGTTACCTGTCTTATATACCTTATTAGGTTTATCTGTATTGGTTACAATCTATTCTTATTATTTATGCACCAGTAGACGTGCAATTACTGTGAAACCTGTGGGGCATTCAGCCTCCATACTTTAATTGATTTATCATCACTTACAGTAAATACACGATTACTAGCCCATAAGGCTGAATTGATAGACAAAGCATGACTATCGTAACCGCGATCTTTGGAAATGTTTTTTATCAAGGATAAGTTTTCTTCTTCCCAAATTTTAATGCTTTTATCTCGACTAACGGTAATGAAGTAGGATTGCTGTTCTTGATGTAGAATTCCATAAACGGTAAACATATGCGGAACTAACGACTGTTTTACTTCCAGGGTTTCTGTTAATTGAAATAATTTTGCATCCCGTCCTCCGGAATATAAATGTTCTCGATAAAAACTTAAGCTTGTTACTGGTAATTCATGAATTTGTTTTATTTGAATTTGCTGGAAATCATTCGCATTAAGCAATTGAACAAAACCTTTTTTATCCCCAATAGCCAATAAGTTTTCATCCTTATTCAGCGTTAACACACGGGCTGTTGTATCCGATACCCGAAATCTATACAATAAATCGTAGGTTTTTAAACTCCATACATACGCATAGCCCTCTTCCCCAATAGCAATAAACTCTTCCTTTTGTGGAAGCACTTGAATGGCAAAGATGGCTCCTTGTTCAGTTTTTAGATTGGCAATAAGCGTTTGTTTTTCGGTATCGACAACCAGTAATTGGCCTGAACGTAAGCCAATTAATAAAATGTTTTGATTAGGAATTGCTGTCAATGCATAAACAGATGCATTCACCTTACATAATATTCTTTTGAATTTCATGGAATCTAAATCCCATTCTACCACTCCTTTATCATTTCCTGCTGTATATAAGCTGCGTTGATCAGCAGAAATAGCTAGGGTAAATATAGGCTGTTGATGACCTATCAACGTAGTTTCAAGTTGAATGTTTGAAAAGGGAACTGTCATAGCACAAAGATATAACCTAGTATTAGGATTTAAAAACATGTTAATATCATAATCCATGGGGTTTTAAGCACTTTCATTTACTAGATTATATTAATTTCAGTTAGCATTTTGAAATTAAAAGCCTACTAAATAACTAGTGATGAGTAATTAATGTCTGATTTATTCGCTAAATTGCACGATAGACCTAAAGACTTTAATCGTAATAAACCTATGCTTGTCCCTATGAGTTTATCTGCATTCATCGAAATCAATATGAAGCCTTACAGGAAGTATAGCGGTTTCATCCTTATTATTGTCATCACCTTATTTTCACCTGTTAGCTTAGTTTTGGGCCAAAAAGTGAATTATGATGAATCAGCTGTTCCGGCATATAAACTTCCTGAGGTATTGATTGCTAATGATGGGTCGGTAATTAAGGACAAAAAACAATGGGAATCAATTCGAAGACCGGAGCTCTTGGAATTATTTAGTTCGCAAATGTATGGTAAAACTCCTACAGAGCAGATTTTGGTAAACTATCAGGAGCTCGCAGAAAATAAACAAGCTTTAGGAGGAAAAGCAACCATTAAACAGATTCAATTAAGTTTTTCTAATAATAACAGAATAGTCAATACGATACTATTGCTTGTTCTTCCTAATCATGTTAAGAAAAAAGTACCCATTATTGTAGGTTACAATTACAAAGGGAATCATAGTGTAATGGCTGACAGTACGATCCTTTACAGTGATAATTTTAAATTGGTTAGGGATCCCAAGCATCAGGATTGGACACGAGCTGTACAAGCAAATCGATGGGATTTTGAGCAAATTATCAAAAGAGGGTATGCAGTAGCCACCATGTGTTATCATGATATTTTTCCAGATCAAGAGGGTTTTAAACAACACAGTATCTCTGCATTATTTTCAGATTATCCCAATACAAATGCAGATGCCTGGGAAGCAATAGGAGCATGGGCATGGGGTTCCAGTCGTATTGTTGATTATTTAGAAACACTTCCCCAAATTGATAAAAATCGAATCGCTATTTTAGGTCATTCTCGACATGGAAAGGCCGCTTTGTGGGCGGCTGCCCAAGACCCTAGATTTAGGATCGTTATATCCAATAATTCAGGCGAGGGGGGCGCTGCTTTAGCCAAAAGGAAATTTGGTGAAACTATAGCTATCGTTTCCAACATCAAACCTTTTTGGTTTGCCAAAAATTTAAATCAATACCATCATAGGGAAGAAGATATGCCGTTTGATCAGCATATGTTGTTGGCATTGATAGCTCCAAGACCCTTATATGTAGCTAGTGCAGAGCAAGATTTATGGGCAGATCCTAAAGGTGAATTTTTAGCCTTATATCATGCAGGCCCGGTTTACGATTTATACCATAAAAAAGGAATAAATAATCAAACTATGCCTGGTTTGCACCAACCCATCATGTTCGATGTAGGATACCATATCCGTGCAGGAATACATGATGTCAATTCCTACGATTGGTTTTGTTATTTAAAATTTTTAGATCTTCATGCTAAGAAATAATAGCTGGAAATACCTGTTCTATCAAGAGCATAAACAACAAGGGGTCAATTCATTTGAATTGACCCCTTGTTGTTTATGGAGTAGTGAAACTACTGATGTCTACTTTCTAAATTTTTAGCAATGGTTTCTAAACTTAATCCCTTTTCTTTAATCAAAACCAGTAAGTGGAAAAGTAAATCTGAACTTTCATTTATAAAGTCAACTTCTGTCTCTGCCAATGCGGCAATCACAGTTTCTACGGCTTCTTCACCTACTTTCTGCGCAATTTTATTGATTCCTCTTGTTCTTAGACGATTAACATAAGACTCCTCTGCAGGAAATTCATAACGCTGTTGTATGATGCGTTCCAGTTGCAAGATGAAATTTTGATTATAGGAAGTGTTAAAACAACTTCTGTTGCCTGTGTGGCAAGTTGGTCCTTCCGGTTCAACTTGTATCAATATCGTATCCTGATCACAGTCAAGATGCGTAGATTTTACCTTTAGAAAATTACCGCTTTCTTCCCCTTTCGTCCAAAGCCTATTTTTACTTCGCGAATAAAAAGTTACTCGTTTTTCTAATTGGGTTTTTTCCCAGGCTTCCTGATTCATATACCCGAGCATCAAAACCTCCAAGGTTTGCGCATCTTGAATCACTACTGGAACAAGTCCATCGCCTTTATTAAAATCTATGTTCATTTGTCAAAATATCATCGTCTAATGGAAATTCCATTAGTATGTAATGTTTCTTTTAATTCTGGAATTCTAATCTCTCCATAATGAAATACAGAAGCCGCTAAGGCTGCATCTACCTGAGCCTGCTGAAAAACGTCAACAAAATCTTGTTGTGTCCCGGCTCCTCCGGAAGCAATCAATGGAATACGAATACGATCATTAATTTTCTTTAACAAGGTATTATCAAATCCATTTTTTGTGCCATCGTGATCCATGGATGTCAATAAAATTTCTCCAGCACCGCGATCTTCCGCTTCACATATCCAATCCTCCGTTTCTATATCCGTTAAATCTCGACCACCTCGTAAATGAACAAAGTTTTTGCCATTAACAAAACGTGTGTCCACGGCCAGAACCACAAATTGAACACCGAATGCCTGAGCAAAATCATTCAATAATTTTGGGTTTTTTACCGCCGCGGAGTTAATGGAGATTTTATCTGCTCCAGCATTTAATAATATATCGGCATCAGCTATTTCATTGATGCCACCACCTATTGTGAAAGGAATATTAATTTGACTCGCTACCGCTTTCACTAAGTCAACAGTAGTTTTGCGTTTCTCATGGGTTGCAGTGATATCTAAAAACACCAGTTCATCTGCTCCTTGTTGAGAATATTGCCATGCTAATTCTACAGGATCACCGGCATCCCGAAGATCCACGAAATTTACGCCCTTTACCGTTCGACCATCCTTTACATCCAAACATGGAATAATCCGCTTTGCAAGCATATTATATGGAAATTAGAGCTTTTAAATTCCAATCCTTGATTTGTTCAATCGTTATCCGATTCTCGTAGATCGCTTTTCCAACGACTACAGATTCCATTTTTCCTAGATTATTTAATGCTTCAATATCCCCCATGGAGCTTATCCCTCCGGAACCGATTAATTTAATGATAGGGGAATGATTTAATAATTTCTGGTAAAGTTCTACTCCAGCACCTCCTAATTTCCCATCTTTACTGATGTCGGTACATAGAAATCTAAAGAATCCTAAGCTTAAACATTTGTCAATATATTCCATGAGTTTAATAGGGGAGCTTTCTAACCAACCTGAATATTTAATGACTTCATCTAAAACATCAATGGCAATAACGATATGATCTGCATATTTTACCCTACCCTCATTTAATTTACTTAATTCTTCTAGAAAACTTGGGTTAGTAATTGCTTGAGTTCCTACAATAACACGGTATATTCCTGCATCGACTAGCTCCTTCACTTTCTCAATGCTGCGAACACCACCTCCATACTGCACTTTCATATCGGTACGTTTGATGATGTCAAAAAGATATTCTTGATTTGAAAAATCTCCTTTTGCACCATTCAAATCTATAATATGAACGATTTCTGTACCATTTGCATGGTATTTTTCAATTTGTTCTTCTAAGGATATGGCGTATTTTGTAACATCATCATAGTTTCCTTCGCGCAAACGGACAACCTGTTTGTCCAAAACGTCTATTGCAGGTATAATATACATAGTCTTATATTCGATTAAATTTTACTAAAGTTTAATAATAACTGTTCTCCAGCTTTACCTGATTTTTCTGGGTGAAATTGAACTCCCCAAAAATTATTTTTGGCAATAGCTGCAGAAAATGTCAATCCATATTGGCAGCTCGCAACAGTATATTGCTCATCATATTCAATAAAATACGAATGAACGAAATAAAAATAGGAATTATTAGGTATTTCTTTAAATAGTGGACTGTTATTTTCAAATTGAATGGTATTCCATCCCATATGAGGTACTTTCTCTTGAATGCGATCTTCAAAATGTAATGTTTTCAATGGAATAATACCTAACAAATCGGCTTCTCCCTCTTCGGAGAAATTAGTCAATAATTGCATCCCGACACAAATCCCTAAAACAGGCTTGCTGAGTGATTTGATTTCCTCTACCAAACCAGATGCTTGCAGTTTTGCCATGGCTGCACCAGCATGGCCAACTCCTGGGATAATGATTTTTGAGTATTTCTCAAAATCTGCAGGTTCGTTGACCATACCATAAGCTATCCCTTGCCTTTTTAAGGCTGCGGTAAGGGAAAATATATTACCAGCTCCGTAATTCACTATTCCAATCATATATCTCCTAATATAACAAATCGTCCATCAATTGTTTTTTATAAAACACCCTTTGTACTTGGTAATTGCATATGATCCGCATCTCTACGGACAGCTTTTTTGATCGTCTTCGCAAAGGCTTTAAAAATAGCTTCAATTTTATGATGCTCATTGTCGCCTGTTGCTTGGATATTTAAGTTGGATCTAGAGGCGTCAGAAAACGATTTGAAGAAATGAAAGAACATTTCTGTAGGCATATCTCCAATTTTTTCTCTATTGAATGTAGCATCCCATACGATCCAGTTGCGTCCACCAAAATCCAATGCGACCTGAGCCAAACAATCATCCATAGGTAGGGTATAGGCATAACGTTCTATACCTCGTTTGTCTCCTAAAGTAGTCAAAAATACCTCTCCTAAGGCAATACCGGTATCTTCAATCGTATGGTGTTCGTCAATATGCAAATCTCCTTTAGCTTGAATAGTTAGATCCAATCCTCCATGCCTTGCCAATTGATCCAACATATGGTCAAAAAAAGGTAAGCCTGTATGGATATTAGATTTCCCACTGCCATCTAAATTCAATTGAATATAGATGTCTGTTTCATTCGTCTTGCGATGGTGTTCAGCAGTGCGCGTACCAAGTTTTAGAAATTCATAGATGGCTTTCCAATCGCTCGTTTCTAAAGCCACCACCTCTGGATTTATTTCCACCTGTTCTTTTATCCCTAAATTATCATCTACTCTCAACCATATGGCTTTTGCACCTAGGTTTTGAGCTAGTTTAACATCATTTACGCGATCACCTATGACAAATGAATTTGCTAAATCGTAAACGGCCGGGTCTAAATAAGATTTCAACATTCCTATCCCAGGTTTACGGGTGTCTGCTTGTTCATGTGGGAAAGTACGGTCGATATGTTCACGTTCGAAATGAACTCCTTCACCTGCGAAGGTGTCGATTACAAATTGATGTACAGGAAAGAAATTCTCCTCCGGATGAACCTTCGTCCCTAATCCATCTTGATTGGAGACCAAAACCAATTCAAAATCTAATTCTTTCGCAATTTTAGGTAAATATTGTAGTGCTCCAGGATAGAATTTCAATTTTGCAAATGAATCTATTTGTTCATCTGCCGGTTCTTGAATTAAAGTACCATCTCTATCGATAAAAAGAACACGTTTAATCTGGTTAGCCATGTGTTGTTTAATTATAAAATCCCGTTATTTCTGTCAGTAATCGCTCGTTATCTGTTTTGGTTCCTACCGTAATACGTAAACAACCTTCACAAAGTGTGATTTTTGAACGATTCCTAACAATGATTCCTTTACTTACTAAATGCTCATAAAGTGCTCGAGGTTGCTCCAGTTTTACCAAAATAAAATTGGCATCTGAAGGCGTAATATGCTGCACTTGAGGAAATGCTTGCAGTTTCGATACTAAAATTTCCCGTTCTTGAATGGTTTGCTTTATCCATTCGTTTACCGTGTCAATATTTTCTAATGCCGCAAGTACTAAATCTTGTGTCGCTTGATTGATATTATAAGGAGGTTTTATTTTATTAAATACCTCAATAATTTCTTTACTTGCAAACGCTAATCCTAATCTTAATGCTGCCAATCCCCATGCTTTTGACAAGGTTTGTAGCACCACCAAATTTGGAAATTCTGGTAGACTGTAGGTAAATGATTTTTGTTTGGAGTAATTGATATAAGCTTCATCAACAACCACAATACCTTTAAAATTAATCAATAAGGTTTCGATATCCACAGGATTGATACTATTCCCTGTCGGATTATTTGGGGAACAAACAAATATTATTTTGGTATGTTGATCTAATGCTTCCGCAATGCCATCTAAATCCAATTGATAATCTGCGGTTAAATTAACCTTTCTTACTTCCACATCGTTGATGTTTGCAGAGACTTCATACATACCATAAGTTGGGGGTACGATGACGACATTATCAATCTTCGGATTGCAAAATGCACGATACAATATATCAATAGCCTCATCTGAACCATTTCCTAAAAAAATATGCTCTGGAGGAACCCCTTTAATGCGATGCAACTTATGCTTTAATTGCCATTGTAATGGATCAGGATAACGGTTGTAATCCTGTGGTAATGGGGACCCAAATGAATTTTCATTGGCATCCAAAAAGACTGATGCTTCCCCTTTAAATTCATCCCTTGCGGATGAATAAGGTACGAGATTTTTAATGTTTTCTCGAAGAATCGCGTTTAAGTTGAAAGGCATGTTGATTAATTGAAAATTTTGAGGTGTAAATATGGAGAAAATTATACAAAAATCGTTAAACTAAATACCATTTGCCTTCGGTGGAGAGTTCTGTTTCTTGAAATACAGACCTTGCTTCCTCCAAAAGAGGCGTTAATGATTTATATCGAGCGGAGTAATGGCCCAATAGGAGTTTTTGAGCATGAACTTCCTTCGCTATTTCCCCAGCTTCTAGGGAAGTGGTATGAAACGTTTCTTTCGCCCGATCTTGCATCTCATGCAGAAATGTGGACTCATGATATAATAAATCTACATTTTGTATGGAAGGAAGATAGGATGGGGTTCGTATCGTATCCGAACAAAACGCATAACTTCTAGATCGTGGGCCAGGGATAGTCAATGCAGATGCTACATAAACTTTTCCATTTGGAGCGACATAGTCTATTCCTTTTTTTAAGGCTGAATAATATGGTTTTGGAATGCCATACTCTTCTATCAAATCCATTTTTAAAGTTGCAGCTCGCTTTCCTTCATCAAAACGAAAACCTGTGCATGGGATTCGATGCGATAAAGGAAAGGAGCTGATATTCATCATTCTGGAAGCATAAATCAATTCTTCCTTGTCCGGATTGGTACAATGATAAATTATAGCATAGCGAATATCCGTCTCAGAAAACTTAAAATGTAAATTTAAAATCTCTTCCAATGCTGCTGGGCCATAAATATGCAAGTCTGCTTTCCGGCCTATTAAATGCATGGAGGATACTAAACCTACTAGTCCTAAATAATGATCGCCATGTAAATGACTGATAAAAATGTGGTCTATGCGATTACTTTTGATACCATAACGTGTTAATTGCATCTGAGTGCCTTCACCACAATCAATCAAAAATAATTGCTCGTTATAATTTACGATTTGAGCTGTAGGATGTCGTTCAAAAACAGGTGTCGCCGAACTATTTCCTAATATCAAAACTTCAAATCGTATCATTTTATGCTTGCCCTTCTTTTAAATCTAAACGAATTTCATTACCAAAGATTAAATCTTTAGCCTGTTCGATATCCTTGGTAATGATTAAGTATTTATCCAATCCTAAGGAATTGATGTATTTTTTGACACCATCATTTAAATTGGTAATGATGAATAATCCACCTAAGGACTTACATAATCTTCGCGCTAATAATCCTATTCGAATTCCCGTTTCGTCAGTTTCCAGCACTTGATTCATATCTAAGACAATATTACGTTGACCTCCGGTATTCCTCAACATAAATTCTCCTTTTAAATTTGCAGCAGCTTCCCCATCCAGCATACTTCGTAGGGGTTCTATTACCACATAGCGATCATACTTATCTACTGTGAATTTCATAGCGTTTAGATTTTAGTTAAGATTATAAGGATAAAAGCGCTTCGTTAATGTTCTTTTCAACGCGGCTCATTACTTCAGCAGCTTCAGGATAGACGAATGCTTCTCCTGTTATATGTTCGTATAGTTCAATATAACGTTCGGAAATGGACTTAACTATTTCTTCAGTCATTTCAGGTACTTGTTGTCCTTCTTTCCCTTGAAATCCGTTTTCAATTAACCATTGTCTCACAAATTCTTTTGAAAGTTGCTTTTGAGGCTCTCCCTTTAATTGTCTTTCCGCATATCCTTCTGCATAAAAATAACGCGAAGAATCTGGTGTATGGATTTCATCGATTAAGTAAATTACACCATCTTTTTTGCCAAATTCATATTTGGTATCCACCAAAATTAATCCACGTTTTTCAGCAATTTCAGAACCACGTTGAAATAAGGCTTTGGCATATTTTTCTAGTTGAATATAGTCTTCCTCACTAACGATGCCTTGTTTAATAATTTCGGCTCTAGATATATCCATATCATGACCTACAGCAGCTTTTGTTGTAGGTGTGATGATAGGCTCTGGTAATTTATCATTTTCTTTAAGACCTTCCGGAAGTGCTTCTCCACAAAGCTCACGACCTCCATCGCGATAGGTACGCCATAGATGTCCAGCAGCATAACCACGGATAACCATTTCTACTTTAAAAGGCTCGCAATTCTTTCCTATCGTGACATTCGGATCAGGAACTGAAACAACCCAGTTTGGAAGGATATCAGCAGTAGCTTCTAAGAATTTAGAAGCAATTTGATTTAAAACTTGTCCTTTGTAAGGGATAGCTTTAGGCAAAACAACATCAAAAGCAGAAATACGATCCGAAGCAATCATGACTAAATAATCATTCGCAATACTGTAGACATCACGTACTTTACCTCGGTAAAAAGAAGTCTGATTGTTGAAGTTGAAATTTGTTTCTTTAATTGTACTCATATTATTTGCGTTTTTCACGCGTTAAATTATTTATTAAATATCACCGTATGCTTCTAAGATCCTTTTCACCAATTTATGTCTAACCACATCGGATCCGCTCAAATAAATGATATCGATTCCTTTGATGTTATCCAAAATTTTGACGGCATTCACTAGACCGGACTGATGTTTTTTAGGTAAATCTACCTGAGTCATATCCCCAGTAACGATAAACTTCGCAGTAGGCCCCATACGCGTTAAAAACATCTTCAATTGCATTTCAGTTGCGTTCTGAGCCTCATCAAGGATAACAAAACAATTGTCCAATGTACGTCCACGCATAAAGGCTAATGGTGCTACTTCAATCGTCCGATTTTCCAGATAGCCTTTCAGCTTTTCCACTGGAATCATATCATCCAATGCATCGTATAATGGTCGTAAATAGGGATCAACCTTCTCTTTTAAATCGCCAGGAAGAAATCCCAGGTTTTCGCCAGCTTCTACTGCTGGACGAGTTAAAATAATACGTTTTATTTCCTTATTACGAAGTGCTCGAACAGCTAAAGCAACAGCGGTATAGGTTTTTCCTGTTCCTGCAGGACCAATAGCAAATAGAATATCATTCTTGTTGATACTATCCACCATTTTTCGCTGATTTGGAGTTCGTGCCCTAACGATGATTCCATTAGGGCCATAAACGATAGGTTCATCCTTAAAAACCTGCTTTTGCTCCGGCTCCGTACCAGCAGTAGCGCTAAACTTTAAGTCCGTAACGGCACTTAGTATGCCTTCTAATTCCAACAATGATAGGGAGTGGAATTGATTGACATGAGCTAAAATTCCTTCAAATACGTTTTGGAATCTGTCGCGTTCACCCTCTTCTCCCAATACTTTCAATTGATTACCTCGAGCGACTAAACGTAGTTTTGGAAAAGCTTTTTTAATAAACTCAAAATTTTCATTTTGAGCTCCCCATAATGTCACTAAGTTGACACCATCTAAATTGATTTCTAATTCACTCAAATCGTCCTAAAATTAAGTTCTCGTTTTGTCCCGTTAGTAATAATGGTAATGCTATAAATATAATCAATTATTATCGCCTAATGCGAATTTGAATTTTATCTGATTCAAAAATACAAACTAATTGACTAGAAATAAAAGCAATTACAAGTATTAATTCACATATCATTTACCAATCGGTTTACTTTTTCTATTTTTGTAATTCGCTTTATAAATTAATTTTAATTTTTTTAGCTATAAGTATGCTGAAAAACATAGGAGTCATTACGTTAACCACAGATTTAGGGAATCGCGATTTTTATCAAGCTGCATTAAAAGGCAGCATCATTTCGCTATTACCAAATGTTAGACTGGTGGATATTTCTCATGATATCCCCCTATTCCGAATTCAGCATGCCGCATTTGTGATTAACAATGCGTATCCTTATTTCCCCAAAAATACCGTTCATCTTATTGGTATTGATACCGTTTTCCAAGAGGGGTCTCGGTATTTGGCCATGGCATATAACGATCACTATTTCGTCGCTGCTGATAATGGTATCTTCAGTATCATCCTTGGAGAACAGCAACCTACAGAATTGGTCGAAATAAATATTATGCAAGACTTAAGATACCTGCATTTTCCATTAGCTGATATTCTCACCAAAGCTGCTTGTCATATAGCTAACGGTGGTAAGTTGACCGAAATAGGTTTCCCTATTGATAACGCTGTCCAAAAAGTTACCCTACAACCTGTCTACAATCAACATAGCATCAAAGGACATGTTGCTTACATCGATTCTTTCGGAAATGTAATCAGCAATATCAGTAAGGATCTTTTCAATAAAATTCAAAAAGGAAGAGATTTCATATTGCGCTTCAAAAGAAATGAAACTCTAAACAAAATGAGCTGGCACTACAACGAAGTCATTGAAGGAGAAATGCTCTGCCTTTTTGGAATCAGTAACTTCCTCGAAATCGCCATCAACAAAGGCAACGCAAGCCAATTGCTCGGATTGCACCACGATGAAACCATCATGATTGAATTCTTAGACTAGTTTTTAGACATAAGACACGAGATATGAGATTTGAGAGTATGGTTCCAACAGGCTTAGCCTGCCTAGTTCGACCAGTCTAATGTCTCACGTCTCATATCTCAAATCTTAGATTAGACATAAGATTTGAGAGTATAGTTTTAAACTAAGTGTATTAGATTTATAAGATTGAATATTCTTTCTATTCATTTAAATCATTTAATTCAGGTTCTCAGTGGTTCAAAACTTAGTCGGTTTCGACTCAGTCTAATGTCTCATATCTAATGTCTTAAATCTAAAAAAGGGATCCCGAGGATCCCTTTTTTCTACGCGTCAGTCGAGGGTTTTTGTTCTTGTTTTGGTTTGTCTTCGCGAGGAGGACGTGGTAAAAGGGCTTTACGAGAAAGCTTCAATTTGCCTTGTTTGTCAATTTCTAATAGTTTAACGGTAACGATATCACCTTCTTTGAAGACACCGTCCATAGTTTCTAGACGTTTCCAGTCAATTTCAGAGATATGTAGTAAACCGTCTTTACCTGGCATGATTTCTACGAAAGCACCGAAAGGCATAATAGTTTTCACTTTACCTTCATAGATAGTTCCAATCTCAGGTTTTGCCGTGATAGCTTTGATACGTGCTAAAGCAGCATCGATAGAAGCTTTATTGTCTGCGAAAATTTGTACAATACCTTTGTTATCCACTTCTTCAATAGAAATGGTAGCACCAGTTTCGCGTTGCATTTCTTGAATGATTTTACCACCTGGGCCAATCACAGCGCCGATAAATTCTTTATCGATAGTAATTTGAATAATACGTGGTGCATGTGGTTTGTAGTCCTCGCGAGGAGTTTGAAGGGTTTTAGCCATTTCTCCAAGAATATGTAAACGAGCTTCTTTTGCTTGATCTAAAGCTTGAGTTAACACTTCCCATTTCAGACCATTGATTTTTAAGTCCATTTGACATCCTACAATCCCTCTTTCAGTACCTGTAACTTTGAAGTCCATATCTCCTAAGTGATCCTCATCACCTAAGATGTCTGAAAGGATTGCGTATTTTCCAGTTTTTTCATCGGTAATTAATCCCATTGCAATACCTGATACTGGAGCAGCAATTTTTACCCCAGCATCCATTAATGCTAAGGTACCAGCACATACAGTAGCCATGGAAGATGAACCATTTGATTCTAAAATGTCGGATACTACACGGATGGTATATGGATTTTCAGCTTCAGCTGGTAATACTTGTTTTAAAGAACGCATTGCTAAGTTCCCGTGACCTACTTCACGACGACCTGGACCTCTGTTTGGTCTTACCTCTCCTGTAGAAAATCCTGGGAAGTTATAGTGCAATAAGAATTTATTATAGCCATTGATAAATGCGCCGTCGATCATTTGCTCATCGTCTTTTGAACCTAGAGTAACGGAAGTTAATGATTGCGTTTCACCTCTAGTAAAGATTGCAGAACCGTGAGCAGCAGGTAGGTAATCTACTTCTGTCCAAATAGGGCGTACCGTACGAACAGTACGTCCGTCTAAACGAATTCCTTCGTCTAATACCAAGTTACGAACGGCATCGTATTGAACATCGTGATAATACTTCTTCATTAAGAATTTTGTATCCTCATCTAATTCCTCTCCTAAAGTAACAAAGAAAGCTTCACCGATTTCTGCAAATTTCTCGGAACGCTCATGCTTAGAAGAACCTGATTTTGCTACCGCATATACCTGATCATAAGTCGCTGCATAAATGGCATCTTTTAATTCATCATTGGAAGGTTCATGATTAAACTCACGTTTTGTAGTAGAACCTACCAAGTTTGCTAATTCTACTTGGGCTGCCACTTGTTTTTTGATGGCATCGTGAGCAAAAGCAATAGCTTCAACCATCTCTGCTTCTGAAATTTCTTTCGATTCACCTTCTACCATCACGATATCTTGTGCTGAACCTGCAACGATAAATTCTAAGCTGGCATTTGCTAATACGGAAACAGTTGGGTTGATAATCAACTGACCATCCACTTTGGCAACACGAACTTCCGAAATTGGACCATTGAAAGGAATATCAGAAACGGCTAATGCAGCGGAAGCTGCTAATCCAGCCAATGCATCCGGCATAATCTCTTTATCGGCAGAAATTAAGCTCACCATAACCTGTGTGTCAGCATGGTAAGTTTCTGGAAATAATGGACGTAAAGCCCTATCAATTAAACGTGAAATTAAGACTTCATAATCTGAAAGTCTTGCCTCACGACGTAAAAATCCTCCTGGAATACGTCCTGTAGCGGCATATTTCTCTTGATAATCTACTGACAAAGGAAGAAAATCAACGCCTGCTTTTGCTTCTTTTGCAGACACTACAGTCGCTAGCAACATGGTTGCTCCTTGCTTCAAAACTACTGAACCATCAGCCTGTTTTGCTAATTTACCTGTCGACAATTCAATAGGAGCAACGTCGCTCCCCATGTCGATGGTTACCTTCTTTTCGTTATAACTCATTGTGTTTTCATTGATGATGCATTTGCGTCATTGAATATGCATCCGTTTATTTTGACTTTTTTAATCGAACAAAGGTAATAAAAAATAGATAATAGATGTGAGACATGAGATATTAGATTATGCGGACTTTACAATTAGTCTTCTTGATCGTTTTTCAGAAAAATCAGTTAATTCAAGGTTTTCAGTGGTTCAAAACTTAGATTAGACATAAGACATTAGACATAAGATTTGAGAGTATGGTTCCAACAGGCTTCGCCTGACCTAGTTCGACCCAGTCTAATGTCTCATATCTCACGTCTCATATCTCAAATCTTA
>DAIQBS010000024.1:0-48142 GCA_036781025.1 Sphingobacterium sp. | reverse complement strand
ACCTATTAAAAAAATATAAGGTGCCAATGGAACATAAAATGCCATAAATGCATTTTTGAACTGAAAAGTTTGATCGTGAAAATAACTATAAAGGTAACTTCGAAGGTTAATTTTACTATTCAAATTAAACAGCATCTTGGATTGAAAAGACTGTAAATGCTCAATATCATCCTTCAACTCTGAAACTGCCTCTTGGCGTTGAATGATCTCTTCTTTATCCACAGAACTCGACAACCATTTTGAAAGTAACTTCACCGCATCTATTGTAGCACATCGATTAATCAGAGAAAATAACGAATACTTACCAAAAACATCTAAATCTGAACTATAGGGATGTTTTGCATCTTCGAATTCACTACCATCCGAATACATATTGTCCTTCCCTTCTATTATACCTAACTCATTCTGATTAATTTGTAAAAATATTCTTGCTTCTTGCAATTTACGCTCTACCCTACTCTGCCTAAATATCAATAACACAAAACCCAACATAATGGATATGATGGCGAGCAAAACAAATAACACATTATCAGTTTTAAACAGCTGATAAATTACTAATCCCCCACCTATGATTATTAACAACCTAAAAATGGCATTGCTGTTAATCTGTTTCTCTAAATTCTTAATCTCCGCCTCAGCAGATTTTATATTGTTTTGGTAAAGGGTTAAACTCATGGCGTTAAATTAACAATTAGACATGAGATTATAGACAAGAGATTTGAGATATTAGATGTGAGATATGAGATTTTAGATTTTAGATAATAGATTATGTTGAAATTGGCTTATTTTGAACCAAGAAAACCTGAAATAACTGATTTTAATGAATAGAAAGAACACTCAAGTCATTAGAAACCATATTCAGGACTTTCAGTAAAATCATTTCCTCTTGGTTCAAAATATTCGCACTGAAGGTAGTACTTCTCAGGCGAAGCCTGATCCCACCTGCGGAGCAGGTGCACTTTCGGCCCATTTTCAGCGGCGGAAAAACAGCAAAAACATCGTGGCCCTGGCGCGGAAGGAATGGCCTAGGAAGAGCGTAGCGAATTCCAGCCATCCAAGATGTTTTGGTTGTGTGCCCAAGCCTTGTGCGAAAAGCCGCCTTAAATGGGCCAAAGAGTTTTGGTTACCTTTTGCTCTCTCAAAAGTAACTAGGCCTTCCGCGGCTATGAGCGGACAAAGCGTAGTATTTAGTAGATAGTATTTGGTATTTAGAGGTTGAACTATGCTGAGGATTAATTTTGAACCACTGAGAACCTGAGTAAACTGATTTTAATGAAAAGAAAGAACTTTTAATGAGTAGAAAGGTTATTCAAGGCAGTAAATAGCTATATTCAGTTCCTTTCATTTAAATCATTTCCTCTTGGTTCAAAACAACCATAAAACCTCTACACTCATCTAATAGGAAACAGCCAACCCTATTCCCCATCCCATATCACTATCATAATGACCACGGATTCCGAAATTTTTAGTTAGGATATACTTCAAATCACCCATATATTCACGGTCGGTATTCCACATAAATCCAGCTCTCACTCTTCTGGAAATGGGAATATCCTCACGCATAATGGATAACCTAACAATACCGTCATGATATACTTCCGCTTGAAAATTTACCAACATGGGCAAGGTATACATAAATCCTAAGCTTAACGCAGATCGACTGTCTTTACCATTCGATTGTCCAAAAATATTTTGTTCATGTTCATCCATTCCCATCTTTCGATATCGATAATCGAACCCGACGAAAGGCATAAACCACTGCATTTTTCCAATATACCGACCCACATGCGTTTCCACTTCATAACCATGCATACTTCCATATCCCAAACGCCATTCCGTACCAATAGACCAACGAGCATTTTGTAGCATAGCCTCCCCATCGTTTCCATTGCTGGCAAAATCATTTTGAATCATGAAATGAGGCATATTACTTTCCTTTTGAAGCGCCTTATAGGATTTCTTTTTATCTATTAATTTGGGATTATCATAATCACCAACCTCGAACACCCTGTTCATTCCTGCCATCATATGGTACAAAATATGGCAATGGAAAAACCAGTCTCCTTCCTCATTTGCTAAAAACTCAATTGTATTGGTTTCCATAGGCATGATGTCCATCACATTTTTTAAAGGCGATCGTTCTCCAAAATCATTGATAATTCTAAAATCAAAACCATGAAGATGCATAGGATGCCGCATCATCGAATTATTATATAAGGTAATGCGGAGCACCTCTCCTTTATTCACTTTAATTTTATCGGTTTCAGCGAGTACTTTATTATCCATACTCCAAACATAGCGGTTCATATTTCCTGTTAACGTGAATTTCATTTCCCGCACAGGCGCATCTTTAGGCAAGGTGGTCACTTCAGTAGCTTGAAGCATCGCATAATTTAACGTTACTAGATCTGGTTTTTCGCTACCATGGTTTGTATGATCTACATGAGCTTCCTCAGTCGCAGCATCAGCTACTTCTGGATACATCACCACATTCATATCCATTTTATTCAATGACATTTTCATGCCCATATCGTCCAAATCGCCATTCATTTTCATCATGTCATTCATCATCTGCATGCCTTCGAAATACTTCAATTTCGGTAATGGCGCGATCAGCTGTTTGATGCCATGACCAATAAAATAACTTGCAGATTGCGTACGATCTTCTGTCGTTGCCAAGAACTCATAAGAAATTCCTTCTTCAGGAATACGAACGATGATATCGTATGTTTCAGAAACCGCGATGATTAATCGATCCACTTCTACAGGCTCTACATCATTTCCATCACTAGCCACCACCGTCATCTTTCCTCCAGCATACCGTAGCCAAAAATAGGAAGAGGCACCACCATTAGAAATTCTTAACCGAACCTGATCACCTGCTTTCAGTTTTTTGCCACCCCATTCATGAATAGAAGATTGATGTTGACCATTGATTAATACTCGATCATAATACACATCGCTTACATCCATTGCCAGCATCCTTTTCCATTCGTTGGTCAGTTTGGTCTTAAAACGACCAGAGCCTATTGCTTCTGCGTATGATTGTGTAGCTTTTTTCTGAATGGCCGACCAATCATTCGCTTGGTGCAACATGCTATGAATATAATTGGGATTGATATTCGTCCACTCACTTAGTATCAAATCAAACGTTGGAAGATCATCTATGCCTTTCCGAAAAGAAGGATCATCTTTACGCTTATTCATTATGAAACTACCGTACATTCCGATCTGCTCTTGCAATCCTGAATGAGAATGATACCAATGCGTACCATGTTGTATAATAGGAAATTTGTAGGTGTATGTTTCCCCAGGTTTTATAGGCTCCTGCGTCAAATGAGGCACACCATCTTCCTTATTTGGTAGAAATAGGCCATGCCAATGCATGGACGTATTTTCTTTCAATTGATTATGCACTATTATTTCTGCCGTATCACCTTCCGTAAATACCAAGGTTGGCATCGGGATTTGACCATTTACGGCGATTGCACGTTTTTCTTTCCCAGCGAAATTTACGGTGGTATCTGTAACCTTAAGTTCGTATTTTACTAATTTTTGGGCAAATGCCATTTCCATTCCAAATAAACAGGATATGAACTGCCCTATCATTGCTATTAAGAAAATTTTCCTTTTCATGCTTTCTTAATTTATCTTCAAAACAGAAGCGATTATTTTAAGGTCTCAATCACTGATCCACAAGTCATCATTTGGCTTCCATAGTACGGGTTTTTAATTTCCTTTACTTTACTAATCCATGCAGCACCCTTTCCATCTTGAAACATCGGGCATTTCTGGTAATAATAAGTAGCACTTAATTCTCCAGCTTTAGCCAAATCGACTACCAGGGTAGAAAGATTAGCAAAACGAATCCGTTGATTCAATATTTTTTTCTCCTTTAATATAAACTCCAAATCATTTTGAATGTTTTTTTGTTGTTTCATCCAAACTTGATGTCTTTTATCCTTCATACTTTTCATATCCATTTCACCTACTTGTTTTAATAAAACTGAGGCTTGTTGATTAACGGCAGCAGCATCGCTTGCAACAAAAGCATCCTTTAAAAGTAGATATTGTTCTAAGAAATGTTCAAAAGTGATGGACACTGTGTGTTCAGCCTTATTTTCTATGGAAGATTTCTCTAAATGTAGAGAATGATCATTTTTCAGACTGGCTTTTACAGCAGCCGGATTTTGATCTCGCTCATACAAACAACATTCATGTAATTTATTGTAGGTATCATTGGGTGCTAAAAATTCCTCATTATCGTATCCTGATAAGGCTATTTGCTTTAAGACAGCTTCTTTTGAAGTTTTAGTTTTATCATAAGTAATTTGGGCTAATTGGGTATTGCTATCCCAAATTACCTTAGAAACATTCTTTGCTGTTCCCGCCTTCTCAATAGTTTTTTTACACATGCCGCAGTTACCAGAAATTTTGACCTCTTGGGTCACAGCATTTTTTATTTGAGCTTGAAGGGTTATTGTGGATAAGAAAAATACTAAAACCGATATATATAAATTTGACTTGAAAGTTATCATAATATTGAATTTTTGGAATGTAGCGCATATACGCTATCCATTCCAGGGTGAAAAAATTTTTTAATTAAAATAAATGTGAAGCTATTTCAGCTAGTGAAAAGGACAAACCTATGGCTGTCGTGTACTTATTAGGCTAGTTTAGGAGGTTGCCAAATTGAAGTAAAACCTTTGGAGTAACCAGTTTCTTCCATAGATATGGCTTCTTTTTTAAACTCAAAGGAATAGATGATACTTAAATCCTGATGCTCTGCTTCAAAACTAAAAACAGAAATTGCCATACTGCAATGGCAAGTACAAGGCGATGGATTATTTTGATGTGAATCTGTTGAAGAAGCCTCATGATTGGCATGGTCGCCGCAACATTCTGTATGAGAATGAGCTTTCCCTTGAACTACATCACATGATTTTTCCTGATGTTCAATTTTACTCATTGAACATGCCATATTATTGTGCGGCAGGAATAACATGCCAAAACAAACTAATAGCAAATAGGCAATATGTGTTCTTTTAAACTTCAACAACACAAAGTTAATTATTATTTATGAGAATTGAGACTAGTATTAGTATTAAGTAGTTAGTAGTTAGTATTTAGAGGTTGATCCTGTCTGAGTTTGAACTACTGAGGATCTGAATAAACTGATTTTACTGATTATAAAGAATACTCAAGTCCATTAGTAACTATATTCAGGGTACTCAGTAAAATCAGGTTCTCAGTGGTTCAAATTCTTCCAAGATCAACCTCTAACTACTAAGTACTTAATACTAAATACTCACTACTAAATACTCACTACTAAATACTAATCCAACCCTACCAAGCCTGATCACCCACCAATGGGACAAATCGGAAAGTATCTAATTCAATACGTTCAAAATCATTTTCTCCGACTCTTAGGATGGTGACCATTTTTTGAAATTTCTCATCACCTACCGGAATGACCAGTAAACCACCCAACTTCAATTGTTTAAGCATCAGGTCCGGTACAAAAGGTGCTCCTGCCGTAACTATGATTTTATCATAAGGGGCATGAGCAGGAATACCTTTGGAGCCATCTCCTAAAAAAAAGTGTGGTTTATAGCCCATATAAGGCAATACTTGAATTGTTCTTTGGTATAGGCTTTCTTGACGCTCGATACTATAAACATCTGCTCCAAGCTCCATTAATATACAGGTTTGATAACCAGATCCAGTTCCTATTTCTAGTACTTTATCTCCTTTGTTAATATGTAGTAATTGACTTTGATAGGCTACAGTATAAGGTTGTGAGATGGTTTGTCCATCCCCGATAGGAAAGGCAATATCCCGATAAGCTTGATTCCAAAATGTTTCATCGAAAAAAAAGTGCCTAGGAACTTTAGCAATTGCTGCTAGAACACGCTTATCCTCAATCCCTCTTTTTTCCAAATGTTTTACCAGCTGCTTTCTAGCTCCCTTCTCCCGATAATTATCAACAAACTTATACGCCATATCCTTCAAAAATAGCCTTAATTTACCAAATTTTTAAACCTTAAATGCAAAACATTCACCCTCAGAAACATGGTTAATATTAACCTTATCCATCTTTTAATGTATATATTTTGTATTTTTATCTTAGGTTTTTTTAGAAAGTTTCTTCTTCCTTTAAAATTAGTAAGTTAACATAATATGAAACAAGAATGCGTTACTTTCTACCAAATCTACCCTTATCCATAGAATTTTTTACATTAGTTGATATATCATGAAGAAATTGCACTTACTATTACTCTTATTTTTCTTAGCTTTCACAAATCTTCGAGCGCAGTTGCCATCACCAAAAGAGGATGACATCATCAAAGTCTTAGCCATTGGAAACAGTTTCTCCGACGATGCATTAGAACATTATCTATACGAATTGGCAAGTACTGCTGGCAAAAAAATCGTGATTGGAAATTTATATATAGGAGGAGCTCCTATTGGCCTTCACCTAAAAAATGCGCATAATAATTTGAAAGCCTATAGTTATAGAAAAATTAATGTGGACGGAAAGAAGAATAAAACCGAACAAGTCAGTATAGAAGAAGCATTAGCCGACGATAACTGGGATTATATTAGCCTCCAACAAGCAAGTCCTCTCTCCGGAAAATTTAATGTCATAATGGAAGGGTTGCCGGATTTATGGACTTATGTCACTGCACATGCCCATGAAGATAGCAAATTAGTATACCACCAAACTTGGGCCTATCAACAAGATTCTAAACATGAAGGCTTTGCTAATTACAATAAACAACAATTAGTGATGTATGATAGCATTGTCCATGTGGCTAAAGCCTTAGATAAATCTGGTGATTTTGCATTTATCGTACCTGCAGGTACTGCAATCCAAAATGCACGAACCAGTAGCATCGGAGACCATATGACAAGAGATGGCTATCATTTAAATCTAGATTATGGTCGATTTACTGCAGCATGTACCTGGTATGGTAAATTATTTAAACTAGATCCCCGTAAGAACAGCTATAGACCAGAAAAAGTGACCGAAGAGCAAGCAAAAATAGCGAAAGAATCAGCTTATAAAGCAATTAAAAAGCCTTTTAAAGTTTCTAAAGTAAAATAATAACTAAGCTTTGAACTGAAATTTAGAATAGGATACTTATTAATCCTATTCTAAATTTTCATGAGCCTCTTGAAAATGTTTAACGATATCTATGGTTTTACCAGACCTGGAAACACCTTTCACTCGTACGGTAAAGGAGGTATTTATACCGCTATTGAAGAACGAAATAGTCTTTTCTTCACCAGCTTTTAAATCCAAATCAGGATTCCAATATAAGGTTTGCCGGTCATCGTAATCCACTTGTACCTCTCCTTCATATTTGACCTGGTGAAAATCTTTTACTACATGGTATCCGGAAATTAATGATTTTTTAATTTTGGCAACACCAATATCTTTATTTCTTCCATTTATTCCTGTGGTATAAACCATAATCAATCCACGACCATTCCTATCTGCAGAGTAATCTTTATAATAGCGTATGAATTTTACTTCGGTAATATCCTTAGGAATTTGTATGACATCAGCAAAAAAATTAGAATTATTAAAAAGCATCATGGGTTGGAGATTAGTATTCCCATCAGGGCCTAAAATTGGATATTTTTTCCTAAGATATCGCATTAAATCATCAAACTCAAAAACATAAGCTGGTAAATCTTCCGTTTCTATATCAATATCTAATTCGGAATTATTAAGTCTAAACCATCCTTCAGAATTTTTATTAATTAGTCTTTATGGATCGATTCTTTTATTTTCCTATTTATTCCAATGGATTTAATAATCGTTTCACCAAATTCGTCACTATAGGTGTTTGGATCATATCTTCCTAGGTACTGAGTGGATAAATCTAAATTTTTTAAATAATCTGGGATTGTTAATTGTTTTAATGATGGCAACGGAGAAAACTTCCATTCCAACTCATAATTGATTGTTTTCAATCGATCATCTATCTGCACAACCCGAGTTTGGAAAGTATCTTGAAAAGTCATATTTGGCAATATTAAATTACCTAAACTATCAAAATCCACGACTCGATAAACATAATTAATATGAGCTACTTTTTTTATTCCAAAAGAAACAGCACGAAATTCTTTCTTTCTCTTTTTCATTCGTTCCTCCCGTTCCTTCCTTAACTCCATGAATTTTTTCCACTGCTGATCTTCCATGATGATTTTTCCAGTAAGATTGGCAATAGGATCGTACAGCTCCCCTGAATAATTCATTAATTTATCTTGACTTTCGTAATGAAAAACATGTCTGCTTGTTTCAAATTGATAATTAGCTTTTTGATTCTTGAGCATACTATTTGGAATTAAGCCGTCAACAATTGAAACAGATAAATTCCACTCTTCATTTCCGGGCATTTCCAAAGCAAGCCTTTGGGGTGCATAAGGTCTGAATAACAAATGCTCAGGCTCAATTTTCAGACTATCCTTAACTTTAGGATGGAAACTTATTTTGGAGAGTAACTGATTCTTATTTTTTAACAAAAAATTACCCATAAACCGACCTATCAATAAGTCTTGCATCGATAATTTGATGATTTGATTTTTTTCTAAAGTCAAGATGGTATCTAGTAGTATATAATTACCTTGCTCATATTGGAAATTTACAGATGATAAATCCGATTGATTCTCAATATATACAAAGGTTGTATCGGATTCTTCTGAAACGCGCATTCGGATATTCGATTTTAAAGAAGGTACCGTATCTAGATAACTCTTATCCTTGCTTTTCCAATGTACGTAAACTTGATTTGAAGAGGATTTAATTTCAGTGAAAGCCTTCGCATACCGGTCTATTTTCAACATTTCAAGATCCTTACCCTCTTGGTCTACTAATTTAGCTTCCACTACATCTTTACTATTCCAATGAAATACCATTTTATTCAAAGCATTAGGCAGCCATCCATTCCCCTCCACCTGGATGATTAAATTTGCCTCATCGCTGGTAGGGACATTTTTTTTCTGGATTACAGCAAGTTTAAACGATTCTGGGGTAACAATCTCCGCTTCACTAATGTTTCTTTTGGAAAAAATATTGATATAAACATCTGAACTTTCATAATCTATTGGCAGTACGTATTGACCATAGCATAGCCCCCAATTGACTTGTCTTAATTGTTGCTCCAGAATCTCTGTATTTTCCTTCCCAAAGGCTACCAATAAATTATGTATAGAAGTATCCAATTTCCCATTCAAATGAATATAAGTTTTATACCATATGGTATCCCCTGGAAAATAATAATCCCGGTCGGTATGAAAGGTTATTTTTTGTTGAGCAAGTACTATTTGGTTTGCAAAAACAAAGAGAATAATAACTAGTATGTATTTGAAAATATATCTATTCGTCATAAAGTAGTAGTAAATTATTAGACATTTTGAAGAAAAATTTAAAACCCAGTCATAAAAAATAAGTACTAAAAATTTAGCAAGAAAAAAGTCTAAATCATTTCATTCAACTAAAAGATTTAATTTAAACATCGCTTTATCTAAAGATTCTTACTCCTCCTCTTTACTTGCTAAAGCTTGGATATCCTCGTTGTTGATTAATTTACGAAATTGTACTTTTTTGCCTGATTTCTTGTTGAGCATACAAAAAATTACACTTTAAAATAGAAATCAAAGAAATGATAAATACACTTAAGATATATTGATTTTTTATAAGCTTCACTAATTTAAATCGTTTACAACAATTGGTTTTTCATTTTAGTAGTTAAAGATAATTTAAATTTAAGTAAATCGAGTATAATTACCTAAAAAAACAATTGGATATCAATCAATTAACATCAAAACATCCTAACCTTATAAACTCTAATAATCCTCAAATTACACACATAAAATCTCCTCTCTTTAGGATCTCCTTCGGACCTTAATCGGATCTCCTTAGGAATTCCAATGGTGTTACTATGCTATTTTTCGAAAGAGATACTAATAAAGTTCGAATCAAATCCATAGCAAGTGAAATTTATTTAAAAGAAATTTAATTTATCTTTAATTAAAATTACACCATACATCTGTATCTTAGACTAATAAAAAATAATGTTATGGCAGCAACTATAAAAAATGGATTATACGGTACAGTTACAGGAAAAATTGGAAACTTGGTATTTTGTATTCGAAATGGAAAAACCTATGTTCGCAGTACTCCCAAAAAAAAGAAATCTAGAAAAATATCAGACAAACAGAAGTCTGTGCAATCCCGTTTCAAAACAACACAGCGATTAGTCTCCAACATACTACCCTTTATTCGAATTGGTTTTAAAAACGTTCAACCTGATAAAACAGCTATCAATTCAGCAATGTCCTACAATTTGCGAGAAGCTTTTATTTTTGATGAGGATGTGCCTGGCTATCGTTTACAATGGAACAAAATTTCCTTCAGCCGTGGAATACCTAATGCCGCTGAAGACTTCCACCTCGAATTAGTTAACGATAAATTGACGATTACTTGGAAAATCAATAGTTCCAATATTGGCCATCAAGATTTATATTCCTTTAAATGTTGTGTATTAATTATTCCTGAAAACTTTGAACGTGAACATATACAAGGTTGTATCAACGAAAATAGCCTCAGCACAGGAATACAAAGTCTCCAAGTTGATTTACTAGAGGATGCAAAGTATCATGTGTATATCGGATTCTTTAGTAATGATGGAAGTGGAAGAGTAATGGACAGTGAATGGGTAGGGTGGGTGAAAGGAGGACTATGAATACTATGAGGACTATGAATACTATGAGGACTATGAGGACTATGAAAGCTATGAATACTATGAAAGCTATGAGGGCTATGGGGGCTATGGGGGCTATGGGGGATAATGTTTGCAAAATTAAAAATGGGATGTAATGATAGATAATAATTATTTGTATTCGGATTTGACGGCAAAGATAATAGGATGTTCATATGAGGTTCATCGTCAGTTAGGGAATGGTTTTCAAGAAAAAATTTATCAACGAGCATTAGCTTTTGAATTTAATGCATCCCAATTACAATATATAATGGAAATGACTATTCCGATTTATTATAAAGATGTATTTATCGGAAACAGAAGAGTAGATTTTTATGTAGAAGATAAAATAATGGTTGAACTTAAAGCGGTGAAGCAATTAGAGGATGTGCATCTTGCTCAAGCCATAAATTACCTGGAAATATATAGAAAAGAAGTTGGCTTACTTATTAACTTCGGTTCCAAAAAATTAGAATTTAAACGAGTAATGAAAAAATTCGATAGCAACTATTAACAAATCATAATATTCATAGCTTTCATAGTATTCATAGTCCTCATAGCATTCATAGTCCTCATAGCATTCATAGTCCTAGTACGGATCAACATCTTTCAGCACTTTCACTCCTTTATTCTTAGGATCCAAGTCAAAGTGTAAGATAGACTGTAGAATTAATTCTTTCACTTTAACAATGGAAATATCTTTACGTTCAATTTTTATTGTTATCGTCTCGATGAAGTTATTTCGAACTCTAGATACTAAAGGGGGTTCAGGGCCTAACACGCGTGGGCCTAAATTCTGTCTTAATAAGGATGCTAATCTCTTGGCGGCATCATGCACTAAATTCTGATTGGCATGTTTTACGTCTAAACGGATGAGCCTATAAAATGGTGGGTAATGATAATTTTTACGTTCGGTAACTTCAGTCAGAAACATGGATTCATAATCATGCTTGGTGACTTGCTCTAGTATGCGATGATTGGGGGTATAGGTTTGTATGATTACTTTACCTTCTTTTTGACGACGTCCGGCACGACCAGCAACCTGTGAAAATAAGGAAAATGCGCGCTCGTAAGCTCGGAAATCCGGAAAATTGATCATACCATCGGCGTTGATGATACCTATTAAACTTACATTGCCGAAATCCAGTCCTTTCGTAATCATTTGTGTACCGATTAGGACATCGTATTCCTGATTATCAAATGCAGCAATCACCTTGTCGAAACCATATTTTCCTTTGGTGGAATCGAGGTCTAATCTACCTATGCGTAATTCCGGCAACAGGAGTTGCAATTCTTCTTCTACGCGCTCTGTTCCGAATCCTTTACTCTGCATATTGGGCATACCACATGCCGGGCAGCTGTTGTGTGTCTCTTCTGAAAAACCACAGTAATGACAATGCAATAAATTACTGGATTTATGATAGGTTAAGCTCACATCGCAGTTGATACACTTGGCAACAAAACCACAGGTACCACATTGCAAAAATGGCGTATGACCACGTCTATTTTGAAATAGGATAACTTGCTCTTTATTTTTAACTGTTTCTCCTAAGGCTTCCAGTAATGTTTTACTGAAATAGGAATACATTTCCTCTTTTCGACCTGCCTCCGCAATATCTACAATGGTTATTTCTGGCAATTTAGATTCTCCAAAACGTTCTTTCAACTCCACTAAACCATATTTATTTGCCTTGGCATTATAATAACTCTCCACAGATGGTGTTGCAGAACCGAGCAATACCTTTGCTTGATGTTGATGGGCCAAATAAATGGCTGTATCACGCGCATGGTAACGAGGAGCTGGATCGTATTGTTTGTAGGAGTTCTCATGTTCCTCATCCACAATGAGTAAGCCTAAATCACTAAAGGGAAGAAACACGGATGACCTCGCTCCTACTATGACCCTGTATTCTCCTTTATTTACCTTTTGCCAAACTTCAGCTCGTTCATTATCGTTGAATTTGGAATGGTATACACCTAGCTTATCACCGAAATGTAACTTCAACCGTTCGGTAATTTGAGCTGTTAAAGCAATCTCTGGCAAAAGATATAAAGCAGACTTTCCTGATTGAAGCACTTCCTCAATCAATCGAATATACAATTGGGTTTTTCCGGAGGCTGTTACTCCATGCAGCAATACCACATCCTTTGTTAAAAAATGTTCATGAATTTGATCGAAAGCAAGTTGCTGTCCTGCACTAAAAGAAAAATCAGGAGATAATAAGACATCTGTACCCTCGAAACGACTGACTACCTTTTCCTGAACTTCGAAAACACCTTTATCTATTAATGCGGTGATAGCACCTGCTCCACAAGCCGAAGCCTCTATAATGTCTTGTCGACTAATATCCTGTTTCGTTTTTTGCATTTGTAAAAATGCAATAACTGCATCCTGTTGTTTAGGAGCACGATTCAATGAATCCAGCAATTCACGCTTACCATCAGCATCATTAAAGATGGAAGCTAAGTTTAAAAACACTTTGGTTTTAGGTTTGAATTTCTGCTTTATTTCTTCTGAAATTAGGATGTATCCTTGATCAAATAAGTGCCGTAATAAAGGGAAAACAGTTTTTTGTCCAAGGATTCGGATCACATCATTTACGGTTAACTCCCCTGCCAATTCCAATGCTTCTAAAATCAAATACCCTTTATCCGAAACCAAGCTACGATCTAAGGATGGGTCTTCGGAAGCGATGATCTTGGTTTCGGAAGCCATTTTGAGTGCCGCAGGCAGAGCGGCTTGCATCACATCGCCTACATAACACATGTAATATTCCGAGATCCAATGCCACAGTTCGAATTGTTTTTCATGCACAATGGGATGTTCATCTACGATATCTAAAATGTATTTAGCCTCATACTGAGCTGGGGCTTCCTGAGAAATCCGATTCACCAAAGCAGAATAAATCTTGTTTTTCCCAAATTGAACTATCACCCGAACACCCACAGCAATTTTATCATTAAGTTCTAATGGTACTCGATAAGTATACTGTTTAGCAATAGCTAGTGGCAAAATAACCTCCACAAAATAGGTGTTACGATCGAAGGGCAATAATGCAGCTTGTGACATAGAAACAAAAATAACATTTCAATGCGATATTCGTATTGGAATAATGGAATACCCATAAAAGCAAAAAGGTGTCAAATTAGACACCTATCGTAAAAATTATCTGAAATAAGCTGTTAAGCTCTATGTTTAATTGCGGCAATGAAAAGCGCTACCCATCCTATAATAAAACACACACCACCTAATGGAGTGATTGGTCCAATAACAGCTATATTTTCTATTCCTAATAAATTTCGCACACTCAGTAGATATAAAGAACCTGAAAATAATACAATACCAATGCTAAAGAAAATAAAGGAAACCTTGATAGATTGACTTTTGGCGCGAGAGAAAGTAGATAAAAATAATAAGGCTAAGGTATGATAGAAATGGTATTGATTGGCAGTCTCCCAAGTTTCCAATTGCTTATCAGAAATTTTACCTTCAAGACCATGAGCTCCAAAAGCCCCTAAAATAACTGCTAATAGTCCAAAAAATGAAGCCATTAGTATAATTTGTTTATTCATAAACGAAGTAAAAATATTTTCTTAATTTATATAGTTTATAAATGTATAAAATAACTTCTTAAAAAACACGCCTATTTTTGCAAATTTGTATATATTGAAGAATTAAAAAAATCGCTGTAAAGCGTTTTCCTATATGAGAAATACCATCATTGTCTCTATAATATTGTTTGTTGCCGTCATTTTTGCATCAATTTATTATTTTGGAGACCTAAAACAAGAAAAACAGGAATCTGTAAAACCCATCACCTTCTTACCTGATGACACATACCTTGTTGCATCTTTTATAAACGATGCAGCAACAGATAATATATTTAAGGATTTTGAAATTTTTGAAGCTATAATTGGAAAACAAAGTCAACAAGAATTAAATAACTTAAAACAACAATTATTAAGAAATAAAGACATCTCCTCCTACTTAGGAGATGCAGACATCTTTGTTTCTATTCATCCTGCTAAGGAAAACAAGAGCCTACTCTTCAGTATTCCAAGCAAAGAGGAATTAAAACAAGAACAGATTGATCCTTTAATGCTAAACCTGAGTAAGCAATATAAGATGAATGTTCTTGATACCTTAGGACATCATTTTTACCAATTTACTAACCTGCAAAAAGATAGCTTGGGAAAAGATCTTTATCCACAACCGCTTTATATAGCTTATGAATCAACCATCTTCTTTGCAAGTTTCGACAAGGAATTACTTATCAAGGTTTTAGACAAAAAAGGAGCAAAACTTAGCACCGAACAAATAAGCTATTTTAATAAAAACAATAATCACAAGGCACCATTTACTGTCTATCTACCGCAGCAAAACTTGGCTTCATTAGTCGAGTCCATCAAACACAATAAACCTGGGGATTTTTTAAAGCAGTTTATTTATTTAAAAGGTCAAACGGTTTGGAATATCAACTACAAGCAAGATGCCTTAATGCTATCCGGTGAAACGGAATTGACAGATAAAGAAAATGAATACATCGCATTATTTGCAAACCAACAAAAAACGAAACAAAACCTCTATCAATTATTCCCATCTAACACAGCAATATTTATTGAGTATTCGTTTAGCAATGCAGAAACATGGTTTGCGGATTTAAAAACCTGGCAAGAAAACACAGAAAATTACAAGCAATTGGCGGAACAAGAATCTCAGATTAATAAAGATAAGCCTAATTTATTGCAGGAATTTAAGCAGGTTATTGGAGGGAATTTTGCAATTGCAGAACAAAGTAATGGGGATTATTTAGGATTTGTAAGTCTAAAAGATAGTAGTCAATTTGCAACTATAGTCCATGCATTAGCGGAATCCACAACTGATGATACTTATCGATTTAGGTATGCGAATATCCCCTACCGTTTTTTTGGCGATGGTTTAAAATCGATGTCAAGACCTTATTTTATTTTGGTAAATAACACCATGGTCATGGCTAACCAGCAATCTACCTTACGGGAATACAAACAAAAATGGGATAGGAAGGATTTATTGATTGGGAATATTTCATTTAAAAATAATGAGCAAATTCAAGGAAATGATGCCAACGTGACATTTTATTTGAACAATAAAAATGCTTCCCAACAAATTTTAAATTCTTTAAACCGGACATACTCCAATAAATTTAGAAATAAAGAGGATTTTGGATTTCAAGATTTTCATTCTTGGTCTTTTCAACTGACAGGAAACTCAGGTAACTTCTTGAGCCGTTTTTACGCTTTATATAAGAGCAAAAATAGATTAGGTGTTCAAGCAGACTGGACCTACAGCATGAATAGCCGCTTGATAAATGGTCCCTATGTTTTTGAACATTCCGATACTTCACAATTTATTTTAGCCCAAGAACAAGATCATACGGTGCACGCCATCCATCCGAATGGTAGTAAACGTTGGTCTACTGTATTTTCTGGAAGAATCGTTGGAAAAGTACAGCAATTATCGGACAAATCCTTATTGGCTGTTACCGATAGGCGCAGATTATACCGATTTGATTCGAATGGAAAAAACTTAAAAGGCTTCTCAACCAGCATAAATGCTGAACCTACCGGAACCCCATTATATGTGAATGTGCAAGGACAAGAATTAATATTAATTCCTGCAAAAAACAAAATATTGGCTTATGATATGGAAGGTGGACCTGTAGTTGGTTGGGATCAAATCAACTTAGAAGGTGAAATATTAGGACCTATCCATCTACTGAACGAAGAAATAATCGTAGGCACAAGTTTTGGTCGTGTATATTTCTATAACCTATCAGGACAACGAATTAAAGAAATCGATGTAGATGGGGATGTTACTTTTATAAGTGGATTGGGACTTGTCCAGAAAGATCAACAGAGCATATTTTACGCCGCAGATGATCAAGGGAAAATTCATGAAATCATGCCTGATGGAAGTAATAAAGTATGCTTTGAAGGTAAATGGAATAAAAATTACAAAGCTGATTTTGAAAACATCAACGGTACGACTAATCCTGAATTAATTGTTCTTGACGGATCATATTTACAGGTTTTCGAATTAGGAAATCAACTAACTGAACTTTTTGATTATACGTTTACAAAGGCAATTAACAATAGCACCTATTTTTTCCCAAGTATGGGCGGACTTCAAAAAATGGGAATTGCTGCTCAGGGAACCAACTTGATTTACTTATTTACAGAAAATGGAGCGATAGAACCTGGCTTTCCGGTAGAAGCTCAACCATTCTTTTATTATGGGAAAATCAATTACAATTCAGGGAATTACTTGATTTGTAATAGACGAGATTACAAACTCTATGCATTCAAGCATTAAAAAGTTTATTTTCAAGGCATTGGTAAAAGTTAAAAAGATTTAAATCGAACTTTCCTAAATTAAAAAAGTTTTCTTTGCAAACTTTTTTTCCTTAGGTTTGCATTCACAAAATACGTATGTTAGCAGGAGAAGAATATTTAGTAGAATTAACCAGACCTAAAAAGATAATTATAACCACTCATCATAAACCGGACGGAGATGCACTAGGCTCTTCTTTAGGTTTATTTTATTGGCTCAAGAAAAAAGGTCATGAAGTTAAGGTGGTTCTATCTTCTGATTTTCCGGACTTTTTAGATTGGATTCCAGGTCGCGAAGAATTAGTATTCTTTACCCAAAATCCTACTTATGGTCAACAATTATTTGATGAGGCAGAAATCATATTCTGCTTGGATTATAGCGCATTGTCGAGAACTAATTTGTTAGAATCTGTGATTCGTCAAGCGAAAGCTCCCAAATGGATGATTGATCATCACTTAGAGCCTGAGGATTTTGCAACGGTAACATATTGGGATTCAAATGCGGCTGCTACGGCACAATTGGTTTATACCTTTATAGCCGAAGTTTTTCAAGATAAAGGCGCTATCGATGCAACAATAGCAACATGCTTGTACACAGGCATTATGACAGATACTGGATCTTTCCGATTCAGAAATACCACATCTGCGGTGCATCACATCATTGCCAGTTTGTTGGATGCTGGAGCAAGGAATTGGGAAATCCACGAGCATATTTATAATAGCTCAACTGAAAATAGATTAAAGTTTTTAGGTTATTGTTTACTGAATTGTCTGGAAGTGATTCCAGAGTATCATACCGCATTATTTACCTTGACCAAGGATGATTTAGCCAAGTTTAATGTAACAACTGGCGATACGGAAGGATTGGTAAATTATGCCTTATCAATAAAAGGGATTCGTCTAGCAGGCTTATTTGTTGATAGAACTGAAATAATTAAATTATCTTTGCGCTCTACAGGAGATATTCCTTGTAATGAAATCTGTAGAACGTATTTTAATGGAGGGGGACATTTGAACGCCTCTGGAGGTAGTTCAAATGAAGAACTTAGCGTTGTGGTGAATCGCTTTAAATCCATTTTACCGGAATATAAAGAATTTTTAACTTAAGCATATTTTAAGCGTTATAAATAGAAAAATGAAAAAATCGATTTTAGTATTAACGGCAGCCGCAGGCTTATTATTCGCCTCTTGCCAAAATTTTAAAAAAGCTGAGGGTGGCCTTGAATACAAATTTTTAAAGGACAACGGTGGTGAAAAAGCAGTAGGCGGTGATATCCTTGCAATGGATTTAATCGTAGCAACTGACCGTGACTCTGTATTAGCAAACACGTATGATTTAGGAATGTCTCAAATCGCTCCAGTAATTCCAGATTCGATGATGCAAGGTGGATACCCTGGAGATAACAATACCATGTTAAAAATGTTGGGTGAAGGTGATAGCGCTATATTCCGTTTAAACTTAGATACAATGGCAGCTAAAACTGGTCAACCAAAACCAGAATTCGCTGATAAATACATTCAGTTCACTATTAAAGTGAAAAAAGTGTTCAAAAAAGGTAATTTAACTGATTCCGCTTTATTTGATCAAGTAAATAAATTCTATTTAGCAGAGATTGAATCTTTGAAAAAATCTGAAGAAGGTAAAATCAGCAGCTACGTAGAAAAAAACAAATTATCTCCTAAGAAAACTGCTTCTGGATTACAATACGTAATTAAAGAAGAAGGTACTGGTGCTAATCCAGTAGTAGGTGATACTGTTGTTATTAATTACACAGGTAGCTTGACAAATGGAAAAGTATTCGATACTAGCAATCCTGAAGTAGCTGAGAAAAATAATATTTTCATCCCAATGAAACCTTACGAAGCATTACGCGTTCGTGTTGGTCATACTCCAGTTATTGCTGGTTGGACTGAAGGTCTTCAATTATTGAAAAAAGGTGGAAAAGCAACATTGATTATCCCTTCTGCTTTAGGATATGGTGAGCGTCAACAACAGAACACTATTCCTGCTTATGCTCCATTAGTATTTGATGTGGAAGTGGTAGATATTATCGCTGGTCCTAAAGAAGAACCTGCTCCAGCAGGACCTGCTATTCCTGGTGCCCAAGTTCAAGGTGCTCCGGTTACAGAAAGCGCTCCTGTTAAATAAGGATTTCTTTAAAAGAATATTAATAAATCGCAGTTTTTATTGAAAAACTGCGATTTTTTTAGTTGTACTAAATAGTTTAGATAACAATACCTTAACTTTGGAGCCATGGAAATAAAGCAAGCAGCTGAAAACCTGGTTCTAACCGACACGCATACACATATTTATTACCAAGCTGGAACTTCTCAATTGAATGATCAAATGGAACGTTGCCTGGCAAATGGTATCCAACGCCTCTTCTTACCCAATGTCGATATAGATTCTATTTCCTTAGTAAATCAAACTGTCGAAGCATTTCCAAAATATTGTTTTCCTATGTTAGGCTTGCATCCTTGCAGTGTCAAAGAGGATTACGAATCTGTATTGCAAGAAATCTTTTTGAGAATTCAAGAAACTAAAATTTATGCTATAGGCGAAATTGGAATTGATTTGTATTGGGATAAGTCAACTTTGGCTTTTCAACAAGATGCTTTTAATCGACAAATTGAATGGGCGAAAGATTTAAATCTCCCGATAAGTATTCATTGCCGTGAGGCTTTTGACGAGGTTTTTGAAATACTGGAACAACAACAGGATGGCGGATTGTTTGGAATCTTTCATTGTTTTACGGGTTCATTAGCACAGGCGGAACGTGCGATAAGATTGGGATTTAAATTAGGTATCGGCGGAGTAGTTACTTTTAAAAAGGCGGGATTAGATTTGGTAGTAAAAGAAATCGATGTAGAACATTTAGTGTTGGAAACTGATGCTCCTTATTTGGCTCCTGTTCCCTTCAGAGGAAAAGAAAATGAAAGCAGCTATTTAATTCATATTGCTCAAAAAGTGGCGGACATCAAAGAAATGTCCTTAGAAAGCCTTGCCGAAATTACAACGAATAACTCAAAACAAATATTTAACATCTAATTCATGTATAATATATTTATCATCTACACAGGTGGAACAATCGGAATGGTTAAAGATCCTGAGTCTGGAACTTTCATTCCTTTTGACTTTGAATTAATACAAAAAAATCTACCTGAC
Organism: Sphingobacterium sp.; assembly: GCA_036781025.1. Classification (GTDB taxonomy): domain Bacteria; phylum Bacteroidota; class Bacteroidia; order Sphingobacteriales; family Sphingobacteriaceae; genus Sphingobacterium. Next base: position 27,835 of record DAIQBS010000024.1, on the reverse strand, counting down.
TTAAGTAGATTAAACTATAAATTGACCATCCATTCATTCGTTCCTATCATCGACTCTTCCAATATGAAACCTCATATTTGGGTGGAGATGGCTGAGCTAATCCGTGATAATTATGAATTATATGATGGATTTGTCATCTTACATGGATCTGATACCATGGCTTTTTCAGCATCGATGTTAAGCTTCTTATTGGAAGGTTTGCAAAAACCTGTCATCCTTTCTGGTTCTCAATTGCCTATTGGCGAAATCAGAACAGATGCTAGAGAAAATTTAATGACTGCCTTAGAGATTGCTTCCGCTAAGAAAAATGGTAAATCCATCATCCAAGAGGTGTGTATTCTATTTGATAATAAATTGTTTAGAGGGAATCGATCTTTCAAATACAATTCTGATAAGTTTGAAGCATTTCGCTCACCAAATTATCCTGTATTAGCAGAAGCAGGAATTCATATTCGCTATAATGAAGAAGTGTTATTGGATAATACAGAGAATGAATTTATTTGTCATGATAAAATTGATAATCGTGTTGCAGTATTGAAATTGTTCCCGGGGATAAGAAAGGAAACAATTGAATCGGTATTGAATTCGGATGTGAGAAGTATTGTGATGGAAACTTTTGGAACTGGTAATACCATGACCGATCAATGGTTCTTGGACTCATTGTCAGCTTGTATTCAAAGTGGGAAAAACATTTTAGATATTTCGCAATGTAAGGTGGGATCGGTAGAATTAGGACGCTACGAGACCTCTCAAGGGCTTAAAGCAATAGGAATCTTGAATGGGTATGACATGACATTTGAGGCTGCTATAACGAAGCTTATGTACCTTCAGGGAGAATTAGGTAATCAAGAAGATGTGGCACACTACATTCAACAAAGTATTCGAGGAGAACTCACTAAAAATGATTAGCTAATATTTCAGCAACAACAAAAGTGCTACCCCCTACAAATATCAGGTCTCCTGGTAGATAATGTTGTTTTGCCGACTCAAATGCCTTATCAATAGATTGAAATGCATTTCCTGTCAAATGGTGTTTTGAAGCTAATTCTTGAAGTTGTTCAGAAGGCATTGCTCTTGGCATATCAGGAGCTGCAAAGTAATATTGAGCTGTAGTTGGTAACAAGGGTAAAATATGTGATAAGTCTTTATCTCGCATAGCCCCAAATACAATGTGTAGTTGTTGAAATTTTATTTGTGCTAAATTCTTCAAGACTTCCTCAATACCGTCTTCATTATGTCCAGTATCAGCGATAATGAAAGGTTCTTTGCTCAACGTTTGCCACCTACCTTGAAGTCCGGTATTCTTTTGAACAGCTTTTAAACCTGCTAACTTTTGTTCGTCTGCTATTGAAAACCCGAGTGTATTTAATTGATCAATTGTAGATAATACCCCAATAATGTTTTTAAGTTGATACGACCCTGTTAAATCTAGCGAGATATTTAATGTTTCTTTATTTAGTTTATTGATTAATTGAACTGCGAGAAATCCTTGATCTAATTCATGATTTGTTACTTCATAGCAATCATTTCCAAAAATAACCTGACTCTCCTCTAGTTTTGCTTTTTGTTCAAAAACATAAGAAATCTCCTCTTGTCTTTGTGAAATAACCACAGGAGTATTCTTTTTAATAATCCCAGCTTTCTCCCCTGCGATCTCCACTAATGTATTACCTAAAATATTCATGTGATCCATTCCAATGTTTGTAATCAAAGAAATTTCAGGTTTAATGATATTTGTACTATCTAATCGACCTCCTAGACCGACCTCTATTACAGCAATATCAACTTCTTGTTCAGCAAAATAATGAAATGCCATCGCCACTGTAACTTCGAAAAATGATGGCTGTATAGTCTCAATTAATTGCTGATTACTATTGACAAAATCAACAACAAATTGCTGAGGAATCATTTCTCCGTTTAACCGAATACGTTCTCGGAAATCAACTAGATGAGGTGAAGTATATAATCCTGTTTTATAACCTGCTTCTTGTAATACAGAAGCTAACATATGCGATGAAGAACCCTTACCATTTGTTCCTGCAATATGAATAGATTTAAACTGATGATGAGGATTACCCAATGCTTCACAAAACAACAAAGTTTTATCTACATCCGGATTAATAGCAGATGCACCATCACGTGTAAACATAGGTAATCGAGCATATAAATACTCGATTACCTCTGCAAATGTTTTCATATCTTAAAGATTATCTTACTTTAAATCGGAAGGTGATTAGTCCAGTTTGAGAATCTGGTGCATTTTCCAAGGCATTCAATCGAGAATTTTGAACGGCTTGAATACATTTGTTCACCAATTTATAGTCAGCAATAGTAGTACCCTTTGCTTGTCGGGCACGAATGATATTTCCTCTACTATCCACTGTAAATTCTACTTTTACTATTCCAGTTTGTTGACCATTATCTTCCACATTCGGACGAACAACAAATTTTCTATTTTCTAGGGACAACATGGTATTTCCAAAACCAGATCCGCCCTCCCCATAATTCGATGCTAAAGGATCCCCTAAATTAGAACCTTGGTTTCCCGGAACAGAACCTGTCCCATCACCTGAACCTTGTGCATTATTCTTTTTCCCTTTATATAATGCATTAGGATTAACAGCAGGAGTAGCATTCTTTTTTTCAACTGTAGACTGATCAGCGTTGGCCTTTACAGGTTTCTCAGCTTTAGGAACTACAGGGGCATCTTCTACATCCTGAGTTACAACCGACTTATCTGCAATTTGTTGAGAAGGAGTTGGTATTGGAGTAGTAACTGGATCAATTTTGTCAGGTTTTACATTATTGGCATTTTCATCCATAGAAGGTTCATCTACGCTCATATAGTCCTCACCCATACCTTCTGGAGCTGTACCATAGTTTACAATTAACCCACCCATACCAAAGTCAGGTGTCGCCTGATTAAATACGATAAAGAAGCCAATAGCAACCAAAGCTGCCATAACCAATGTCGAAATGCCTAATGCCTTAGGCAGATTGTTTTCCTCTTGATATTGATTATAATACATATCTTTTTAACCTCTTTGTTTTTGACATTCGATCATTAAAATAGTTTACTCACTAAATTAATTTTCTTTTTTCTCTGTCGCTAAAACAACTTTGATTTTTAATTTATTTGCTACATCCATCACGGATAATACATTCTGAATTGGAACTGTATTATCAACATACAACATAATTGTCAATTCTTCACCAGTCACCACATTCGATTGAATCAATGCTTCCAATGATTCATAAGGAACTGTTTGTTTATTCACATGATATTGAAGATCACTAGTGATCGAAATCGTCATTGTTTTCTTAGCAACAGATTGTTCACCGGCACTGGATTTAGGTAGTAATAATTTTACCACCTGAGGATTGGAAACTGCAGAAGCCAACAAGAAAAACAACATCAAAAAGAACATGATATCATTTAAAGCCGAAGTATGAACTTCCGCAGATGGTCTGTTTCTTCTATTTCTTAAATTCATCTTTCTCTTTTATTTAATGCTGAGCAAGCAATTAGTGGCTTGGCTCATCTAATAAATCAATAAACTCGATGGCATCAGTTTCTATGCGTAAAATTAAACGCTCTACCATCATATTTAGAATATGGTATCCGATATAAGCCAAAATACCAATCGTAAGTCCTGAAGCTGATGCAATCATTTTTACATACAAACCTCCAGATACTGAACCAATATCAATACCACCTGCGATTTCCACCTCGCGGAAAATTTGAATTACCCCGAAGATAGTTCCTACGAATCCAAGCATCGGAGCAATACCAGCAACGATACCTAGGATATTAATATTCTTCTCCAAACGAGAAACTTCTAATTTACCTTGATTTTCGATAGCACCTTCAATGTCTTTTATAGGGCGACCAACGCGAGTCAAACCTTTTTGAAGCATACGAGATAATGCCGAATTACTAGAACGACATACAGCAATTGCTGCATCCAATTTACCAGACATCACATTACTTTTCACTTGAGCTAATAGACCACCTTCAGTTTTTCCAGCCTTACTGATGGTAATATAACGTTCAAAGAATATGATTAAACCTAAAAAGAATAACAATAAGATTGGAATCATGATCCATCCACCCTTCATGAGCAGTTGAATGAGATTTAAATCATCTTGTGTAGCTACTGATATAGCTTGTTGTTGAACTTGATTTAATGAATCAGGTAACGTAGGGGTCTGTAATAATGACATAATTAAATAACTATTTATGCTGTTTTGATTGATTTACTTATTTCAATGGTTGTTTCCATGCATCTGCTACATAGCGCTTCTGAACATAACGTAATGCTGAATCTGCCTGTGCATTTGTTTCATAGGAATCCCAAATTACTTTCTTTTTATTGTGTGCCAAATTACTAGGTATGACACGTACCGATTTTACTCCAGCCTTATTAAAAGATTCCGCTTGCTCGTATGCTTGTGCTAGCGTAGCATGCGTTCCTATCACGATCAAATATTTATGATTCGCCGGAATCAATGGTTTCTTTTCCACTGTAGTTACACTATCCGTTTTCACCAAAGAATCTGTCTTTGCAAGCAAAGTTGAATCCACAGGAGTTACCTGACTACTATCAACAGTTGTAGAAGGAATTGAATCTTGAGGCAAAGCTACAGTCTTCTCTTCAGGGCTTACCTTGATAGAATTATAATAAAACAAACCTCCAATAACCGCTAATGCAATAATGGAAACCCAAATATAAACAGCGAAACTTTTCTTCGGTTGATCATATTCTTCGAATACTGGTTCAGGAATTCCCACAGGTTCTTCTACCTGCACTTCCACCTCAACAGGAACTATTACCTCCTCTTCCACTACTTCCTCAACTACAGAATCTTCAACAGGCGTAGGTACTGGCTCAGGAATAGCTACTTCTGGCTTAACATTTCCTTGAATTGCCTGATAATTAAAAGAACTTAAATCCTCAGGCTTAAAAACTATCGAACTACCATGTTTTATAAATTGGCCCAAATGGCTTAAATGTACAGATCCATGGTCTTTAATAGATTCGAAAAGTTGTAACACTTCAGCTTCAACCTGTTCCTCAGCATCAGACCTGGAAATTTGCTTCGTTTGTTGAACATATTCAACTAAGTCAACTCCTTGAATAGATTGACCATCAAATTCCAAATAACTAACTGGTGGTAAATATACCGCCTTTTGCTCATCAAACACAGAAGAGGTATGAATCCGTCTGAACACGCCCAAACCTTTCACATACACTTCGTTTCTATGCTTTAACAGCTGCCAAATATATTTACCTAATTCCATTTCCTTCTAAGATCGTGCAAAGTTAAAGTTTGTCCTATTAAAATGAAAAATTAATACCACCTAAAATATTGAATCCTAATTTAGGATAATATAAATATCTTGAGTACTCGGTATTTAAAATATTATTTGCTTTCACAAAAATCCCCAATTGCTTTGTTGCTTTATATTCCGCACCTCCACTTAAATCTAGGAAAGAAGCAACATTTGCTCTGTTAAAATCTGTAGGAACCGTATTTACATCTAAATATGTCCATTCTTTAGCATAGGTTAAACCATGGAATAAAGCCTCTGCATCAATATATAATTTTTGAGAAATATTAAATCTAGCATTCGCAGCTAATCTCATTTTCGGCATATGCCAAGCCACATCTTGCTTAGCCATGGTGTAATTATCAATATTCAAACGACCCCCCAAATTAACTAATGCGGATAGCCTAACATTAATCTCTCCTTCAATTCCGACATGCTTCACAGCTTGATCAGCATCCCCATCATAAATTAAATCAAAATTAAATGGCGTCTCCATAGAATTAACGAACAAAGGCAATCCTTCTAATTTTCTATAAAAAGCTTTCACTTTATAGCCAAAAGTTGCCCCTGCATTCCCTTTTATACCACCATAAATATTCATACGCTCTGTAGTATTCTGAATATTGAATTTCGACCCTAAGTAAGGATTAATTTTGGTAAAGTCACGGTAAGATCCTTTCTCAACACCACCTTTAACACCACCAAAGATGTAAAAGTATTCAGGCACTAAAGAAAAATCTATTTCTGCTTCTGGAAAGATATTAAATTTCGAACTATCACCGAATTCAGATACGATATTAGCACCTAGTGTGATGTTATAATTAGCACCTTTAAAACGAATATATGGATTTATAGCTGCAATTGAATTATTCAATTTTCCAGTTGCTGTATTGGTACCGCTAATGGTATTATAATCCAATTCCACATTTGCACCAACATTAAATGCACGAACACGTTTGTTCAAGTATCCTGACAATGCAATCGAACTTTCTTTCCCGTCATACTTATCACTGTAGGTATAAGCATCCGCTTTAGCCGAATAACTAACAGCGTCTTCATTTTTAGGATCAAAATTACTGGTCAACTCTCCAGAAAAGAAAATATCATTAAAGCGTTGCGCTTCGCGACTAGGGTTTAAACTCGCCCCGTCTACAGCAAAAGGAACACCATAGAAACGAGTTCCAAAACCATTATAGCCTACCAAGCCATTCAAGGTAAACATCGGTAAAATCCGACGACCAAACAAACCTATTTCTTGTCTCGAAAACTTCTGATCTTCTAAAGTACCTTTTTGACCCAAATGTTTTACAAAGCCACCAAAACGAATATCCTCATAATCCTCTACTGCAAAGTATCCCTCTGCCAAGATCGTATTAAAATTACCAATACCTACCTTGGCATAATTACTTTTCAAGTCAAAGATTTGAGAAAATGGCGTCTCCATAATTTTCAACTCTTGAAGCCCTGTATTGATATCTAATTTTTTATCGGGAACATTGCCATAACTCAATTTTGGCATGTATTCTCTTTTATTAGTCATATCTGGGCTACGACGTATTTTTACAGCATCCGCAAGAATAGGACGGTAATCACGAACGATATCAAAAGAATCTAGCGTAACTGGACGATCAGGATCTTGCTGCGCATAGCTTGAAAACCCCATCCCCATAAAAAAGATTAATATAGCAGATTGTTTTATAATAGTATTCAACTTCATCTTTTCCTATTCTTATTTAATTTTTTCCAATAGATTATTCGCAGTCTCTAAGATTCCATCCTCTTGATTTTCGTAATTCTCAATTACACTCTGCAAGGTAGATTTCGCTTGAAACTTGTCATTCTTTGCCAAATAAGCTTCTGCCATCAAAATAAATCCTTTCGCTACCCAATAATCATAAGAGGAGAACGAATCAGAAATATCCAAGGCAGATTTAATAGCACCATCGTAATTCTTATTTTTCACTTGTTGCTCTGCAACTAAGTATCTCGCTTCAGCGCCAGTCTCAGTTTTGGATTTTAAAGCTGCCAAATTCAACTCTTTCATTCCTTCGGAGCCTTTACTTGTTGCTAAGTATGCTTTTGCAGCATATAAATGTGCTTTCGCAATATCTTCTTCAGAAGACTTACCATATTCTTTTACAATTTTTGAATAGGTTAAGGTCTCTGCATAATCTCCAATATTATAATAACTTACCAATAAGTTATTCACGGCCCAACCGTAATTCTCCTTATATTCCGAAGTTAATTCCAATTTCTTCAACACTTGAACCGCCTCATTATAGGCTTTATTGCGCAGATGAAGTTTTGCAACAGAAACTAAAGTACGCTCCGTATAAGCTGAAGTCCAATCATTCATGATGATGTTAAAATCATGAAGTGCTTCCTGGTCCTTCCCTAAATTTGCATTACTCTCAGCACGTAAGAAACGTGCATGTTTCTCTTGAATAGGTTTAGGGAACTTATCAAAATACGCATTAATAGCTTCTACAGTTCCTTGCCAGTTTCCTCTATCAAATAAGGTGCGTGCCAAGGAGAAAGTATGCGAATCTTGCTCTGCTGTACTTAAATCACCAATATTAGTGCCGGTAGCATATCGTATATAACCTGAAGCATCGCCTTTATCTAAGTAAATATTTTCTATAGAACCCAATGCTTGTTTTGCTTCGTCGGTCGTTGGATATTGATTCACGACACGTTGAAATGTAGCCAATGCACCGTCATTATCATCCTTATTATATTGCACCAAGCCGATAGTCACTAAGGCTCTTGGTACATAGGAACTTCTTGGGTATTGTTCCACCATTTTCTGTAGACCAACAATAGCCTCATCATGATTACCCATCAAAAAGTAGGTATATGGAACCTCAAATGCCACATCATCGGCATAATTAGACTTAGGGTATTTCTCCATTACAGCATGTAATGTGTTTATTTTACCCATATTATCTCCTTGCAATCCTAACAAAATTCCCTTTTGAAATAAGGCATAATCCTGACTTTGAGCTCCAGATGCAATTAAGCGATCGTAATAATTCGAAGCCTTACTGTAATTTTTGATCGCTAAATAAGAATCTGCTGCCCTTGCAATAGCATCATTACGCGTATTTAAATCAATCCCATCTTTTCCTCCTCCTGACAAGAAACGCTCAAAATAATTCGCAGATGTACTGTAATTGTCGTTCCTAAATGCGGCATAAGCCAAGGCATAATTTGCATAATTATAAACATCTGTTTTACGCGCTGCAGGAAGTTGTAAGAATTTATTAAAATTCGCTACAGATTCCTTATACTTTCTCACTTCAAACATCGCCTCAGCTTTCCAATATACCGCTAAAGCATATATTTCCTCATCATAGCGATTAGCTTCTGAACGCATGAACATCGAAATACCATTTTCGAATGCCCGTTCATTATAATATTCTAAACCACGGTAAAAAGTAACTTTTTGATAAGCAGCGTTCGCATCTTTACCTCTGTTTTTTAAGTTTTCTAATACATCTACTGCTGCACGATAATTTTTGGTACTTAATAATACCTCTGCAAGTAATGTATTAGCCTCTTCTACTCGTTTATTGTTAGGATAGGTCTTGATGTATTCCTGAACAGCATCTAAAGCAACCTGATGAAATTCTAAATCATAAGAAAGTTTAGCATAATTGAATAATCCTTCTTCCTTCAATTGAGGATCAAAATCCAATTTTGATGCTCTAAAAAATGCATTGCGAGCACCTTGTTTATTCCCGGTTTTTAAGTAGGAATCTCCCAAGGTAATCATGGCACTTTGGTAATAAGCATCAGGTTCTTCCAGTTTACTTAATTCAGCTATAGCTTTTTCATAATGCCCAAGCTTATAATTGATATAACCGATTTGATAATTATCCTGGTTATTTTGGGTCTTGCCTTGATCTTGAGCTTGGAACTTATCGTAATATTCTTTAGATTTTGTTAAATCACCTTTAATGAAATAGGTCGCTGCAACGATACGAAACATTTCAGCTTCGCTCTCTTGTTTGGTCGTTTGTAACTTAGGTAATGCGTAATTCAACACATCGTCGTACCGCTTATCTAAAAAGTATAAGGCTGTGATGTAATAAGGATAGCTATTTTCATAAGCTTTTGACCCTTCTAAACGCTCGAATTCATTTAATGCCGTTTTATATTCCTGATCCAAATAGCTTAAATATGCATAATAATAGATTGATGCTTCTTGATAAGGACTATTTTGATCTTTTAATTGCGTAAAAACAGGCTTAGAAGCTTCATAATCAGCCAACATAAATTTGGAATATGCCAATTTAAATCGGTATTCAATATTCTCAGCTCCAGCTAAATTCTTACTATCGATTTTTTCAAACCATTCAATCGCTTTGGCATAATCCTTTTTCGTATAATATGACTTACCTATTTGAAAATAAGCCGCTTTAGAATTTGCACTTGCAGGGTAATCTCTTATATATTTTAAAAACTGATTCTCCGCATCTGATTCACCTAATTCTAAGGCACAGACTGCCTGAAAGAAACGTACATTCTCTTTCAATAAACTTAACTCCTCCGTTTCATCCAACTGCAACGAGGATTTCGTACGAAGTTGTTCGACCATATCGAACTGTTTCGAGGCGGAACTGAATTTCCCTCGTTCAAATAATTCCAAGCCTTCTTTATAAGCCTTATTTACCTCTTGCCAAGCTGAATGTTGTGCCAATGCTGGCATACTCAATAAGCTCAAGGCCACACCTATCTGGTAAACTTTTTTATACATACTTCTGAATATTCCTTAAAGTGAATGCGTCTTAAAATCAATTTTTAGTAGAAATCCTTTATATCTTGAGAGAACTCCTTCAACTTACGAAAATAATGCATAAACTTAATGTTTTCCTCAAAAGTTGTTAACACCTGTTAATAACTACCTGTATTTAACGATATTTAACAAAAACCTAGATTTTCAACTATATTTCTATGCATTATAGGCAATAGTTGACAATGTTCTTTTTAAATTAATGCCATGATGAAAAATTGAAAATATCAGGTCTAAAAAACAAAAATCGGACCCTGAATAAACAAGATCCGACTTCCATATTTTAAATAAAATGTTTAACCGCGTTGTCCGGCCAATAGATATAATACAGCCATTCGAACAGCTACCCCATTCTCTACCTGATCTAGGATAATGGAATGTTTACTATCCGCCACATCCGAGGTTATTTCTACTCCTCTGTTAATTGGCCCTGGATGCATAATGACAATTTCTTTATCTAATGAATCTAGGATTTGTTTGTTTAATCCATAAAGCATAGAATATTCACGTAGAGAAGGAAAATATGCAATATCCTGTCGTTCTAATTGAATCCTAAGCATATTGGCTACATCACACCAATTAAGCGCTTTCATTAAGTCATGCTCTATTTTCACTCCTAAAGAACCGATATATTTAGGAATTAACGTTGTCGGTCCGCAAACCATTACCTCTGCTCCCTGCTTTTGTAAACAAAGTATATTGGATAAAGCTACTCGAGAATGCAATATATCACCTATAATAGCAACTTTCTTTCCTGCTACATCTCCTAAACGTTCACGAATAGAAAATGAGTCCAATAATGCTTGTGTAGGATGCTCATGTGCGCCATCGCCTGCATTCACAATTTGCGCATTCACATGCTTACTTAAAAACACTCCAGCTCCAGCATACGGATGTCTCATGACAATCATATCCACTTTCATTGCTAGAATATTATTTACGGTATCTATTAAGGTTTCACCTTTACTTACTGATGAAGAAGAAGCTGCGAAATTAACAGTGTCTGCTGACAAACGCTTTTCTGCCAACTCAAAAGACAATCTTGTCCTTGTAGAGTTTTCAAAAAACACATTTGCTATCGTTATATCCCTCAATGAAGGAACTTTTTTAATCGGTCGATTTAGTACTTCTTTAAAATTAGAGGCCGTATCCAAAATTAATTGAATATCCTGACTGCTTAAATCTTTTATCCCTAATAAATGGCGAGTACTAAGTTGTTCAGATGTTGACATGGGTCAATAAAATATGAGTTCACTATTTTTTTTCAGTAATCAATACGATGCTATCTTGCTCATCGATTTCTTTCCAGCTCACGATCACTTTTTGAGAATCAATAGAATCTACTTGAATACCAATATAATCGGGTTGAATTGGTATTTGACGACTAAACCTCCGGTCCACCAAGACCATGAGTTCAATACGAGCTGCACGTCCAAAAGCTTGAATGGCATCCATGGCGGAACGTATCGTACGACCCGTCCACAAGACATCGTCTACCAATATCACCTCTTTCCCGTCAATGATAAAGTCAATTTGCGTACTATTGGCATGTAATGGACTAGCTCCCTTCATGCGAAAATCATCACGATAAAAGGTAATATCCAACACCCCTACAGGAACGTCAATATCAGACATTTCCTTTATTTCTTGAACAAGTCTTTTGGCTAAGTAGGTTCCCCGAGGTTGAATTCCGATTATGACGGATTGACTAAAGTCTCCATGATTTTCAATTAATTGCTGAGCCAATCGCTTGAGCATAATCTGAAACTTTGGTCCATCTAATAATTTCGATTGTTTCATCTATGGATTTATTTAGGCAAACTTAAGGCATTTTTTTCAAAATTCGTAATGCTATTCACCAGGGTAAGACTACAAAAAAAAGCAGCTTGTGAATTAAGCTGCTTTTTTTCAATTAATTACTTGTCTCGAAAAGACTTCGATAGGTTTCAAATATTTTATTCACTTCTGCTAACTGCGCTGTTTGTTTGGCATCCGTTAAAATACGTTGGTAATTTTGAACCGAAGCTAATCCAAATCGCATATTTCGATATTCCAAATTTGGCTTCGTCTTCGCTATAGCCATGTAATAAGCCATATTTTCTCGAACGAAATCCATGTTTCTTTTAACAATCTCATTCGCTTTTTCGGTTTCACCAACCTTATACATAGCATCCAGTAAAGTGGAATATCCATAAACATCAGACATGCCATAACATTTTTTCGGCAAGTTCTCATACGCATTCAACACCAGTTTTTTTGCCTCTGCTGTTTTTCCAATGGAAAGTAAACCTTGAGCAGTCTCTCCAAAAATCGACCCCGAGTACATACTGATATAACGATAAGTATCCGGATCTAAATACTTCGCATGAGCAATATTTCCCCATTTAAATTTATTGATCACGTTATTATATGTTCCCTCTACATCAGCGATTGGTTGAGATGCATCGCCTTCTTCAGCAATAGCAATTGGCATCAATCGAGAAGCAAAACCTTCTGTTACTAAGTATTTGCCTAATCCAATGAAATTCTCTTCTGGGGTTGTCGTCGTAAAATATACCGGACGTTTCCAATTGTTGTTTGCTAAAATCGCCATAATCGATAAATCTGCACGGCTCACATAACTGTTTGTAAATGTCCATTTCATCGTATCAACGATCGCATCTTCCCATTCTTTCGGAACCACTTTATTTGCAATAACGGCTGCTTTGTCTACTGTATATTGCATGTTTTTAGTAGGCAGTATATTTCCCCATTCACCACTTTGCAATTGAACCTTATTTTTAGGATTATCAGACAACATCACTTCTAATAAAGCCTGTATATCAACATGCCCAGGAATTTTATAATCGTTGAAATAAATGACATCCCTTACCCCATCTTTGATTTTCTCCGGATCAATATTGATTGGTAAGGCATCTGCATTATTTACTTTCAGCATCATTTGTTTCATATACCAATCCGCACCTAATAAGCTCAAGTTAACCACACGAACATCCGTACGGAATCCTTCCACTTCTTGAACATACCATAACGGATAGGTATCATTATCTCCATAACTAAACAAAATGGCATTGGGTGCACAGGATTCTAAATAGTTCTTCGCCATGTCACGAGCCAAGAATTTTTCCGAACGATCGTGGTCATCCCAGTTCTGACTCGCCAACAATATTGGACCACAAAGTACGGAAACTGCAGTAGCCGCTATAGCCGCATTTTTTGCATTAATTTTCTTTGTAATCAAATCACTAATCCACAATACACCTAAACCAACCCAAATACAAAATGCATAAAAAGAACCTGCATAGGCATAATCACGCTCACGAGGTTGCAATGGTGTTTGATTCAAATACAAAACAATAGCTAATCCTGTAAAGAAGAATAGCAAAGCAACCACTGTAGCATCCCGATTTTGCTTCTTAAATTGCCAAACAGCTCCTAAAATCCCCAAGATTAATGGTAAGAAAAAATAGGTATTTCGAGATGGATTGTTCTTTTCAGAGGACGGCAAATCATATTGTCCACCCCATAACATATTATCAATAGGAGTTATTCCAGAAATCCAGTTTCCTTCTGTGAAAGACCCATGCCCTTGTTGATCATTTTGTCTTCCTACAAAATTCCACATCAAATAACGACTGTACATATGCCCTATCTGATAGCCGAAAAAGAACTTTAAGTTATCGACCATCGTAGGAGATTGCCCTTCTGGTAATTTTAAATAATCGCGATAAAACGACTCGTGTTTTTCAGAATAAATTCTTGGAAATAAAGTTACTTTATCAAAAGTATAATCGTACTTTTTCTTGGCTACGGCATATCTGTCACCATCCTTACGGTAAACATTACCTGTTTCAAATATATCCGTTGCTTTAGCATCAAAATACCTCCCTTTAAACAAAGGCTCATCCCCATATTGCTCTCTATTTAAATAACTCAAAAAGGAAAACACATTATCAGGATCACTATTATTTAGGGTTGGATTTGCTTTCGCACGAATAGAAATCATAGTGAAAGAACTATATCCAAAGATGATGAAGGATAAACTGATTAAGGAAATATGAAGTATAGGTTTAAGGTATTTTCTGCTGTACCATAAACCGAAAACTAACCCTCCGATTAATAATAACGCAAAGAAAGTAACACCAGTACCAAAACCCATTCCTAAGGTATTGACAAAAAACAAATCTGTAAAAGCGGCAAATTTGATGAGGTACTGAATTACCCCCCAAAGCACAATTGCCAATACAATTACTCCTAAAAGCAGGGCCTTAAAAGCTCCACCACTTGTCACTTTATTTGTTTTTCTAAAATATATAACCAGCGCAATGGCAGGAATCACCAATAAATTCAATAAGTGAACGCCTATCGATAATCCCATCACGTATGCAATGAAAATCAACCAACGATCTGCATCTGGTTCATCTGCTCGTACCTCCCATTTCAGAATCGCCCAAAAAACCACAGCCGTACATAAAGAGGACATCGCATAAACTTCAGATTCTACTGCAGAAAACCAAAAGGTATCTGAAAAGGTATAAGTTAAAGCACCTACCACCCCAGCACCCAAAACATTAATTAAGGCTGATTGGCTTAATTCTTTAGTACGAGAAAAACTTACATATGATTTTTTTGCAAGTGCAGTGATGGTCCAAAACAAAAATGTAATGGTCAATCCACTACATACTGCAGAGCCCACATTCATCCAATAAGCTATCCGAGAAGTATCTCCCATTGCTAAATTGGAGAATACATTTTGAATCATTAAAAATAATGGTGCACCAGGCTGGTGTACAATTTGCATCTTATAGGCTGAAGCGATAAATTCGCCTGTATCCCACCAACTCGTGGTTTTTTCTAAGGTCAAAACATAAACCAACGTGGCGATGATTCCACACAACCATCCTAATAGGTTATTAATCTTACTATAATTCATACGATAAAAGAAGGTTTCTCTTTACTATTTACGCTTCGAAAATAAGGATTACAATTTAGAATCAGATAAATTGTTTCCATTTATTCAGAAATAGGCCTTTAAATTACATGGAATGCCCTAATCTATAAATTACTTGAAAAAATATTCATCTGAAAATCAGTATATTTAATAATATTCCTATTTTTTTATTTGCAGAAAAGAAAACTCGACGTATATTTGCATCGTCAAAAGGGAACAAAACCTCACGACAATTGAAAGTTTGCCCAATAGTATAATGGTAGTACGACAGTTTTTGGTGCTGTTTGTCTTGGTTCGAATCCAGGTTGGGCAACTAAAATTTAAAAAAGGACTGAAGAAATTCAGTCCTTTTTTTATATCTATTTTTCGACCAAATTATTACCTAAACTTTTTTAATAAACCTTCTTTAAAATATTGTTTTGGACGTTTTATCAAATAATGTTCACCCAATCACTATACACTTATAATTCAGACAATTCCTTTACCTGTTCTTGCCAAATCGCTCGATCTGTGTTTAGCATTTTACCTTCCGGTGTGATGATAACTTTTGTAGGATATGCCCTGATTGCAAATTCCCTTTGCACCTTATTGTCCGACATCAAGACCGGAATACTGTAATTATTTTGGGTCAAAAATTCCTTTACAGCATTTTCCCGATCATAACAAGCAATGGTTATAAATTCAATCTTACTATTTTCTTGTTTTTGCAAATCGAGGTAATAAGCATTTAATTTAGGCATTTCTTGAACACAAGGTACACACCAGGTTCCCCAAAAATCAACTACTGTCCATTTACCTGCAAAATCTGATTTTGACACCTCCTTACCTTCTAGGTTTGTAAGTAGGAAAGTTGGAGCATCGGGTAAATGTTGGATAACTTGTGATTTATAAAATTTAGCAAAAGTATTTTTATCATGATGTTCATTATAATAGTCACGAAGTTTTTTGAAATTTGCTCCTGGGTTTGTTGCATATTCCTTGGTAAATTCTTTTAAGCCCTCCTCTACTTTTCCTAATTTGGCTAATTGCCTATAATAATCATCAGCGTAACTTTTCTTAGATTTTAAGAAATGTAAATCATAATTACTATGATAGGCAAAATCCGAACTCAGTTTCGCCGAAAAATCCTTCGCCTCTTTCAAATAATTAAAGCCCAAATCAGCATCCAGATTATTAACATGTTCATAAGCTAGAAAATTAGCATAGGCAAGATGCGATTTTTGAATTTTTCCATAATCATGCTCCATTAAAACTGTTAAAGGTTTCAATTTAGCGATGATTCTATCCAAATAGGTTAAATCCATCGAGTCTACTTGAAAGAGTTGCTTTTGAACCAACAAGGCATATCGACCTATATTACCAACTAACCAAGTGTTATCATCATAATTCAGAAAATCTTCCAAAGTCTTCTTTAAAATTGATGATAAATCACTATTCTTTACCTCATACCATTTTAATAAAGCTACACTTGCTTGTTTTTCTCGGTTAGTGGTTTCATTAACTAAAACTTTTAATCTTGAAAGTTTTTCTGGACTAGATAAGATTTGTTGACTCAAATCGTTCTGAATATAATCATACAATTGTTCTTCATTTAGTAATGAAGATAACTCTTTGAATTCATCTATACTTATTTCAACATTCCTGATTTTATTGCTTAAATGATGTGTGCCCTTCAGTAAAACATTTGAAGTTTTTTGTAAATTCTGATAATACAATGAATCATCAGTTAAACGCTGCATCCCACTTAGCTTATTATTGACATAAACAGGAAAATTTGAAAATTGGCCATCGTTATCTTCAATAAATTGCATTAAAGCAAGGCTATCGACAGTATTCCCCTTTTTAAAGTAATTACTCCAATTCGAGGAAGTGATTAACATATCAACTAAGCCATTCATTTTTGGTTTCGATGGTTTCTCCTTTAATAATTGAAGACGTCTTTTATAGGCAGTATTTACTATTTTGTTCTCATGATTGATTATGTGTTTCTCTTCACTATTTAAATTTAAGGTAGACAGATCTTTACTATTGATATGTATAGATGAATGAATAAATGTTGAAGAATCCTTGAAATCATATTGTAGCTTAGCAATCCCCCTTTCATTGGATAGCACAACATAATCTTTGTTATTTCGAACAATATTTTTACCAAGAAAATCTTTTTCAGTTAAACCTGTAAAATCTGATAAAAAGATGTTCGATGCTAAATTGTAAATCTGTCTGTAAAGTGACTGAATTACCTCATCATGATAATCTTCTTCAATCTTCCATTGTTGGAGCTGTTCATTAATTTGTTTATTTAGTGTCAATGAATCAACATGAACCACCCCATTTTCCATTTTCAACAAGATGGGATGCTCAAGAAGATACCCCGTTGAAACGATATCCAATCGGCTCATTAAATTTACCCCAATAACTGAACCGTCAGATGAAAAATTTCTTAAAGAATCAGACAAGTGTTGCACTTCAAAATTATAGACATGGAGTTCCAACAAACCTGAACTCTTGTTAAAACCACTTTGTTTGGTTATTGAAAATTGATATTTATCTTGAAAAGAATCCTGACCTGTAATAGAAACCTCGCGAGTCAGCTCATAATAATTTGGTTTTAAACGTTGCCCAAAGCCTATTTGAACAAAAAATAGTAAAATCACAAACGCTTGGTATTTCATAAGCCATAATTTAGATATTCTAATATAATAACTAATTCACAAAACAACAAAAACACTTGTTTCAACTATTAAAATAATTTCAATAAAAGAAAATACTGAAACCAAAACTACATACCACCTTTAATCTTGTGTATTCTTTATTTTCAAATCCCATAATTTTCCAATAATATTTACAATCTTAAAATAAACGAATCAACATTGCTTAAAAAACAATTAAAATTTCAAATAAATGGCATTTATTATTAAATTTATACATATCAATTCTTTATTGTTAAATAATCTAAATGTATCCAAATGCCTCTTGACATTAACCAAATAAAACAATGTATTTCTGAATGGGGAAAACTTGTTCGTGAGAAATCTAAATCCAGCACCATCATTGATCGCTTAATTAGCAATAAGGCATCCTTCACTTTTAATGTATACTTCACTAAGAAATCCACCTACATTCATGCTTACCCTGGTGTATTTGAGGGTAAGCTAATTATATTTTTAATCGCAGCAGAATTTGATAAATACATTTACCGAAACACCTTAGAAAAATACATATCCATCGCATATCCTGAAGATCTTAAATTGAATCTCCAGGATGAAATCGACAAGAAAGAAGCTTTAATAAGAATTTCTAATTGGAAAAAACAAGTAAAAACATGGATTCCAAAACAAGCCTCTAGTGAGACTGGCTTTTTCAAATGTTACCTCATCCCAGCTAATGATTTAAAAAGCAAGCAAAGTATAGCCTATTTTGCATTAAAATCCGTGGATACCGTAACACAATATGATGCTGATTTAATTATAACAAATGAAGCGAATGTTGATGTTACCAATGCTGAAGCCTATTATGACACGGTGAGACTAGTACCTCCCTACAGACCTGAAGAAGAAATGTATCTTCTAACCGATAGTGATAATGGATTGGTTTAGCTATTTAAAAGACTTAACGCTGATCATTCCAATCGAACTTGGATTAGGCATCATCATTCTATTATTCCGAAAACTCAGCTTTAACGATGTGCATAAGTACCTATTCATTTACCTCATCCTAAGCTTGATGACCGATTTATTTTCGAGATGGCTTGCCTATGAATATAGTAATAATTTAATCATCATATCGATCTATGCCTTGCTGGAGTTCCTATTGATTGCCTTATTATATAGAACGTACTTTTTGTCGTATCGAAAACTTTTCATGCTTGTAAGCATCTTATTTTTCATAGCCTATTTCTGTTATGAAATAATCTCCTCAAACAGTTATCATATCGAAAATTACCAACCCTATACGCGTAGTCTATCTTCCTTTTTAATTGTGTTATTTGCACTTATTTATTTAATGGATAATACCCAAAATAAAATGGACAAATCAAAATTACTCGAGTTAAACTACTATTTTTTAGCTTATTTCTCTCTCAATGTAATTTTCTACTTGCCAATTAATTTTATCATCAACGCTTCAAATAGCAGCAAATTTTTTATCTGGAATTTCAATATACTAACCTTATGCATTTATTACTTCTGTATCATTTCATTTATCTGGCGATATGGCAACAGGAAGAAACTATTATAAAATGGATTATTATAACCCTAGTTTTTATAGGAATATTAATATTCGTATTAATCAGAATATTGACGCAACATTTGAAGCAACAATATGAAAACAAATTAAAGTCAGCAGAATTGAAACATCAGTATGAAGTGCAGCTACATGACGCAACCATATCTTCCATAGAAAATGAGCGAAAACGCTTAGCTGCTGATTTGCATGATGCTTTGATTTCCAAACTTGCTACACTGAAATTTCAAATTCATTTGGGTATGCAAAAGCAACAAATTGATGAACAATTGAGTGATTGCATTCAAGAAAGCAGAAGAATTTCTCATGACCTCTTCCCTCCTTTGCTTCAAGAAAAACAGATTGACGAAATTATTCTTTCAGCTATCAACCCATGGAATGAAGCATTTCAAATAATTTATAGAAACGATTGTCGCAAACAGAAAGACTTTTCAGAACAAGCTAAATTAAACCTGGTAAGGATTGTTCAAGAAGTCTTGATGAACAGCTTTAAACATGCACAGGCGAACCAAGTAAACATCCACCTCCGTGTCACCAATAATCTTAATCTTTTATCCATTGCTGACAATGGAATTGGAATTCCTAAAGAATTATCCAATCGAGGAATAGGCTTCAAAAATATTCAAAATAGAATTCAGCAATTGGGTGGAACTTTCAAACTAAAATCCGTAAATGGAACCAAATACATCATCTCTTTCTAATATGCAAAACCTCAACATTAACATCGGAATCGTAGACGATGATCAATTACTCGTTGATTTACTGCGTGGTTTTTTATCGCAACAGGAAGAATTCAACCTGCTATTAACAGCATCAAACGGCTTAGACTGTCTTCAGCAATTAGAAGCTATCGATCTTTTGCCCGATATTATTCTTCTTGATTTAAGAATGGCTGAAATGGATGGGATTGAATTATTGAAGCATCTTAAAGAGCATTTTCCCTTAATTAAAACAATCATCATCTCCTCTCATTACCAAGATTCATTTTTAGGATTTATGTTTAAAAATGGCATAGCTGCTTTTTTACCTAAAGGTATTAGTCCAGATGAGCTTTTAATTACTATTCATGAAGTTTATAAAAATGGCATCTATTTTCAACCACAGCAAATACAAAAGTTGCGAGAGCAAATATCATCTAAAGCCGTCAAACCAAAATTGGAAGAAGATAATCTAACAGAACGGGAAATAGCCATCCTCAAATTGATTGCAGAACAAAAAACTGCGAAAGAAATTGCAGAAATTCTCTTCATCACGCAACGCACTGTTGAAGGCCACAAAAACAATCTATTCCTTAAAACAGGAACAAAAAATATCGCAGGTTTAGTGTTATATGGTATCCAAAACCATATCATCAACCTGTATGAATGGAAAACCTAAGTGTTATCCATTTGGTGAAATTACCTGATTAGTTATTCAGGTAATTTCTACCTAGAATCACTTTTCTATTAATCCAATATTTGTCTTATACTTTTTAACAAATATTATTTTAGATTAAATTTTATCTGACCTCATAATTATGGCAATTGCAACGATACCCAATATTATAAGCTCAAGTACTATCCCAACCACAGCACGAATTGCCATAATTGTGGGTCAAATAAATCTAATCATACATTCCACTAAAATCAACCATGCTCGTTATATTAAAAAAAATGGTCTTTCGACCAACAACATCAAACCATTATTAGCCAATGTCCTGATCCAAGTTTTCAAGCATCTTTTGATCAGCAAAGACACTAAAATTATCAATTCGAATTCTTCATTTATCGTATCTAAGGCTTTTCAATTTAAGAGATTATATGATTTTATTAGCAATGGACATTGGTTAATAATGACCAAATTAAGGCCAAAACCGCAACAACAACTTTAACAAAAAGAATAACTATTACCATTTAACAGTTAATTCGGAGAAATAGTTAATATGGGTAATAGTTAGTAATTAAGCAATTTACCAAACCAGGAAAGGGGTTATATCTACTGATGTTAACCTCTTTTTCTTTTAAAATAGTATTTAGTAGATAGTATTTGGTAGTTAGAGGTGAAACTTGGCTGAGTTTTTCAGGCGAAGCCTGCTAAGGTTTTAGGTATTTGCGATCATTTTTTGAACCACTGAGTACCTGATTTTAATGAATTAAATGAATGGAAAGAAAATAAGAACTCATATTCAGGGTATTCAGAATAATCATTTCCTCTTGGTTCAAAAATACTCTAAAATCTCAAACTGATATGAGATGGCTTCGCAGGCTCGCCATGACGGTTGGGCTATGTTCAGGCTTCGCCTGAATTTACAGGCGAAGCCTGCCTAGAACTGCCGTCTTTGCGATGAGGGCACCGAAGAAGCAATCTCATTTAGATTTGAGAAATTAGACATGAGATAGGAGAATTTACAGGCTTTGGCTGCTAGGAACTGCCGTCCTTGCGATGAGGCACGAAGAAGCAACCTCATTTAGATAGGAAAATACGGTTCTAGGTTGAATTTTACTGGCGAAGCATGAGTTTTGAACCACTGAGTACCTGATTTTAATGAATTAAATGAATGGAAAGAAAATAAGAACTCATATTCAGGGTATTCAGAATAATCATTTCCTCTTGGTTCAAAAATACTCTAAAATCTCAAACTGATATGAGATGGCTTCGCAGGCTCGCCATGACGGTTGGGCTATGTTCAGGCTTCGCCTGAATTTACAGGCGAAGCCTGATTCCACCTGCGGAGCAGGTGCTCCTTCGGCCCATTTCCAGCGGCGGCAAGTCAACCAAAAACTTCATGGCTATAGAGCGCAAGGAATGGCCTAGGAAGAGCGTAGCGAATTCCAGCCATCAAAGATGTTTTGGTTGTGTGCCAGAGCCTCGTGCGAAAAGCCGCATTAAATGGGCCAAAGAGTTTTGGTTTGCTCTCTCAAAAGTGACTAGGCCTTCCGCGGCTATGAGCGGAGTTTGAATAGTATTTAGTAGTAAGTATTTGGTATTTAGAGGTTGATTTGGCTGAGTGTGAAATAAATTTGAGATGTGAGACATTAGATATTAGAGTAAGTGTGAGTTGGCTGAGGAATCATATTCAGGGTATTCAGTAAAATCATTTCCTCAGAGGTTCAAAATCAAACGAAATTA
Organism: Sphingobacterium sp.; assembly: GCA_036781025.1. Taxonomy (GTDB): domain Bacteria; phylum Bacteroidota; class Bacteroidia; order Sphingobacteriales; family Sphingobacteriaceae; genus Sphingobacterium. Next base: position 5,407 of record DAIQBS010000024.1, on the reverse strand, counting down.
CTAGTGAGATTGCTTCTTCGGTGCCCTCATCGCAAGGATTTGAGATGTGAGACATTAGAGTGAGTCTGAGTTGGCTGAGGAATCATATTCAGGGTATTCAGTAAAATCATTTCCTCAGTGGTTCAAAATTGACCTGCGGAACTGGATCAGGCAAATCCTAAAAAAAATCTCACTTCATTTTCACCACAAAATGCTCCACCCTATCCCTCATCCGCTCATAATCCTCCATTCTTCCAGACCGCTTATAAAGCTTAAGCAACAGCTGATAAACCTCTTGAACTTTATAATTATCGGGGAAACTCTTTAAAATACCCAACAACAACTCTTCAGCTTCCACAAATCCTTCCTTTTGATTGGATTTAATAATCAACTTCGCTTTTTCCAGATTACCTTTCCAAGCCAATGCCGATTTATCCATCCTAGCAGCTTCCTGGTTAACGGCAATTTGCAATACCTCATCAATATCTTTATCCAAAATGCGCTGTTTCTGCTTAAAAAACCCTTGAATAGCCTTTAAATAAGCCAGTGCTTCCCGTTTATTATAGTCAATAGACTTCAAACGTTGTTCTTCGGAAGGGTTAGAAAAGAAAGAAGCTTCAGCAATAACCGCAGGAATACCATAAGTTTGCCTTAGTACAGCTGCTCCCCCTTTCGGAAAAATAACCTGATCCGAAACGATGGAATAATCCTTCATCCCTTTTGGGTACATCTCCTTCCTAAATGCCTTAACCAACAATTTGGAGAAATGTGTACTTGCTAAATTTTGCTTTGCACTAGCATGAAAATAAATAATGGGAAAATTTACTGAGGTATCTGCCGTCGCATTATGATGAATGGAAATAAATAAATCGGCCTTAAATTCTTTCGCCATATCCGCACGATCCTTCAATTCCACAAAAACATCAGAATCCCGAGTCAGTAACACCTCTGCTCCTTCTGCCATCAGCAAATCCTTAAGCATCAAAGCCACTCGTAAATTAATCCATTCCTCACGTTCGCCGGCAATACCCACCCGATAAGAATCGGTAGCGGCTGTACCTCCATGACCCGGATCGATACAGATTCGTTTAGCTTGAAGCGATTGCGCGAAGGATAAATTAAAGGAAATGCATAAATAAGCAAGAAGGATAATACAGTTTTTCATAAAATGAATTAGGGCAATATTTCTATCGCCCTAATTTAGTTATTTTTAAAGCAGTACCCTGCTAAGGTTTCAATTTTAATTTAATTTGATGCTTCCCCGCTGTTAATAAAACTGGCTTCGTTTCTACCACATTTGCAGGTGGATAAAACGTTGCCGTACTATTTGCGGGAATTTGAAACTCCAGCAAAACCTCCGTATTCGTTTTCTTCCATTTTGAGACTATCTCTCCATACATCGATTGATGCTTAACTTCCGAATGTGCTAAACCTGCAGGAAATATAGGTTTCAAAAGAATATGTTTAAATCCCGGCTGACTTTCATCAGGCAAAATTCCACCAATGGATTTAAAAAACCAACCACCAATTTCACCGAACATCATGTGGTTGTCCGAAATATCTCGCTTCGCTTGCAAATCCCAGTTTTCCAATAAGGTAGTCGCACCATTTGCTGCCCACCATCCCCAGGAAGGATAGCTATCTTGAACAGCAACTTTATAAGCAGATTCAGTATATCCATTATTATTCAAGGCATTTAACAAAGCTTTAGCCCCCAAAACCCCTACATCCAAATGGAAATTCGTTTCTTCCACTTTCTTGTTTAAATTTGCAGCGACCTTAGGAATCATATCTTCCGGACACACCCCCCAATGAAGAGGTACGCTCAATTCCGTTTGTGAACCATTCGCATAAATCCCTGTTTCCCTGTTCAAATATTTCGTATTGATGGCATTTTTGATCTTCTTACTCAGTTCATCGTATTTCTTGAAATCCGCTTGCTTACCAAACAATTTTGCTGCCGAAGCTAATATTTTTGCATCCACATAAAAATAAACTGAGGAAGTCAATTCCAGGTTAGACCCTGTTTTCACGGGCACCCAATCGCCACGGCCGAAGCTCGTTAAGCCATCTTTACTGATACGCTCCACATAATTCACATATCTTTTAATATTTTCATAATTATCTCTCAAAGCTCGGCTATCACCATAATAACGGTACAAGTCCCAAGGAATAATCGCAATGGTACTCGTCCAATCCAAGCCATTCGCTGTACCGTAACCCCATCCACCTGTCGGAATAATATCAGGCAATACCCCATTAGGCTGTTGCTCATCACGATGGTCTCCTAACCATTTTTCATAAACTGTAATCCCATCAAAATTATAAAGGGCAGTTTCTATTGCTAAGTGACCATCTCCGGTCCAACCATTCTTTTCTCGTTGCGGACAATCTGTAGGATAACCCATCAAATTGGAAACATAGGCATTATTGGTAATTTCCCAAAGTTTATTCACCATCGATGAAGAAGTCGACACTTGACCTACTGGATTCACATCACTATGCATAAAATAGGCCGTTAGGTGACTTTCGTTAAATTCCATAGGCTCCGAGCTACTCACTTCAACATATCGAAATCCTTTATAATTGAACTTGGACATAAATTCATCTTCCTTCTTCCCACTAAGAATGAGAATATCCGTTTGGAAAGGGTCTTTTTCTTTATCTCCACGATAATAAACGTCAATATTAGCCATATCCAATTGACCATTGGCAGCCAATCGCTCTCCATGTTTAATTTTTATGACCGTTCCTTCCTTGCCTCGAACTTTAATTTTAGTGACACCAGACATGTTTTGCCCCATGTCGTACACATAGGTGCGATCGTTAATCTTTTGGATTTTTTGCGCTTGATAGGTTTTCACTAAGCGAATGGGTACCGTTTGTTGCGCTACCACTAAATTGGAAGGAACAGCTCGATATCGAATCCCTCCCCATTTGCTATCATCAAATCCTGGTTTATCCCAACCTTCCATTTCCAATCGCGCATCATAATGTTCCCCCGTATATATATTATTCGAGTATAAGGGGCCTGAGGAAGTTTTCCAATCACGTTCAGACACTATAGTTTCCTCGGTGCCATCCTCATAGGTAATCTTTAAGTCCATACAAAATGCAGGTCTGTTACGCCATGGGGCTTTATCAAAATCCCATACCGCCAATGCTTGATGGTTATACCAACCATTTCCCAAAAGCATTCCAATCGCATTGCCACCAGCTTGCAAATAAGAAGTGACATCATGCACCACATACAAATTCCTACGGTCGTAACGGGTATACATGGGATCCAATCGATGATCTCCCACTCGCTGACCATTTAACGATAATTCAAATAAACCTGCCGCAGCAACATAGACGCGGGCAGATCGTATTTTTTTACTTACTTTAAATTCTTTTCGAAAATAAGGAGCATTTCGTTGATTGATATCCTGATGGTCCGAAATCCAAGTTCCTTGCCAATTCTCCATCCCCAACATTCCCGTTTCAAAACTCGAAATAGCGGATGAAACAGGCTTCCCATCTTTATCCCAAACCTGAACCCGCCAGAAATATTTAGTCTGTGGAGCTAATGGTTTACCAGCATAAGTTACTAATTGCTCGGCATTCATTTTCTTTCCGCTATCCCAACTGGAACCTTTTAACTGTACAAGCGACAAAGAATCTGTCCCTACAAGAATACGATAAGCTTGTTGTTTTGCCCCTTGTCGATCATCCTGCAACATCCACATCATACGTGGATCAGTTTGATCGATACCTATAGGCTTTGTTAAATGTTCTACTCGAAGATTGATTGGCTCAACTTGTTTTGACTGCGCAAAACTTGCTACAGTGCAGCTAAGCCCACATAATACGGATAATGCGATAAAAGTTCTTTTCATGTAAAGGTGTAATTAATCGATTCCCATGAATCTTTCTTTCTATTGATTGAAAAAAAATGATGGAAATAAAGGTTGATTTATTAGTACTGCTAATTTAATTAGAAAATTATTTAAAAAAGGCAAGTTAGCTAATGATTTATCATATTTCAACTTATCCCGTTATTTTTTTACAATTTTATTTAATTTTTTTAACCCATAGATTACAGAAATAACTCTGATGACGAATTAGGGAATTTTAAACCCCAAAAAAGAGGAAGTCCATGGATTACTAATTTTAAAATCTAAAACATTTACATAACTTTGCGGCTACAAAAAGTTTATATACCTCTATGGAAGAGATGTACTTATGTTCAATCGTATCGAAATTTCATATCAATAAACCCCAATAAATCATTTCACCATGCCTTTGCAATTTAATACCGTAAAATTATTTGCTGGTTCAGGAACCGAAGAATTAGCAGAGAATATTTCAAAATCATACGGAAAACCACTAGGAGATAAAACATTATCGAAATTCTCGGATGGAGAAATCCAACCTTTCTATAATGAATCTGTACGTGGTAGTGATGTATTTTTAATTCAATCTACCAACCAACCTTCTGACAACTTGTTGGAATTGTTACTGATGATTGATGCTGCTAAACGTGCATCTGCACATTACATCACAGCTGTAGTTCCGTATTTCGGATATGCACGCCAAGATCGTAAAGACAAGCCACGCGTGGCCATAGGTGCCAAAATGATTGCCAACCTGATTACTGCAGCAGGAGCACACCGCATCATGACCATGGACTTACATGCGGCTCAAATACAAGGTTTTTTTGATATCCCTATGGATCACCTAGATGGCGCAATTATCTTTGTACCATACATCAAATCCTTAAACCTGGAGAACTTAATGATCGCATCTCCTGATATGGGTGGTTCGTACCGTGCGCGTACTTTTGCAAAATTCTTCAATGCTGAAGTAGTGATCTGTGATAAACGCAGAAAACGTGCTAATGAAATTGAATCGATGTCTATCATCGGTGATGTGACTGGTCAGGACGTCGTTCTTATTGATGACATCTGTGATACTGCTGGAACCTTATCTAAAGCTGCAGCTTTAATTATGGAAAATGGTGCTAAATCTGTACGCGCTGTATGTACGCATGCTGTATTATCAGGAAAAGCGTATGAAACCATTGAAAATTCAGTGTTATCAGAAATGATAGTGACAGATACTATTCAACTTAATCCAGAAAAAGCGCAATCCTGCACTAAAATTAAAGTGCTTTCTACAGCAAACTTATTTGCAAGTGCTATTAAAAATGTGAATGAACACGGATCTATTTCAGATTTATTTGATGTGAAATAGAGGTGATAATATTTAGGAGATATAAGACATTAGATACGTTTAATGTCTTATGTCTCTTATTTCAAATCTAACAAAATTGCTTCCTCTTCCCAAGGGGAAATTTATTATATCTCAGGCTTCGCCTGAAAACTCAAGGTTAGTTCGTTTTACTATTTTTTGAACCAAGAGGAAATGATTATCCTGAGTTTACTGA
>DAIQBS010000023.1:0-50909 GCA_036781025.1 Sphingobacterium sp. | reverse complement strand
ACAAATGTTTTTAAGTTCATCATTGACACACTCTATTATTGCTCTTTTTCTCAGCATTAATTTGTCAGTTTGACTCAGATTTAAGCCCTTCATATTTTTTCTTGGTTTAGTAGGCGTCTACATGTTGTCCGCGATAGGAAAGGAAATGTCTTAAGTTATTTACTGTTCAATTACCTTATTCCATAAAGAACCAAGACCATGAAAAATATTTCAGTAATCCGGATATTATCCTTGATCATATTAGGAGTACTATCCCATTAGATGGAATTGCTTGCGCTATTGGTTCTCAATGAGGCAAACACCAAACGGCTTCATAATTTATACCACAACCAAGATAGCTAAGGAGTTAACTAATAATTGTTTTAAGCTAAATCAAGAGAATAAATGAAAATAAGTTTATGCTACTTAATAGCTGCTACAGGATTAGTATTAGGCTGTAGTAATTCTAAACTATACAGTAAGTTCGAAAAGCAGCAAAACCTTGCTCTTGTTTCGTATTTTTCATCAGAAAATACTAATGTAATTTCAATTAAAAGTAAGGTGAGTTTTGATAAATCGAGATCTACCAAAACAGTCTCTGAAGGTTTAGGTAATAATACTTCAGAATTTAAATAGAAAGTATGACGGTTGAAGTAGGGAAAGTTTATGAAAAGGCGATAAAGGAATAAATAAAAAAGTAACAAAATGAATGATAAGACATTTGTTTTATTTACAGGAGTTGTATCTGTGGTGATTTCTGTTGTTGGGTTATATCTATTCTTAAAAGTTATAAAAAAGGAAAAATACGAAAGTCCAATTCTAGATTTGAGCAATCTTAAAATGATTTTAGGACTTATAGCTATAGGAATTTTCGGTCTCTTCTTAATATTCTATAAAATATTTTAATAAAATCGTAAGCTCACGGTTTAGAGCATCTTGACAAACTTTCGTTTTATAGTGGAATAGAGCTGGAGGTATTGAATTCCAGAACGAGTGGTTAAGGCAATAAACAATCATAAAGGCGCACGAAGCTTTAGAAGATAAGTGAAGCTTGAAAGTAAATATTTACTGGATGAAATGAGTAAATGGAATAAGGGGGCATAACCCTTATTCTATTTAAATAAGTCAATTATAGTTTTCAGAGGTAAAAACATACGTTTTGATGATTTTAAAGTAATAAATCCAAACTTAGCATAGAATTTTTCTGCTGATTCATTAATAGGGTCGACTATGACAGCATGATTAACTACTAATGTACTGATTTCAACAATACGTTTTAGTGCGTCTATAAGTAATGTTTGTCCTAATTTATTGCCTTGATAATCTTGATGAATTGCTAATCGCCCAATAATTACTACAGGGATTTCTGCGTATTTCAATGATTTGGATAAATTTTCTGGAATATCATTTAAAGCTATACTATTTGACGAAAGCGTATAACAGCCAATTATATCATTGTTTTTGTCAGTAATCACATAACAAACTGCTAATCGCTTTTTAATGTCTTGATTTGCATATTGTTTTAGATATTGATCTAACTCATCAATACCACAAATGAAGTTTTTACGGTTATGATTTTTTTCTAAAACTGTCGAAATCATTAGGCCCTGATGAATTTAATAAATCGTTGTAATTATCCAATGCTGATTTTAAAGCTTTATTTGGAGCAGGGGGATTCAATAATGTTTCTACAAATAGGACTTTATCATCCATAGATTTTAGAAGTTTTGTTTCCTCTTCAATGATTCGTTTAGCTTCATTTTTAGCCAAAGAAACTATAAATTCTGAAACGGTTTTAAATCCACTTATTTCAGCGGCATATTTAATAAGGTCTTTGTTTTCCTTACTAATACGAATATCAATACGATCATTTACTAAGTTGGCCATGATAATAAATATTAATTAACATAAGTGTACGTAAATATTCCGTACATATAAAAAGTATAAATGATTATATGAGAAAAATAAAATTCCAATCATATGTTACTTAGGTAGTTTATGTGAAAATAGAACAGCGATTGAGGCATTTTGGAATTGGTTTGAAGGACATAATTCCATAGGAATAATATTAGACCGTAAAATAAAAAAGGCAGAAATTAGTCTTAATGAAGTCGATTTCATTGCTTATTTATTGCAATATAAACTCCAAAAAAATTACTTAATCCTATTTCTCATTTATTAGTTCAACTGAAAGAATTTATTATCGAAAATTAGAGGATAGAATAATTCAAAATATTTCTTTTATTAAAAATAGTTTGGAAAATGGGATTTCCAATGAGAGGGAAGCATTAGGAGTATTTTTTGTTAACGAAAAATCTCAAGCTTTGAAAAAATAGGAGCATTATATTTTTCGAAATAGCGCTGTTAAAACTTATGACACTAACAATTGTTGAGTGTGGTGATTTTAAAAAGAAATAAACTAAGAATAATTTTTTGTTCCTTTTAAATATTTGGAGTAAATTTTAAGAAGTTATTAATCTGATAATACAGGTTAATAAGGATAAACATTTTAGCATCCATAGCTGTTTATTTAACGAATTTTAATTCTATTTAGATGCTCATCACATTAATTACTATACAATCAATAGTACTATTGATTAGTTTATTGCCATTTATTCAAAATCAACACTGGGTATTCCGTGTAGCAGAATTCATTAAGCTACAACTAGTACCTATTCAAGTATTAATTATTGCTGTTACTTTTTTTTATACCGCAGAACATCCGATTTTATGGTATTTTCAAATTGTTCAATTGATATTATTGGCTTACCATGTGTATATTTTTATACGTTATACCAAGTTTTGGAAAACCCCAATCAAGGAACATGGCTATCATTCCTCGGAGCAGGTTAAAATCATATCTTGCAATATCTATCAATTCAATACAGAATACCAACGGTTCATCCATTTAATCCAACAAGAGCGTCCTGATATATTTTTGACCATGGAAAGTAATAGCGACTGGGAGGAGGCAATGCGCGTTCTGGAAAAGGATTATCCAAGTTTTGAGAAAGTGACCTTGGAAAATACCTACGGCATGCATTTCTATACCAGACTAAAGGTGATTCGAAAAGAGACCCATTATTTTGTGGCAGATGATTTGCCAAGTATAGAAGTAGAATTAGAAACGAAAGATGGATTCCGTTTTGTGTTTTTTGCGACACATCCACCACCACCAAGCCCTACCGAAGAAGAAAATTCCAAAGAAAGGGATGGTGATTTATTAAGCATTGCCAAGAAAGTTCGGGATTATAAATTACCTGTTGTGGTGACTGGAGATTTTAATAATGTCGCTTGGGCAAAATCCTCAATTTTATTTAAAAAAACTAGTAAATTAATTGATGCTCGAATTGGTCGAGGGATACTTTCTACCTTTCATGCCAACTATTGGTTTTTTAGAGTTCCTTTAGATTTACTATTCCATAGTCCTGAAATTTTTATTGATAAATTGTTTATTTATCCATCTGTTGGTTCTGATCATTTTCCAATAGGCTGTACCTTTCATATCGATCATCGTTCGGATAAGCAGGAGGACTTGGTGAAGAACTTGGAAAAAGGTGAAATGCAGAAAGTGAATGAATTGATTGAAGAAGGTAAAAAAGAAGAAAGCGATAATAGGGAAGATGCTTAATTTTTGAAATCTTGAACAATCACATGCCACCTGTATAATATGGTGAATAGGTTTATAAATTGCCTTTAAAAAAGGTGTGGTTCACCTCTATTCCGTAAATCTGTTAATTATTTAAAGGCTTACCATAGCGCCGATTTGTAATTGCCAACGATGGTAGTTTTCTTTTGCTTGGCTCATCAACGTTGTTTTTTGATCCTTCATCAGGGTCAAAAATTGATTGCGTAAAAATATTTTAGAACCACGCATATTTAAACTTTTTGGCAAAATATAGCCTAGATTTAAATCCAAACCTATAGGTTCTAAGTTAAAATAATCATAGTCAGGATATACTATGCTTTGGGTGAAAACATTGACTTGCGTGCTTGGTACACTGAGTTTATTAGCCACACTAAACGTATAGCTTGGAATAAATTCTGCTTCCAGGTAGTTTTTACCGACTGGAAAAACACGTTTGATTTGAGCTTGTACTTGTACTTGCTGATAAGAATGATGATGTGCTGCTGCTGCATCTTGTTTATCCATGCTAGTCCAAAGTGTTCCAAAACCGAAAGTCCAATATTTTCTTTGGTTAGCATAGTTGAAGTTAACCGTGGTATTTTTAACGATATAATTCGCTGATCTTAAATTATAGTTATAGTCCAAGCCTTTATGATGGACTATGGCTAAGTCCAGTAGTTGTTGTTTGTCAGCTGCTTGTTGCCAAGAAAATTGGGTACGGCTTAGGATCGAATTTAAGGTAAATTCACTACGTTTAAAGTATTGTTTACGAAGTTTTTGATCAAAGGTACTATTCGTAATTTTTCGTTCAATATTTAAGCTGCTTAAAAGGTTATAATGCTGCCCCTGTAAATTATAAGCGAGATTTGCTCCTATATACTGATCAAATTTTCGCATTGCTGAAGAGTCCTTTTGCGTAATATATCCAAAGCCTTGATTGGTATAGTAGATTCGATCGGGATAGAGTGTACTGGTATTATACATCCTGTTTTTATATGAAATTTCAGTTTCCTCATCTCCATATCCATAGATAAGGCCGGCAGAAAGTAAGCTATTGCCAATCTCAGAACTGATATAAGGATTAAATTTAATGGCTACTGAAGCTACATTGGGTCTAGGGTCAACCGATCTTGTTGTCCAATGTATACCATAATCAAATTTTAAACCGGGCTGGAAATAACGACTAATACCCGAATAGCGTACTTGAACATGACCATTAAAATTCTGACGCTCATATTTACCTGGCTTTTCAACAAAATAATAATATGGAGATAGGTCATCATCTAGACCTTGCAAAGTATTTGCTAGACTATCTTCCCAAATTCGATTGAACTTAAACTGTCCAGAAATTAAAAAGCTGTCAATTTGGGATATTCCATTGGCTGTAAAATTGACTAAACTCTGATTATAAGCATCTTTGGCTCTTCGATATTCTCCTTGTTTGTTTTGGAATAAGAGTTCAGCCTCTCCAATATTAAAATCCTGTTGCTTAACTTTTGTCAGCATGGGTTGCTCATAAAGAAATTTCAATTTCTGCTGGGCAATATGATCCCAAAGCAATGAATCGTTTGTTATTAATTGCTGAGAAAAGCTGTACAAGCAACTTAATAGTAATACTATAGAGAGGCTGAATCTTAACATGGCTTAATCAATAAATGAGCTTGCAGATTTAGATACATCGGCTTTTTCTAAATAACCAAAATCGGCTTCCGAGTTATTACTATCTTTTAAAATACGACGTCCATTCACTGTTTTTAATGTTTTTCTGACTAAAGATTGACTGGAATATTGGCCTCCCGGTACATTGGTACGACCAGCATCTAAAGCTGTTGGAAGACGTTTCGGAACTCTGGATGTAGCAACAGGGTGCTGTAATTCTACGGCGTCTACCACAAGATCTATTGGTAACTGTTTAAATAATCTAGTATCCGCAACTACTTCTCTGACATCTGGTGTAGCGAAGTCCTTCAGATTCTCTATATTGGTTTCTGTACCTCTAGCGTCAACAATAAAGTAAGCATCTCGTCCTAATGCGTTTAAAACCAAATCATTTCCTTGTGATACATGCAAGGCATCCACATTGGTAACATTTACATTATCCACATCAAATCGATAAGGGGTATAGGTGCTATTGTCGGTAGGTCTTAGGAATTCAATCAGATTGACTTCAAAATCAGCTAGATTTAAGTTGATCGTCAAAGCAGGGTTTGTAACCGTTATGACATCTTCTAATCTATTTGATTCGTAAGAATTCGTATGATCTACCGCAGTAGCTGCCACAATGATACTTGCTCCTGGCTGAACGGGGTATTTCTTTCCTGAGCCATCGCTTGGAATTCTGAATAGGGTATGGGCATAGATATAATCTACATTGGCATCTTTATTTGCTTCTACAGTCATTCCTATTGCTTTGGACCAATCGTATTGATTGTTCTCCAAGTAGAACTCACCTGGTTTAGTACTATTATTACCAATTACCTGTCCAAAATATAAGCTATCAGCATAAAGTACCTGATTGGAGTTATTGTAGATTTCTAAAAATACGTCCCTGAAAGCAGCTCCTGTACTGATGTTAGATCCTGCATAATAGATCTGTTTGAATACCCAGTTACCAGTTTTTCCGGCAATCAATTCGATTGAGAAGGTTTTGTCTTCAAACACTTCAATATTATCAGTACTACCTGTAAAACTTACGTCATCTTCCACATGATACCCTGCAAGTTCTGAATAGGCCTCTGCACTTAAATTTAGTGTTGCAATTAAAGAGTAAGCACCTGGGGTGATACTTTCAAAAACCGCTTTTCCATCTGCTGGAACCAGCACTTCGTAGGAAGTGCCATTCAATTTATTCGTAAGCTTTATCGTAGTTCCTACTGGAGAGATTTCAAGATTTTCATCACTTTTAATTTTTGCTTCAACTTCAAATTTAACCACTTTGGTCAATTCGGGGTCTTTTTGGCATGATGTCGCTATCAAAGCCAAAAGTAGGAATAAGAGATATTTGTATTTCATCGTATTAAAATTTTATGTTTGTTCCAATGGTAAAGCTTGGTCTTCTATTGTATTTAAATATCCGTTCTGCCCCTGATGCTGTTACAGAGTAATGTTCAGGACGTATATTAAATAAATTGTAAGCATTCAAGTTGATTCTAAATTTTTTATTGATTTCTTTTACTAAAGACATATTCACGATGAAATAGGCGAATGGTAAATTTTCACTGATTACATCTTCAGAAAGACGGTTTAAACTGTTCATGATTTCAGCAGATAGTGGAGCTTCATCTATCGTTTGATAAACAGCATCGGACTTATAATAAGCATAAGGACTGTTCATACTGCTACTTGTTCGACGTTCTTTCCAGAATACATCGGCACTAAAATTGACAATGAATCCAACTTTAGGAATATGCGTGGAGCTGTTCAGCTTTGACATGATTTGCAACTGATTACCTGCATCAGGTTCATACACGGCATAAGTCATGCTGGTATTATCGGGTAGGATAATTTTATTGTTTTCAATTTGCACGCGAACAGGCTGTGTACGATTAAAGTTGGTATAGAGGATGTTGTTTGCGATGGAAAAGCTCGTTTTGATGGCTTTAATTTGTTTTAGATTAATCATCCAATCTACACCAAGGGATTCAGTCTTAGCACCATTGGTCATCTCATAGCCATAAAAACCAAAATAATTGCTAAACGTGCCAGCTTCAGCGTAAGTGATTAAGCCTGTTACCGGATCGACTACATAATTATAATCTGGTAATGAATATTTTCTATCGGTATTTACCGTTTCAAAACCATTCCAATTTCGTTTATGGTAAGCATAAAGTGCTGAGCTTAGGCGGGATCCATTAAATTGAAGTCCAAGTTCCACTTGAGAAGACATGGAAGGTTTTAGATGATCGTTGTTTAGGATTTTTTTATCGGTATATACCAGATACAATGCTTTGGAAAGGTCTCCGGCATAGACTTTTAATAGATCAATATCGATAAATACCGGGGCAGGATACATGTGGGCTAGCGTAGGTGCTTTAGACGAGATTCCGAAAGAACCTGTAAGAGACCATTCTTTATTAAACTTATAGCTTGAATTCACACGTGGTTGCAAAGTAAGATAACCATTTTGAATGTCTGCTCTTACACCTAAATTGGCTTTGTAAGCATGGTTGTTAATTTTTCCACTGATGCTGTTTTCTATAAAGAATCCCCAGTTTTGAGCACTAGGAAGTTGTTCGAAGTCATAAGCACGTTCATTTCCACCTCCGTTCAATATCCATCTTGGACGATCAGGATCACTGATAATTCCTTTCCCTCCATTATTAGACCGGGTGTAATTTAACCCATAACTCAGTAGATGTTTTGATGTTCCCCATTCAAAATGACTGGATGCATCTGCTCTTGCAGCAAAATTCATAGGTTGACCGATAATTTCTTCTTCGGCTCGATAACTCCCGTTGCTGTAATACCCTTCATAAATTCCAGAGGTGTCTTTGACAGTAATCGCGGTAATCCCTCTATTTAAGATGTATTGCTTGTAGGAACTTTGATTGGAACTTGAATAATTGATATTGAAATTGATGGTATTGAAAATATTGCTGTGCGTCGTTACTGCTAAGCGGTTGGTAATGGAAAAGCCTTTGTTGTAAAATTTGGAAACTTCCTGTTGATCATCATCAGGGTCTAAACGGCGATGGTCATTACGATAATTGTAATCTACAGAAAGGGTGTTTTTAATGTCATTGCTAAAGCGATTGGTCCACATTAATGATTGATTGATGCGGTTAAAAGTTTTAATTTTATCTCTGGGATCGGCGTTGGAATTGATGAAGTTCGTCGAAACATTTAATGCTCCTCTTTTCCCTAAAGCAAAACCTTTGCTGATACCCGTAGAGACAGAACCTCCGTTTAATTGTAAATTTAATGCCCAGGGAGATGCCCCTGCCTGTCGGTTGATAATGATAGCACCATCCGTAATTTCACCATATTTTGCGGAAGCTACCCCTTGAATGACTTCGATACTTTCTATATTATTGACTGGAATTTCCCGTAAATCGATCCCTTGGAAGGCTACATCATAGCTTTTTGAACTTTGTGTTCCTAAATAAGAATCGCTATAAGAGGAACCAGTAATTCCAGAACTAGCCATACCCCAACGACTGGCAGATCGACTCTGCATATTTCCGTCATTGCTTAAATAGGTGTCGTCGAGGATAATCGCTATCCCTAAGGAATTGTTGAGGTTGAAAATATTATCTGCCCCTCCAGTACTGTTATTTCCACCCCGCAACGTGAGGGTCTCTAGTTGATTTAAGTTGGGAGCAATATTGGCTTTGCCGGGTAAGTTTCTTAATACATCTTGCAAGCTAAAAGCTTGAGTAGCTTCGATGGTTTCCTTGTCGAAAAAGATGGATGAATTGCTATTTTTTGTATTTTGATAGGTAGGAGTAATTGTCACTTCTTGTAGCGTCAAACTTAATTCTTCCATTTTGAAATGATGGAAATCAAAAAACTCCTGGCGTTTTATTTCTCGATGTAATGATTTTTTACCTACATGAATAAGGGTAAGTTGTACGGACTCCTCATTTTGGAAAATGGGAACTGAAAACTCGCCTTTTTCATTGGAAGTAGTCACCTGTAAACCATTGTTTATTCGAATCGTTGCTAAAGCAATTGGTTTATCTCTTTCATCAACTACTTTTCCTTTTAGCAACACAGTTTGTGCATTAGCAAAATGGAAAAAGCTACATAATAGCGATAAACAATATAAATAGATGTTGCGAGGCACGCTTATTAAGATTAATTCTAAACTGCAAAGCAACGTAATATTTTTGTTCTTTGCAAGAATAAATGTAGATGCGACAATAAATTGCGAGTTGATTTGTTATTAAACCCTCTGATAATCTTTTCAAATATTAGGGTAAGTACTTAAATTTTAAATATTATTCTCACAACTTTTAAGCACGAGCATTTACAAAAATTAACAAAATAATATTTTGTACTCGTGCTTTTCTTTATAGTAAACTCGGTTATTTGTTAAGCGAAATGTGCCAATGTATTCATAAATATCTGAGGGTAGCTATTTTTCGATTGTAGTTAAATTGAATACTTTCCAAGCTGTATTATTTGAGCCTGATTAAAATGTCTAGGATCTCCTAGATGTCCCAAAGAATATTGATCTATTCTTATTTTCTAAAAAAATAAAATTCGGGATTTTTTACTATCAAACTTTTCGTTGAATCATGATTTTTGATGGAACAAAAACTAGGAAGAAGACTAATCCTTTTATTTTTTGTGATTAAGGCCTACTGCTAAACGGGGAGAGCACTAGGCTTTTATCGAAGGGTCATGTTAATGATCTGTATGCACCTAAGAATGATGTAAGCTAAACTTAAAAAATTATGAAAAATCAGAATAATTCTGTTTAGGAAAAAAATCAGCCTGACTATGCTTTGTTTTTTACCATTCATTCAACAGATAATAGAAACTTATTTAATACTAGATATTTAAGTAAACAATCGTTTGACTATTAATTATGACTTCATTTTATAAAAATATTCGATTCATACTGGCATTATTGATTAGTGTATTTGTGCTAATCGGTTGTGAAAAAGGAGATCCAGGACCTATAGGCCCCTCAGGAGAATTAGGCATACCAGGAAAAGATGGTGCTCAGATATTAAGTGGTACAGGAGCTCCAAATACAAGCCTTGGACAAGTTGGCGATATGTATTTAGATAAATCCGTAGCCATGCTATATGGTCCAAAAACGGAACAGGGATGGGGTACTCCCTTAACGCTACGTGGACCAGCAGGAACCAATGGAACCAATGGTACCAATGGGACGAACGGAAGCAATGGTAGCACCGGCCCAGCCGGTCCTCAGGGACCACAGGGCCCTCCAGGAGCAGATGGTTCGGATGGCACAACTGGGCCTCAAGGTCCTCAAGGTCCTACGGGGCCTCCAGGTCCTTCGGGAACAAACGGAACAAATGGAACAGATGGAGCTCCAGGTCCTCAAGGACCGCAAGGGCCAACTGGTCCACAGGGACCGCAAGGTTCACAGGGAAATACAGGTGCCACAGGAGCGCAGGGCACGCCTGGTTCCGTCATTCATTCGGGGTCGGGAAATCCTCTAAGTAATTTGGGTATAGCAGGAGATTATTATTTGGACACTGTTTCAGGAAATTTTTATGGACCAAAACTGAGTAATAGCAATTGGGGGACCCAATTTATCAACCTGAAAGGAACTTCCAATGTGGTAGGCACCAATTGGATAAGTATTCCTTGGTCTCCAAATTCATTTCCTAAGCAATTTGATTACGTCATTCCAAACCCTGTATTAAATGCAGTAGGTGTTGCGAATGTGAAAGCATTAAATGATGCGGGAGGCGTTGTGTTGATGTACCTAAGTGCTGCACCCAGTCCCAATGCTCCCAATGATTATTGGCAATGGCAAATTCCAAGTCGTTTAAATAACTATTGGAACATCGAAGTGCAATGGTCATTAAGTACAGTAACAGCAAATACGGTACGTGTACTCGCTATAGAAACTCCAGGATCTAATAATTATTTCGATATAGATCAGGCATTTTTCAGGTATGTGGTTATTCCTGCAGGTCAATATTTGAACTTACAAGCTAGGGGTGTCAACCTTAGAAACTTGAGTTACAAGGATGTAATGGCTGTTTTAAATGATTAATTATGTTTTCCAAATACTGGGTTAGATTCTGGATGTTTTTTATTTGTCAAGGTATCAGCTTAGGCATGTTGTTTGGTCAAGATTTGGAGCAACTTAAAGATCAGAAACCTTATCAGTTGAATGGGTCAATAGCCTTAGGAGGATCTTTTTATCAGGCTAGGGATATTTCAGCTAGAAGACAGCCTTTTAATTGGTATTTGTCAGGTTCACCAGTATTATCTGTATATGGCATAACGATACCATTTTCTTTAGTGATTTCCGATCAAGATCGGCGGTTTTCACAACCTTTTAATCAGTATGGTGTAAGTCCTTACTATAAGTGGATTACCGTACATGCCGGATATCGGAATTTACGATTTTCTGAATTTACGATGAATGCGGTCAACTTTTTGGGAGGTGGATTAGAATTAAAGCCCGGGAAATGGCGGGTAGGACTGATGTATGGAAGATTGAATCGTGCAGTAGCTGAAGATTCCATTATGGGAGCTTCCCAATACGGTTATATCCGACCGGTTTATCGTAGGATGGGTTATGCTGCAAAATTGGGCTATGGGACTAGTGCTAAATATGTTGATTTATTAGTGTTTAAGGCTAAAGATGATACCAATTCCATCGCACCAGTATCCTTAGCATCTCAGGTGGAACCGGAAGAAAATTTGGCTGTAGGCATCAAAAGTCAGTTAGGCTTTTTAAAAAATAGGTTGATGGTTGATTTGGATGCTGGAGCTAGTTTCTTGACACGAGATTTGAGAAAAGGAAGTCTATTAGATTCCGCCAATAATCCATCTTTACGTACGATAAGTAAGTACATTTCGGTGAACGGATCCAGTGGGTTTTTTACAGGTTTACAAACTAGTGTAGGTTATCATGCTGGATTCGCACAGATCAAAGCAGTTTATCGACGAGTAGATCCTGGATATCGATCCTTGGGAGCCTATTTCTTTCAGAACGATATCGAGCAAATTACCATTAACTCTTCATTTCAGGTTTGGCAAAATAAATTGGCTTTTAATTTATCCTATGGTCATAGCAGCGATAACCTCAATAAGAAAAGGTTTGCAACAACAAATAGGCAGGTCTATTCAGCGAATGTTAATTGGCTGGCAAGTAGCAAAGTGAATGTGAATTTGGATTATTCGAACTTCGGAATTAGTCAGCAAAAGGGTATCGGAGACCTATTTAACGATACTACTGCCATGAGTGTTATCAATAGCAATGTTGGCCTTGCTTTAACGTACAAACCGCTCCAATCTGAAGTGCAAAGTCATCAATTTTCCTTCTCCTCGTATCTGCAAAGCACGAACGATTTGAATCGTTTCACCGAAGAATTTTCAGAAGCAAAAACATGGATATCTTCTTTAAGTTATCAATGGTCATTGGTGCCTCAAAAATTAAATGCTACTGCTTCTTTAAGCTATAATAAAACAGATCTCATAGATCGGGAAATCGTCAATATTAGTCCTTCCATCTATATCAGTAAGCTTTTCCTTAAAGATAAATTAAGGGCTACACTCAGTGAAAATTTACAAATACGGGAATCTAATCGTGAACAAGATGGATACACTTCTACGACAGCGCTTACGCTAGCCTATCGTTGGAAAAGGCATACCTTTTCCTATATGGGAAGCTACTTAGCTAATCAATACAAGGCAACAAGTATGGGCTATGGCATTTCCGAATTTTCTGAAATGCGGTCCAATCTTAGTTATTCAATAAGTTTTTAGGTATGAAGAGAATTTGCCTCATTTGGATTTTAATAGTAGGACTTGTTTTTATTTGTCTGGGTCAGCAAAAAGTTCAGGTGATGACTACGGTTACAGGTCCTCGTGAAATAGCTGCTCAATTGGATAATCTCGATCAGCTAATTGGTCGTACCTTGGTGCGAGTGACGAATTTGACCAGTCAGCCAGTAACCTTGGTGTTGGAAGGTACCTTGACATCGCCCGAATTGCAGGCTAGAACAGTACGCAGTAGTTTCAATGAATCACATTATATTACGATTCCAGCAAATGCTACGGAGATATTTACAGGAGATCGCATCAGAAATACCTTTAGCGTCAATAACGTCGAATTTTTTAATATTGCAGAGAATCGCATCATTCCTTTATCCTATTTTTATTCCTACGCAGATGGAAGTGGAAGGATTCCGGAAGGTTCTTATGAATTCTGTTTTCAGGCTTATGAAGTTAATCCAAATATGGGTAGACCTGATTTCAGGCAAGAAATCAATACGACTACCGGCAATTGTGCCAGTATATTAGCTCGCGTATATGATGCGCCTTTGATTCAATCCATCAACGATGTGTCTGGAATCACCTCCAGTAGTTCTGCCATACAAGTGACCGAAAATGATGATGGTTCTTTGCGTTTACAATGGCAAGCTCCGACAGGTTTAGATGCAGGCAGGATGATTAATTATCAAATTTTAATCGCTGAATTATTGCCTGGAGATAGCAGGGATCCCAATCAAGTGATTCAAGCTATTGATATTCCAGCGGAACCATTAGCGTTTTATCGTGAAAACATCAGCATGGCAGGTCGAATGGTTACGCATGTAATCATGCCCGTTGGGTTGGCCTCTCCCTTATTAAGAGATCGAACCTATGCTGTTCAAATTACTGCTTCATCCAACAATCCTGCAGATCCTTTACCATTTCAGAATCAT
The DNA here is from genome assembly GCA_036781025.1 of Sphingobacterium sp. Classification (GTDB taxonomy): domain Bacteria; phylum Bacteroidota; class Bacteroidia; order Sphingobacteriales; family Sphingobacteriaceae; genus Sphingobacterium. Next base: position 36,938 of record DAIQBS010000023.1, on the reverse strand, counting down.
GGACGTAGTCCGGTATATGCATTTTCCTTTACAGGTCGTAGTTCTACTGCTGCTATACAATTGGCAAGTTATCCGGCCACAGGCACGTATATGCCTTTTCGGGGTATGCCTGTGATAGTGAAGTATGGACCATATAGCGATACTTACAATCAATTTACCTCTACGTTCCAAATGGTTAACGCATTAGGTAACAATAATTTCTTTAACCGGGAATTGCCTTGGAATCCGAATCCATTGGAAGCGCAAAGACGCGCCACGGGGGATTTTAGCTTGAATCAAATGCGTGCACAACATATAGCGATTAGTCCATCGGCATCCGATTCGAGTTATCCATTTTATCAGTATGCCGATCGTGGTACCAGCTACGAATGGTCATCGCAGATTGCCATCCGTGATGGGCGTAGGGTACACTCGGAATTGATAGAAGGCAATTTTATTGCCGGGATGGATCGTCCAATTTTACGGTATCCGGCAAATCGCAGTGTACAAGATACCGGAATGATTCGCTTCGATTTCAAGACAGCCGAAGAACCAGTATTGCAAACCTTATCACCTTTTGATATCGTGCAAAGTAGCCGAACCTCGGGAAGAGGAAGTTTTGATATACGGATTTTTGAAAAGGGGGTATTAGAATTGGCTAGAAATACAAGCTTTGATTCGGTGATATTTCATAAGGAGATTTCTTTAAATCATGTTTTCTTATCCTCCACAGTCAATAACGAAGCTCATAGCTGGCAAGAGGTGGTCAATGAAGTGTACCGGGAAGAAAGTGCTGAATACAGGTTGAGGGATACCGGAACATATTATTGGCGAGTACGCTGGTTGAATGATCCAGCTGCTGATTGGCATACAGCATCGTATAATCAAAGTGACACCTGGCAATTTGTGGTGAAAGGAGATTCTACCCTTAGAACGGATAGTGTGGCTAGAAGTTCGAATTGTACGGATCCTTGTGAGATGAATTACGAGTATGCAGGAGGTACACCAAATGCCATGGATGTGGTGGTGGGAGATCGGATTTTTATAGGTCAATTTGAATTAGAAATAACGCAAATCACAGGGCGATCAGGATCAGATAACAAAAGTTATACAGGGAATGGGGTAATTACCAACTTTGGATTTATTATCGATCGGGTATTGGTGGAGTTTAAACAAATAAAAATTGCCAATAGTACGACAGGTAAACGTGTCTATGAAGGTCAAGTTCATGCGACTGGAGGAGGAAATCTGGCGAGTAATTTATTCCATCTCTTAGGATCCAATTCGGTTGGCCCCGAAGGTTTGTTGAGTTTAGGAAGTTCCGCTTCCGCATTGGCTGTTCCGTTTGGATGGGATCAGCAAATCGATGGACATAAAATCATTGCAATGATTGATTCCATTACGTTTAAGCCTAATCAAGCGAGAGCGAAGTTTAGAGTGGGCTATGATATGCCTGGAGAATTTTCAGGTCATCCAGTGGAGTTTGCCGCCGAAGTCTGTATAGGTCCTGGAGGGTTCAAGGAGGATTTTGATATTTATTTAGATCGTGACTTGGCCATAGGGGATGCGCAGGATGATCAATATACCGTCATATTAAGAGGTAGAAATCGGATAGCAGCGGGAGGTACCGCCAGTGGCTTGGATGAAATCACCAAATTATCTTGGAACTGCGAAGGATTTAAATCCTTAAAGGTGGCGATGGAAGTTCAATTTGCTCGGGAAAACATTCTTCCAGAGAATGAGCGAACAGGAATGGTTGATTCTACTGGACGAGTGTCGGGATTTTTAAACTTAATGTTAGAGCGTAGGACTGCAGAATCCGGAGAGCAGTGGGGATTTATCGGTTCGATCAACTTCCCTAAATCTTTTCAATTTACATTCTTACCTGGTTGGGGATTTAAAGTTCAGGATGCCATATTTGATTTCTCTGAATCCAAGAACGAAGCAGCAATGCGTTTTCCTTCCGGATATGATCAATCTTTGCTAGGGAATGGGGAGGAAGAGGTGGATGATCGTTTAAGAAATACCTGGATGGGTTTTTACTTGAAAAATATTCGCGTGGCGATACCTCGGGCTTTAACAGATAAAGACAGCACCGAAGAAAGAACCTCCTTTTTTGTCAATAACTTCTTGATAGATAAAACAGGATTAACTGGCTTTGTTGGTGGGGAACATATTGCATCCGCATCGGATAAGGGATGGAAGATAAGTTTGGATACCTTGCAACTTGGAATAGTGCAAACACGATCTATTTCTGGTAAACTAGCAGGAAGTCTAGGTGCTCCATTCTTTGAGGATGATAGCCGTTTGAATTATTCATCCATGTTGGCGGTAGGCTTCTCAGGGAAGGTAGAATATAATTTTCAGGTGAATGTACCCGCCAATAAGCCATTGAAGATGAAAATGTGGCAAGCGGATATGCGTTTGAAAAGTACCTCATTCTTAAGGTTTAGCTTAGCTACTCACCGTAATAATGCGGCAAGGTTTGAAGGAAGGTTTGATGGAATGATCGGCTTAGATTCTTCAAAAATAGATAATGTACCTGGACTTAGCTTATCAGGTATTGCTTTTGAAAATTTTGCCTTTGATACGGAAGATCCAAATTTCTTTAAATTTTCCAGAGTGAATAGGACAGAAACCGGAGGACAAATGGTATTCTCCTTTGCAAGTCCACAGCATACCGCAGGAAACTTCCCGTTAAATATTCGTGATATCACTATTTCTATGGATTCAGATGGTGCCATGATTCTTCCGAAACTAGGCTTCGTTACGGAATTGACCCTATCGGATATTGGGTTTAAAGCAGCCTTAGGTATGGATGTGGTTGGTGAGATGCAACTGTCTCCATTTAATTTCCGAATACGTGGGGTAGATGTGAAACGGATTGAAGTCGCCTGTAATTTCAATGGATTTAAAATAGCAGGAGGCTTAGGATTTTACAACAATGATCCGGTGTATGGGAAAGGGCTTGAAGGAAATATTTCAGCTACCTTGCCAATGGGTATTGAAGGTAGATTATCTGCACGTTTCGGAACTGTTGGTGAAGCAAGCAATGCATCCTCGTTTTATGATTATTGGTATGTAGATGGCATGATTAAAATAAATCCGGGTATTACGATATTCAGTGGATTTGCTATTTATGGTTTTGGAGGCGGTGCATATTATAATATGAGTATGAATGTTCCTCCTGTTCCGGATGCGGCACAGTCCACCCAATCAGCACCACTATCTACTGCTGCAGGTACCCCTCAGCCATCAGGTTTTAGCTATAGACCGAATAAAGATTCCTTTGGGGTTATGGCCACGGTCTTATTGGGAACGCAGCCGAATGAGAATGTGTTTAATATGGATGTTACGCTTCATGCACAGTTTAATGCGCGGACCAAAGGAATGGAGTTCTTAAGATTTGTAGGAAATGGTTACGTCATGTCGACGATGAAAGATCGTTCTGGAGAACCTCCTGTGCGTGCGAAAGTAGAGATAGGTTATTATAATACCGGAGGACAGGAGTTTGTTCGAGGAAATTTTGATGTGTTTTTAAATGTATACGATGTTATTAAAGGAGCAGGAGCAGGCAATAAATTTCTGTCAGCAGAGATTTATGCAGATATAAATGGTAGTAATGGAGGGCAATGGTGGTTTTATATGGGTAAAGACCGTCCATTGAGTGCTAGGGGAGGCTTATTAGTAGACATTCCAGGTCTTCAATTAAATGCAAACTCTTACATTATGGTAGGTCATGGTATTCCTGCAGACCTACCGCCATTACCAGATGATATTCGAGCCATCTTGAACGAATCTGCAAGTGCTCAATTGGAAAATCAAATGACCGGATCTCAAGTTCCTCGGACACGCAGTGGAGGTACGATGCAGAATGGTCAAGGATTTGCCTTTGGTGCACATATTCATACCGCTTTGGAATTGAATTTCTTGATGTTCTATACGAAACTGACGATGGCCTTAGGATTTGATGTAAATATCTCCAAAAACCTTACTCGAATGTGTGCTCAGTCAGGGGTGGTGCCGGGAATAGATGGGTGGTATGCCCAAGGGCAAGCTTATGCGGCATTGATGGGAGAAATGGGAATTAAGGTCGATTTATTCTTCATTAAAGGGCAGTTTAAGTTTATTGATTTAAAGGCTGTCATTGCGATGCAAGCTAAGCTACCCAATCCCAATTATTTCCAGGGTCGAGCCGCTTTGAGTTATGATATTATGCAAGGAATGATCAAAGGCCGCTGTAATTTCAATGTAGAATTGGGAGAACCATGTACCCCAGTTTCTACGGATCCTCTGCAAGGTTTAACCTTTATTAGCGATATGAGGACCTCAGAAAATGGCACACCTACCGGGGTGTTTGAAGATGTACATACGACCTTCAACTTTGCGATGAATGAGGTATTGGAATTGGAGGAAGAATCCAGTGGAGAATCAGTCATACGACGATTTAAACCTTATGTGTATCAGTATGTATTGCGGAAGGCAGATGGCACTGCAATTCCACAGACGAGTTGGAGGTTGATGGAAAATGGATTCCTTGCCAGTATGACTCATGCTGAAGCCTTTGAAAGTGCTACCGATTATCATGCCGCTATTGAGGTTCGTTGTTTGGAATTGTTCGCGAATGGAAGCCAACGGGATTCTTACAGAAATGGTGCTGTAGCCAATGAAACCAGAGCAATAGACTTTACTACAGGAGAGCGTCCGTCTACCTTAATGGCTGATAATGTTTTATTGACCTATCCATTCCAAGGACAGCGAAATTATTTACAACAAGAAGTGAAGCATAAAAATAGGAATATGTGGAGTGATAAAGGATTTATGCGAATTAAACAACAAGATTACTTATTTGCTACCTCTTCTACAGGAACCAGTATTCCGAAATTCTTGACCAGCTACGCAGTTCGATTCCTTCCACAAGCTGGGGGAAGTCCGTTGGAATCAACGTTGCAATATCAAGCGGAACAGGATTTAATAGTCTTTACTATGCCAACTTTGGAAAACCAAAAAACCTATCATATCCAATTAATAAAACAAACGAAATTAAATCCAGCTTATCCAACTGTACAAAGTAGCCTTGCTTCCAATCAATTGAGCTCTATTCGGAAGATTAAAATTGATAGTATCCGGATTGCTGAATTAGATGCAGAAGGCAATGAACAAATGGGTAATTATGGTGCAGAAGTTGAAATCTCCAACCGCAGAGTAAGTACCAATCAAAGCACTAGTGAAGCTAGGGATTTGCTCTTGTTTCAATATAATTTCCGTACCAGTAGGTACAATAGTTTTCAGGAGAAAATGGCAGCCATTCAACTTCAAGATGCTACGTATCGATTTGGATTTAAAACTTTAGCCGCTGAAATGGAGGAAACCTTCGACGTGTATGAAGCACCATCCAATTCTCCAAATGTAAGCTTAATCAGCATGGAACAAGGAATTAGTAACGATGGAATTATGAGTTCAGCCAATGAACAAGCGAATGCCTTAAATACGTTCTATCGATTGTATAACAGTCATCGAGAACTCCAGATAAAGGAAAATCCATTGCCAAGGCTTCCTATAGCTGATGCCACAGCTTATAGAAGAATGGTATTGAATCCTAATCCTTTTGTAACCTTAAGCATTCAACCTACAAGGACTTCTTATGCCTTGACAAGTATTAGAACAGCGAAGGCTGAGTTGCCGAAATCAACGCTTACTATGTCAGGGAATTTTTTACCTAAGTTACCATCGATTGCTACACATTCAGTTTCTTCAAGCAGCCCAACAGGAATGTCCAGCATCATTCAAGCCAATCAAACGATAGTACTACCGGGCATCATTCCGAGTATAGCAAGGTCAAGTATTTTTACTATAAACGATGCTTTTGATTGGTATGCAAGTATACAAATGACGGAGATGAAAAGAGCTTTACAGGCCTATTCGCAGGCTAGTGTATTCGTTTTAAACAACATCACTAATTCTGAACATGGCGTACCAATTCGAATTGATGCCCTGAGCGATTATAAACGCAATCAGTTACTGCAGTTGGGAAATACAGTTTATCCGCAACCACAGTCTGGTTATCGGTATCGAATACATTTCAGTTATCAAATTCCATTACCAAATGGGCAGTGGCAGAAAACAGGAGTTATAACCAAAGAATTTAGCATCAAATAAGAAGGCTTATGAAAATGACTCGTTATATCCTGTTGATTAGTATGCAAATCATTCTTGCTCAATTCTTAAGTTTTGCTCAAGAACAATCCTTAGAATCCTTGCGAAACTTAGCTCAGAAGCCTGATTCTACGTATGTGGCATTGAAGATAATCACGAAGTATCAAGGAGATTCGATGCTGATTCGTTGGGCACCCAATAAAGCAGGAGCATGGACCTTGTTAAATAAAGTAGGTTATATTCTTCAGCGATCGGAAGTTAGTTCAGATACTTCGTTAATGAATTGGAAGACCTTAAACCAAGAAGCCATTAAACCGAAACCACTGGAGCAGTGGTCGAAGTTTGCAGAACAAGAAGGAAATACTTACCCATTGATTGCTGCACAAGCTATCTGGGGAAAAACTTTTAGTCAGAACCCTACTACTACCTTTTCAGATAAGGTAGATGAATTATCGAATAGATTTTCATTTACCTTATTATCTGCTGATTTATCCTTTGAGACGGCAATCTATGCCGGATTAGGATTTATTGATCGGAATATTGAATCGGGGAAAATATATGCCTATCGAATATTTGCTGCGGATACCTTAGCGAATTATTTGCATGTGGATACCGCCATGCACGCCCAGAAAGCGGAAACTGAGGTGGATTTTGGAGCTCCTCCCATCATAAAATTGGACGAGGAAGAGCATAAAATTGTGTTGCATTGGGATAAATTATCTGCTCAACAAAAGTTTTCTGCCTACCACATCGAGCGTTCAGAAAATGGGCAAAATTTCCAAAGAATTACCTCATTGCCCTATATCCAAATGGATAATGAGGGTTTGGATTATGGCTCAAATACCTTTACTTATACAGACTCCTTACAACAAAACTATAAAACGTATTGGTATCGATTAATCGGAATTGACGCCTTTGGACAAGAAAGTGTTGCGAGTGATGCGGTAAAAGGGATGGGTAAGGATAAAACTCCTCCTAAACCTGCTCAGCAGGTCAATGCCAGTTTATTAGCCGATGGATCGGTAAAGATTACCTGGGAGAGTGAAGAAGAGAAAGATTTAGCAGGTTTTTTAATTGGAAGAAGTTCAGAAAATTCCTTAACAGGTTTTGAGCCGATGGTTAAAGAATTGCTTCCGAAACATACCCGTCAATTTGTAGATTCTTCTCCAAATAAAGACGGCCCTAATTATTATATCGTTTTAAGTACAGATACTGCAAAAAATGCAACAGCCTCCATGGCGGCTTTCATGGCCTTTGTGGATACGATTCCTCCTGCAAAACCAGTTGGCCTACAAGGTACGATAGATAGTTTGGGAATTGTAAAGTTGAAATGGGAAAGGAATAAGGAGAAAGATATCAAAGGGTATATTGTTACTTATGCCAATGATTCTACACATATTTTTACTTCCGCAGTGGATAGTATGCTAGTCGATAATTTTTACATCGATTCGATTAGTCTGGTCAGTTTAACGGAAGAGCTTTACTTTAAAGTCAGGGCAGTAGATAGAAACTACAATAATTCAGCAGAGTCTGAGATGATTATTTTGAAGAAACCAGATCGTATCCCTCCGGTTCCAGCTCAGTTTACGGATTTTCAAGTAAGTAAAAATAAGGTGAGTTTATCTTGGCTTGCCAGTACAAGTAAAGATGTGGTAGCACATGAAGTTTATCGAAGGGAGGTTGGAAAAGAAACTTGGGATCTGATAAAATCCATCACTATTAAAGACTCTAATCGATTGATGGAAGACAGTTTATTCCGTGAAAACACCCGGTATGAATATAGAATTATGGCAATAGATGACGCTGGATTACGATCGGAATCATCGGCTATAGTTGCGTTAAGAACCTTGGCAGAAGTGCAGGGAGAAGGATTAAAACAATCGGAATTAACGCTTAAGGATGGAAAAGTTCATATCCAATGGACATTGCCTAATCAACAGGTTAAACGATGTGTCTGGTATCGAGCAGTGGATGGTTCAGCGTTTCAAACATTGCAATCATTTGATCATCAGGCTAAATCGTTCGTAGATGATACGATTCAGGCAGGAAAAAAATATGAATATACCTGTAAGTTGTTTTATGAAAACGGTAAAAGTTCGGCCTTTAGTAAGGTTGTAATAATAAGTCCTTAAAGAATTTGTCGTTGTATTAGAAAGGTTAAAGTTTAAATCAATCAATACCTCAACGTACAATAGCAATATTAATAAATCTGTTTAATTAGCGTAAACAGGAAAACAGTCCTTAAGGTTTTCTCTCAAGGGCTGTTTTCAAATTAATTTTGAATTACTTTAGACTAAGGACTCTTTAATAGCCTCTTCAAGTGTAGTAGTTGGCCTTCCAATCAGTTGACTTAAATCTTTGCTTTTTGAGAATAATTGATCTTTCTCAATTTCAATATCTGTTTGAGCAAGAAAATCTGCGAATCCTTCAGGTAATCCAACTTGAACCAATAGATTCTTATAATCTTCTGCAGATAAGTTTTGAAAGCTGATAGGTTGATTCGTAACCTTGGCAATAGCATCTGCAAATTCTTGTTTGTTGAATGCGCTATCGCCTGCTAATTCGTAAGTTTTATTTTCATGACCGGGAGTGGTCAGCACTTTGGCCGCAGCTAAAGCATAATCTTCTCGTGTTGCGGAGGAAATCTTTCCTGAACCTGAAGCAGCAAATACTTTGGAACTGGAGAGTATGGAGGAAAGAGAACCTAAGAAGTTTTCAGTATACCATCCATTTCTTAAAATGGTGTAAGTGATGCCGGAATCCTTAATTAATTTTTCAGTTTCCTTATGTTCAGCAGCTAACGATAAGGTGCTGGAATCGGCATGTAATAAGCTGGTATAAACAAGGTGTTGTACCCCCGCAAGTTTAGCTGCATCAATAATGTTTTTGTGTTGAACTAATCTTTGCCCGATTTCGCTCCCTGAGATAATCAGTAATTTTTCAATACCGACTAAAGAATCTTTAAGTTGCTCAGGTTTCGTATAATCAAATACACGACTTTCTATTCCTAAGGATTTCGCTTTTTCTAAATCTCTAGCTAATGCAACTAACTTGTTTTTGTCTGTAAGTTTGGTCAATTGTTCAATGACTAGTTTTCCTAATTGACCTGTAGAACCTGTGATTGCTATTTTCATGTTTTTAAATATTTTATAAATTTAATACCTTTGTTCAGTTCTAAAAGTAGAGTTACTCTCTTTTGGTTAGTGTAAAGGTATGTTGTTCATCTTTAATTATCAAGAAGTTACAAAAACGAAAGATACTTACTTTTTGGTTAGAAATAGTGAAATACAAGAGGTTATGGTAGTAGAAAAATTTGAAAAATTTAAAGAAATTGAATCTTGTCCTATACGAAATGTGTTGGATAGGATAGGTGATAAGTGGTCATTTTTAGTTTTAAGTGCTTTGGACGAGTATCAGGTATTGCGATTTAATGAATTGTCCAATTGCTTAGTCAATATTTCTCAGAAAATGCTCACTGTAACATTAAAAGCTTTGGAATCTGATGGTTTGATTCATCGTGAGGTATATCCCCAAATTCCACCCAAGGTAGAATATTCCCTAACAGATCGAGGTAGAAGTTTAATGCCACATATTCAAAGTTTAATCACATGGGCTAATTTGAATATGCAGGATATCTTAGACTCAAGATTAAACCATCAGCATAATTAAACAAAAAAAACGAGCTTGCTGAATCATCAATCAAGCTCGATAAACATATAAGATGGGTAAAATGATTGACTATATTTTTGTGAAGTTTACATGCTCAGGAGTATTGATAATCCAAAGAATATCGAAACCAATATCTTTTTGAGCGTCCATTTGATCAGACAAGCTTTTCGTGATTTGTTCTTTAGACCAACCATCATAATGATTTCTTAACATCCAAAGAGTACCTTGGATGGTAGGAGAAATTTTACTTTCTGGGATTGATTTTTGTTTGACTTGTTGATAGTAATTTTTATAGTCATTGTATGCTTTTAGCTGCCCTTCGAAGCTAATATCTTGACCATCAACTTCAGCCTTAGGCCAAGGTCCAATTTCTTGAATAGGATTCATTAATGGGAAGTAACCCCAGTTCACTATCCCAGTGCCATATTCAGATGCTAATTGGAGTTTCTTTTCTAACCAATCTATTGGAGTGAAAACCCAATTTTTGGATTTTGTCCTTTCCATTTCAAGTGCCTCATTCCAATTTTTAGCATCTACCTGACCAGTTTCAACATTCAACCAAAATTCAGTACCTGCTTGTTCACAAGCTTTTTTGAAAGCTGCAAAAAAAGGTTTTCTTTCTTCCAAACTGAAAAATCCTTGATGTTCAGCTCCAGAGTCTTGCAACATTAATATGTCGATGCCTGTATAGGATAATGTTTGAGCCCACCAAGTTTGATATTCATCAGGTTGTAAGAATTCAAATCCTCGCAAAGCATCTTTATCTAAGAGAAAGAATGGGGAAACTGTTACTACTGATTTGGGGTTTGCTTGGTGGCATGCATCTGTTGCAGCCTTCCATACTGTTTGCCAAAATGCAGTTTGGGCTGTATCTGTTAACTTTATGGGATTTATCTCGTGATTTAAATACCAACCATAAAATGAAGGATGATTTCCATATTTTTGATGGTAGCTCGCTATATAAGTAGTCATGCTATCAGCCATAGCTTGAGGTTCAATAGTTCCATACCAAGCACCTCCGCCCATATTGATATCTGTAATTACTTTTAATTGTTTTTTATCAGCTAGATCATAAATAATAGCTAATAGGTCAATTTTTTCATTAGCATTGCTGCTCTCTGAATTTGTGGATTGACAAGAAAAACTTAATAATAATGTGGGTAAAATAAGTAAAAGGTAAAATAGGTTTTTTTTCATTTCGGTAGTTTAAAGCTGATCATTATTTATAAAAAATAAAATCTAGTATGAATAAAGATTTATGAATTTATTTAAATTTAGTTTTTACAATAATTTGGTTTAGTTAGTTAAATAGATTTTTAAATCAAGTGAAGTTATTAAAAAAATTAAATAATTATAGAATTAATTTGTAATAATATTATTAATATTGTTCAATCTTCCTGCTTGAGGGTTATCCTCGAATGAGCAAGATGTTTAAGTAGAAGGGAAAAGCAAAAATAATGAAGGCGAAAAAAAGCGATACGGTAAATAATATCATAGAGTCTGTAGAAGGAGTTGCATTTAAGAATCAAAATTTGAAGAAGCAGATTCTATCGTATTTTGTGCATTCTGGAAATACGACGATTTCTGAATTGTGTAAGTCTTTAAATTTTAGTGCTCCGAAAATATCAGAAATATTAGTTGAGCTACAAGAAGAGGGCTTAGTAAAGGATTATGGGAAATCTGAAGATGCTACAGTGGGTCGTAGACCAAATATTTATGGATTAAAACCTAATTCGGTATTTTTTGTGGGTGTAGATGTTAAGAAATTTCATGTCAATTTAGGTGTGTTAGACTTGAAAAACAACTTTGTTAAACGAGTTGATCGTTTGCCTTTTCAATTAAAAAATACAGAGGAATCATTAGTTCATTTATGCGATATCATTACCGAGTTTTTATTAGAAAACAATCAGATCAAAGATAAAATTGTTGGAATTGGGATAAATTTATCTGGTCGTATAAATTATAAATCTGGATATAGTTATTCCTATTATAACTTTAGTGAAGAACCTTTGAGTCGTATTATTGAATCTAAGGTGGGGTTACCAGTTTATTTGGAAAATGACTCTAGAGCCATGGCTTACGGGGAATTTATGATGGGAGATGTAGGACATGAAAAAGATGTTTTGTACGTAAATATGGATTATGGTATAGGTTTGGGTGTGATGATTAATGGTCAATTATATTATGGTAAATCTGGATTTGCTGGTGAGTTTGGTCATATCCATGTTTTTGATAATGAAGTTATATGCCATTGTGGGAAGAAAGGTTGTTTAGAAACGGAAGCTTCTGGAGATGCGCTTGTGAAGATGTTTAACAAACGTGTAGAGGAGGGTGAAACTACTCGTCTCCAAAAAATGTCGAATAAAAATGGTATTTATCTTTTGAATGATATCATTCAAGCTGCTAATGATGATGATATTTTAGCTATAGAGTGTATATCAGAAATAGGTGAAAAATTAGGTAAAGGAATTTCAACCTTAATAAATTTATTCAATCCAGAGTTGGTTATTTTAGGAGGAGCTCTTTCCGAATCAGGTGCGTATATACGATTGCCAGTGAAAAGTACTATTTTTAAATACTCACTAAGTCTGGTGAGTAATGAAACCAAATTAATCATGTCTAAATTGGGCGAACTATCCGGTTTATATGGAGCATGTTTACTAGTAAGGAATAGATTCTTTGAGTTTGAATAAAGGCGATGAGGTGTAATTAAAAAAGATAAGTACTCAAAAAGAGAGGCAGTTTTCAAAATTGCCTCTCTTTTTTTGCGAATGTCTTTGAGGCCTTTCATGGCAATCTTGCTTTATCATTTAACCAATACTTTGGGAGAAAAGCTTTTTATATAATATATATTTTTATTAATACTGAATATTTTAAAAAAATATTTTAAAAACTATTTTGTATTTAATAAATAATATTGTTATTTAGTGTTGTTGATTTGGATGATAATTTGATATTTTGCTAAACCGACCTAAAAACTACTATAAACACTGATTTTTAAATTTTACCTAACCTACCTTAATAGACATGACAATAGATGCAGTTGCATTAAGCGAATTGTATAAAGACAATTTGTTGAAAGATGTAATACCTTTTTGGGAAAAAAATTCAATTGATAAAGATTTTGGAGGATTTTTCACTTGCTTGGATAAATGTGGACATATATACGATACTGACAAGTTTATTTGGTTACAAGCTAGGCAAGTATGGACTTTTTCTATGATGTATCAAGAAGTGGAGCCTAAACAAGAATGGTTAGATATAGCCTTACATGGTGCAGAATTCCTTAAAAAATTTGGTAGAGATGAGGATGGCGATTGGTATTTTTCCTTAAAGCAAGATGGGGAACCTTTAATTCAACCCTATAATATTTTTTCAGATTGTTTTGCTTGCATGGCATTTGGGAAACTTTATCAAATCACGAAGGATGATGAACATGCTGCAATAGCTAGGTTTACCTTTGATCGAATATTGCAAAAACAACATCAGGCAAAAGGGAAATATGAAAAATCCTTTCCCGGAACAAGAAGTTTGCAAAGTTTTTCACTTCCCATGATTTTATGTAATCTGGTCTTAGAAATAGAACCAATCCTAAATCCTGAACTGGTATCTTCAACCATTCAACATGGGATACAAAAGGTCATGGAGGAATTTTATCAAGAAGACTTTGGGTTAATTCTAGAACATGTCGGATTAGAAGGAGAGTTTGTCGATTCCTTTGAAGGTCGTCTTATCAATCCTGGTCATGGTCTGGAAGCGATGTGGTTTATCATGGATTTGGCAAAAAGAGAACAAAGGGAGGATATTGTCCAAAAAGCAGTCGAAATCAGTTTGCAAATTCTGGAAAGAAGTTGGGATAAGGAACATCAAGGAATATTTTACTTTATGGATGTTCTTGGAAAACCTGTACTGCAGTTGGAATGGGATCAAAAATTATGGTGGGTACATATTGAAACCATGATAACCTTAGCGAAGGGCTATTTATTAACAGGTAATGAGCAATGTGCTAGTTGGTTTAACAAGGTTCACGAATATACTTGGACCCATTTTCCTGACCTTGAAAATGGAGAATGGTTTGGGTATTTAAATAGATCTGGACAGCCTTTGTTAGACTTAAAAGGAGGAAAGTGGAAAGGATGTTTCCACGTACCACGAGGATTATTTCAATTGTGGAGCATTATGGAAAAACTGAAAATTAAACAACAAATTTCCTTATTAAACTCTTAAAAAATGGCTGTATTTGTAAATCAATCAGAACATACCAATGAGGTTACACCTACGAAAAGTAATAAGGTTGCCTTAATTATTTTGGGTATTCTATATTTTATGATGGGTTTTATTACCTGTTTAAACGATACCCTAGTTCCATTGTTTAAGTCAGGTTTTGACCTAAGTTATGCAGAATCTTCTTTGGTGCAGTTTTACTTCTTCCTAACCTATGCAATTATGTCCATTCCTGCCGGAAATATTGTGGAAAGAATAGGGTACAAAAATGGGATGGTTTACGGGTTTATATTAGCTGCATTTGGTGCTTTTTTATTCTTGCCTGCCTCTTTAATTCATCAATATAGTCTATTTCTAGCAGCTCTTTTTATTTTAGCCATAGGCATTGTATTGTTGCAAGTTTCTGCGAATCCATATATTACCTTACTTGGTTCTTCTGAAACAGCATCCTCAAGATTAACTTTAATCCAAGGTATTGGTTCAGTAGGTACTACCGTCGCACCTTTGTTTGGTGCATCATTTATATTAAATGAAGTAAGTAATACGAATTCTAATTCCGAGAGTTTAGCCCCAGTTTATTTAGGAATTGCTGTGCTATTATTTTTATTAGGTGGGATGATTTATTTAATTAAAATGCCCAAGTTTAGCACACAAAGTAATGAGGGTAATTTAAGTTCAAACGCTGGAATATTGGGGTTTAGAAATCTGAAATTCGGGATTATAGCTATATTCATGTATGTAGGTGCAGAGGTAACTATAGGGACATTTTTAACAAATTTTATTTCTTCCACCATTCAAATTTCAGAAAGTGAAGCCAATTTCTATGTTTCATTTTATTGGGGCGGCATGTTGTTGGGAAGATTCATTGGTTCAATCTTCTTAAATATTTTTAAAGCATCCAATGTCTTATTCGTTACCACTGTCGTCGCTATCCTATTAATATTTATTTCCATTTTCACAGATGGATCTATTTCTATTTGGTCATTAATTGCTGTTGGATTGTGTAACTCAGTTATGTTTGCGATCATTTTCTCTCTTTCTGTGAAAGGCTTAGGAAATGCCACTACAAGAGCTTCAGGCCTATTGTCATCAGCCATAGTAGGTGGAGCAATAATTCCTTATGTCGTAGGGTTGTTAATTGATCATGTCTCTTGGAATTGGTCGTTTTTGCTTATTATATTATGTTATAGCTATCTTTTATTTTATTCATTGAATGGATATAAGAATTCCACGAAGTTTTCCAATTAACTATTGGTTGACCAGATCGTAGTATTTGAAGGCAATAGTGTTAGTTGGGATTTAAGAGTTAGAAAAAATGATTTAAAAATTATTTATTATAAAATGAAATTTACCTTATTCGTATTATTTACAGTTAGCCAACTGCTTTTCAATTTTTGTTTAGCTGATCATGTCAAACCAACTGTGGAGAATAAACAAGAAAGTCTAGATATATTAAAAATTATTTATGAACTGGCAGAAGAGAAAAACATGCGGGTGATAAGTGATTTGAATATGGAAGGTGGGTTAGTGCCAGAAAAGTTTACCGTAGATGAAGTGGCTTCACAACAGAAACGTTATATACAAAAGTTTCACCAACGTTATGGCCGTTATCAATCCTTCTGGGGATGGTATATTAATAATGAATTAAATCCGTTGAAACCGGATGAAACAACAAAATCTAACTTTTGGAGAGCTATATGGAAAAATGCAGTTCAAGAATGCAAACGTGTGGCTCTAAATAGTAAAGTAACTATATCACCATTTTTCTTGTTGGATAAAAATGGCTATCGCGGATTTGAATTTTTACTACCTATTGATTACGAAAAATGGTGGTCGAAAACATTGAAAGATACAGGAATAGATATCCTTATGCTGCAAGATTCAGGAGCTGAGCATTTGGGTTTTTATACCATTGCGGAGCGTAGGCCATTTTTTGAAGCTTTTAAAAATGCTTGCGATCAAGCCGGATGTAAATTATGGCTGAATGTAGAAACAGGGGAGGTGGATGCAAAAACTTGGGAAGAGGCGCTGCATATGGAGCGTACAAACACACAAAAGTGGGTGTATACGGAAACAAGTTGGTTGAAAGAAAAATTAAATTTAGCAGCTGAGTTTAGTGAAGAAATTATTAGTTGGGGATACTATCCTTACATGAATCCAGTCATCGAAACCGGGCCATTCCTAACGGAAAATATCGATAAAAAAGTTTTAGATGATAATTATAGTTCCTACAAACAATATTATAATGAAATTAAAGATCGACCATTAGATAAAAGCCAAATCACAAAACCATTAATTAATGGTTCATTGTGGTGGATTCCTTTAAATTTTAAAGAGAGATCTTTAGAAGATTTGAAGAGCCTGGTAAATGATCAATTAGAAAAGCAGAAAGCTGTGGGATTCAATCTCGTTTGGATAGTTAATGCACCTAACTTGATGGATTTTGCAATTAGTCAAGAAACAAAGTAACCTATTTTATGAAAAAAATACATTTTTGTCTATTATTCTTTTTTAGTTCCCTTAATTTACTTTTTGCCAAGGTCGACTTAGCCAATCTTCGATTAGAGCGTTTGGAAAATCCACTTGGAATTGAAAGTCAGAAACCTACTTTTTCCTGGCAAATTATTGGAGATGATCGTGGGGTTTACCAAAAGAGTTATCGAGTTTTGGTGGCTAGTTCCTTGGATTTATTGAACATTGGAAAGGCCGATGTCTGGGATTCAGGTACCATTCAGTCGGATCAAAGTATAGATGTGCCATATGCCGGGGAAAAATTATTAGCGAAGGAAAGATATTATTGGACAGTAATTGTGGGGCTTCGACAAAGGAGTGAATTACTTCATACCAATTCTATAAATTATTGGGAAATGGGTATGTTAGAAGAATCAGATTGGTCTGCGAAATGGATAAAAGCACCTCGTATCAATTCAGACTGGATGGAGTTTGCGGTTTATCGGGAATCAAATTTCAAAGATTCCTCACTTTATGCGGCACCATTATTCAGAAAGGAATTTGTGGTACAAAAGAAAATAGAAAATGCACGATTATATATCAGTGGTATTGGATATAATGTTACGTATTTAAATGGTCAAAAAATAGGTGATCAGGTCTTAGACCCAGCGTTCACTAGGTATGATAAATCTGTTTTGTACCGCGTATTTGATGTGACTAAGGAGATGGCATCTGGTGTAAATTCTCTTTCTGCAGTATTGGGTAATGGATGGTATAATATGCCTTCTAGGTCAGTTTGGGGATTTGATCAAGCAGATTGGCGGGATCAACCTACATTGAAAGCTCAACTTGAGATAACGTTTAAAGATGGCAGTAAAGAGGTTGTTGTTAGTGATGAAACTTGGAAAACAATCTCTGGTCCTATATTTTTTAATAGTGTTTATCAGGGTGAATTTTATGATGCTCGCAAAGATCAATTTGGATGGAATTCTCCAGGTTATGATGATTCTAAATGGAATAGCGTGTTATTAGCGCATGTGCCAAAAGGGATAATGAAAAATCAATTGATGCCTCCAATTCGTGAGGTTGATAAGTTGAAACCCATTAAGATAACGGAGCCTGTAAAGGGAAAATTTGTCTTAGATTTTGGAAAAAATATGACGGGATATGTTCAATTAAAAATGAACCGCCCTGCAGGAACCAGATTAAAAATATCGTATGCAGAACGATTGAAAGAGGATGGTACCATTGATCAGGATCATATTAAAATGTACTCGTTAGATAGTCCATTCCAAACCGATGAGTATATTTTTAAAGGTTCTGGAACGGAAGAATGGAGTCCAAGTTTTGCCTATCATGGATTTCAATATATGGAAGTTTCTGGTACCGACATAATGCCAAGTAATGAAGAAATAGCAGCCTTAATTGTACATACAGACTTTGAAGTTATAGGATCTTTTGAGTCTTCTAATCTATTGTTTAATAAAATCGTAGAAATCTCAAAAAATTCGTATTTGACAAACTTTCATGGATTTCCAACAGATTGTCCTCATCGGGAAAAAAATGGTTGGACTGGAGATGCACATTTAGCTGCTGAATTGGGATTGTTGAATTTTGATGCCTCATTAGGTTATAAGAAATGGATTGCAGACTTTCGTGATGAACAACGTAAAAGTGGTGAGTTGCCTGGAATAATTCCATCTGCTGGTTGGGGATATTTTTTTGGAAATGGACCAGCTTGGGATTGTTCCTTGTTTCTAATCCCTTGGTATGTATATACCTTTACCGGCGATCAATCACTAATTGAAGAAAACTTTGATTCGATTGTCAAATACATGCATTTTCTGAAAACTAAAGCAGATCAAGATTATGTAGTTTCATGGGGTTTAGGAGATTGGTGCCCTGCGAATACTGTTACACCTGCAGACATTACTTCAACTGCTTATTATTATAAAGGGGCTGAATTGACTTCAAAGATGGCTTTGTTGTTGGGTAAAGAAAATGAAGCACGTTATTTTGGAGAATTGAAAGATAAAATCAAAACAGGATTTAATAAACGTTTTTATAAAGGAAACGGTATTTATGGAAATGGAAGTCAAACTTCACTTGCTTGTGCTATTTATCAAGGTTTAGCTGAGGAGCAACTTCAAGAAACATTAAATGCGTTAGTTCTAAAATTAAAAGAGAATAACTATTTGTTAGACTGTGGAATCTTAGGAACAAAATATTTATTGCATGCATTATATGACCATGGATATGAAGAAGTAGCGTATAAAATTGTGAATCAAAAAGTGTTTCCAAGTTGGGGACATTGGATTGAACAAGGAGCTACTTCCTTGTGGGAACGTTGGGATGGAGTAAATTCAAGAAATCATCCAATGTATGGAGATGTGACTGCTTGGATCACAAAAGCTATTGGAGGAATTCAAAAAGACGAAAAATTTCCAGGTTTTAAGAAAATTATAATAAAACCTTTCTTAGGTGAACAATTGCAAAGTAACCGTAGCACTCACCAGTCGAGATATGGAGAAATAAAAGTTGAATGGACAAGAGATAAGAATAGAATAAAGTTGAATGTAGAAATCCCGCATAATAGTTCTGCGCGTGTAGTCCTACCATCCTCCATCTCTAAAAACATCAAGAAATCTAATAATGAATTATTTAAATCGAAACTGGTTACGGATGTACGTAGCGTTTCCGATGAATTATCCTTTGATTTAGCATCTGGTAAATATAATTTTCATTTTTAAATGTGGTTAAAAAAATGAACTTTTTGAAGAAGCCTGAGCCATCAGGCTTCTTTAGTTTTGGCTAGCCAAATTATTTTATCGATACAACAAATATTTTTTACGAAGTTTCTTGTAGGCTTTCAATCCTGGTTCCCATGATTTTCTTATATCCTCTTCACTTGTATTGTTCTCTATTTGTTTTCTAAAATCACTTACACCAGCTAAATAATCTATATTTCCAATTTGTCGATGTTGTGTGCGGTCGAAGAACTTTTCTTTTACTGCATAATGTTTATAAAGTTCTTTCATCCATGCGATATTAATTTGTTTGGAATTTACTAATTTGCTTAAATCCAATTCTTTTAAGTCTAATCCATAACATAATTGATCTTGGAAAAGAGGATCCTCCGCCATACCTGGTTTTGAAACAGGAGTGAACGTAAAATCATAAATTCCTTTAAACATCGGGCCACCTAAAATGGTAAAAGGAACATTCGTTCCACGCCCATAATTAATCGCGGTGCCTTCAAATAAACAAGTGGATGGGTACAATAGGATGCTTTCATCAGTGTTCAGGTTTGGTGAAGGTGGTACGGGCAGACGGTACATCATGTCATGATGGTAATTAGCCACTTTTATTATGGATAAATTGCATTTTTGCTTAGTTTGCATCCAACCTTCTCCATTGATCATTAATGCAAATTCACCTAATGTTAAGCCATGGCTAATAGGAACAGGAAATTGCCCAATACCAGATTTAAGTTTCATGTCTAATATCGGTCCATCGATAAGGTAACCGTTAGGATTCGGACGATCTAATACGATAAGAGGTTTATGATGTTCTGTCATCGATTCCATAATATCTCGTAGGGTGATATTGTAGGTGTAAAATCGACATCCTACATCTTGAATATCAAAAACGACTATATCTACATCTTTTAAATCTTCTTCAGTTGGTTTTTTATGCTTTCCATATAAAGATATAATAGGGATACCTGTCAATGGATCAACTTCATTATTTACTGCTGTACCATTGCTGGCATTTCCTCGAAATCCATGTTCTGGGCCAAAAACTTTAACAACTTGAATCCCTTGTTTTAATAAGGTGTCTAATAAATGTGTTTGACCTACAACAGAAGTTTGATTGGCCACGAGAGCTACACGTTTATGTTGAAGTTTAGAAAGGTACAAATCAAATTGTTCAGCACCAGTCTTTATTTTATCATTATCATAGCTTATTTGAGCTATGGATAAATTAAAATTAATCGATAATATAAAGCTGATAATTAAGATGATTCTCATGATTTAATGGTCTATAGTATCTAATATAACTATATTTAAATGAATAGTTTCAAAAAAGCAAATAAAGCTTATGCAATTAATAAAGTTGTCGCATCTTTATTAAAAATGGTCAAAAATTAAACTCGATTTATTGTATATTTAAGTATATGGAAGATAAATTCTTAATTGATGAACAAACTTTAAAGGATTTGCAACTACGCGATGTTAGTACAAGATCAATATTTGATTATTTTGATCAAGGTATCACGGAAGGTGCACAACTTTTAATGTTAAAAATATTCTATCAGCCTTTAAAAGATGTTCATGCCATTAAAAATAGGCAAACATTAATTAGAAGGTTAGAAAAGGTAGTTCATGTGGAATTTCCTTTTTATAGGATCATTTTAAAGGATTTAGAAAAATACATAAACTCTAGGCATTCTGGTATCAAACAATCAGTGGGCTTAATGGATTTAATAATAGTAAGATCTCCAATATTCTATTATAAAAAACGGAATATTATTGAACTCTCAGAATTTCTAATCAAATTGCTTTCTTTTTATAAGCAAGTCAATGGAGCAAATGAATATGAGGATTTAACCGAACAAATAGGTTATATGGAGTTATGTTTAGAAAAAATATTTAAAAAAGCTCCTTATGATTCGGAAAAGCTCAAGATTAATATTTTCAATGTGGATACCCTGGATCGATTAATTCGATTTGAATTAGGGAAATATATCAAGAAAGTTATTCCTTTTTTTTATGAAGTTGATGCATTTCTAGCAATAGCAAAAATTGCTAAAGCAAATGGCTATTGCTATCCAGAGGTATTTGAGAAAAACCAAACTGGTATTGTGAGA
Source organism: Sphingobacterium sp. (assembly GCA_036781025.1). Taxonomy (GTDB): domain Bacteria; phylum Bacteroidota; class Bacteroidia; order Sphingobacteriales; family Sphingobacteriaceae; genus Sphingobacterium. The sequence goes on along the minus strand of DAIQBS010000023.1, from coordinate 15,589 downwards.
ATGCAAGGTGTTTACCATATTTTTCATAAAAAACCAGTTAAGAATAATATACAATTAAACAGTGAAAAACGTATATGGTTTCTTACAGGAGCAAATATGGCAGGAAAATCTTCCATTATTAAGTCCATTTCTACCGCAATTTATTTAACCCATTTAGGTTTTCCTGTTCCTGCTGATTCCATCCAGATGGATTTATTAGATGGTCTGTTTACTAGTATTAATCTTCAAGATAATTTAGAACTTGGGTATAGTCACTTTTATGTCGAGGCTATTCGACTGAAAGAGATCGTCGCTCAATTACCCCCTGATTCCAATGCATTAATAATCTTAGATGAATTGTTTAAAGGAACAAATCACACCGATGCGTCAAAAGCTATTTATGAAGTCATGAAAGAATTAGCCGACGTAAATGGACCTTATGTTATCGTTTCTTCTCATATTACAGAACTTGCAGAACAGCTTAAGGAAATTCCAATGATTGATTTCTATAAAATGCAAATAGGTACTGATGCAGACGGGCAGCCGGAGTTTACCTATAAAATTGTGGAGGGAATAGCAGATGAGAAATTAGGGATGTGGTTATTGAAAAAAAGTGGTGCATTTGATGAAATTCATCGATTGAAGAAAATCGAACAATAACATAAAAAAATCTCCAATGTGTCTAACTTATCGTTTATTCGAAGAAATGATTTTTGATAAACTATCAGTTTCTTGAATTAAATCCTTTAAAAAAGAAAGTTTGTCCTTCAGAGTTTCAGGGGTTAAATTGAATCCCATTTTTGTCATATTGATGGAAAGGCCAAGAATAAGGGCATTAATACGGTAAGCCAAATTTTGAAAGTGAGCAATATCAGTACTGGAAGTTTTGCCTTTAATGGGTTCATTTTCTAACTGAGTTATCGCATCGTAACATTGCGCTAGGAGAGATTGTGTATATTTTCGTTGAAGGCGTAACTCGTAATAATTAATATTTTTTGAGTGGTAACTTGCTTCAATATGGTCAATATAACTTTTGAATTGGTTTATTAATGCTTCGCTATGTAGTGCAACAGGCCTAAAATAATTAATAGGAATAATTAGGCAACCTAATACTGCAAAGAGGGAACCCGCTAGGGTGAATATAAATCTACTCCCCAATAAACCTACAATTTCCCCTTCATACATGAATTGCCCTAATAAGATGGTGATTGTAATAAATACCACACATACTAAATAATTTGGTTTATTGAAGAGTAAAAATAAATATAAAGATATACAGGCTATGATTAGTAGGATATATACGTTTTGAATGGTTACAAGAATGATTAAGCTTATTACAATACCAATAACAGATCCAACAATGCGTTGATAATTCCTTTTCTGTGTAATCGAATAGGTGGGTCTTGCGACTAGAATAATAGTTAATAGAATCCAGGAAGAAAACCTGAATTCAGGCAAAAAAAATCCTATTGCAGTTCCAGCCATCAACAGCACTGACATTCTAACAGCATATGAAAATATAGAAGATTTAAAGCTTAGATTTTTTTTGATAGCTCTGTAAGTGATTTTTCTACTTACAAAGTCTTTAATGTTTTTAGCTTCCACCCAGGAGTGGTCATGCTGAATCTTCTTAATAGGTATGTTTTGCAATATATTTGCAATTTGTCTTAATTGATTGCTGATGGAATGAATCAGTTCTCGTTGTTGAAAATTCCCACGAATACTTTCTAATTCTAATTGGATCATTAACTGATAGAATTCTTTGTAAGGACTGGAATTAGAAATCCTGCTATTCTTATTCTTTGAAAGTTTCTCCGTTTCTACGGATAATATTTTCATTGACTTTTGGATTAATGTTAAAGATTCTCCATCCTTCAATATTAACCTAATGTCTTCATAATCATTATCGATAGCCATCAGCAATTCATAGAGTTCTATTAATTGGTATAATTTAGATAACCAAATTTTGGTTGGTAAATTATCCTCATTTAATAATTCTTTATCTCGCAAGATTAAGGATCTAACTGCTTCCAACTGATCGCTTACTCGTATATGTACAGAACTTAATGCTTTAAAGGTTTTATTTAATGGTTTTTCTTCATCATAGCAATCGATTTTGAGAAGAAGTAATTGCGATAAACCATGTATTCCTATGTCCACTGCATGTTTTAGTGAACGATAAGGAAATATATAGCTGTAAATAATGTTATAAGTAAAGAAAAAAATACTTCCTAGAGTAAGTGCGAGGGTGAATTGCCAAGGGTTTTCAGGGCGTAATCCTATCGTAAAACTAATAACAATTAAACTTAAATTACCTATGAAGCTGTATCTCAACCCAAATAAGGAGATGAAGGTAAATAGGAAAGCGTACAATCCTATTACTGGAATAATAGCCCAAAGATGATAATAATGTAGTAGCGAAATGCTAATTGCTGTAATGAAAAATAAGGGGATAGTGGTAAGGGCTGTAGCGAATTTATCTTTTTTGATTCCCGGTAAATCCGTTAACGAAGACAATAAAGTTCCTACAGCAAATGCGATAGCAAAATGGGGGTCTATTGTTTGATAAAGTAGGAAAGTTGGTGTTAATATGAATAATATATTCCTCAAGGCGTCTTGACTAGACTCTGTTTTGAAAAAAGATGTAATCGATTGTAATTTCCTGTTTATCAAATTGATTTTTTATAAATATTAACGCTGCAAATTTAAGTAAAATCTTAAAAAATAGAATAAGATATTGTTTATATTATCTATTTGATATAATTATTTTGTTTGATGATGTTATAATTACTATTTATTCTAAAACAGCTTCTTCTGATACGGTGATTATAAAATAATGTTTGGTATGTTTTGAACTCTTTTAAAAATGAGTATAAATCATATTGAATTGCAGAAGTGTTTAAACCCCTAAAATGCGTTTAGTTACTAACTTCAGGCAATAAGAAATTGTTCCCGATTTCTAAAACAGATGTGCGATTAATTGTTGGAACGGAAACTTTTGAGAATAACTTAGAACATATCAATAAAAATTCCATGCTATTGCAAGTGAATCCGGATAGTAGCGTAACTATTAAACCGTATAAGGATTTAATTATTACTCAAATTGATGGAAACGAACGCTATCCAAACAAATTTAAGGTGGAAGATATCTATGGACGTAAGTTTAACGTTTTTTTTATATCCTATGAATATAAGATAGGCAACACCACTAAAATAATGCAAGAAGAATTGCGGCTGGAAGTAAAACCAGAATAATTTAAAAAAGGGTAACCAACGCTGGTTACCCTTTTTTAATAATAAATTAATCATATTTTAAAATAACCTATCCTCAAGGCTGTTTTCTTTTCTTTCGCTTTGAAAAGCTCCAATTTTCAAAACTTCCCATTAAAGCTGTTACATAACTTGATAAATTCGTAATTATTCCTCTATATCAATTTCAAAACCAGTCACTTAGTGCTTACTGGAATTGGTAGTTTCTAATGAGTTATAAACCAGTCAGCAATATCAATAAAACTTAATTAAAGGTTTCTAAACAGATTTGCAATTAAATATTAATGATATTTTAATAATATAAAGCTAATATTTAAGAAATATAAGATACCTAATCTTGCAGGCAAATAAAACGAATATTAACTAAAAATCATTTTTTAAATGTCAATCTACCGTTTTAGGCTCCTCTCATGGGCTTTAATCGTTTTTATCACTAGTTGTGATAAAAAAGAAGAACTGGAGAAAAAGGACCATGATCCTAACAAATCCGTTGTATTAACTTCTTTTTTCCCGAAGGAGGGTGGTGCAAGAAATATAATTCTCTTAGATGGGGATAATTTTGGTACTGACCCATCCAAAATCAAAGTGTATTTCAATAATTCTCGTGCTTCGGTGGTATCCAGTAGTGGAAAAAGAATTTATGCCTTAGTTCCTAGACTTCCTGGGGATGATCCAAAAATTTCAATTGTTGTCGGTAAAGATTCTCTGACCTATGAGGACAGCTTTACCTATCATGTCCAAGCTCAAGTAAGTACAGTCACGGGAAATGGTGTTAAGAGTTTTAAACCAGGGGTGTTGACCGAGGCGAATGTGTATGGTAAATATTTAGAGCTAGATGCGGAAGGAAATATATTCATGTCCTGGAGGGATGGAGGAACCTTTGGTGTAGCTCGAATCAATGAATTGGAAAACATCGTTACTCCATTAATTGAGGCTAAAACTACCGCTGAACGTGTGTTATATGCGAATGGACTTACGGTAGATCGTTCTTCTGGCATGCTGACTGCTTCCCATGAGTCTGTAAAAGAAGTGATGTTTACATTCGATCCTCGAGAAGCTTGGTATCCAAGACAGAAGAATATGAAATATTCTACTGCCGATTTAAACTCTATAGTAGATGCCGACCGCTATAAAAATTTCATTACCTATTGTCCTTACGACAAACATCTATATACCCGTTATCGCGATGGTAAAATTGCGAAAATCAATCCAGAAACCTTAGAAGCAACTATAGTTCATCAAGGGCCTTATGGCTCTCAGTATGGCCAAGCTATTAATCCTGCAAAACCATGGTTGCTGTATATCACCCTTCATTCCAATGCCAATCCCATAGAATTCAGACAAGGTATTTCGGTTCTTGATTTACGAGATCCGAATGGTACTGGTGGTTTCAAACGATTAAATGCTCCTGGTGGCAGTAGCTTTAGAGATGGACCTATAGCAGATGCACTTTTCAATTACCCTAAAGATATCAAGTTTGATAATGATGGAAATATGTTTGTAGCAGACTATGGTAATCATTGTATACGTATGGTCTCAGCAGATAATATGGTGACCACTGTTGCGGGGCAACCTGGAAAATCGGGCTATAAAGATGGTGGGCCTGTGGAATCTTTATTCAATCAGCCATGGGGAGTTGCGGTGAACGAAGAAGGGAATATTTACATCGCCGACTGGACTAATGCACGAATAAGAAAATTGGTAATTGAATAATAATCATCTATATAATGAAAATCAAACATTTATTATTTTCCTTCTTATGCTGTCTTATCATAAGTACTGCGTTTGGACAGGAAATAAAACAACTTAACATTGCGGGTACCGTAGTAGACCCGGAAAATAATCCACTTGCGAATGTTTCTATTTACATAAAAGATAAAGCGAACATTGGAACCTCTACGGATAAAGATGGTAAATTTAATATCAAAGTTGAATATGGAGATAAAATTGTATTCAGTTTTGTAGGCTATCAAATATTGGAGCATGTAGCCGTTGAAGAAAGTAGTAATTTAACCATCAACCTCCTGGAGGATAATGAACAAATTGATGAAGTAATCGTAGTTGGTTTAGGTAATGTGCAAAGAAAGATTAGTTCTGTTGGAGCAATTACGACTGTTGATGCAAAAGATTTACAATCGCCTGCACCTTCCATCGCCAACCTATTAGGAGGAAGAGCAGCTGGGGTTATTTCCTTGCAAACTAGTGGTGAACCTGGGCAAAATATCGCTGATTTTTGGGTTCGCGGAATTGGTACTTTTGGTGCAAATAATAAGGCACTTGTGCTGATCGATGGATTGGAAGGGGATTTAAATACCATTGATCCAGCAGATATTGAAAGTTTTTCGATTCTGAAAGATGCCTCGGCAACTGCAGTTTATGGTGTGCGTGGTGCAAATGGGGTGGTATTAGTGACGACCAAACGTGGTTTGGTAGATCGTATTCAAATTACCGCTAGAGCAAACACGACCATGTCTAATCTAAATAGGTTACCTCAATATCTGGAAGCTTATGATTATGCCTTATTAGCCAATGAGGCACACATTATTCGTGGAGCAACTCCTTTATACGATGAGACGGAAATGGGCATCATACGAGATGGACTGGATCCGGATTTATATCCGAATGTCAATTGGCAGGACGAAATATTAAATAATAACTTTTGGAAAAGTAGCTATTACTTAAGTGGTCGTGGAGGTAGTGAAGTAGCACGTTACTTTTTAAGTTTAGGTACCAGAGATGAAGCTGCCGCATATAAGGTAGATAAAGAAAGTGTTTATAGTTCCAATGTTGGTTTTAAAACATACAATTATAGGATAAACTTAGATATCAACTTGACTAAATCTACCAAAGTGTTTTTGGGTTCTGATGGTTTTTTATCAAAGTTGGATCAACCTGGTATTGCCAATACGGACTATATATGGGGTGCTCAATCCAGGCTGACACCTTTATCCATTCCTACTCAATATTCCAATGGATTATTACCAGGTAGAGGGGCGGATGACCGTTCATCACCTTATGTAATGATCAATAGAACAGGTAAAGCATCGGACCAAATCTACCAAGGTAAATCGACTTTAGCGCTAAATCAGGATTTATCCAAATTTACAGAAGGGTTAAAATTTAGGATTCAAGGGGCTTTCGATATAAAGAGTTTTTTTGAAGAGCGGAGATCGGTTCAACCGGCTTTATATAATGCATTAGGTAGAGCCGCCGACGGTTCTTTAATCATGTTTCGGTCGGTAGAGGAAAAAAAGGCTAGTTATAATCGTACTACTAGACAATTCAGAAAATATTTTATGGAATCTGCCCTGAATTATGACCGTAAATTTGGGGAAGACCACCGTACCTCAGCTTTAGTCTATTATTATGTGAGCGATGAGAAGGATACTAGAGATGCAAATACAAATCTAAATGCCATACCTCTACGTTATCAAGGTGTTTCCAGTCGATTTACTTATGGCTATAAGGATATATACTTATTAGATGCCAATTTTGGATACACAGGATCCGAGAACTTTCAACCAGGTAGACAATATGGATTTTTCCCTTCTATTGCTTTAGGGTGGGTTCCTACAGGTTACAAATTTATGCAAGAGTCTGCACCTTGGCTAAATTATTTCAAAATAAGAGCTTCTTATGGTACGGTAGGTAATGACCGTATATCTGATTACCGTTTCCCTTATTTAACCAAAGTTAATCAATCAAATAATAATATTTGGGGTATTCCAGGTATAGAAACCATCAATGAAACTAGAATCGGAGCGGATAATCTAGCTTGGGAACGAGCTGTAAAATCCAATATTGGTATTGAAGGACGCTTATTCAATGATAAGTTAGATTTTGTATTGGATTATTTCCACGATCAACGGAATGGTATCTTTCAGCAACGTGTTCAAGTACCCGAGTTTGTAGGGGTTGTTTCCAATCCATTTGCTAATGTCGGTCGTATGCAAAGTTCCGGTATGGATGGTAATATCAGTTATAAGGCAAATATCACCAGTGATTTAGGAATAACTGTTCGTGGTAACTTTACCTATTCCAAAAATGAAGTGCAAAACTGGGAACAAGCTTATTTAGAATATCCTTACTTAGAGTATAATGGCTTTCCTTTAAATTCCCTTCGAGGATATCAATCTTTAGGCTTATTTAAGAATGAAGAGGATATTAATTACAGCCCAAAACAAACTTTTGGAGAAGTGCTCCCTGGCGATATAAAATATAAAGATGTAAACGGTGATGGAATGATTGATAAGCTAGATATGGTACCTCTTACTCATAGCAATTATCCATTATTAATGTATGGTTTTGGAGCTGAATTTTCTTATAAAAATTTCAGCTTAGGGGTTCTATTCAAAGGGACTGGAAAGACTGCTTACTTTAATGTGGGACAAGAAACCGTAGTAAATGGTGTTAGTAAATTAAATGGTATGGGTTATATGCCATTTTTCGAAGGTACCTTAGGCAATGTGCTCAGCCTTGCAGCAGATCCTGCGAATCGTTGGATTCCTAAAGATTATGCCATTGCACATGGAATTGATGAATCATTGGCCGAAAATCCAAATGCCCTATTCCCAAGATTGCAATATGGTACCAACAGCAATAATAGACAAATGTCTGATTTTTGGCAAGGGGATTCCAGGTACCTTCGTCTTCAAGAAATCACTTTGAATTATCACTTAAGTAAAAACCTGTTAAAACGCATAGGTGTTTCTTCTGTAGATCTTCAATTTGTTGGTAATAACCTTTACATCTGGGATAAGGTTAAAATATTTGATCCTGAACAAGCCGTTTGGAATGGCAGGAAATATCCTATTCCAGCGACTTATTCCTTCCAGGTTTACCTTAATTTTTAATGACAGAAAAGATTTTAACGATGAAAAACAAATCAACACTCATTCGAATCGTTCAGCTATTTATGCTGGTTCCTATGATCTATATGGCTAGTTCCTGTAAAGATTATTTAAATATTGACAATTATTTCGATGATGAATTTAATATAGATTCTGCTTTCAGTAATGCCAGAAATCTAGAAGCGTATATGTGGGGAGCTGCGGCGATGTTTCCTGATGAGTCAAATACCATTCGCTTGGGTTATACCCCAGGTCCGATGGCTACTGATGAAGCCTTGAACGGCCTAACTGGTGGAGGATCAAGTAATGTATATTACGGAATGGATTTTGCCACGGGTCGTATTTCACCAGATTTTTACGGTGATGGTAGTCCAAACATGAATCAATGGAACAAGTATTACAAGATCATTCGTAAGGCCAATTTAATCATCAACAACTTGGACAAACCTCAGGATTTGACCACAGCTGATCGACTTAAATTCGAAGGCTATACTCGATTTATTCGCGCCTATGCTTATTACAATTTAATTGTGGATTATGGACCTCCTATCTTAGTTGGTGACGAGGTGATCAACACCAATGAATCCATTGAGTATTACGATAGAGCACGTGCCACTTATGACGAAGCGATGGAGTATATCTGTGGAGAATTTGAACAGGCATCGAAATTTATGCCGGAAGATGTAGGAATCCTAGATTTCGGAAAACCTACCAGAGGGGCAGCATTAGCTTTAGTGGCACGTTTAAGACTGATCCATGCTAGTCCTTTATTCAATGGAGGCCAAGTCGCAAGATCGTATTATTCCACTTGGAAGAGAAAAACAGATGATCAATTTTATGTCGCTCAAAATTACGATGAGAAAAGATGGGCGGTAGCAGCTGCAGCGGCGAAGCGAGTGATGGATATGGGTAGGTATAAATTATATACCGTACTTTCCGATGCAAAAACCAAAGCATTACCTGAAGGAGTCACTGTGGATCCAAATTATTATGCTAGTTATCCAAACGGGGCAGAAGGTATCGATCATTTAAAATCTTATTCCAATATATTTACTGGTGAAGCTGTGGCTTCCATCAATCCGGAAATCATCTGGGGAAGAAATACTAATTATATCAATGAATATTTAAATAAAGGTTCTTTCCCGCCTACATTAGGGGGATGGGGAAGGTTTTGTGTGACTCAAAAGGTAGTGGATGCTTATTTAATGGATGATGGAAGAACCAAGGATGAAGCAAAAGTAGATGGATATTATTCGGAAACTGGCTTCACCTCTCAAGCCCTTAATTTCTCCGATTATCCGTTAAACGCAGGTGTTTACAACATGTATGCAAACCGGGAGATGCGCTTCTACGCATCTGTTGGATTCAATGAAGCGGTATGGCCAGCTTTATCTAGTACTTCAGTAAATAACTATACAGCCAAATATTATTTCCAAGATGCCGATGGTCGTGGTGGTGTGACCGCTTCATCACCAAACTATCCGATTACTGGATATGTGATTAAGAAATACAACCATCCAATGGATGCTTTCCAAGGGACTGGAGCAAGGCAAATGGTGAAAGCCTATTCGATAATTCGTTATGCGGAGATTTTGATGTCTTATGCAGAGGCATTAAATAACCTTTCAGGTTCTCATACTGTTCAATTAGATGATAAGCAATATACAGTGAGTAGGGATGTTGAAGAGATAAAAAAAGCGTTCAATGATATTCGTTATCGTGCTGGTTTACCAGGTTTATCATCCGTACAATTAGCAGATCAAGGAATTGTACAAGATCAGATTGAAAGAGAGCGTATGATTGAATTCTTATGGGAAAACAGAAGATTTTACGATGTACGCCGTTGGGGTATTTATGAAGAAACAGAGCGTGAGCCTATTCGTGGAATGAATCCAGATGGGGCGACGAAAGAAACGTATTACCAACGTGTTATTCCAGGAACTTCTTCATTTTTAACAAGAGAAGTGAATAGAAAATTGATTTGGATGCCAATCCCAAGAGATGAAATGAGGAGATTACCATCATTAGATCAAAATCCTGGTTATTAATTAAACTTTATTTAAGAAAACTATGAAAATTCGTTTATTAAGCATATTGGCCATAGCAGCACTATGTACTTCTTGTAACGATGGAGAAATATTTGAACAGGAAATGTATAAAAATGTGGTTGCTTTAATCAGTAGTGAATATCATAATACATTTCAAGAAGTTGTTCCCTTAACTGGAGAAGAAGTATCAGGTTATCTTGCTGCTTCCGCTGGTGGAACAAGTGCTACCAATAAAGATTTAGTGCTTGAATTGGAAGAAAGCCTGGAGCCATTTGATAAATACAATTGGGCTTTATTTGATGCGGATGAAAGTCTGTATGCTAAATTACTTCCTAAAGATAAGTTTGAAATTGAAGATTACTCCATTACTATTAAATCTGGCGAACGTACTGGACGTACCCTGGTAAAAATCCGTCCAGATGGATTATCGCCAGACTCTACTTACTTCATTGCATTAAAGGTAAAACCTTCTTCCAATGTAGAAGTGAATGAAAAGAAAAACACGATCTTATTTCAAGTGCTAATTGAAAACGATTATGCTTCGCAGATAAAAAATGATTTTTATACGATGACAGGGCTTAACAACAGTATGGTGGTAGCGGGTAGCAAAAAGTTATACCCACTTTCGAAAAATACCGTTAGAACCGTAGTAGGGTCAGAAACTTTTGAAAATTCTTTAAAACATATCGAAAATAATTCCATTATCATCGAAGTCAATCCTGATAGTTCCTTATTGATTAAACCTTATAAAAATTTGCTTATGAAGCAGATTGATGGAAATCAAAGATATCCCAATAAATATTACTTAGAGGAAGCATTTGGAAGGAAGTTTCATGTATTTTCTTTGTCCTATGAGTATACCATCGGTAAGGAAACCAAAATTATGGAAGAAGAGTTGCGTTTGGAAATTATAGATTAACAGTTTAAAATAGTAGGTTTATAAGGGGTAAATCAGTGAGATTTGCCCCTTATTTGTTTGTTTTAAAAAGATTTTTCGGTTAATTCTTTATTGATTAATGCGCCTACGAAATTACCAGAAGAAACGGCGTTGGCTACTGAACGCATCGGACTTGAATTATCACCGCAAGCGTAAACCCCTTCCACCGTAGTCATTTGTAATGAGCTCACTTTTAAATATCCATTTTCGTTCAATTCACAGCCTAATTGATTTGCAATAGTACTGTGTTGTTCAAATGGTAATCCTGCGTACAACACGTCTAAATTTATACTGCTATTATCAGCGAATATTACTTCCTGGATATTCCCGTTTTCTTCCCGTATTTCCTTCATTTCTTTTTCAATAATCTCAATACCTTTGGAATGTAATTTCTCTAATTGTTCGGCCGTGAAATTTGCTTTTCCATTGCTTAAAATCCTTAAATCCTTACTTAAATTATGAACCAACTGGGTAATATGATAGGCTCTTTCTCCATTTAAAAATATCCCTGTTTTTTGACCTTTAAACTCGTAACCATGACAATAAGGACAATGAACAACAGTAATTCCCCAACAAGATTTAAAACCTGGTATGTCGGGCATTAAGTCTTTTATTCCGGTCGCTAAAATCAATTTAGTTGCTGAAAAGTTTTTGTTGTTCCTGGTTCTAATGATAAACTTGTCATTTTCTTTTAAAGCATCGATTGCTTCATCATGAACAAATTGAACCGTTTCATAGGCTAACACCTGTTGTTTTGCTTTTTTAGCTATTTCTACTGGTGTTTCCCCATCCTGAGTAATAAAATTATGGGAATGAGGGGTTTGCCTATTACATGGTTGACCATGGTCTATAATTAACACCTTTTTTAGGGATCTGCCTAGAGCCATAGCCGCAGATAGGCCCGCAAAACTACCTCCAATAATAATGACATCGAAATTTATGGTTTCCATACTGACTGTTTTAGCTTTTTTAAATTCCTATTAAATATACTTATTGTGTAATTAAGTTAGCGCTGTATTGTTTGTTTATTCCATTTCTGAAATGGGTATTATCCTTACTAATACGCACGATAAGTCTTTTATTTTGTGATAAGTTTTACAGATGATTTATTAAAATTCATTGATTTAAATTCCATTTAATTTTCACTTCTTAGGATCTCCTTAGGATCTCCTTCGGACATTGTATGGATGTTAATCGAAAAAATCCGTGGAAGATTCGTAAGAGATGCAAAGATGTACTTAGAGATTTTTTATGAGTCTAACATAAATGAATAAATTGAAACTATTTTTTTTTTTAGATGGATGTATAAACCTCATTTTGAAAATATATTCAAATGTTTAAAAAGTTTCCTCCGTTAAATCTTTATTGCAACTCGAGCCAGCCATCGCTCCAGAGAATACAGCATGAGCCACTGAGCGCATGTTGCTGCAATTATCACCACATGCATATACACCTGGTATTGTCGTTCTATAATGTTGATCGATTTGAATATAACCTGATTCGCTTAATTCACAACCTAATTCCATTGGAATGGTTGTATGTTGTGTAAAAGGGACAGAGGTATAAAGCACATCAAAATTCATACGGCTATTATCTTCAAATTGAACTTGCTTTAGATGGCCATTATCGTGGATTAAGGAATCAATCTTTTTATTTATAATAGTAACATGATGTTTCTTCAGCATGGAGATCTGATCGTTACTAAAGTCTGCCTTCCCATTAGACAGGATGGTGATTTTATCCGTTAAGTTTCCCACCAACTGACTGATGTGAAAAGCTTTATCGCCATTGAGCATAATCCCTGTATTTTTCATTCGATATTCATATCCATGGCAGTAGGGGCAGTGGATAACTGAAATGCCCCAACAAGAAGTAAAGCCTGGTATTTCAGGCATGATATCTTTTATTCCTGTTGCAAATATTATTTTTTTGGTTTTGAATGTTTGATTATCATCACAGCGTACTTCAAATCCCTGATTGTTTTTATGACATGATTGAACAGTACTCGTTAAAAAGTTGACATTTGGATACTGTATAATTTGCTCTTTCGCTCGATCGGCAATGATTTGAGGTTTTACGCCGTCCTGCGTGATGAAATTGTGCGAATGAGGAGTCTTTCTATTGCAGGGAAGTCCATTATCTATAATTAATACTTTTTTCATGGATCGTCCCAAAGCTAAGCCGGCTGATAGGCCAGCATAACTACCTCCAATGATGATGACATCAACTATTTCTTCCATAAGATTTATTGGGTTATTTTTAAATGAAAACATAGGCATGCTCATTCCTAATGTAGTAGAAATGATTGCAGCCTTTTTTATGACTTCCCTTCTAGTCATGTGTTGCATGTGCTTTTTTCTGAGGAATTAAAGCTTCCATTTCAATTTCAATCATACTCTGTGGTAAACCCAATTCTTTGATGCCAATCCAGCTACCTGTAGGAAATTGGTTTTTATAGATTTCTCCACGATATTGTGCGTTTTTTTGTAGTTCGGCCATACTAGTGGTATAAATATTTTCTAAATAGACATCATCAAAAGTACATCCGTAATGCGCTAATATTTTGGATAGACTTGCATAGCAATTTTTCATTTGACCTAGATAATCACCTTCCGATAAAGGTTTACCATTTTCATCAATACTAATCACCCCTCCAATTTTTACAATATTCCCCACTTTTACCGCTTGGGTGTAACCATACATTTTTTCTATGTTGGGACGGAGGTAAAAGTAGGTTGGTTTTTCACTTTGTATCGTACTATCCTGAACTTTAGCTAAGTTCTCTTGGTCGCTGTATGTGCAGCTGCTTAGTCCTAAAATGATAAGGCTAATGCTAAGTAATTTAAATAAATTGCTTATTGTTATAATTCTTGTTCTCATGATTTAATATGTTTTTTACAAACATAAACATTAATATTGTTATTGCGACAATATCGCAATAAATTAATGCGATTTTTTTGCATTAACTTTGTGATAGATTTTTAAGAAGCATGAGAAGAAGAAATACGGCGACAAAAGATGCGGTTTTAGACTTACTGATAAAAAATAGAAAAGCGATGAGCCATATTGCCATTGAGCAAAAGTTAGCGATCGATATAGACCGAGCAACGATTTATCGAATATTGAATCGCTTTTGTGATGATGGATTAGTTCACCGTATTGTAGCAGAAGATGGGAAGCAATATTTTGCTGTCTGTATGAAATGTGATGAGAATAGCTTCACAGATAATCATTTTCATTTCCGTTGTAAAAACTGTCAAACCATTGAATGCTTAGCGGAAGCAGTACATTTTTCTGTTCCTACTGGATATGAGGTGGAAAGTGTAAACTGTGTTTTGATAGGAGTATGTAAGGATTGTGCAGAAAAATTAGCCCACTCGCAAACCTAGAATACTTAAGCTTCTTTCTATACCATCTAAATTTGCGATGTCAGGTAATAAGGCCCATTCTTCAAATTGGAATTTTTTGAATAGGTTGATACTAGGCGTATTGTGTGAAAAAATAAATCCTAATAAGGTTATAATTCCCATTTTTGGAGCTTCCTCAATACAATGTTGAAGGATGAATTTGCCCAAACCCTGAGCTCTAAAGTTTTGATCTAAGTATATGCTAATCTCTGCGGTACCCTGATAGGCAGGTCTGCCGTAAAATGATTGAAAACTAACCCATCCAACTGTCTCTTTTTGTTCATTTTCAACCAGCCATATCGGTCTGTTTATTGGATTATGATCTTCAAACCATGATACTTTACTTTCTACAGTAACGTACTCTGTATCTGCTGTTACTAATCTAGATGGAATAGTGGAATTATAGATTTCTGTGATTTTTGGTAGATCAGCAAGTTCAGCATTTCTAAATGTGTACATGATTTGAAGGTGTTTTAAGCGCAAAGATAGGTATTAGACGTGAGATGTGAGGTAGGAGACATGAGATGTTAGACATGAGATGTTAGACATGAGATGTTAGACGTGAGATATGAGAGCATAGTTGAACGCGGTTGGTTTTCAGGCGAAGCCTGTGAAGTACTAAGTCTTTGCTCATGTTTTGAACCACTGAGGAAATGATTTTACTGAAAAATACTGAATATAGTTTCTAATTGATTTGAATATTCTTTCTATTCATTAAAATCAGTTCATTCAGGTTCTCTTGGTTCAAAATAATTGCACTGACGTTTTACCGCTGAAGGCTTTGCCTGAACCTAGTCCAACCGTCCTTGCGAGCCCGCGAAGCAATCTCTGAACTTTACAGTTACGATATGATCAGGTAAACATCCTCTCAAATCTTACGTCACAAATCTCAAACCTAACAAGAGATTGCTTCTTCGTACCTCATCGCAAGGACGCGCTGTGCTAGGTCAGGCGAAGTCTGTTTTCACCTGCGGAGCAGGTGCAACTTCGGCCCATTTCCAGCGGCGGAAAAACAGCAAAAACATCGTGACCTTCGAGCGAGAGGAATGGCCTAGGAAGAGCGTAGCGAATTCCAGCCATCAGAGATGTTGAAGCTGT